>NZ_DASVGJ010000033.1:0-144328 GCF_036379615.1 Brachybacterium sp.
GCCGGGTCGGGCGCGGCAGCGAGCTGCGGGCCCCTGCTCTCCCGCTCGCCCCAGTCGTCGCCGTGCTCGGCCAGCCGCGCGTCCTCCCAGTCGAAGCCCCCCATCCCGCTCCACGGATCGACCGCCACGTGCGGTCCGACGACGCAGGAGCTGACGATCCCCTGCCCGATCGCATCGGGCTTCCCACCGGGGTGCCAGGGCCGCCCGAGCCGCACGCTCCCGGCCGGGACCCCGTCGGCCGCCGTGAGCCGCGCCCCGTGCACGAGCAGACCGCGCGGGTTCTCGCGCGCCGTCGAGGGGGCCAGCAGGAAGCCGGGGCCGACGCTGCGGATCTCCCCGCCCTCGATCAGGGCGGTCGCCCGGCCGTAGAGGAAGTCGACATCGCCCTCGATGAGGCAGTCGCGCAGGTGGGCGCGGCGCACCGACGCCCAGCCGGGGGCGTCCAGCAGAACCGTGTCCTGCCGGCCGAGCAGGTGGCAGCGCTCCATGAGGATCCGGTCGCCGCGGGTGCGCAGGGCGATCGCCTGGGTGTCGGGCCACTCGGGGTGGAGTCGCTTGTCGAAGGAGTTGGCGACGGTCAGATCACGCACGGTGACATGGTCGGCGTCGATCGTGAGCGTCGCACAGTCCTGCACGAACGGCAGGCCCGTGCGGTCCCGCGCCCCCTGGTGGAGACCGAAGACGATCCGCACGTCCTCGGCGCGACCGGTCGCGGAGCGGATCAGCAGCTCGCTCTCGCGCGGGGCGATCACCACCTGCTCGACGTACTCGCCGGGCTCGATCACGATCTCCCGCACGGCAGGGTCCTCGAGTGCGAGGGACAGCGAGGGGAGGGTCCCGGCGCGGCGGCCGACGAGTGCCGTGGTCCCGGGAGCGGAGAGTGGGATGCCGACGGTCATGGTGCTCCTTCGCACGGGCAGGATCAGCCGAATGCGGCGGCCGGGCCCTCGGCGGCCGTGATCGACGCGAGCAGAGCGGGCACGTCGTCGACGCTCACCGGGTGGTCGAACACGGCGGTGCGCACCACCACGTCCAGGTGCGCGCCGGGGTCGAGACGGCGCGGGGCGTCCCATGCGAGGCTGCTGCCGGTGCCGATGTAGTCCGAGATGCGCACGAACCACGGGTCGAGCCGACCCTGCGCCTCCTCGTCCTGCACCATCAGCAGGCTGCTCCAGGTGGTGCCGTGGCGTCGCTGGATGATGACGAAGGGACTGCGGGACCCGTGCGCCGCGGCTTCCCCGCGCCCGCCCTCGACCAGCACCTGCACCTCGTCGGCAGGGGGCAGGCGCCAGAACAGTCCGCCGTAGCCCGCCCCGAGCCGGCCGCGGTTCGCGGGACTCGTAAACGTCACGGGGTCGGTGACCGGCCGGAGCCGGCTCCGCCAGCGCAGGCCCCATCCGCGCGGGCCGGGCAGCGCGTAGGAGCCGAGGTGACGCTGCTCGTCCAGCAGGCCGGAGCCGTCGTGGGCACGCCACTGCACGCGGGACGAGAGCTCCCGCCCGGCCGGGTCCAGCGACTCCCGCAGGGACTCCTGCACCCCATGGTTGTCCAGCAGGGTCGACCCTCGGCCCTCGACGTAGGTGCGACCGCCCCAGTAGGTGGTGCCGTTGACGTCGGGGACCGTGAGGGACAACCCGAAGTGGTGGCGATGGTCGGTGGGATTGGTGACGGTCATCGCCCGGCCCGCGAGGGAGCGCACGGGATGCAGGTGCGGGCGAGGGCTGTGCACGGGCGGCATGCTGCTGCCGGACGCGGCCACGGCCAGCAGCGTCCCTCCGGCCAGCAGGGTCCAGTCCCGGCCCTCCTTCACCCAGCCGAAGGGCACGTTGCCGATGTCCTCCAGGAGGGAGTCCTCGACGAGTCCGGATCCGGAGACCGTGGGGACCCGGGACGGAGGGACCCGACCGGTGCTGTTCCCGACCAGCAGGATCGGCTCGAGGACCCGCACCCTGCTGCCGGCAGCTCCGTCTGTGCCGTTCGTGCCGTCTGTGCCGTCGAGCCGTTCGCGCAGGAGCGACCACGCGACCGCCCCGGCGTCGAGCTGCTCCTGGCCCACCGTGGTCAGTTTCGGCACCGCGAACTGGGTGAGGTCGATGCCGTCGAATCCCGTCACCGACACATCGCCGGGGACGTTGACCCCGAACTCGTTCAACCGGGACTGCAGCCCGAAGGCGACCAGATCGTTGAAGGCCAGCGCCGCGGTCGCCCGGGAGGCGAGCACGGCCTCCGCCGCGTCGTACCCGGCGGACATGGTCGCTCCGCCCGGCAGCACCTGGAGGGTGAGGGACGGGTCGGCGCCGGTGAGGGAGTGCAGGGCGGCGAGGCGTTCGCGGTGGGCGGCGCTGCGCGGCGGCCCGGCGAGGTACACCAGGTCCCGGTGCCCGAATCCGGTGAGATGCTCCACGAGCTGGCGCATGCCGCTCGCGTAATCGATCGCGACGACGCCGGTGCTCCGGTTCAGCGGCCTGCGGTTCAGCACCACGACGGGGTCCGCCCGGGCGATGACCTCCTCGAGGCTCAGATCGTCCATCCTCGGGGAGACCAGCATGATCGCGTCGCACTGCCGGCGTGCGTCCCGGGCGAGAGTCGCCTCGGAGTCGGGTGAGCCGGCCTCCGCGACCAGCACGCTGTACCCGTCGGCCTCGGCGGCCCGGGAGATGCCGCGCAGGAGCGACTGGTACATCGGGTTCCCCAGATCGGGGATGATCAGCGCGATGGTGCGCGTGCGCCCGGTGGAGAGGTTGCGGGCGGTGATGTTGGGCTGATAGCGCATGCGCTGCGCGGTCTCCCGGACCCGGGCTCCGATCCCGGGGTCGACGGAGGTGTGCCCGTTCAGCACCCGGGAGACGGTGGCGCGGGACACCCCGGCCGCCTCGGCCACCTGCGTGATGGTGGGGCCGCCTCGTCCTCGTGTCATCAGATCTCCCGTTCGTCGCGTCGCACGACCACCGGCCCGAATCGGGCACGACGGTCCTCGAGTCGATGGTGCACCATGCCGAGGGCCGTGGCGAAGAGCCCCACCTCCGCTCCGATCCAATGCCCCTCGACGGCCTGCCAGTCCGCGAGCAGCGGCACCCGGGCGCCCTCCACGAGGGCCGTGAGGGTCACGCGCCCGGTGGGTGCGGTGAGGAGCTCGAGCCCGACGGTGACCTCGGCGCCCGGGTCCTCGTGGAGAACGCGGTGCGCGAGGGTCTCCTCCTCGGCGCCGTCCGCGGTCATCGTGGCGGAGACCAGCGAGATGCCGTCCGCGTCGCGACGCAGCCCCGCCCAGGCGTAGGCGTACCCCAGGACCACGAGCCCGGCGCGCTCCTCGGAGGCGGGAGCCGCGGCGGTCGCCGGGGTCGGCAGGGTGAGGTCCACCGTCCAGGTGGAGGGCTGGCCGGGCAGCTGCTGACCGAGGATCGCCCCGAGATCGCGCAGGTCACCGCGGGGGCTGGGGACGAAGGCCAGGTCCAGGCCCCCGTCGCCGGTGCGGTGCCAGGAAGGGTCCGGGTTCGCCTGCCAGTGCCAGCGCGGGGTGAGGACCGGGGAGTGGAAGTCGTCAGATCGCTGCGGCTCCGACCAGGGCTGCGCCTCGCCCTCGGCTCCGCTCGGGCCCTGCAGCGTCGCACCGAGCGCGGGCAGCTCGGCGAGGGGCCGACCGCGGACGGCGTCGAGGGGCTCGCCCATGTGCGGCCAGCCCTCCTCATCCACCGTCACCGGCTGGACATGGGTGACCCGACCGAACACGCCGCGGTCCTGGAAGTGGAGGAACCACAGGTTGCCGTCCTCGTCGTCGACGAGAGCGCCCTGATGCGGTCCGTTGACCGGGGAGGAGTCCTGCTCGAGCACGATCCGGTGCTCATAGGGGCCGTGGACGTCCCGAGCACGGAAGACCACCTGGTAGCCGTCGGCGACCCCTCCGGCCGGGGCGTAGATCCAGTACCAGCCGTCGCGACGGTAGGCCTTGGGCCCTTCGAGGGTGAGCATGCCGGGGATGTCGGCCCCGTCGATCACGGTGCGGGTGGGGGAGAGGGCGGCGGTGAGGTCCGGCGTCACCTCGAGCACGCTGAGCAGGTTCTTCACCCGGGCGCGGGACTTCGCCCAGCCGTGCACGAGGTACGCGCGGCCGTCCTCGTCCCACAGCGGGCACGGGTCGATCAGGCCGTGGCCGGCCAGCAGCAGGTGCGGCGCGCTCCACGGCCCGGTCGGGTGCGGGGCGGTGAGCACGAAGATCCCGTGGTCGGCATCGGGGTAGACGATGAAGAACGTGCCCGCGTGCTCGCGCAGCGCCGGCGCCCACACACCGCTGCCCCGTCGGGGCAGGGAGTAGTGCTCGGCGGGCACCACGGCGGGCAGCGCGTTGGTGACGTGCTCCCAGTCCACCAGGTTCTCCGAGCGCAGCACGGGCAGGCCCGGTGCCCGGTTGAAGCTCGAGGCGATCATCCAGTACTCCGAGCCCACGCGGATCGCATCGGGGTCGGGCCAGTCCGCGTCGAGGACGGGGTTCGAGAGATGCTCCACGGGGACTCCTGAGCTGAGGTGAGATGCCGGACGATGCACGAGCCGGGGAACCGGTTTCTGGCGTCCTGGTCGCACACCGTATCAGGGCCGGGTTGCAGGGGGAAGAGCGTGCTGTCGAGGCGTGCCGCGCGAGCGCGATCCGGCGATACCTGATCGTGACATCGCTATGAACTGGTGTTTTGTCAGAAATGCAGGTGCAGTCGGCCGGCAGCCTCGAGGAGATTCGGACTGAGGCGTTGACACCGATTGTCACCGAGTCCAGACTGTGGCGAACGCGAGCAACCGGTTACCCAGGGAACGGTTTCTCGCCGACTCTCAATGAGGAGCAGAGGTTTATCCATGGTGTCTGACCCCGTGATCGACTCCGGTGCGAGCGCGCCCCGGCTCGACGTCCCAGCGCTCGCCCCCTCGGCGGGATCCGCACCGCTCGCACCGCGCAAGCGGAGCGTGGGCTCCCAGCTGTGGAGGTACCGGACCCTCTACCTGATGGCGATCCCCGGCATCCTCTACTTCCTGGTCTTCAAGTACGTGCCCATGGGCGGGCTCATCATCTCGTTCCAGGACTACAAGCCGTTCCTGGGGATCCTGAACAGCCCGTGGGTGGGCTTCGAGCACTTCGTGCGCCTCTTCACCGAGAACACGTTCACGATGCTGCTGCGCAACACCCTGATCCTCTCGATCCTGCTCATGGTGATCTCGTTCCCGGTGCCGATCATCCTCGCGCTGCTGCTGAACGAGCTGCGCTCGAAGTGGTTCCAGCGCAGCGTCCAGACGATCATCTACATCCCCCACTTCATGTCCTGGGTGATCGTGGTGTCGATCTTCTACGTCATGCTCACGATCGACGGCGGAGCCATCAACAACGTCGTCCAGCAGCTGGGATTCGAGCCCATCGGGTTCCTCACCGACCCCGAGTGGCTGCGGCCCATGTACGTCTTCCAGCACATCTGGCGCACCGCGGGGTGGGGGACCATCGTGTATCTCGCCGCGCTCACCGCGATCGACATGAACCTCTACGAGGCGGCGGAGATCGACGGCGCCAACCGGTGGAGGCAGACCTGGCACATCACGCTCCCCGCCATCCGCGCCACGATCATCGTGCTGTTCATCCTCTCGATCGGGGACTTCCTCGAGCTGGGCTTCGAGCACATGTTCCTGCTGCTGAACTCCCTGAACCGCGAAGTCGGAGAAATCTTCGACACCTACGTGTACACCGCCGGCATCCAGAACGGCCAGCTCAGCTTCGCGACGGCCGTGGGCCTGTTCAAGGGACTCGTGGGGCTGATCCTCGTGATGATCGCCAACTCCCTCGCCAAGAAGTTCGGCGAAGAAGGCGTGTATTGAGGTCATGTTGTTCTCCTTCGAATCCTTCGCGACGCTGAACCACTGGCTCGGGGCCTTCTGGCGCCTGATCCAGCTGAACCTGCTGTGGATGCTCATGACCCTGATGGGCCTGGTGGTCCTGGGTTTCGGCCCGGCGAGCTATGCGCTCGCGAGCTGCCTGGACGGATGGGTCCGCCGCGGGGAGGGACCGCCGACGACGGCGACCTTCTTCCGCCGCGCGAGGGAGCAGGGATTCCGTCCCGTGGTCATGGGATGGGTGCTGCTCGGGGCAGGCACGGTCATCGTCGTGAACCTCCTCAGCCTGAGCGACTGGTACCTGCGGGTCGCGAACCTCGTGGCGCTCGCCGCGCTCGTGCTCATCGGCGCCTACGTGTTCTTCGTGATGGCGGCGACGGAGGTGGTCGGAGCGAGGCGCCAGATCGTCACCGCGCTGCTGCTGGGCATCGGCTCGCTGCACTGGAGCGTGCTCGGCGCGACCGGCGTCGCCCTCGCCTACCTCGCGATGTTCCGCCTCGCGATGCCCCTGCTCCTCCTCCTGGGGGCCGTGCTTCCGGCCCTCCTGGTGGCCCTGATCCTGCGCTCGGCCTGGCGGGATCTCCCCCGAGACCCTGAAGCGGTGCGCACCGATGCGCCCGCACCCCTGACGAAAGGTGTTCCCGCATGATCCAGCGCAGAAGTCTCCTCAAGGCCCTCCCTGTCGCAGCGGCGGGTGGTCTCGCCCTCTCCGCCTGCGGCGGGAACAGCGGATCCGGCGGGTCGGGCGGCTCCGACGGGTCTCTGACCTGGATGTCGATGCTGCACACGCCCACCACACCTGACGCCGCCGGCCCGGTGATGACGGGGCTCCAGGAGCACTCGGGCATCGAGGTCGAGTTCCAGTGGGTGCCGGACGCCTCGAAGGAGGAGAAGATCACCGCCGCGCTCGCCTCGGGCTCCCTCGCCGACATCAACACGTTGAACCAGGGCATGGCCTCCGTCCGCGAACCGCTGGCCTCCGGACTGTTCTGGGACGTCGAGCCGCTGCTCGCGGAGTTCCCGAACCTTGCGGCGATCAATCCCGCCATCATCGACGCGGCGCGGCTGGACGGGGTGCTCTACGGCGTCCCGTTCCAGAAGCCGATGGCCCGCTACGGGGTGCTGGTGCGTCAGGACTGGCTTGATCGCCTGGGTCTGGAGGTGCCGCACACGACCGCAGAGCTCGAGGAGGTCGCGAGGGCCTTCGCCGAGGGCGACCCCACCGGCACCGGCTCCCAGACCACCGGGTTCATCGACCGCGAGGAGAGCTTCATGGTCGGCTTCCGTTCCTTGAGCGGGTACTTCGGGGCGGGGGATCGTTTCGAGCTGGATCCCTCGGGGAAGATCGTCCCCGCTGCCACGACCGAGGCGTTCAAGGAGGCGATGGAGTGGTACCGCGGCGTGTACGAGGCCGGGGGGATCAACAAGGAGTTCATCACCACCCAGAAGCAGAACCAGCAGCAGGCGATCGCCCAGGACAAGGGCGGTCTCGTGGTGACGGGGCTGTTCGAGGCGAAGAACTACGTGGCGCTGGCGAACGAGATCAACGCCGAGACCGAGGTCGAGTGGACCCTCATCAATGACATCACCCATGAGGACGTGCCGCGCCGGATCCTCTCGGACACCAACGGCGGCATGGGCGGGCTGATGGCCCTCAACACCCAGACCCTGAAGAGCGAGGAGGACGCCAAGCGCGCCCTCGGGCTCATCGACAAGCTCCTGGACGAGGAGTCCTTCGAGCTCATGACCAACGGCGTCGAGGGGACGCACTTCGAGATCGACGCCGACGGCGCGGTGACCATCACCGATCAGACCCGCTGGGAGCAGGAGGTTCAGCCCTACTCGAGCTCGCGGCCCTCTGACCAGGTGGTCCTGTACAAGTCCACCGATCCCTACGTCAATCTCGCCAACGAGCTGATGGCGGAGAACGACGAGTTCGCGATCGTGAACCCGGCCCAGTCCCTGTCCTCGACGACGTACGACGCCCAGTGGACGACGATCGAGACCGCTCTCAACGACGCCTACAACACCTTCATCATGGGCCAGTCCTCCATGGCGGACTACGAGTCGACCATCGAGTCGCTGCGCGGCCAGGGCCTGGACGACATCATCGCCGAGTACACCGAGGCCCACGACGCCGTGAGCTGAGGATGCCGGTGCCGACGGGCTCCCAGCGCCCGTCGGCACCGCCCTGCACGTCCTCCCGAACCCACCCGCACGATCCCTCCCAGGCCGAGGACGGCCGACATCGAAAGGAATCCCAGGATGATTCAGCGCAGAACTCTCCTGACGTCCCTGCCCCTCGCCGCGGCCGGCGCCGTGGGCCTCGCCGCCTGCGGCTCCTCAGGCAGCGGCGGCGGCTCCGGCAGCGCCTCGCCGCTGACCTGGATGTCGATCCTCCACACACCCACCACGCCGGCGGCCGGCGGCACCGTCGAGTCGGGCCTGTCCGAGAGCACCGGCACCCCCTTCGAGATGCAGTGGGTTCCAGCCTCGTCCTGGGACGAGAAGGTCAATGCGGTGATCGCCTCCGGAGACATCGCCGACATCACCACCAACGTCTCGTGGAACCAGTCCGCGGTGCGCCAGGCGCTCACCTCGGGCATGTTCTGGGAGATCGACGATCTCCTGGGCGACTACCCGAACCTGGCCGGCATCAATCCCGCCACCCTCGATGCGGGACGCATCGACGGCAAGCTCTACGGCGTGCCGATGGTCAAGGAGGTCGCCCGTTACGGCGTGCTGGTGCGCCAGGACTGGCTGGACCGACTGGGCCTCGAGGTGCCCCACACGATCGAGGAGCTCGAGGAGGTGGCGATCGCCTTTGCCGAGGGCGATCCCACCGGCACGGGCGCGGAGACGACCGGCTTCATCGACCGCCAGGAGTCCTTCGGTGTGGGCTTCCGCTCGCTGACCGGCTACTTCGGCGCTGGGGACCGCTTCCAGCTCGACGAGGCCTCGGGGAAGATCATCCCCGCCTACATCACCGACGAGTTCAAGGAGGCGATGGAGTGGTACGCCGGCGTCTATGCCGCCGGCGGCATCAACCAGGAGTTCATCACCACCCAGAAGCAGAACCAGCAGCAGGCGATCGCGCAGGACAAGGGCGGCATCGTGGTGACGGGCCTGTTCGAGGCGAAGAACTACGTCGCGCTCGCGGAGTCCATCTCCCCTGACACCGAGGTGGAGTGGACCCTCATCAACGACATCACCCACAAGGACGTCCCGCGCCGCATCCTCTCGGACACCAATGGCGGCATGGGCGGCCTGTTCAGCTTCTCCACCCAGAGCCTGCCGGAGGAGGCCGATGTGCGTCGCGGTCTCGAGCTCATGAACGCGCTCCACGAGGAGCCGAGCTTCCAGCTCATGACCAACGGCGTGGAGGGGACCCACTTCGAGTTCGACGGCGAGGGTGCCCTCGAGATCATCGACCAGGCACGGTGGGAGACCGAGGTCCAGCCCTACAACGGCTCGCGCCCCAACTACGTCGTGGAGACCTACAAGTCCACCGACGAGTACGTCAACCTGGCGAACGAGATGATGGCGGAGAACGAGGAGTTCGCCATCACCAATCCGGCCCAGCAGCTCACCTCGCCCGCGTACGACAGCTCGGCCTCCACCATCGAGCAGGCCCTCAGCGACACCTACTCCAAGGTGGTCATGGGCCAGGCGACGATCGCGGACTACGAGGCGACCATCGAGGCGGTGCGCGGGCAGGGCCTCGACGACATCATCGCCGAGTACACCGAGGCCTACGACGCCCTCTGAGCCTGCCCCGTCGGCTCCACCGCACCGCTTCATCCTCCGAAAGAAGGCACCACCTGTGACCCTCACCGACCAGACCACCGACACCTCGGCCGCACCGGATGCGGCAGCTGATGACCTGGTCACCGCGCGCCTCCAGCGCGAGATCGACGACGCCGCCGCACGCGGCGGCGGACGGGTCGTCATCGGTCCCGGCGTGCATCGCACCGGTGCGCTGCGTCTGCGCTCGGGCATCGAGCTGCACCTCGAGGCCGGGTCGGTCCTGCAGTTCGTCCCCGATCCTGCCCTGTACCCGCCCGTCGAGGCGCGCTGGGAGGGGGTGGCCGGGACCGTGCACTCGCCGTGCCTCTTCGCCCAGGGGGAATCGGATGTGGCGATCACGGGGCTGGGCACCATCGACGGCGGCGGTGCCTACTGGTGGGAGCACCGTGACCAGCTCGAGCTGGCGCGCCCCACCCTCATCGGCCTCCACGAGTGCCACCGCGTCGTGCTGCGGGACGTGGTGCTGCGCAACTCGCCGGCCTGGACGGTGCACCCCGCGCTGTGCGAGGACGTCAGCATCTCCGGGCTCAGCATCCAGAATCCCGCCGACTCCCCGAACACGGATGGCATCGATCCCGAGTCCTGTCGGAACGTGCGCATCAGCGACTGCCACATCGATGTGGGCGATGACTGCATCGCGATCAAAGCCGGTACCGAGCGCACCCCGGAGCGGGTGGCCTGCGAGAACATCACCATCACGAACTGCACGATGGTGCACGGCCACGGCGGTGTGGTCCTCGGCAGCGAGATGGCCGGAGGGGTGCGGAACGTCGTGATCAGCTCGTGCGTGTTCCGCGGCACCGACCGCGGGATACGGGTCAAGACCCGCCGTGGCCGCGGCGGACTCATCGAGAACGTGCGAGTGAGCTCGATCGTCATGGAGGACGTGCTGAGCCCCTTCACCGTCAACTCCTTCTACCACTGCGGCCCGGAGGGGAAGCTGCCCCACGTCGGGGACCGCAGCGCCCGGGACATCGACGAGGGCACCCCGCAGATCCGCGGCCTCCACCTCTCGCACATCACGGCCACCGGCGTGCGCGCGAGCGCCGCGCATCTCTTCGGGCTCCCCGAGTCGCCGCTGCGGGACATCTCCCTGCACGACGTCGCGGTGACCTTCGCCGAGGACCCTGTCCCGGGCACACCTGAGATGGCCGACGGGGTGGACCCGGTCGCGGGCGAGGGCATGCGGCTCGGCTTCGTGCACGACGCACGACTGTCCGAGGTGCGTGTCCACGGCGCTCGCGGGGAGGCCCTCCTGCTCGAGGAGTGCGAGCGCATCTCCGCCGAGGCGGCGGGGTGATGAGCGTGATGACCCGTCCGGCCCCTGTGCGCCGCACGGCGGAGCTCGTGCTCGTCGCCGTCGGAATCCTGCTGTCGATCCTGACCATGGGCGGCTTCACGCTGGTGATGCGCGAGATCGACATGCCCACTTTCGAAGAGGTCGTGATGCCTGCGCTGCTGGGCGGCGGCGACCTCCCCGTCGCGCAGGCCCACGAGATGGCCAGCACGCTCGCGGCCTGGTTCGGCATCTCCCTGGTCGTTCTCCTGCTGCTGAGCGCCGCCGGCATCGCGTACCTCCGTGGCCGTCCGCACCGGCGCACCGCGGGCGCGTGGTTCCTCGGCGCGGGGCTCGTGTGCCTGGTGGGCAGCCAGCTGCTGCTGTTCCCCGTCGCCTTCCTGTTCTTCCTTGCCGCAGGGCTGTTCGTCCTGCGCCCCACCTCCGAGCGGAGCCCCGGATGACCCTCTCCCACACCTCCCCATCGGTCCCCCCGACCCTCGCGGACGAGGTCACCGAGCCCCCGCTCGGAGGCGCTGCGAAGGTGCCGTCCCCGCGGCGCAGAGGACGCCCCCGCACCAGGGGTCAGAAGGTCTTCGGGGTGTTCAACGGGATCCTCCTCACCGGCTTCGCGCTGATGTGCCTGATCCCCTTCGTCCACATCATCGGCAGCTCCTTCGCCACTCCCGGGGAGCTCGCCACCCGGAACTTCGTCCTCATCCCGCGGGAATGGTCCACGGCGGCCTACCAGTACATCCTCTCCACCCCCACGATCTTCCGCGCCATGGGCGTCTCGGTGTTCGTGACGGTGGTGGGCACCTTCGTCAGCCTGGTGCTCACCTCGATGATGGCCTACGCGCTCTCGAAGCCCCAGCTGCCCGGTCGCCGCTACATCAACTTCCTGGTCATCTTCACCATGCTCTTCAGCGGCGGCATGATCCCCAGCTTCATCGTGGTGACAAAGCTCGGGCTGGTGGACTCGCTGTGGTCGCTGATCCTCCCGGTCGCCGTCAACGCCTTCAACCTCGTCATCATGCGCAACTTCTTCCAGGGCATCCCGGCCAGCCTCGAGGAGGCCTCCCGCATCGACGGCTGCTCAGAGGTGGGCGTGTTCACGCGCGTGGTGCTGCCGCTGTCGCTCGCCTCCATCGCGACCATCGGGCTGTTCTACGCGGTGACCTACTGGAACACCTACATGCACGCCGTGCTGTACATCAACGACTCCTCGAAGTGGCCCATCCAGGTGCTGCTGCGCCAGGTCGTCATCGTCTCCAGCGGCATGAACGCCGATGCCACCGCCGTGGACGTCGTCCCGCCCGCGCAGTCGGTGAAGATGGCCGTGATCGCCGTGGCCACCCTGCCGATGCTCGCGATCTACCCCTTCGTGCAGCGCTTCTTCGTCAAGGGAGCCATGATCGGCTCGGTGAAGGGATGAGTCACCAGCGCCCCCTGAAGTGGTCCGATCCGCTGCGCAGGATGCGCGTCCCGGGTGCTGTCGGAGCCTGGGCCGGTCCGCAGTTCAGGCCGGCGCCGGGACGCATCGGAGCAGAATGCCTCGCATGACCGATCACCGCACCCCGCTCCCGCCCACCGATCCGTCGGCGACACGGGAGCGCCTGATCTCGCTGCTGGGACTCGCCACCGCAGAGGCCGACGGCCGGGCACGCCTCGAGTCGATCCCGTCGGCCCCCTCGCACGGGGCTCCCGAGAAGGTGCTGGTCCTCGCCGCCGACGGCACCGACATCCCCGCCTTCCTCCTGCGCCCCGACCCGTCGGCCGCCACCGGTGCCGCCGTGGTGCTGGTGGCCGGGCACGGCCGCGGCATCGATGACCTGGTGCGTACGGATCCGGTCGACGACTACCACGACGGACTCGCCCACAAGCTGGTGCGGGCAGGGGTGACGGTGCTGTGCCCGGAGATGGTCGGCTTCGGCAGGCGACGCGTCCCGCGTCCCGAGGGCGCGGAGCCGTACGAACCGGCGGAGAACTCCTGCGGCATCGACGCCGCCCGCCACCTGCTGCACGGCACGCCCGTGATGGGCCGGCGGGTGGCCGACGCCCGCGCCGCCGCCCAGGCCCTGCGCGGACTGCCGGGCATCGACCCGGACAGGGTGGCCGTCGCCGGCGGCTCCGGGGGAGGGGCCGTCTCGCTGCTGCTCGCCGCAGTGGACACCTCGATCGCCGCGGCGCTGGTCGCGAACTACTTCAGCAGCTTCACCGCGAGCATCGCCGCGATCCGTCACTGCCCCTGCAACATCATCCCGGGCCTGCTGCCGGAGCTCGAGATGGCTGACATCGCCGCTCTCGTCGCCCCACGCCCGCTGATCCTGGAGGCGGGCGAGCGGGATCCGATCTTCCCGATCGCGGCGACCCGTGAGTCCTTCGCCCGACTGGACGGGGTGTGGCAGGCACAGGGGGCGGTCCCGCCCGAGCTCGTGGTCGAAGACGGCGGTCATGCCTTCCGCGCCGAGCGGTCACTCGACGCACTGCGAGAAGCCCTCGCGTGAACCGCGCTGGCGCCGCGGCTCCGCTGCCCTCGGCTCCCGTGCTTCCGCTCCCGTCGCCTCGAGCCCGCACCAGAGTTGGGTTACTGACGAGTACGGCATCCCGAATGCCGCCGAATCGGCGTGCTGAACGTGGCCAATCCGGCATAGATGAGGAAATGACGCGATCCTGACGTACGTTTGAGGGTGTGGACGCTGCTGCGACCGCTGCGACGCGCGCGCCACCCCAGACCTGAGACCCTGACCCTCCGACGAAAGAGACTCCCCTATGCCTTCTCCTCGTACCAAGCTGTCCGCCCCTCCGCGCCTTGCCCGCAACGGGCTGCGCATCACCGCGCTCGGCGGCCTCGGCGAGGTCGGTCGCAACATGACGGTGTTCGAGCACGCCGGCAAGCTGATGATCGTCGACTGCGGCGTGCTGTTCCCCGAGGAGCACCAGCCCGGCATCGACGTGATCCTGCCGGACTTCACCTCCATCCGTGACCGCCTCGACGACATCGAGTGCATCGTCCTCACCCACGGGCACGAGGACCACATCGGCGGTGTGCCGTACCTGCTCAAGGAGCGGGCCGACATCCCCCTGATCGGTTCCGAGCTGACGCTCGCGTTCATCACCGCGAAGCTCAAGGAGCACCGCATCACCCCGAAGACCATCCAGGTCGAGGCGGGGCAGAAGCACAAGGCCGGTTCCTTCGACCTCGAGTTCGTCGCGGTCAACCACTCCATCCCGGACGCCCTCGCGGTCATGATCCGCACCAAGGCCGGTTCCGTGCTGCACACCGGTGACTTCAAGATGGACCAGTTCCCGCTGGACGGCCGCATCACCGACCTGCGCGCCTTCTCCCGCCTCGGCGAGGAGGGCGTGGACCTGTTCCTCACCGACTCGACGAACGCCGAGGTCCCCGGCTTCACGATGTCCGAGCGGGACCTGAACCCCGCGATCGACCAGGTCTTCACCACGTCGCCGCGCCGCATCATCGTCTCCAGCTTCGCCAGCCACGTGCACCGCATCCAGCAGGTGCTCAACGCCGCCCACGCCAACGGCCGCAAGGTCGCCTTCGTCGGCCGCTCGATGGTGCGCAACATGGCGATCGCCCGCGATCTGAACTACCTGGACATCCCCAAGGGCCTGGTCGTCGACTTCCGCAAGATCCAGTCGATGCCCGATCACAAGGTCACCCTGATCTGCACCGGTTCCCAGGGCGAGCCGATGGCGGCGCTCGCGCGCATGGCCAACGGCGACCACCAGATCCAGGTGGGCGAGGGCGACACCGTGCTCATGGCCTCCTCGCTGATCCCCGGCAACGAGAACGCCATCTACGGGATCATCAACAAGCTCACCGACCTGGGCGCGAACATCGTCCACAAGGGCAACGCGAAGGTGCACGTCTCCGGCCACGCGAGCGCCGGTGAGCTCGTGTACTGCTACAACATCGTGCGCCCGAAGAACGTCATGCCCGTGCACGGCGAGTCCAAGCACCTCCACGCCAACGCCGAGCTGGCGCGCCGCACCGGCGTCCCGGAGAAGAACATCGTCATCGCGCAGGACGGCATGACCGTCGACCTCGTGGGCGGTCAGGCGAAGATCTCCGGCAAGGTCGAAGCGGGCCTGGTGTACGTGGACGGCCAGACCATCGGCACCGCCACCGAGGACACCCTCGCCGAGCGCCGCATGCTCTCCGGCGGTGGCGTGGTCACCGTCGTGGCGCTGCTGGACCCGAAGACGAACCAGCCGGTCGAGCCGCTGGAGTTCCTCACCAAGGGCTTCGTGCACGACGACAAGACCTTCAAGGGCGCTGAGACCCAGGTGACCAAGGCTCTCGCGCGTGCCCGCCAGGACAAGATCGACGACATCGGCGAGCTCGAGGAGGTCATCGTCGAGGCCGTCGGCAGCTACCTGCGCCGCACCTACCGTCGTGAGCCCGCCGTCATGGCGGTCGTCGTCGACGCGTGATCCCGCGGTGATCACCGCCTGATCACGAGGGCCCCTCCCTCCCGCGCCGCGGGATCGGAGGGGCTCTCGTCATGGGTGCTCAGAACGGGGGATCGGGATACGCGGTCGCGGCCGCGGTCGGGGTGGGCTCGACATCGGGCTCAGGCTCGGGCGCGTCCTGGAGGGGCCGGAGATGGCGGGCCTCCTCCCAGACCAGCATCTCCTCGTAGATCTCGAAGGAGCGCTGGAGAGCCTCGGCGAGCACGGGCGTGAGCAGGTCCCTGTTCTGCCGCACGTCCATGTGCACGCGACCGTCCACGAGCCAGCTCGTGCTGCCGTCAGGATTCCGCACCGGATCGAGGATTCTTCGAGTCTTCATGTCATGATGCTTCCAGCATAATCGGTGAAGATTCTCGATCGCGGTCTGGCCGCCGTTCTCGGGATTCTTGTGATCGTATTCCTGGATATGGTCGGATTCTCCGATGGTGCAGGTGTTCCGGGTGCATGCGGGAACGGCGCAGACGGGGTCGAGCAGCCGCAGGTGCTCCTGCATCGCCGGGGTCGGTGCGTAGCGATCGGCCTTCAGCGGGAGGAAGGCGCCATCGGTCGGATCGGTGAGGATCCGGTACCAGGTGGGCTCCCCGGCGGCGAGGTGGCGGGCCATCGGGGCCGGCAGCGGGATGGTCCCGTCGATCGTGCCCGGCGCCTCCGACTCCCCGAGGAGGGTCATCGCGGGCACCACGACCTGGAGCCGCATCTGGCTCGTGGGTGCCTCGATCCCACCGGTCTCCAGCACGGACCGGGTGAGGATCGCGTAGCGCAGCGTGGCGAGGGTCAGATGCTGGCCGTCGCGCGCGGCGGCACCGTCGAGATCGAAGGGGACGGGGCGGCCATCGGCCAGGGCGCGGCGCTGTGCGTCCTGGACGGCGCGGGCGGCGACGTCGAGACGGTGCGAGACGTCGACGATCTCGTGGACGGGGCCGGCGATGATGAGATGCGCGGTGCCGTTGTTCTTGGGGACCACCTCGAGCGCCACATCGCGCATCTCCTGCGGGGAGGGCTGCGAGGCGGCCGCCCCGAACCAGGTGATGAGCAGGCCCAGTTCACGGCTGAAGCGGTCCGCGCGGAGGTTCTCGAGGTCCCAGTCGGCGACACGATCGTCCAGCTGGCGGCACTGGTCGGCGCTGAGGCGACGCACACGCCGCAGCAGCAGCTCGAACCAGGAGACCGGGAGGTGGCCCGCGCCGAGACGCTCGAGGGTGCGGGGCAGCCGGGTGACGGCGATGAAGGCATCGCGCAGCAGGGTCCGGGCCTGGTTCAGGGTCACGCGGCGCGCATCGGCCACGAGGATCGCGTAGGTGTCCCCCGCGCCGTCCACGTCCGTCTCGTCCCAGAGCACGGCGAGCCGTCGCAGGCGCTCGGCATAGGCGCGCGCCTCCTGGTCGAGGGAGTCGAACAGCTCGCGGGCGACGAGAGCCTCGATCGATCCCGGCTCGGTGAAGGAGCGGGCCGCGAACTCCTCGGGGTCCAGAGGGCCGCGGGCGCGGACCTCGCGGCGAGGAGGTTCGGTCTCGCGCGACGCGGCGTGCGGTGCCGGTGGCCGGACGTGCTCGCCCGCAGGCCGCCTGTCGATGGTGGACGTCATCGCGGCACCTCCTCGGGGCGATCGTCGTCGATCCTCTGCAGTGTTCTGCAGGTCCCTCGAGTTTACCGGCGCAGGCTTTCCGAGACCAGACCCGGAGCCGTATCTGTGGATACTGTGGATAACCTGCTTGTGTGGAGGAAAGGTCGACGCATTGAGGCTCGTGGAATATGGAGGAATAAAGGGATGGCGTTTCCGTCGGCCGCAATTCGCCGCGCCGCCCCTCCCGACCTGACCCGACCCCCTCCCGCCGCGACCCCGCCCCTCCCGACCCGCGCTCCGCCTCACCGATGCCGCTGCCGGTGCTCCGTCGGGCTCACCCCGTGCACCCCGCGGAACCGCCGCGAGAAGTAGAGCGGATCGCGGAACCCCGCCCGCCGCGCCACCTCGGCGATCGGAGCCGTGGTGAGCTCCAGCAGCCGCGCCGCGCGCTCGAGCCGCTGGGCCTCCACGTAGCGCGCCGGCGGCGTCCCCACCTGCGCCGTGAACAGGTGCGAGAGCCGGGAGGGGGAGAGGTGCGCGACCTCGGAGAGGGAGCCGGGGTTGAGGTCCGAGTCCAGATGTGCGTCGATGTGCTCGAGCACCGCGAGCACCCGTTCGTCGAGCTGGTGGCGCTGCGGGTTCTGGGTGTCGTACCAGAGCAGCGCCGCCTCGAGGCCGTTGAGCGCGAACAGCTCCGGCCGGCCGACGGCGAGACGCGCGGCGCGGGCCGCGCCGCGCAGGGCCTGGCGGACGCGATCCTCCACCTCGGCGCCGAGACGGATCCTCCCCAACCCCGGCGCGATCTCGGGCCAGTCCAGCAGGGCGAGCCAGGTCGCCGGCGGGTGCACGTGGCTGTACAGCAGGCGCCAGCGCCCGGCCTCCGGATCGGTGCCGTAGTCGTGCAGGGTGCCCGGGCGCAGCAGCACCGCCTCGCCGGGATGCACTGCATGGAGGCTCCCATCGGCCGACCGCACGATCCCCGCGCCGGCGACGGTGTGGAGCAGCAGCCAGTCCTGCGTGCCGCGTGAGCGGCGCACCCGGTAGGACGCGTCCTCCTCGAGCTCGCCGAGCAGCACGCGTCCTGTCTCCGGCGGGGGCACCTCGGTCCCGGCCACCTGGCGCCGTACAGCAGGATCGTCCATGTCCTCGCCCTCCGATCACCTGGTCGACAGCCAGCACCTGTCTCCAGACTGACAGCATGACCACATTGCACACCACCCCCACCGACATCGGGCTCACGATCGTCGACGCCGAGGTCGACGCCGAGGGGCTCGCCGCCGCCTACGAACAGGCCGGAGCCGTGCACCTGCGCGGAGTCCTCACCGCCGAGGAGATCCGAGAGCTGCGCGAGGCGTTCACCGAGCACATCGAGACCGACGGTGCCGGCGGAGCCTTCCACGAGATTCCCGAGGACGATCCGCTGCATGCCTACCCGCGCATGATCCAGCCGCACCGCGACGATCACGCCCCCGGCCGGCTCGCCCGGCGGTGGCTGCTCGAGGAGCGCATCATGGGGCGCGTCGCCGCGGCCGTCGGCCCCGTGTGGGCGGCGCAGTCGATGTTCTACTTCAAGCCCGCCGGAGCGCGCGGCCAGGCCATGCACCAGGACAACTACTTCCTGCAGTCCCATCCCGAGACCTGCATCGCCGCCTGGGTCGCGGTGGACGACTGCGACGGCGAGAACGGCGCGCTCGGCGTGGTGCCCGGCACCCACCGCTACGAGATCGAATGCCCCGAGGAGGCCGATGCGACCGAGTCCTTCACCACGATCACCGTCTCCATCCCGGAGCACCTCAGCGTGGTGCAGACGGACATGCGCGCCGGCGACATGCTGATCTTCCACGGCAGCCTCGTGCACGGCTCGAAGCCCAATACGAGCACCGACCGCTTCCGACGCTCACTGATCCTCCACTACATCCCCGAGGGCAGCCGGGAGGTCGCCTCCTCCTACCAGCCGCTGCTCGACGCCCGCGGCGACGAGGTGCGCATCGAGACCTCCGAGTACGGCGGCGAATGCGGCGAGGGGTGGGTGGTGGGCAACCACTGAGGCCGACGGGCAGGGGAGGGGCCGGCTATGCCCAGGGCTCCAGCTCCTCCGCCCGGAAGTACATCTGCTGCGTGCCGGCGAAGCGCACGAGGTAGGTGGAGTCGTCCTCCTTGAGGTAGACGACCGTCCCGTACTGGTGCTGCATCGGCCCGTCCTTGGCGCGGACCCCGTCCCCGATGGCGTACTCGTCCATGCTGTCCTCGATCTCTGTGGTGGTGCGGCAGGTTCCCCTCCAGGTTCCCGCATCCGCACGGGGAGCGGTAGGGCGGTTCGTCATGGATCCGCGGGAGGGAGCGGTCCGTGCAGGTCCTATCGTGGAGGCATGGGGAGATCCGACCCGAGTGCGCGCAGTCTGCCCGGCGGAGCGACGCGCCCGACGATCCGCGCGGTGATCCTCGACCTCGACGACACCCTCTTCGACCACACCGAGTCCGCCCGACGAGGGCTGGCTCTGACCGTCGCCGAGCTCGGCGGTCGGGCCACGACGACCGTTCTCGACTCCTGGGAGTCCACGGCGGAGCGGCTGATGAGGCAGCGGCGCCACGGCGTGCTCGATCGCGAGGGCTATCGGCACGAACGGGTGCGGACGCTCCTGCGGGAGCTCGGATTCCCACAGCGAGCGGCCGAGAGCGAGCCGCAGCAGCTCGATCGGATCTACGAGCGCTTCCTGACGCTGTACGAGCAGGAGTGGGTCGGCTTCGACGATGCGATCCCGCTGCTGGCAGAGCTGCAGGACAGGGGCCTGCGCGTCGCGATCCTCACCAACGGTCCGGAGGAGAGGCAGCAGCGCAAGGTGCAGGCGCTCGGCCTCGCCCCGTGGGTGCTCGGAGTCTGGACCAGCGACAGTCTCGGTGCGAAGAAGCCCGACGAGCGGACCTACCTGGAGGTGTGCGAGGCGCTCGCCGTAGAGCCGTGCTCCGTGCTGCACGTCGGGGACCATCGCGAGCACGATCTCGACGGGGCGAGGTCAGCAGGGCTGGCCTCGCTCCATCTGGACCGGTCACAGCGACGACCGTTCGCCCCGGACAGCATCACAGGGCTCCTGGACGTGCTCGACCGCCTCTGAGCTGGCCGGTGCAGGCGTCACGGACGGTGGGGGATCAGAGCCCTGGTGAGGGCGGTCCGCAGTTCGTCGTGCCGCGGTCCGAGACGCGTCCCGGGGTCGGTCCACCGCTGCCCGGGATGCATCCAGACGGGCTTCGTGACGATCTCTGCCGGCTCCCAGTCGTACCGCGGCCAGACGTGCGCGTGGAGGAAAGCGTCGGTGTTCCCGAGGATCTCGAGGTTGACGCGACGGAACGCGGGATCGCGCTCACGGCAGGTGCGCTCGACCGCCTCGCCGAGCAGGTCCATGCTCGCCAGGAAGCGGGTCCGTTCCGGGCGGCGGAGAGCCGAGAGCCGGTCGACTCCCGGGCGGTCCGTGAGGAGCACGCAGTAGCCGGGCAGGAACTGCACGTCGCCGATCACCGCGAATCCGCCGGGCAGGCGCGACAGCACGGTCGGGTTGGTCCCGGCGAGCGCACTGGCCACACGATCCTCCTGCCAGCGCGCGGTCATCGTCGCGCCGCCATGTCGCAGGGGCGGGGCCGTGGCTGGGAGGGCATGTCCTCACCCTATGCACGCGTCCGCTCGGTCGCACCGGGCTGCGCTCGTCCCCGTCCGCCCGCTCGACCTCGAGCACGGGTCCTGGTCCGCGGCCTTCCAGGTGCTCGTCGGCGGCGTCATGCAGGGGACGCTCGGGATCGCGCAGCACCATCTCTCCGCGGGTCGGATCGGCCGACGGACCCTGCTCGCGCATCTGCGCGCGGCCTGAGCGCGCCCCTGATCCCGTCAGTCCGGGACGCTCTGCGGCTCCCACTCCAGCACTGCGTCGACGAGATCGTTGACGGGTCGCGCGCTGTCCAGACGGAGCACCGGGACGTCGGGGGTGCTCAACCATTCCTCGTGGCCGGCGCGGCTGCGGCCGGAGAAGGCGGGATCGTCGTAACCCAGCGCCCACTCGCGGAACTCGGTCCACGCCTGCGGGTCGATCTCCTGGCCCTCGCGCCGCACCTGCTCACGGGCCTCGAGGCGGCGCAGGCGCTCGGCCGGGTCGAGGGTCACGAACACGACGGCATCGCACCGGGCGAGCACCTCGTCGCCCCAGCCGTTCATCGCGCCGGAGAGCACCCACGCCTCCCTCGGGGCGAACACCTGCTCCATCAGCGCGACGCGTGCGGCGGGCTCCCGCTTCTCCCGAAAAGGGGGCGTGGTGGGCGCCCAGAAGTAGTCATCGGCGTCGGCGTGGGGCACGGCCCATCGGTCAGCGAGGGCCCTCGCGAGGGTCGTGGTGCCGGAACCGCTGGCGCCGAGGACGTGGAGGCGGGAGCGCTGCATGCGTTCATTGTCCCCATTTCCCCGACGTCCCGCCGCTCAGCGGTGGGCGCGGTGGCACGCCATGGGGGTCAGCGCGGCGTCCTCGTGGTGGAGGGCGTCGGCCGCGCGGAGGGCGAAGTTCGCATCGCGCAGCAGCTCGCGGCCCAGCAGCACCACGTCCGCCTGGCCGGTGAGCAGGATCTGCTCGGCCTGGACCGGCTCGAGGACGAGGCCGACGGCGGCGAGCGGCACCTGGTAGCCGGGGCCGACGGGGATCTCGGCCGGGACCTCGCCGCACGGTTCCCCGGCTGGAGGCTGTCACCGAGGCCCGCAGCGCTGAGCGGTGCGCGGACTGCTCAGCGCATGGAGCGGTGTCACTGGTACGACACGAACCAGGGCCGCGGCTCGACCTCGTAGGTCTCCTCCGGCGTGAACATCGGGGTGTCCTCGTCGTAGAAGTTCTTCCACGCCATGTGGATCCCCTCGGGCAGCCCGGTCTGCAGCGCCCGGTAGGTACCGAGCTTGTCGCCGGGGACGCCGTGGCCGTCGGCGTGCAGGGTGATCGCGAGCTCGGGGCGGGAGGTGTCCACGTCCTGCCGATCGCTGATCATCGCGTGGGTGAACTGATGCAGGATCAGCACCTTCTGCGGCAGGCCGTTCTCGGCGGTGAGGTCCGCGAGCCAGGTGGAGACCTCGTTGATCTCCGCGGCGGTCACCGAGCCGATCTGCTCGAGGTGCTTCTGCCCGGGCTCGAGCCGCCACTCGGGATCCAGGGCGAGCCCCACGTGCGGGGCGAGCAGCAGGTCCTCGTAGAGCGTCGCCTGGGTGAGGAAGTCGGTGGTGCCGGGCTGCAGGTCCAGCACCACGTACACGCCGGCCTCCGCGGCGGCGTCGATCCATTCGCCGAGGGTCCCCGTGCCGAGCTCGGTGGAGTGGTTGCCGTCGGCGCCGGCCTCCCCGGCGGCGATGGTGGTGATGATCTCCCAGGCCGGCATGACCGGCTCCTCGCTGAGGCCGTCGTACTCCGCGACCAGCTCCTGCACGCGGGTGATCGAGTCCTCGAGGCCCTGTTCGCCGAGCACGCCGAGGGAGGGGGTGCCCGGGGTGCCGTACATCGCGACCATGCGCCGACCGGGGAAGACGGTGGTCCCGCCGCCGGGCAGCTGCGGCATCGCGAGGGTCGAGGCGAGGCCCGCGGCGAAGGCGTCGGCCGCACCGAAGCCGGCGCCGAGCGCCAGGACGCCGGTGGCCGGGTCCTCGCCCGCCGCGGTGGCGGCGGCCTCCAGGGAGGCGCTGCTGCGGCCCAGGTCCCCGCCGGGGATCTCGACGACGGTGCCCCCGGCGACCTCGACCAGGGCCGAGGCGACCGCGCGGACGGGCGCGGCGGCCTCGGGATCGACGAGCAGGGTCACCGCCGCTGCGGGGTCGCTGCGGGTCGCCGTGGGCAGCTCGGCTCCGTCGGCCCCGTGCTCGATCACGTCGAAGTCCTCGCCGAGCGGGCCGAGGTCTGTGCCGGCGGCGGCCACGAGGGTGCCCGTTGCCAGACGGGAGAGCTCCTCGGCGACCGCGGAATCGGTGCCCACCAGCAGCGGGAGCCCGGCCGCGGCGCTCACGGCCGCAAGCTGCTGCGCGTTCTCCTCGGTCGCGATCACGACGGCATCCGCGGCCGTGAACAGCGCCGTGCTGAGGGCCGAGGCGGTGGGGGCGAGATCGGTGCCCGGCAGCACCGTCGAGGCCGGCGGCGCCTCGACCACGGCCACCCGGACCCCGTCATCGGTGCAGGCACCGAGCATCCCGGCGGCCGCGAGTGCCACCGCTCCGGCGAAGGCCCGACGGGAGAGCAGCGGATGGCGTGCAGCCCGAGAATTCGTCGCCTCATGCATCTGTCGGGCCATCCTCCACGCTCCTCACATCGCTCGGGGAACGGTCATCGTGCCAGAGCCCCGGGGCCGGGCGGCGACCGGAGCGCCGACGCGCCGGAGAACAGCAGATGACGATCGGTAGGTCCCCGGTCAGCGCCGCACGCGGCCCGGGGAGCTCCCGATCGAGACCTCCACCGGCTCCAGATCGACCAGCTCGACGAGGCTGCTCCAGTCCCCGCAGCGCACCCGGTGGGTGCCCAGCGCCCCGGGCCCGAGCGCCCGCAGGGTGAGCTGCGTGAGCGTGCCCTCGCTCCAAGTCATGTCCACGGCGATCCCGGGCCGGGCGCGCAGGCCGCGCACGGAGCCGTCGGCCATCAGCTCCGGCACGGCGGGCAGCAGCTCGATCTCGCCGCGGTGGCTCTGGACCAGGCACTCCGCCATCGCGGCGACGATCCCGAGGTTCCCGTCGATCTGGAACGGGGGATGGGCGGAGAACAGGTTCGGGTACAGGCCGCTGCGGGCCGTGCCGTCCTCCGCCTCGGCCGGGCGCAGGTAGAGCTCGAACAGGGCCTGGACCCGGTCCGCGCGGCGCAGTCGCGCCCAGAGGCAGGCCTTCCACACCAGCGACCAGCCGGTGGCCTCATCACCGCGGGCCTCCAGGGAGGCGGCCGCGGCGCTCTCCTCGCTTGGGCTCGACGGGGCGGCGCCGGGGTAGAGGAATCCCAGGTGGGAGACGTGCCGATGGTGCGGCTCGACCTCCTCCAGGCCGTCGCGGTGCCATTCCAGCACGCGCCCGTCGGCCCCGATCCGCGGGCCCGGCACCAGATCGAGGGACGAGGCGGCGCGCTGGACGACGGGGTCGTGCTCCTCGCCCAGCAGCGCGGCGGCGTCCACCAGGTGCCGGGCCGTCTCCCGCAGCAGCCAGCGGTCCATGCCGGTGCCCTCGCTGAGGCTCACCGCGGTGCCCTCGGCGGTGCGCCAGAGGTTCTCCGGGGAGGTGGAGGGGAAGGTGGCCAGGTGCCCATCGGCGCTCTCGTGCAGCAGGCAGAGCCCGAAGGCGACCGCCTCCCGCAGGGCCGGGAAGCGCTCGGCGGCGATCTCCTGCGGCTCGCGCCCGCTGCAGGCGGCGAGGGTGTCCAGCAGCTGCTCGAGCCACAGTCCGCCCATCGGCCAGGTCGACCACGAGGGCTCGCCGCGCACCGGCTCGGTGTAGCCCCAGGGGTCGGAGTTGTGGTGGACGGTCCAGCCGTCGGCCCCGTACAGCCGCCGCGCGGTCTCCCGTCCGGCGGTGCGCAGCATCGCGACGTACTGCTCGAGCGCCTCCGCGGCCTGCGGGACGTGGGCGATCCCGGCCGCCCAGTGGTTCATCTCCAGGTTGATGTTGACCGTGAAGTTCGAGGACCAGGGTGCCTCGAGCCGCGCATTCCACAGGCCCTGCAGGTTCGCCGGCGGCAGGCCGGGGCGGGAGGCGGAGGCCAGCAGGTAGCGACCGTAGGCGAAGGAGGTGGCCAGCAGCTGCGACGGCGCGGACTCCCCGAGCTCGAGCGCGACCTCGTCGGCGCCTGCCCGGGGGTGTTCGCGATGGCGACGCAGCAGCTCCACCTCCCCGCGGGCGAGGGCGGCCTCCGCCTGCGCCGTCGCCTCGTCGAGCATGTCCTGCACGTCGCGATCCGGTGCGCGGCCGAGCCCCTGCCAGGTGGTGGCGATCGCGCAGACCACGAGCACCCGGTCGTCGTCCCGGCGGGTGCGGATCACCACGGCGGCGCGGCTCGCGGCCTCGGGGTCCCAGGCGATCTCCTCCTCACGCCGGAACTGGCCGGCCGGCACGTCAGAGGGAGCACGCAGCAGCACGGTGAGGGAGCCGTCCGCGGCGTCCCGGCGCTCCTCGACGAGCGGGGAGTCGAACTCGAGCACCAGGTCGGCGCCGACGGGGCAGGGTGCGGCGTGGATGAGGACCTCGTCGGCGGCGCTCACGACGCTGAGGTGATCACCCTGCGCGGTGAGCACCCGGTGCTCCGCGGCGGCGAGATCGAGGACCCGCTCGGCGGGGGTGCCGCCTCCAGGCATCGACGCTTCCGGGACGCCCACGACCAGGTCGCCGACGGGCAGGTAGGCCTGGGACCAGGAGGCGCCCAGACGCTCGATCTGCTCCTGGGCCTCGGGCACCGCGCCGTTCTCGAACAGGGTGCGGGCGCGGTCCAGCGCCTGCTGGGCCTCACGACGGGGCGTGCGGTGCGGGGCATCCGTCCCCGGGCCGCCGGACCACAGGGTCGACTCGTTCAGCGAGAAGCGGGCGCGGGCGGGGTCGCCCCAGACCATCGCTCCGAGCCGGCCGTTGCCCAGCGGGAGGGCCTCGAGCCAGCGCTCGGCGGGGCCGCGTCGGCGGAGTGCGGGGGAAGGCTTCACGGGGGACCTTTCGTCGGCGCAGAAGGACGGCGGGGCCGCATCGCCCCGTGCACCGTCGTCGACCACATCATCCGCCGCGGCGGTGACGAGGTCCTTCCTATGCGCCGACCTGTGGTCGAGGCCACACCTTGCCCGGAGTTGTCGCCGGGCGCCCCGGAGCCACCGTCTCGGAGAAGCGCTTGCCCGGCGCGGCTCCGTATGCTTCACTGGGAGGAACGGAAAGCGGTTACCGTCGCCTCGGTGCGGAGGTCGACCCACGACACGGAGGAGAGCCGTCACATGGCCACACGCAGGATCGGGATCATCGTCAACGGCGCCACCGGGCGCATGGGCTATCGCCAGCATCTGGTGCGATCCCTGCTCGCGATCCAGGAGCAGGGCGGAGTCGAGCTCGCCGACGGGGATCGCCTGGTTCCTGATCTGCTGCTGGTGGGGCGCAATGAGGAGAAGCTGCGCGGCGTCGCCGAGAAGCACGGCCTGACCAGCTGGACCACCGACGTCGACGAGGCGCTCGCGAACCCGGACTACGAGGTCTACTTCGACGCCCTGGTCACGAACCTGCGCGTGGAGAACCTCAAGAAGGCCATCGCGGCCGGCAAGGCGATCTACACCGAGAAGCCCACCGCCGAGACCTTCGAGGACGCCCTCGAGCTCGCGACGCTCGCGAAGCAGCACGGCACCGTCAACGGCGTCGTCCACGACAAGCTCTACCTGCCCGGCCTGCTCAAGCTGCGCCGCCTGATCGACTCCGGATTCTTCGGTGAGATCCTCTCGGTGCGCGGCGAGTTCGGCTACTGGGTCTACGAGGGGGATTGGCAGGCCGCCCAGCGCCCCTCCTGGAACTACCGCGCCGAGGACGGCGGCGGCATCGTCGCGGACATGTTCCCCCATTGGAACTACGTCATCGAGGAGCTGTTCGGCCGCATCGAGGACGTCTACGCCCAGACCGCCACCCACATCGCGAAGCGCTGGGATGAGAAGGGCCAGGAGTATGTCGCGACCGCCGACGACGCCGCCTACGGCGTCTTCCGCCTCGAGGGCGGCACCGTCGTGCAGATGAACTCCAGCTGGGACGTGCGCGTGCACCGCGACGAGCTGGTCGAGTTCCAGGTCGACGGCACCAAGGGCAGCGCCGTGGTGGGCCTGCACGGTGCGCACATCCAGCCGCGCGAGGCGACGCCGAAGCCGGTGTGGAACCCCGACGTCAAGGACTCGCACAACTACTACGACGACTGGATCGAGGTGCCGGACAACGCCGGCCCCGACGGCTACGACAACGGCTTCAAGGTGCAGTGGGAGGACTTCCTCACCCACTATGCCGAGGGCCGCGAGTACCCCTTCGACTTCCTCTCCGGCGCGCGCGGCGTGCGCCTGGCCGAGGCGGGGCTCACCAGCTCCGCCGAGGGTCGCCGGATCACGCTCGATCCCCTCACGGAGGTGTGAGCGCCATGAGCGACCTGCAGCTGACCCTGCTGGACGAGGACGGCGCGCTGCGCACCCTCGCGCTCGCCGAAGCGGCCGCCTTCGCCCCGCCCACGGCGCCGCTGCGCTCCCGCGTGGTCTTCGCCGCGGTGCACGTGATCCCGCAGGTGCACGGGGACAACACCCCCGGCGCCCCGGCGGACATCGACTGGGAAGCGACCCTGGCCTTCCGGCGCACCATGTGGTCGCGCGGGCTCGGCGTGGCCGACGCGATGGACACCGCGCAGCGCAACATGGGCCTGGATCCCGCTGCGACGCGCGAGCTCATCGCCCGCACGGCCGAGGCCGCCCGCGCCGCGCTCGCCGATCCCGAGATCGCGGCGGTGTTCCCCGCCGGGGCGAGCGTGCGAGATCTCGTCGTCGCCGGGGTCTCCACCGACCAGCGCGGGGAGCACGAGCTCAGCCTGGACCAGATCGTCGAGGCGTACGTCGAGCAGCTGCGCGCCACCGAGGCCACCGGCGCCGGCGCCGTGCTCATGGCCAGCCGCCACCTCGCCCGCGCCGCCACCACCCCTGCCCAGTACGAGGACGTCTACCGCCGTGTGCTCGACGCCGCGACCGAGCCCGTCGTGCTGCACTGGCTGGGCACCGCCTTCGACCCGCAGCTCGAGGGGTACTTCGGCAGCGCCGATCCGGCTGCCGGGGCGGACACGCTGCTGCGCATCATCGAGGCGGACCCCTCGCGGATCCGCGGCGTGAAGATGAGCCTGCTGGACGACGCCGCCGAGATCGCCGTGCGCGAGCGCCTCCCCGAGGGCGTGCGCATGCTCACCGGCGACGACTTCCACTTCTCCCACCTCATCGTGGGGGACGGCACCGCGACGACCGAGCCCGGGGCCGCGCTGGCACCGGGGGAGTACTCCGATGCGCTGCTCGGGGCCTTCGCCGCCACCGCGCCCGCCGCGTCGGCCGCCGTGCAGGCGCTGGATGCCGGGGACGCCGCCGAGGCGCGGCGCATCCTCGATGCCTCCGAGGAGCTGGGACGCCACGTGTTCTCCGCCCCCACCTTCCACTACAAGACCGGGGTCGCCTTCCTGGCCTGGCTGAACGGCCACCAGAAGGCGTTCACGATGGTCGCCGGCATGCACAGCGCCCGCAGCCTCCCGCACCTCTCGCGCACCATCGAGCTCGCCGCCACCACCGGCAACCTCGAGCAGCCGGCCCTGGCCGCCGAGCGCTGGCACGCGATGCTGCGCCTGGCCGGGTACGCGATCGACGAAGGAGCGGCATGAGCACGCAGCGCCTGTCCCTGAACCGCTGGACCTTCCGCACCACGCCCCTGCAGGAGTTCCTCGAGACGACCGTCTCCCACGGGATCGATGCCGTGGGGCTGTGGCGCCAGGATGTCGCCGAGGTGGGGGCCGACGCCCTGCGCCGCCGGGTCGACGACGCCGGCCTGCGGGTGAGCTCGCTGTGCCGCGGCGGGTTCCTCACCGCCTCCGCCGAAGCGGACCGCGCCGCCGCGCTCGAGGACAACCGCCGGGCGATCGAGGAGACCGCCGCGCTCGGCGCCCCGACGCTGGTGCTCGTGGTGGGCGGCGTGGACCGCGAGGACAAGGACCTCGTCGGCGCCCGCTCCCGGGTCGCCGAGGCGATCGCCGAGCTCGCGCCCTACGCCGCCGAGCGCGGGGTGACCCTCTCGATCGAGCCGCTGCACCCGATGTTCGCGGCGGACCGCGCCGTGGTCTCCACTCTGGACCAGGCGCTCGACATCGCCGAGGCCTCCGGCAGCCCGGCAGCGGGCGTCGTCGTGGACACCTATCACGTGTGGTGGGACCCCTGCCTCGAGCGCGCCATCCAGCGCGCTGCGGCCGCGGGTCGCCTGTTCAGCTACCAGGTGTGCGACTGGAACCTGCCGCTCGCTGCCGAGCCCCTGCACTCCCGCGGCTACATGGGCGACGGCTACATCGACTTCCCCTCCATCACCCGCATGGTCGCGGCCACGGGCTACACCGGGGACATCGAGGTCGAGATCTTCAACGAGGACGTCTGGGCCACCCCGGCCGACGAGGCCGCGCGGATCATCGCCGAGCGCTACGAGCAGCTGGTGCTGCCGCACGCCTGAGGACTTCGCCGTGAGCGAGTGCCGTTGCCTCCGCGCCCGGCGCGCTCTGCGCGGCAGGGGCCGGAAGGAGCCGCTCAAACGATGAAGCCCAGCACCATCACCAGGGGCAGGGAGACGACCGATGCGATGGAGGTGACCATCGTCAAGGTCTTCAGGGTGCCTTGGGTGCTCAGGCCGATCAGCGACTTGAACATCCAGAAGAAGTTGCTGTTCACCTGCAGGGCGAACATCGCGCCCGAGGCAACGGCGAGGCCGATGACGATCGGGGAGACATCGATCGATCCCAGCACGGGGGCGATGATCCCGGCGGCGGCGATCGCGGCCACCGACACGGATCCGATCGCCAGGTGCAGCAGCGCGGCGATCGACCAGGCGAGCAGGATGCTGATGATGACGGGCGCGCCGGCGTCGGCCGTGAAGAGGCCGGCGAGGATCGCGTCGAGCCCCGTCTCCGCGATGACGGCACCCAGCGAGCCGCCGATGCCCGTGATGAGCAGGATCTCGCCGGTGGTGCGGAATCCCTTGCTCATCGCCTGGTTCGATCCTTCCGCCCCCAGGGCGCGACGGGCCAGCAGGTAGGCCCCGAGCAGGCCGACGAACAGGGCGATGTTGGCGTCGCCGATGAAGGCGATCGCGTCATGGGTGGCCCCGAACAGTTCGGCGAAGGCACCACCTGCGATCATCACCAGCGGCACGAGGATCGGCAGGAGGCAGACGATCAGCGGAGGCATCGTGGCCCGCGCCGCAGATGGCTCTTCGGTGTTGAGGGAATCCGTCGTCTCGTCAGCCGCTTCGTCGGCGGAGGGCTTCCAGTAGCGGCCGCGGAGCATGAGGCGGAAGATCAGCGTGGTCAGGATCGCGGTCAGAGGCCCCAGGATGATGCCGTAGAGGATCCAGGTCCCCAGCGGGATGCTCATCAACCCGGCGATGGAGACCGCGGCCAGTCCCGGGATCACGAAGACGTACCCGGCGAAGATCCCGGTCCCCAGGGCCCCGGCCATGAGCGGCAGTCCTCGCTGGCCGATCTGCGGGCCCGCGGACCGCACCACCGGGGAGGCCAGCACGACCTGGACGTCCACGTAGATCGACGGGAACACGGTCGACATCGCGGCGGTCAGCGCGTAGGGCAGTCGTCGACCGCCGACACCGTTGACCAGCAGCGTCACCATTTTCTGGAAGGCCCCCATCTCGTAGAGCAGGGAGCCGATGAGGACGCCGAACCCGATGAGCAGGCCGACCTCGGCCATGATGTCTCCGAAGCCGAGGGTGATCGCGCCGACGGTCTCGGTGAAACCCACACCGGTGGCGAGGCCGAGATACAGAGCCCCGATGATCAGGGCGATCACCGGGTCGAGCTTCGCCTTGATGATGAGGGCCACGATGCCGGCGATGGCGATCGCGGTGTGCAGGATGACCACGAGCTGCTCCTGGTGAGGTGCGAGGCGACGTCGCCGCATTGCCCCGACGCCATGACCGTGACAGTCTGCGGCACGGTCGGCTCATTTCCCCGGCGCTGCTTTCGCGTGTCGGGGACTGCCCGGCTGCATGAGCAGGAGGGCGGTGAGCGGGCGGGTCAGGCGCGGGCGGCCAGTGCTGTGGACTCGCGCAGCAGCACCTCGCCGCGCACATGCACCTCGGTGGCGGCCGCATCGCGAGCGGTCCTCGAGGGGGCGTCGTCCGTGCCGCTCGCCGCAGTGGCTCCGGCGGTGTCGGTGGTGTCCTCGTGATCCAGGACGAGGCGGTCGAGCACCCACTCGACGGCCTGGCGCGCCATGTCGTGCAGGGGGAGCGCGATGGTGGTGAGCGTGGGGTGCGAGTCCTCGCCGTCGGGCACGCCGCCGAATCCGGCCACGGAGACCGTGCCGGGCACGTCGATCCCACGTCGTCGCAGCTCCCCGAGCGCGCCGAGCGCCATGACGTCCGCCGGAGCGAACACGCACAGCGGCAGGTCCTCGCTCGCCGTCGTCGTGGCGAGGTGGTCCTGGATGCTCGCGGCCAGCGCGTAGCCGCCCTCGCGGGTCAGCCCGGCTTCGATGTTCAGCTCCGGCTCGATCCCCGCCTCGGTGAGCGCGGTGACGAATCCGCTGGTGCGGTCCGCGGCCGAGGGGATGCCGGCGATGCCCTGGACCACGGCGAAGCGCCGGTGACCCTCGACGATCAGGGCCGTGGCCAGCTCGTGCGCGGCGGCGGCGTTGTCGGGCACGATGGTGCGCCCCACGCCGACGGCCTGGCCCATGCCCACCACCTTGCCGCCGTTGCGGTCGAAGCCCTCCAGCAGGGTGCTGATCGCGGCGTCGGACTCGTTGCCGTAGCGGTGGGAGCCCACCAGAACCAGCGCATCGACCTGCTGGGCGATCAGGGAGCGCAGCGCCCGCACCTCGGTGTCGATCTCGCGGTCGGTCTGCGTGAGCAGCACCTGGGACTGCGAGGCGAACACCTGCTGCTGGACCTCACGGGCGATGGTCGCGAAATAGGGGTCGGCGATGTCATGCACGACCAGGCCGATCAGTCCCGAGCGGGAGCGGGCCAGGGCCTGGGCCTGGGCGTTGGGGACGTAGCCCAGCTTCGCTGCGGAGGCCTCCACCTTCTCGGCGACGGCCTTCCCGGGGATGCGGGAGGAGCCGTTGAGCACTCGGGAGGCGGTGGCCAGGGAGACCCCGGCGTCCTGGGCGACGTCGCTGAGGCGCACGGCGGGCATCGGGAGCTCCTTCTTCTCGGGGGCGCGGTCGTGACGAGGCGGGGAAACGCTGTCCCGACTCCGGCCAGCATAGCGAGGCGCCGATCACCAGGCGGGGCATACGGGTACTCCGGCGGCGTGACTTTCGTCCTCCGCCGGCTCGGGCCCCGCCCCTCCGAGATCGCTCCGGCGAGGAGGGGACCTGGCCCGGACGCGACGGATCGCCTCAGGCGGAGACGTCCCGCCGGGAGCCGTCGACCGGGAATCGCGGCGACTCGTCGGCGCCGAGCCGCCTGACCTCCTCGAGCGCCGCCTCGCCCATCCGATGCAGCTCATTGCCCTGCGAGCCGGCCAGGTGCGGGGTGATCATCGCCAGCGGCGCTTCCCACAGAGGGTCGTTGACGGCGAGGTCGTCGTGCACGTCGAGCACCGCAGCGAGGCGTCCGGAGACCACCTCCTCGCGCAGCGCATCGAGGTCCACCAGGGCGGGCCGGGCGGTGTTGAGGAAGGTGGTCCCCTCGCGCATCAGCGCGAGCAGCTCCCGGCTGACCATGCCCCGGGTGGAGGGGACGTCCGGGGCATGCAGGCTCACCACGTCGCTGCGCGCGTAGAGCTCCTCCGGTTCCACCTTGGTCGCGCCCAGCGCCGCGATCTGCGAGGCGTCGGCGAAAGGGTCGGTGATCAGCACCTCGAGGTCGAAGTGTCGCAGGTGCTCTGCCACCAGCACACCGATGCGGGAGGCGCCGATGAGGCCGACGACAGCACCGTAGTTGCCGATCCCGGGAGCGAAGAGAGTCGCCGGGCGCAGGGTGCGGTCGCTGCGGTAGCGGTGCTCCTGGGCGAGGGAGCGCTTCCCGGCCAGCAGGATCTGGGCGAGGGTGAACTCCGCGACCGGGACCGCGTTCACCTCCGTCGCCGAGGTGACCACCACGTCGCCCCGGTCCCACACGGCGTCGGTCACGACGTGGCGCACCGTCCCGGCGGTGTGGACGATCGCCCGCAGCCGGGGCAGGCGCGCGAGCGCCGCGGCGTCGACAGGGCCCGAGCCCCAGCCGGTGAGCAGGACCTCCACCTCCGCAAGGTCGTCGTCGGCGGCGTCGGCGAGATCGGGGACGGTGCGCTCGGTGTCGATCACGGCCAGGGTGCGCAGCCGTGCGAGCTGGGCCTCATCGAACATGCGGTGCTGCAGCCCCGCGGGCATCGCCAGCAGTGCTCTCATCGGGCGGCCTCCTCGCCGGCGGTGATCAGGGTGCGCAGGGCGTCCGCCTCGCGGCGCAGCAGGGAGGGGTCGTCCTCGGGGACGAACTCGAGCAGGGCGTCGCGGTCCGAGCCCTCGGCGGCCAGGATCGCGAACGCTCCCTGCCAGAGCTCCGCCCGCTCGGCCAGCGGCAGCCGCTGATGACCCGGCCACCAGGAGAAGATGTGGATCGTGGAGGTGCGGGGCAGCACCTGGTGCAGGGTCTTGAGCGCCGCCGCGACCCCCATGTCCTGGTGGGGCTGCCAGTAGGAGAGCACGGTGTCGCGGTCGATCTGATCCAGCAGACGCAGGGTCGAGCCGATCCCATCGGTCAGGGTGCCGCCGTGGAACTCGAGGCCGACGTCGATGCCGTGCTCCGCCGCGCGGTCCGCGAACTCCTGGATACGACGCACGATCAGGGCGCGCTCCTCGTCGGTGACGTCGGCCGAGCCGGTGCCGCCCGCCCAGACCCTAATCCGCGACGCACGGAGGGCACGGGCGGCATCCAGCACGGCCTGTCCCTGAGTGCGGACCTCCCCGTCCGTGCCGGTGAATCGCAGGTAGGAGCCGTAGGAGGCGACCGCGAGCCCCGCCTGCACGGTGAGGGTGCGGGCATGCTCGGCGGCGGCGGCATCACCTGGCGGGACATGGACGTCACCGGCCCATTCGATGCACTCGAGGCCGGCGGCCGCGGCATGGGTGACGACGGATTCGACGTCGAGGTCGCGGAAGGTGACGGAGCAGAGCCCGGGGCGGATCATGCGTCCTCCGATCGGCACGGGAAGCGTTTGCCACAGCGTACGGCACCATCGTAGCAGGTCACCGGCACAGCAGGGCGCAGACGGGCGCGTGGCCGGTGGGCGTGGATCCGCACATGAGGGACCTCTCATGATCCTCTGTTCCTGATCTCATCGACTCGGGATGTACTGCTGGTCGGGAAGCCGGGCTCCACCGAGGCATCGGCCCCGCAGCGCGCACCCGGTGAGGTGGGCGCGCCGAGGGAGGATGAGCACATGAAGAGGAAGACGGTCTGGACCGTCGTGGCCGGCGCCGGCGCCGCCGCACTGGTCCCCGGAGCCGCCTACGCACTGGTCGCCAGAGGTCCGTCGATGCCCACCGAGGGGCCCGGGATCGGGAACGGCGAGCTGGGCGCCTCGGTCGGGGATCCGACCGCAGAGCCGACGGACGAACGGGTGACCGGCCCTGACCCGGCCGACAGCGAGCCGGCCGATGCGAAGGCCGCCGGCGCCGAGGAGTCCGACGACGCCGCGTCCTCGCACGGGAAGCCGGCCCCGCACCAGGTCCCCGCCGTCGAGGCGATGGCGTCGGCGTCATCGCCCGTGATCCCCTCCGCGCTCTCGGCGGTCACCGCGGTCTCTGTGGCATCCGCTCCGTCGGCGCAGTCTGCGGCCCCGGCACCGAAGCGCTCGAGCACCTCCTCGACGGGATCGTCCTCCTCGAGCACGCCGAGGTCGTCGAACACGACGTCGTCCTCGAGCACGCCGACGCCGTCGAGCACGAGTCCGGCTCCGACGCAGAAGGTGCAGTCGGCGCCCTCCGCGCAGTCAGCGCCCTCTGCGCAGTCGGCACCCAGCCCGGCGACGCCGGACTCCCCGCCCTCCGCGCCCAGCCCCGACTCCCCGCAGTCCGCGGACGACGACGACTGATCCCGGACTGACTCCCGACTGACTCCGAGGGGTCAGTCGCGGCCGAGCAAGGTCCCCATCGGGACGAAATCGGCGAACTCGGGATCCAGCATCGGCGCGGAGGACGACCGGCCGGCGACCGCATTGCTGGCGTCGGACCCGTAATCGGCGTCGGCCGTCTCCGGTGCGACCTCGCCCAGTCCTGCCCGCAGCATCACGGCGAGTTCTGCGGCCGCACGACGCACCCGCACCGTCAGCGGCTGCTGATCGGCCTGGCCCTCGGTGTCCGCGCCGAAATCCGCCGAGGCCGCGAACACCACGGTGGGGGCCACCTCAGCCTTCAGGTAGCCGAACATCGGCCGGATCGCGTAGTCGATCGCGAGAGAGTGTCGGGCGGTGCCGGCGGTCGCGCCCAGCAGCACCGGCTTGCCCTTCCACAGCTCCATGTCGACGGCGTCGAAGAAGGTCTTGAACAGGCCCGAGGGGCCGACGTTGAAGACCGGGGCGACCGCGATGATCGCGTCCGCCGCGCGCACGTGCTCGATCACCCTCGCGAGGCGCTCGCTGGGGAAGCGCGTGAGCAGGGTGTCGGTGATGTCGTGCGCGTACTCGCGCAGCTCCACCGTGGTCACCTCGACCTCGGCGCCGTCACGGCCCAGCGCCGCCGCGGACTCGCGAGTGAGCTGATCGGTGAGCATCCGGGTGGAGCTGGGGGTGGAGAGCCCTGCGGTGAGGGCCAGGAGGCGGTACGTGCGGGTCATGGGGAGATCCTCTCGGCGAGGTGCGAGGTGCGAGGTGCGAGGTGCGAGGTGCGATGGGGCCTGGGCCTGGGCCTGGGCGTGGGCCTGGGTGGGGTGAGTGGTACGAAGCGGGGGGAATGAGGGGTCCATTCCCCCCGCTTCGTGACACTCAGGGGTGTGGGCGCGGGGCCTCGGGGCCTCGGGCCCTCGGGGCGGGGGCTGGGCGGGGTAGGGCTCGCCTCAGCGGCGGGCGTCCTCGGCGCGCAGGCCGGTCCAGTTGTCGCCGGTCTCGAACTTGTACGCGTCGTCGAAGGCGCCGTGCTCGGCGGTCGCGGCGGCGACGCGAGCGGCGTGGGTGGGGGCCTCGGGGACGTCAGCCGGCTTGCGGGCCTCGAGCTCACGGCGCAGCACGGGGACCACCTCGGTGCCCAGCAGCTCGATCTGCTCGAGGACCGTCTTCTGCGGCAGGCCCGCGTGGTCCATGAGGAACATCTGGCGCTGGTAGTCGCCGACGTTGTCCGCCATGATCAGGTAGCGCTCGATGACCTGCTCGGGGGAGCCGACGGTCAGCGGGGTCTGCGCGGTGAAGTCCTCCATCGAGGGGCCGCCGCCGTAGACGGGGGCGTTGTCGAAGTAGGGGCGGAACTCGGTGATCGCGTCCTGGGAGTTCTTGCGCATGAACGCCTGACCGCCCAGGCCCACATAGGCCTGGTGGGCCGCGCCGTGGCCGTAGTGCTCGTAGCGCTCGCGGTAGAGCTGGACCATCTGCTTGGTGTGGCTCATGGGCCAGAAGATGTTGTTGTGCAGGAAGCCGTCGCCGTAGTACGCGGCCTGCTCGGCGATCTGCGGGGAGCGGATCGAGCCGTGCCACACGAACGGGGCCACGCCGTCCAGCGGGCGCGGGGTGGAGGTGAACTGCTGCAGCGGGGTGCGGAAGTTCCCCTCCCAGTTCACGACGTCCTCGGTCCACAGTCGGCGCAGCAGGTCGTAGTTCTCGATCGCGATCTCGACGCCCTTGCGGATGTCCTGCCCGAACCAGGGGTAGACCGGGCCGGTGTTGCCGCGGCCCATCACCAGGTCCACGCGGCCGCCCGTGAGGTGCTGCAGCATCGCGTAGTCCTCGGCGATCTTCACCGGGTCGTTGGTGGTGATCAGCGTGGTCGCGGTGGAGAGGATGATCCTCTCCGTCTGCGCGCCGAGATAGGCCAGCGTGGTGGTGGGGGAGGAGGTGACGAAGGGCGGGTTGTGGTGCTCGCCGATCGCGAAGACGTCCAGGCCCACCTGCTCGGCGAGCTTGCCCTGCTCGATCATGGACTGCAGGCGCTCGTTCTCGGTGGGGACCTTCCCGGTGGTGGGGTCCGGGGTGATGTCGGCGATGGTGAAGATTCCGAACTGCATGGCAGGCGCTCCTGGAGTGGTGGTCGGGGCCTCGGGAGGGGAGTCGGGCGGCCGTGGAGCCCGTTCCGGCGAACCCTCCGAGATTGCTTCAACTTTAAACTACCTAGCGACGGGGCGCAACTCCGCGGTGACGCACGTCGCCGCATGACACTGTGGTTCATGGGTGGAAATCTTTGTTAATGTCTCCCCATGGCTCTACTTATGGTGCGTCGTCTCGTCGCGGACCTGACGCGGGCGCGTGCAGACCGGTGTCCTGCGGCGCATGCGCGCTGACACCTCGCTGCCCCCACGACCAGGAAGACCCCCATGACCACGACATCGCTGTCCCTGCCCGTCCTCGACCTGTCCCTCGCCCGTGACCCCGCCGCTGCGGAGGAGTTCCGCACCTCCCTGCGGGAGGTCACGCACGACGTCGGCTTCTTCTACCTCGTCGGCCACGGCGTGGACCCCGAGCTCGCCCCGCGCCTCATCGACGTGGCCCGGCAGTTCTTCGCCCTGCCCGAGGCGGAGAAGCTCGCCATCGAGAACACGCTGAACCCCCACTTCCGGGGCTACACACGCATCGGCGGAGAGCGCACGCAGGGGAAGGTCGACTGGCGCGAGCAGATCGACGTCGGCCCCGAACGCGACCCCCTGCCCACCGGGCCCGGCCACCCGGACCACAACGTGCTGCAGGGCCCGAACCCGTGGCCCGCCGCACTGCCCGAGCTGCGCACCGTCCTCACCGCGTGGAACACGGCGATGGCCGAGGTCTCCGACCGGCTCCTCGCCGCCTGGGCCCAGTCCCTGGGGCAGCGGCGCGACGTCTTCGCCGACGCCTTCGGTGATGCGCCCGCCTCCCTGACGAAGGTGGTGCGGTACCCCGGCAAGGCGCCCGACGGCACCGAGCAGGGCGTGGGGTGGCACAACGACTTCGGTGTGCTGACCCTGCTGCTGGTCGAGCCGGGAACCCGCGGCCTGCAGGTCGAGCACGAGGGCCAGGCGCTGGACGTCCCGCCCGTGGAGGGTGCGCTGATCGTCAACATCGGCGAGATGCTCGAATGGGCGACCGACGGCTACCTCAAGGCCACCCGGCACCATGTGCTGGCCCCGCCCGTCGGCACGGACCGCATCTCCGTGCCCTACTTCCACAACCCCTCCCTCGATGCCGTCTTCCCCAGGATCCAGCTGCCGCCCGAGCTGGCCGCCCGGGCACGGGGCGTGACCGCCGACGCCGACGAGGACGAGATCCTCGCCGAGTACGGTCTCAACGCGCTGAAGAGCCGTGTGCGCGCCCATCCGAACGTGGTGGAGGCGCACCACCCCCACCTGAGGAGGACTCGATGAGCCGGGAGATGACGTACGCCCGCTCCGTGGTCGACCTCATCGGCGGCACCCCGCTGGTCCGCCTGAACCGTGTCACCGAGGGGATCGGGGCCACGGTCCTGCTCAAGCTCGAGTACCTCAACCCGGGCGGATCGATCAAGGATCGGATCGCGGCGGCGATGATCGAGGATGCCGAGACGTCGGGCGCCCTCGCCCCCGGCGGCACGATCGTGGAGCCGACCAGCGGCAACACCGGCGTGGGCCTCGCCATGGTCGCCCAGGGCAAGGGCTACCGGTGCATCTTCGTGGCACCGGACAAGGTGGGCGCGGAGAAGCTCGACGTGCTGCGGGCCTATGGCGCCGAGGTGGTCGTCACCCGCACGGACGTGCCGCCGGAGAGCCCGGAGTCGTACTACGGAGTCTCCGATCGTCTGGTCCGGGAGATCCCCGGCGCCCACAAGCTCGACCAGTTCTCCCACCCCGCCGCCCCGCGCAGCCACTACGAGACCACCGGGCCCGAGATCTGGGAGGACACCGCGGGGCAGGTCACCCATCTGGTCGTCGCCGCGGGCACCGGTGGCACCGTCACCGGCACCGGGCGCTACCTCAAGGAGGTCTCGGGCGGTGCGGTGGAGGTCGTCGTCGCCGACCCCGACGGGTCGGTGTACTCCGGCGGGAGCGGACGGCCCTACTTCCTCGAGGGCGCGGGCGAGGACATGTGGCCGGCCAACTACGACCCCGCCGTGCCCGACCGTGCCCTCGCCGTCGACGACGCCGAGTCCTTCGCCATGACCCGGCGCCTCGCCGAGGAGGAGGCGCTGTTCGTCGGCGGCTCCTCCGGCATGGCCGTGGTCGCCGCCCTGCGCACGGCCGAGGACCTGCCCGCCGATGCCGTCGTCGTCGTCATCGCACCCGACGGGGGCCGCGGCTACCTGGGCAAGGTGTTCCACGACGACTGGATGCTGGCCCACGGATTCACCCGCGCCGAGAACGGCCCCGTGGCCGGGGACCTGCTGGACGCCCAGCGCGAGGTGGTCTCCGTCGGCCCCGAGACCTCCCTCGCCGACGCCGCCGCGACGCTGCGCACCTCGCAGCTCGGCCAGATCCCGGTCCTCGCCGCGCCGCTGCCGGCCCGCGAGGGCGAGATCCGCGGCGCCGTCACCGCGCTGGGCCTCGCCCAGGCGCTGCGCGCGGGCGCCTCGCCCACCGAGCCGGTCAGCGAGCACCTGAGCGAGATGCCGACCGTCGGCGTCGGCCGATCGCTCGATGCCCTGGCCGACCTGCTGGCCGGCGTCCCCTCCGCCCTCGTGCTCGACGGCGGCCGCGCCGTCGGGCTCCTCACCCACCACGATCTGCTCACCCACGCCGCGACACAGGAGACACGATGACCGAGACCACCCCCGGATTCGACACCCGCGCCATCCACGCCGGCCAGGAGCCCGATGCCGCCACGGGCGCGGTGAACGTCCCGATCCACCAGTCCTCCACCTTCGCGCAGGACGCCATCGGCGCCCTGCGGGGCGGGTACGAGTACGGCCGGGCGGGCAACCCCACCCGGACCGCGCTGCAGGAGCAGCTCGCCGCGATCGAGGGCGCGCGCCACGCGTTCTCCTTCGCCTCGGGCCTGGCCGCCGAGGACGCCCTGATCCGCGCCCTGCTGAAGCCCGAGGACCGGATCGTCATCGGCAACGACGTCTACGGTGGGACCTACCGGCTCATCGACCGGGTGCTCGGTCCCTGGGGCCTGCGCCACCAGGTGGTCGACATGTCCGACCTCGCCGCCGTGGAGGAGACCGTCACCGGCGGATCCACCGCCCTGGTCTGGGTCGAGACGCCCTCGAACCCGATGATGACGATCTCCGACATCGCCGCGCTGGCCGAGATCGCCCACCGGGCCGGTGCCCTCCTCGTGGTCGACAACACCTTCGCCTCCCCGTCCCTGCAGAACCCGCTCGCGCTCGGCGCGGACATCGTGGTGCACTCCACCACGAAGTACATCGGCGGACACTCGGACGTCATCGGGGGCGCGGTGATGCTCGACGACGACGCCGCGGCCGAGAAGATCGGATTCCTGCAGTTCGCCGCCGGCGCGGTCTCCGCGCCCCTGGACGCCTTCCTCACCACGCGCGGGATCAAGACCCTCGGCGTGCGCATGGAACGCCACTCGGAGAACGCCCAGGCGATCGCCGAATGGCTGCAGGGCCGCGAGGGCGTGAAGGCCGTGCACTACCCGGGCCTGCCCGGCCATCCCGGGCACCAGCTCGCCGCCGCCCAGATGCGCGGCTTCGGAGGGATGCTCTCGGTGTCCTTCACCGGTGGGGGCGAGGCCGCCCGCACGGTGGCCGAGTCCACCCGCCTGTTCACCCTCGCCGAATCGCTCGGCGGGGTGGAGTCGCTGGTGAACCATCCCGCGCAGATGACCCATGCCTCCGTGCAGGGCACGGAGCTCGCCGTGGGGGAGGACCTGCTGCGTCTCTCCGTGGGCCTGGAGAGCCTCCCCGACCTGCTGGCGGACCTGGACCAGGCGCTCTCCCGCCTCTGAACCAGGACGCGCGCCGCGGCGGGGCACCCTCGTCCCGCCGTGGCGCGCGGAGATCCGCTCGGCGCCGGCGAGAGGTGCCGGTGTCACGAACGCGGGGGAATGGGCTCGTGATCGCCCTGGTGCGTGACATGGGCCCGCCGGTCCCTGGCAGGATGGTGCCCCATGACACACCAGAGCCTCACGACCCTGTTGGACGCGGCCCGAGTGGCCGGACTCGAGACCACCGAGGGCGGCCGGATCCTCGCGAAGGTGTCCCGGCCGGACGCCAAGGGCACCGCCTACCGCAGCAGCCTCGTCGAGATCGACGGCGACCGCCTGCTCCCGCTCACCCGCGGCAGCGCCTCCGTCGGCGCCGTCGCCGCAGCCGAGGACGGCACCACCTTCTTCACCGCGAAGCGCGTGGGCGAGGACGGCGAGGAGGCCGACGACGCCCAGCTGTGGGGCCTGCCCCAGCGCGGCGAGGCCCGCGAGCTCGCCTCCCGGCCCGGCGGCTTCGGCGGCCTGACCGTCGCGGGCCGCCACCTGATCGCCGAGCTCGAGGTGCACTCCCAGGCGGCCGACGAGACCGAGCACGCCGCGCTGACCAAGGAGCGCTCCACGGCTAAGGTCACCGCCGCCTTCCACGCCGGATTCCCCACCCGCTACTGGGACCACGACCTCGGCCCCACCCGGCCCGTGCTCGCGATCGCCGCCCTGCCGGGCGACCTCGCGCTCGCCGAGCGCACCCCGGCACCCGCCGGCGCCGACGCCCAGGCCTCGTCTGCCGACGGCGACGACGAGGACCAGCCCACCCAGGTCCTCCACTTCCGCCACCTCCCGATGCCGGCCGGCCGGCTGCTGGACTGGACCGTGGACCGCCACGGCGAGCGGGCCCTGATCGCGGTGCAGGACTCCCGCGGCGACCTCCTCGCCGTCCCGGACCTGTACCTCCTGGACCTCGTGGGCGGCGAGGCGCCGCGTCTGCTCCGCGAGGGCACGGCCGAGGTCGAGCACGGTCCCGGCGCGTTCAGCCCCGACGGCGGCCGCGCCCTCATCGGCCGTCACCGCACCTGGACGCAGACGGCCGCCATGGGCGTCGGCGTCGAACTGCTCGACCTCGCCACCGGCGAGGCGACCCCGGTCTGGCCGGAGCTCGATCACTGGGTGGATCCGATCTGGCTGGACGAGGACACCCTCGTCGCGACCAGCGACGACCAGGGGCGCGGCTCCGTGTGGATCGGCGGGGTCCACGACCCGGCCCCACGCCGTCTTGCGGGCGGCCCGGAGCAGGAGCTCGCCTTCTCCTCGGCCTCGATCGCGGGCGGCGCGATCATCGCCTCCGCCTCCGGGATCGCGGTCGCCCCGCACCCGGTGCGGATCGATCCGGCCACCGGCGAGGTGCAGGCGCTGCCGAACCCGGCCGATGCCGTCGCGCAGACCGGCACCCTCACCGAGGTCGCCGCCACCGCCGAGGACGGCACCGCCCTGCGGGCCTGGCTGCGCCTGCCCGAGGGAGAGGGCCCGCATCCGCTGGTCGTCTTCGCCCATGGCGGGCCCTGGGGCTCGTGGAACGCGTGGACCTACCGCTGGAACCCGGGCCCCTTCGTCGCCGCCGGCTATGCCGTGCTGCTGCCGGACCCGGCGATCTCCACCGGCTACGGCCAGTCGATGATCGATCGCGGTCAGCACGAGCTCGGCGGCGCGCCGTACACCGACATCCTGGCGCTGACCGACGCCACGATCGCCCGTGCGGACATCGACGCCGAGCGCACGGCCTTCGCGGGCGGCTCCTACGGCGGCTATATGGCGAACTGGGTCGCCGGCCACACCGGTGACCGCTTCCGCTGCATCGTCACCCACGCCTCCCTGTGGGACACCGCCACCATGGGTTCCACCACCGACAACTCCGGGTGGGAGCGGCCGATGCGGGAGCAGAACGCGCACTTCAACCCCAAGGACTCCGTGGCCGACATCGTCGCCCCGATGCTCGTGATCCACGGTGACAAGGACTACCGGGTGCCGATCGCGCAGGGTCATGCCCTCTGGTACGACCTCCACGAGTTCTCCGCGACGCCGCGCGACGCCGAGGGGCGCACCCGCCACCGCTACCTCTACTTCCCCGACGAGGGCCACTGGATCCAGGGCCGCGGCAACGCGCAGGTCTGGTACGAGACCTTCCTCGGCTTCCTCGACGAGCACGTGCGCGGCGAGGCGTGGGAGCGGCCGGCGACGCTCGGCTGACGTGCCGGGATTCCCGGTGAGGTGCTGGGACGGCCGAGGGGCGGGGCGGTCCGTCGGCCGCCCGGCCCGGCGGCTCCCCATCGCTCCCGCGGCAGCCCCACCTTGACATCGGGTCGAACAGGCGTTCGAATGTGTGCATGCGATGGAGTGGGCAGGAGATCGGTCGGGCACCGGAGGGGCAGCAGTCCCCGGCGCTGCTGGGCCTGTCCGGTCTGGTGCGCAGCGTGCAGACCCCGGAGTTCCAGGGCGTCACCTTCCACGAGGTCACGGCGAAATCGGCGCTGAACAAGGTGCCGGCCTCCAGCTCGATGCCCTTCGAGTGGACGGTGAACCCGTATCGCGGCTGCTCGCACGCCTGCGTCTACTGCTTCGCCCGCAGCACCCACCGCTACCTCGAGCTGGACGCGGGGGCGGACTTCGACCAGCAGGTGGTGGTCAAGGTCAACGTCGCCGAGGTGCTGCGGGCCGAGCTCGAGCGGCGCTCCTGGCGGCGGGACCTCGTCGCTCTCGGCACCAACACCGACCCCTACCAGCGGGCGGAGGGGCGGTACCGGCTGATGCCCGGGATCCTCTCCGCCCTCGCCGAGAGCGGCACGCCGATCTCGATCCTCACCAAGGGCACCCTGCTGCGCCGAGACCTGCCCCAGCTCGTTCAGGCAGCGGAGCGCGTGCCCGTGGACCTCTCGATGTCGATCGCGGTGTTCGACGACGCGCTGCAGAAGTCCGTCGAACCGGGCACGCCGAGCACCGCGGCACGCCTGGCCACGGTGCGCGCCGCGGCCGATGCCGGGTTCCGCGTGACCGTCTTCCTCATGCCGATCATGCCGTGGCTGACGGACTCCGACGCCCAGCTGGACGAGGCGCTCGCCCGGATCTCCGAGGCCGGAGCGGAGCACGTCATCCACGGCGCGCTGCACCTGCGGCCCGGCGCGAAGGAGTGGTTCCTGGAATGGATCGAGCGGGAGCATCCCCAGCTCGCCACCGGCTACCGCCGCTTCTACGGGAGCTCCTCCTACGCCCCGGCCGGGTACCGTCGCACCCTCGCGCGCCGGCTGCGCACTCTGCTGGAGCGGCACGGCCTGACCTCCCACGAGGACACCGACCAGCCCGAGCAGCGACGGCTCGCGGCCGACGGTGCTCGCCGGGCACGGTCCGCTGCGCTGTCCGCCCCGCTCGCGCTGGACCTCGCCCCACAGCCGGCGCTGTTCTGAGATCGGGTGCTGAGGCCGACCGCCGAGCCCCGAGAGGGCCGACGGCTCCGACGCCGCCTCTCAGGCCACCTCGCCCGCAGGCGCGGACCAGGTCCCGCAGGCGCCGAGGTCGCCGCCGCTGTCCCGCCCGGCCCGCACCCACGCCGCGCGCGACTGCGGGGAGGGCTCGCCGGAAGTGGCCGGCGACGCCTGCGCCTCGGTCGAGGTCACGAAGTCCTCGACCCGGCCGTCGGGCTGCGGCCCCGTCGGCAGCTGGAAGACCGCGACGGAGGACAGGCACGAGATCTGCAGGGCCCAGCGGCGCTGCGCCCCGTCGGCCCCCTCCTGATCATCGGCCAGCGCGACCTGCAGCGCCCCGTAGTAGCCGTCGAGCGACGCCGCGGACAGCACGAACAGGGTGTACGAGTACGAGAGGTGCCACATGTACAGCTGTGGCGCCTCTTCGGCCGAGGTGTGGGAGAACCCGGGGTCCCAGGCGGAGGGCCAGTAGAGGGTGTTGTCGCCGTGGCACACCACCGGCGCGGCGTCGGTGAAACGCGCGGGCTCGCAGGCGGCGTCGGCGGGCAGCGAGTCCGTCGTGTAGGTGACCACCTCGGGGGCCTCGAACTCGATGCCCGCCGGTCGCAGGGCGTCGGCCCAGGAGGTGGCCAGGCAGTCGGCGCCGTCCTGCAGGAACGCCGTCAGCTCCGCCGCGGGCACCGCCCCGCCCGCAACGTCGGGGAGTGCGCAGCCCCCGGGCCCGGACAGCTGCGCCTGGAGCAGGGGATTATCGGTGAGCACCTGCTGGAGCTCCTCCGCATCCCCGACCGGGGTCTGGCCGTCCGTCAACGGCTGCCAGTGCCCGGGCTCGGCGCGAGGGGAGCCGTCGGCCGGTCCGGTGCCGTGGGGGTCAGCTCCCTCCGGATCGGTGCCGGCCGGGTCGCCGGTCGCCGTGGCGGATGGACGGTCCCAGGGGCTCGCGAGCCACAGCGCCGTCAGCCCTCCGCCGATGCCCAGCAGCAGGAGCATCGCGCAGCCGAAGGCGACCGCCGGGAGCAGCAGGCCGCGGCGCCGCGGGGAGCGGGTGGCGTCGATCCCCGGCGGGATGGCCGACGGGGAGCTCGGACCCGGATCCGTCACCGGCCGGGGGCCTGGCGCGGGCTGAGGGCTCGGCGTCGTCCGGAGGTCCGGCGGCTGCGCGGAACTGTCGAGGCGGGGCCGACGGTCGAAGCTCTGGATCGGCCCCTGATCGGGCACGGCCGGACGCCCGAAGGGCGCACGATCGATGAACTCCGGCGGTGGGGGCGGCGAGGGCTGCTGGGGCTGCGAGGTCGGCGAGGGCTGCGAGGACCCGTCCGCCGCCGGAGGGACCGCCGGGCGCATCACGGTGTCGTGGTCATCAGGTGCGTCCTCGGGGGATTCGACGCCCTCGCCCCTGCTGCTCATCACGCTCCCGTCCCTGCGGCCCTGCGATCCCGGTACTGCGCCGGCGGGCTCGTGGTCAGGTCACGTCCTCGACGTCGGCCGCCCAGGTGTTGCAGGCGGAGAGGTCACCACCGGAGTCGAATCCCGCCGAGATCCATCGCACCCGGGCCTCGGGGCTGATGGTGTGCGGCGGCTCGCCCTCGGTCCAGCTGCGGGTGTCGGTCAGGGCGTCCCGCAGGGCCGGCGTGGGCTCAGCTCCGCTCGGGACCTGCATCGACGTGGCTGAGGCGATGCACTGACGCTGCAGAGCGAATCGCCGCCAGGCCTCGTCGAAGCGCTCCTCGTCGGTGGTCTCCAGCTGGTCGCGCATCGTCTGGTAATAGACGGTCAGCGAGCTGTTCCAGGTCATGGTGTTGGTGTAGATGAAGGAGAGGTCCCACAGGTAGCCGCCCGGGACGTTCGCCGGGTCCGAGAACTCCCGGGCCGTCCCGTAGCCGTCCGGCCAGTAGATGGTGGAGTCGAGGTTGCACATGCGCGGGAAGTCCGCGGCGAAGCCGTTGTCGCAGGTGGCGTCGGCCGGGACGTCCGGGTGGTGGTAGACCACGATCTTCGGGCTCACCCAGGGCAGGCCGCGGTCCGAGCTCGCCGTGGACCAGATCTGGTTCAGGCAGGTCGCGGAGGCGTTCAGCACGGCCTCCAGCTCCTCGACGCTCGGCTCCACCGGGGTGTCCGGCAGATCGCACGAGGGCAGGGCGGGCAGCGTGCCCTCGGTGAAGGGGTTGGTCTCCATGACCTCCCACAGCTCATCGGCGGAGCCGGTGGGCGGGTCGTACGGCGCCACCACCTCGAAGGGGGACTCCTCGGCCGCCTCCGGCGTGGTCGTCTCAGAGGTGGCCGACTCCGTCGGGGTCGAGGACTCCGGGTCCTCCGCGGTGGTCGTCGGGGACTCCGGCCCGGCGGTGGCCTCCTCGCCGCCCTGGTTCAGCACCAGGAACGTGATCCCGCCTCCCACCACCAGCAGCATCGCGAACACGCAGGTGAGCGCCACGCCCGCGATCACCCACGGGCGCTTGGACCTGGGTGTCTGCGGGGGGCCGCCGGGACCCTGCGGGGGGCCGTATCCCGGGCCCTGCGGAGGGCCGCCCGGGCCCTGCGGGAAGCCGGGGTGGGGCGCCGACGGTGGGGACTGCCAAGGGGCGGGGGAGGGGGCGCCGAACTGGCCGCCCTGAGGAGCGCTCCCCGGCTGGGGCTGGCCACCCTGCGGGACCCCGTTCTGCGGGGAGCCGTTCTGTGGGGTGCCGCCCTGCGGGGTCCCGTTCTGCCACGGTTCGCCCTGCGGCTGATTGCCGGGTCCACCCCATCCTGAGCTCGACATCGACTCCCCCTCGCGTGTGTCGGGACTCTCCTGGGCAAAGGATATCCGTACAGCGCGCGGTGCGATGCGCCGCGGGCATGCAGGGCGACCTGCGCCGGGCATGCGAAAGGCCCCCGATCTGCGATCGAGATCGCAGGCCAGGGGCCATTTCGTGAGCGGAGGATGGGGGATTTGAACCCCCGAGGGCGTTAACCCAACACGCGTTCCAGGCGTGCGCCATAGGCCGCTAGGCGAATCCTCCAGCGCTCGTAAGAGCAGGCATCAGCGTACCGGACGCTCCGGGGTGGTGCGAACCGGGACGGCACAGGTCACATTCACCACCCTGCGCGGCGGCGACGAACGCACCGATTGTGCGCTGACGACCTATGTGTCCGCTCGGCATCGGTCCTCAGCGCACAATGCTCCGGGGCATGCCGGTGCCTCACCCGGGCGCCGGTGGATCTGCGACCTCGAGCCGGAACCAGCGCCGTCGCCCTGCACGCAGGACCTGCGAGGGTGAGAGGGTCAGGAGCTCCTCCGGGTCCGGGAGGCGGCGTCCCTCCAGCTCCACCCCGCCACCGGCCAGGAGGCGTCGTGCCTCGCTGCGGGAGAGTTCGGGACGCGCCGTCGTCACCAGGTCGAGTGCCGTCATCGTCGGGCTGCGCAGCGCGAGCGGGACCATTTCGCGGGGCTGCTGCCGTGCCGAGAACACGCGCAGGAACTCCCCGCGGCTGCGCTGCGCCGCGGATGCCCCGTCGTACCGCGCGACGATCGCCTCGGCAAGGTCGAGCTTCGCATCGCGTGCCGTGACGCCGCCGAGGCGCGCACGTCGGCCCAGCTCCTCGACCTGCTCGAGCGGCAGGTCCGAGTAGACGAGCGCCCACTGCCCCACGAGCTCGTCCTGCAGCGTCATCAGCCGGCCGAGCTTCTCCTCCGGCGCCGCGCACAGCCCCACGTAGTTGTCCAGCGACTTGGACTGCTTGGGCCCGCCGTCCAGCCCCGGCGTGACGGTGCTGGTGATGATCGTCTGCGGCACCTGACCGTGCTTGACCTGCAGCTCCCGCCCCATCGCCTCGTTGAACAGCTGGTCGGTGCCCACGATCGTCAGATCCGAAGCCAGGGCCACGCTGTCGAAGCCCTGCAGCACCGGGTAGATCAGCTCGTGCATCGCGATCTCGGTCCCCGCGGTGATCCGGGAGCGGAACATGTCGCGGGAGACGAGGTGCCCGTGCGTGACCAGGCTCAGCTCCGCGAGCAGGCCCGCGACTCCCATCTCGTCGAACCACTCGGAGTTCCGACGGATCTGCAGCAGCCCCGGCTCGGTGCGCAGCACCCGAGTGACCTGACCCAGGAAGGACTCGGCGTTCTCGCGGATCTGCTGCTCGGTGAGGACGGGGCGGGTGGTGTTGCGGCCGGTCGGATCCCCGATGCGGCTGGTGGTGTCCCCGAGCAGGAAGATCACGGTGTGGCCGTGGTCCTGGAGGGCACGCATCATCCAGAGGTTCACCGCATGGCCGAGGTGGAGATCGGGAGCGGTGAGGTCCACGCCGAACTTGATGCGCAGGGGACGTCCCTCGCGGAGTCGGGTCAGCAGGTCTTCGCGTCCGACGATCTGGTCCGTGGTGCGTTCGAGGGCGGCGAGCAGCTGTTCAGGGGAGGTGGGTCCGTCCGGTGCTCCGTCCGAGCCGGGCACGACCTGGTCGGCGGGCCGGAGAGCGGTCGGTGGGAGGTCGGAGGATCGGGGGACGGCGGGCTGGGAGTCGGCGGGTCGGGGATCGGCGGGTCGGTGGGCGACGGGCCGGTGCGGGGTCGGCGTGGTCATGGGGGTCCTCTCGGGAGGGCGAGGGACCTCGGGACCAGCCCCTGCCGTGGAAACGGAGAAGGCGAGGACCATGTGGTCCTCGCCTGGGGCTCTGGGTCGAGCGGTGCTACGTCACCTCGCCTGCCTCACGGCCTCGGCGCGCACCACGGCGCGGCTCGTCCCAGAGCCGTGCCGATAGTCGATGCGCAGGTGCATGCGGGAAGGGTAGCGCATGGCCGGGCATCGATTCCGCGCTGAGGACCTGTGCGCCGTGCCCACATAGGTCCTCAGCGTGAAAACGGCGACGCGGGGCGGGGCAACGAGGGCTGGGGCGACGCGGGGCGGCGCGACGAGGGCTGGGGTGACGCGGGGCGGGGGATCGGTCGGCGTAGAGCCCTGCCCGCAGCACCTCGCCAGGCGCTCTCCGGCGGAGCCGCATGGCCGCCTGCGAGGAATGTGCGTCGCAGCGCGCTGAGGAAGCGGCCAGGTGCACGGATGTCGGCCGCTGTCAGCCGGCGCAGGGTCCATCCCGCCGATTCCAAGGAGTCCCGTCGAGCGTGCTCCTCCCTCCATGCGCCTCTGCGTCGGTGCATGTCCCCGTCGTACTCCACACCGATCAGGAGCGAGGCATAGGCATTGTCGATGCGCCGAGTGATCCCGCTGTGCGGATCGGGGACGCGCAGGTTCGGGATCGGCTCGGGGAACCCGGCGCGGGTGACGAGCAGGCGGGTTCGCGTCTCACCGGGGGACTCGACACCCTCACGAGCATCGGCGAGCGCTCGGAACACCCTTCGATATCCCGGCCGTCGGCGGTAGGGCGTGAGCGCACGCCGCACGGAATCACGGGTCGCCGCCCCGAAAGCGCTGTTCGGACCGAGGAAGTGGTCGATCGCGATGACCACCTCATCGTGCTCGAGAGTCGTGGCCAGCTCCCGCAGCAGCTCAGCGGGGGAGGAGAGGAGCAGGCCGTGCCACCTGCGGGTGGCGCCCGGCGCCATCTGATGAACCGTCACGTTCCGTCCCGCACTCCGACTCCGGTCGGGAGGGACCCGGCAGTGCATGCGAGGGAGTCTCAGCTCGAGCGCGGAATGTCCCGGAGCGAGAGCATCGAGGTCCGTCAGGGGTGGTGCTTCGGGGGAGTCCCGACGGGCGAAAAGGCTCAGCCGTCGCCGGCCACTGCGAGGATCACGCAGGCGGACCAGGAGTCCGATCCCGTTGTCGGCGTCGACGGGGACCGGTACTCCGTACAGGACAGCTGCAGTGGTGTGGCTGAGGACTGCGCCGGGGATCAGCGTCGTCTGCAGGGCGGACGCGACGTCGTCGAACCAGGCCGGGTGATCGCGGGGAGTGAGCAGACCGGGCAGCGGCCGGAGGAACTGGGGACCGGCCAGGCGTGTGGTGGAGACGCCCATCTCGCGCCATCGGCTGCGCGGGAGCAGGGCGCCGCCGGGGAGGGGAGTGGCGCGCATGCTCGGACCGTAGACGCCGCATCGCCGGGGTGCCATCGGTCGCGGTGCGCTGTGGAGAACTCGGCATGGGGGAGGAAGGGCACGGGAGGGGACGGGCGGCGTGAACCGGTGCCCTTCTCGGCGAGCGCCCCCATTCTGCGCTGAGGGCCTATGGGACGGCCGCGGACAGGTCCTCAGCGCAGAATCGGCGACACCGGGGGCGTGGACGGGCGCCGACGGGGGCGGCAGCGCGAGTGCTCGGCGACGCCAGCAGGCTCAGTCGTCGGCCTCGGGGTGGCGGGTGAGGTTGACGATGGCGGCGACGAGGCCGCCCCAGACGGTGACGATCGCGACGATCATCATGGCGATGGAGGCGAAGGACATGATCACTCCTGAGGTGGGGAGGAGCGAGGAGCTCCTGGACGGGAGGTCGGGCTGAGGGGCGGCGGAGCCGGTCGGCGGGGTCGCGCGAACGGCTCCGCCACGCGGTCACGGGGCGGAGCGCAGCTCGTGCGGGGTCGCGGCCTCGGGGGTGGTGATCAGGCCCTTGCCGGCCACGGCCTCCGGGGCGATCGGGTCGCCGTCGGAGTCCGTCTTGTACAGGTTGGAGTTCTTCGACCACGGGATCAGCGACAGCCCGATCGCGACGACCACCAGACCGATCGCCATCAGCCAGCCGAACACCAGGTTGAACCAGCCGGGATACCCGCTGTAGGTGGTCTCGGAGGTGACCAGGGTGATCGTGTTGAAGATCAGCGTGACGCCGAGCACCACCGGGGCGATCACTGCCACGCACAGCATCCAGATCCAGCCGATCCGGAAGGTGCCACGCTGGTTGAGGTGGTCGCGCAGGGTGGGCAGACCCCGCACGATGTAGGCGACCACGATCGTGGAGACGGCCGCCGCCGCGACGATCCCGTACTCGTTGGCCCACTTGTCCATCACGTCCAGCAGCGGGAGCCCCATGGTGGTGGAGAACAGCACGATGGAGACCACGGCCATCGGAATGCTGACCACGAGGGTCGCGGGAACGCGAGCCAGGCCGAACTTGTCCTGGATCGAGGCGATGACGACCTCGACGATGGAGATCAGCGAGGTGAAGCCCGCCAGCACCAGCGAGCCGAAGAACAGCACGCCGATGATGGCGCCCGCCGGGGCCTCGCTGATGATCGTCGGGAAGGCGATGAAGGCCAGGCCCACACCGGAGGTGACGACCTCGTCGATCGCGACGCCCTGCGCCTGTGCCATGAAGCCGAGCGCCGAGAACACGCCGATGCCGCAGAGGATCTCGAAACCGGAGTTGGCGAAGCCGACCACCAGGCCGGAGCCGGTGAGGTCGGTCTTCTTCTTCAGGTAGGAGGAGTAGGTGAGCATGATGCCGAAGGCCACCGACAGCGAGAAGAAGATCTGGCCGTAGGCCGCGATCCAGACGCCGGGATCGGTCAGTGCGGCCCAGTTGGGCTGGAAGAAGGCGTCCAGGCCGTCGATCGCGCCGGGCAGGAACAGCGAGCGCACCACCAGGATGATGAACATGACGATCAGCAGCGGGATGAAGACGGCGGAGCTGGCGGCGATGCCCTTCTGCACGCCGAGAGACATCACGACGATCACCGCGAGCCACACTACGATCATCGAGATCAGCACGGAGGGCACGAAGTCGAAGGAGACGGTGGCGTCGGCCCCGCCGAGGGCCTGGGTGTACTCGTCGAAGAACGCGCCGGCGTCCGCACCCCAGCGCTGGTCGAGGGAGAAGATCGTGTAGTTCGTGGCCCAGGCCAGGATCAGTGCGTAGTACAGCGCGATGATCAGCGCGATGAGCACCTGCCACCAGCCGATGAACTCGGTCCAGCGGCGGAAGCGGCGCCACGCGGCGGGGGCCGAGCCGCGCCAGCGGTGCCCGAGAGCGTAGTCGAGGAAGAGCAGCGGGATGCCCGCGGTCAGCAGTGCGACCAGGTACGGCAGGATGAACGCGCCGCCGCCGTTCTCGTAGGCGACCGCGGGGAAGCGCCAGATGTTGCCGAGGCCGACGGCGGAGCCGATCGCCGCGAAGATGAACGCGGTCCGGCCGGAGAAGGCACCGCGGTCGGCGCTCGGGGCGGCCGCACCGGCAGATGGGGACGTTGCACTCATGGAGAGCCTCCGGGGAGCTGCGCCGCAGGGGGACGGCGCGAGGGAGAAGAGCCGACGACGGTGACGGCTCGCGGGAGGGACGCCGTGGTGACGACGTCCGTGGCGGTCGCCACGAGGCGACCGGGAACCGCAGGGGTGCGCGGTCCGTACGGGGGTGCCGGCGCGGGATCGCCGCGGAGCACTTGGTGAATCGTACCGGTCCGGCCTACGGGCTGTCGGCCGGACCGGTGCGCCCCGGGCGCGTCAGTCGGCCGGCGGGGGCGGGGGCGTCGGCGCGCCGACCGGGGGAGCGACCCTCGGGTAGCTCCCGGCGCCCGGGGCGGTGCGCTGCGGTGCGGCTGCGGGGTCGCCGCTCGGCGTCGCGGAGGCGCCGACGGCCGTGCGAGCCGGGGACGGGTCCCAGCCGGCGTCGACCACACGGCGCTGCATGAGGATCGCGCCGCCGAGGAGCACCGCGGCCACCACGACCAGCAGCACGATGCCGGGCAGGACGCCGGTGCGGGCGGAGTACCCGATGAGGATACCGAACCAGCCGAAGTCGGTGTCGCCGAAGGTGGTGTTCGCGGAGCCGAAGGAGCCGAGCACCTTCAGCAGCAGCGCGGGCAGGAAGGTGACCAGCAGACCGTTGACGAAGCCGCCGGCGACGGCGCCGCGCCGGCCGCCGGTCGCATTGCCGTAGACGCCCGCCGCGCCGCCGGTGAAGAAGTGCGGCACCAGTCCCGGAAGGATCAGAGCGAGGCCGAGCACCGGCCCGAGCCACACGCCGAGCACGAGCAGGCCGATCAGGCCGCCCGCGAAGCTGGAGAGGAAGCCGATCAGCACGGCGTTCTGGGCGTAGGGGAAGACGATCGGGGCGTCCAGCGCCGGGATCGCGCCGGGCACCACCTTGGCGGCGATGCCCTGGAAGGCGGGGACCAGCTCGCCGAGGATCGTGCGCACGCCGAAGAGGATCACGGCCACGGCGATGCCGAACTGCAGGCCCTGGGTCACGGACTGCATGAGGTAGTTGCCGACGTCGCTCGCGCCGCCCTCGAAGGCGTCGAAGGCGGTGGCCTGCCCGGCGCGCACCAGGTACACGACCGCGACCACGAGATACATCAGCACCATCGACAGGGCGGTGGCGACCATGGAGTCGCGCAGGAAGCGCAGGGACTCGGGCACCTTGAGGTCCTCGGTGGAGCGGCTGCGACCCTGCGGGTCCACGAGGCGGCCGACGGCGCCGGCGGCGATGTAGCCAGCGGTGCCGAAGTGGCCGATCGCGATCGAGTCGTCCCCGGTGATGCGGCGGGTCCAGGGCTGGGCGAGGGCCGGCAGGGACACCATCAGGACGCCGAGCAGCACCGCGCCGAGGACGACCACGACGACCGTCGGCATCCCGGCCGAGGCCATCACCACGGTGATCAGGGTGGCCATGAACAGCAGGTGGTGGCCGGTGAGGAAGACGTAGCGCAGCGGGGTGAAGCGCGCCAGCAGGATCGCGACCACGAAGCCGAGGATCATCAGCCACGCGACCTGTGCGCCGAACTGCTCCTGGGCGATGCCCGCGATCGCCTCGTTGGTGGGGACGACGCCCTGGGCGCCGAGCGCGCCCTGGATCATGATCCCGAGCGGGGCGAGGGATGCGGTGACCAGGGTGGCTCCGGCGCCGATGAGCAGGAAGCCGAGCACGGCCTTGAGGGCGCCGCCGGCCACCTGGCCGACGGACTTGCGCAGGGCGATCAGGCCGATCGCGGTGATGATGCCGATGAGATAGGCGGGGACGCTGAGGAACTCGTTGACGAGGAACTCGGCGATCGTGACGAGCACGTTCATGGTCTTGCTCCGTGACGGTGGGGTGGGGAGCGGCGGCGCGCGGGCCGCCGGGGAGGGGCGGTGGTGTCGGGCGGAGGGGTCAGACGGCGTAGACGCGGCGCAGCACGGCGTCGATCTCCGCCTGGGAGGTGAAGTTCTCGATCACCTCGACCGGCACGCCGAGGTCGCCGAGGGTCTCGGCGATCGCGCCGGAGGTGAGGATGACGTCCGCGTCCGTGGCCCGGCCCTTGGCGGAGATGGTGTCGGTGGCCTGGATGTCCAGGTAGGGCGACCAGCCCCAGCGGTCCAGCACCTGCTCGGCGGTGTTCTTCAGGAACAGGCTGGTGCCCAGGCCGTTCCCGCACACGGTGAGGATGAGGTTCTTGGAGGGGACCGCATCGGGGTCCACGGCATCGGGGTCCACGGCATCAGGACCCGCAGCAACGGGGTCCTCGGCGGCGGGAGCGGCGATGCCCGCTCCGCCGGCGTCTGCTCCGTCGGCGTCCGCCCCCTCGGTCGACGGCCGTTCGGCCCCGAGTGTTGCGAGCACCGCGGCAGGATCGGCTGCGGCATCCAGGGCGCGCCGGCGCTCCGGATCTGCGAGCACCCCGGCCAGGGAGGCGAGCGCCGCCTGATGCGCAGAGGAGTCCGCGGCGGCCAGCGCCATGACCAGCGTGACCGGGTCGTTGGCCGCGTTGCCGAAGGGGACGGGTTCGGCCAGGCGCACGAAGGACAGCGCAGTGCGCAGCACGGAATCGTCGGGACGGGAGTGCGCGAGGGCGAAGCCCGGGGCGATGACGATGTACGGGCCGTGCTCCTCGACGGTGCGGATCATCGCCTCGGTGTAGGCGTCGGTGGTGGCGCCGACGGAGACCAGCAGGTCCCCGGCCTGTCGGATCGCCGAACGCCACTCGGGGGCGGGGGCGTCGAGGACGATGGCGGCCGGGTCGACCAGATCGCTGAGCTGGGACATGGGGAGCTCTTCTTCTGCAGGGGAACGCGGTGGGGGCCTCGAGGCTACGCCTCGCACCGTTCCGGGCCGGTGTCGGGTTCGCGCAGGTCACATGTGAGCGTCCCGGACACCCTGACCGAGCGTTCCCCGACCGGTCCCCGTCCGTCCGCCGAGAGATCTCCGCGGGTCGTCGGGCCGTGGCCTACCGTTACCCGCATGTCCTTCGAGTCGACGCCGCGCGACGGCGCCCAGCACACCGAGGTGTCCACCGCCTACCTCCGCCAGCTCGACGAGGAGCGGGAGACGTCGATGCGGACCTCCTCCCACCCGGGTTCCTCCTTCGCGGGCGCCCCCGAGGCGCTGCACGAGCAGCTCGAGCAGCAGGTCGCGGCCGGCGCCGAGGAGATGGTCGCCCTCATGCTCGACCTCGCCGAGCATCCCGAGGTCGCCTTCGAGGAGCACCGCTCCGCCCGCGCGATCGCCGACGTGCTCGCCGCCCACGGCGTCGAGGCGCAGGTGGGCGTCCACGGCCTGGACACCGCGCTCCGGGCCGAGATCCGTGGCGCGGGCGCCGACCGGGAGGACGCGCCGACGTATGCGATACTCTCCGAGTACGACGCCCTGCCGGGAGTGGGGCACGGCTGTGGCCACAACGTCATCGCGGTGATGGGGCTGGGCGCGTTCCTGGCGCTGGCCGCGCTCGCGACCGCGGACCCGTCGGCCGTGCCAGGCCGGGTGGTGCTCCTGGGGACCCCCGCCGAGGAGGGCCACACCGGCAAGGAGCACATGGCCCGCGAGGGCGCCTTCGGGGGCCTGGACGCCGCGGTCATGGCCCACCCCTATGGCTACGACCTGGCCGATCAGACCTGGCTGGGCCGCCGCACCCTCACCGTCGAGTTCCACGGTCACACCGCCCACGCCTCCGCCCAGCCGTACATGGGCCGCAATGCGCTGGATGCGGCGAGCCTGATGTACCAGGGGATCGGCCTGATGCGCCAGCAGACCCCGCCCACGGATCGCGTCCACGCCGTGATCCGCGAGGGCGGCGAGCGGGCGAGCGTCATCCCTGATCACGCGAAGCTCGACCTGTACGTCCGCTCCCAGCGCCCCGAGACCCTCAAGGAGCTCTCCCGTCGCGTCGAGGACGTGGCCCGCGGCGCCGCGCTGATGGCCGGCGTCGGCGTGAGCATCCACTGGGACGAGCATCCGCCGTCCCTGCCGGTGCGGACCAATGAGTCGCTCACCGGGCGCTGGGTCCTCTCGCAGCGCCGGCGCGGCCGGGACCCGCTGCCCCACGGCGTGGTCTCGCCGTCGCTGGCCGCCTCCACCGACTTCGGCAATGTCAGCTATCGGATCCCCGGCATCCACCCGGTCATCCGGATCTCCTCGCCGGAGGTCGCGCTGCACACCCGCGAGTTCGCGGCGGCCGCCGTCGGCGAGGACGCGCGCACCGCCGCGGCCGACGGGGCCTACGGCCTGGCCGCGACCGTGCTCGACTCCCTCCACGACCCCGCGCTCGCCGCCGCGGTCACCGAGGAGTTCGCCGCCGCCGGCGGCGCGATCGACGTGCCGAGCTACTTCGACTGAGCGTGCGGCGTCGGTCGGCCCGCCTGCCGCGGCCGACCGCCCTGACCCGATCGCCCTGTCCCGATCGCCCTGTCCCGACCCCACGACTCGAGGGAAGCCCCCATGAGCGACACCAGCGCACTGCAGAGGAAGCCCGGCGTCACGGACCGGCTCCTGAACAAGGTCGAATGGGCGGGCAACAAGCTGCCCGAGCCGTTCATGCTGTTCCTGATCCTGTTCGCGATCACGGGCGTGGTCTCCACCGCCATGGCCGCGGCGGACATCACCGTCACCGTGCCCGGCACCGATGAGCCCACCGTCATCAAGGGCCTGTTCACCGGCGAGGGCATGACCTGGCTGACCACCAACCTCGGCGCGAACTACGTGGGCTTCCCGCCGCTGGCCACGGTGCTGCCGATCCTGCTCGCGATCGGCATCGCCCAGCACTCCGGGCTGCTCGGCGCCGCGATCCGCAAGCTGTTCGGCACCTCCCCGGCATGGGCCCTGCCGTACGTGGTGGGCTTCGTGGGCGTGATCTCCTCGATCATGGCCGACTCCGCCTTCGTGGTGGTGCCGCCGCTGGCCGCGCTCGTGTTCAAGGCCGCCGGACGCCACCCCATGGCGGGCCTGCTGGGAGGCTTCGCCGCAGCCGGCGCCGGGTACTCCACCAACATCGTCCCCACCTCGCTGGACGCGCTGTTCGCCGGCATCACCACCTCCGTGATGGGGGCGTTGCCGGGCTACGACTTCACCCCGGTCAACCCGGTCTCGAACTGGTTCTTCAACATCGTCGCCTCGATCATCCTGGGCGTCGTGGCGGGCCTGGTGATCGACAAGCTGGTCGAGCCGCGCATCGTGCGGATGGGCATCAGCCGCGACGAGATCTCGGCCGACGGGGAGGAGCCCGACGCCGCCGGCGCCGCAGACACCACCGACGCCGAGCACATGCGCGCGAAGCTCACTCCGGCCGAGAACAAGGGCCTGCTGATCGCCGTGCTCAGCGCCGTCGGGCTCACCGCGGCCTTCCTGGTCTCGTTCCTGCTCCCGGACTCCCCATGGCGGAACGAGGAGGGCGGCTTCCTGCCCACGTCACCGCTGCTGAGCTCGATCGTGTTCATCGTGGTCGCGTACTTCACCGTCGTCGGCATCGCCTACGGCGTGGTGGTGGGCAGCCTGCGCAGCAGCCGCGACGCGGTGCGGATGATGTCCGACGCGATCAAGGAGATGCTGCCCTTCGTGGTGCTCGCCTTCATCCTGGGCAACTTCATCGCCCTGTTCAACTGGTCCGGGATCGGCACCTGGATCGCGGTGACGGGCGCCGCGGGCCTCGAGGCCTCCGGGCTCGACGGCTTCGCCGCCATCCTCGGCTTCATCCTGCTGGCCAGCGTGCTGAACCTGTTCATCATCTCCGGCTCCGGCATGTGGGCGATCATGGGCGCCGTGTTCGTGCCGATGTTCGCGCTGATCGGCTACGAGCCCGCCTTCACCCAGGCCGCGTTCCGCGTGGGAGACTCCGCCACCCAGGTGATCACCCCGATGAACCCGTACATGATCGTGCTGCTGGGCATGGTGCGGAAGTACGAGCCGAGCGCCGGGTTCGGCACCCTGATGGCGCGGATGCTGCCCTTCGTCATCCCGTTCTGGGTGATCTGGACCCTCATCCTCGCGGTCTTCTTCGTGCTCGACCTGCCGCTGGGCCCGGGCAACGGGATCTTCATGGGCTGAGCCGCCGGCACGGGCGGGGAGGCGTCGTCACCGGGGGAGGCTGTTCACCCGTGCGGGGGAGGTGCGGCGCGGCCGACGGGCGGAGGCTCGAGGCATGGACACACGACCCGCCCCTCGCTCCGACGCCCCGTATCGCTCGCCCTCGCCCTCGCCCTCGCTCCCGCCCTCGCCGGCACAGCCCCGCTCGTCCGCACCGCCCCGGGCATCTTCCCCCTCCCGCACCCTCCGCCGCCTCCTGCTGCTGGGAACGCTGAGCAGCCTGATCTCCGCCGCGCTCGGTCTGCGCTGGCTGATCGTCCCGGAGAGCGCGGTCCTCGGCGCCGAGGCGGTGCCGCCGCCGCTGCTCGTCCTGGTCGGCGCGGGACCGCTCCATACCGCCCAGCTCGTCCTGGCCCTGCTCGGCGCGGTCGTCGGGCTGGTGGGGCTGTCCCGCCCCGCGGGCCGCCTGCTGAGTCGCTCCCGTCCCGCCGTTCCCCTTCTGGTCGTGGTGGGAGCGCTCCAGGTGGCACTGTTCGGTCTGGGCTTCGCGAGCTTCCTGACGCTCGCGGCGACCGGCTACCTGATCGCGCTGGCGATGCCGCTGCTGCTGCTCACCATCGGGGTGCTGCTGGTGATCCACGGGGGACGGGGACGATGGATGGTGGGCGTGCCGCTGCTGGTGCTGCTCGCGCTCGCGGCGGTCGCCGGCGCGGAGCTCATCCTGCACCTGGCCACGATGATGCTGCCGGCGATGCTGAGCCAGGGCGGCGCCATCCTCACCACAGCGCACTTCATCGCCGCCGGTGCCGTCTGGGCCGCGATCGGCGGGTCCGCGCTGCGCGGCACCGGCCACCTCGCGCGGCTCGGGGCATGGACCGTGCGTCGGCGCAGGCTGCTCACCCTGCTCGCGGCCTGCGGGCCGCTGCCGTACGCGCTCGCGCGCCTCACCTGGCTCACCCCGTGGCCGCTGCTCGGCGGGGACCTGGCGGCGGCGGATCCCAGCACCCGTGCCTGGGGGCTCGCCCTGTCGCTGGGCGCCTGGCTGGGCGTGCTGCTCACGATCGGCCTGATCCGTCCCTGGGGTGAGGTGTTCCCGCGCTGGTTCCCGCTGGTGGGCGGGCGGCCCGTCCCGGTGGCCGCGGCAGCGGTTCCGGGCTTCACGATCGCGGCGCTGCTGTGCTTCGCGGCGGCACCGATGGTGCTGGGGGCCTCGACCCTCGGCCTGGCCTCGATGCTCGAGTTCGCCCTGATCTTCCCGTGCTGGTTCTGGGGCCCGATGCTCGCGCTCGCCGTGAGCGGGTACGTCGGCCACCGGCGCTCGACCATCGACACTCGCGCCGAGGGCCCGATCTCCGCGAGGATGGCCGGGTGACCCTCCGAGGACAGGGCAGCCGCTTCGCGTGGCTGATGACGGGCGCGGCGATCGGGACGACCGTCGTGCTCGTCCTCGCGCTCGTGATCCCGTTCGCCCGGGAGGCGCTGGTGAGCATCCCGCAGCTGCTGCTCGGGGTGCTGTGCGCCGTGCTGCTGGGCGGGCTGCTGGGGCTCGTGCCCGGCGTACGGGAGCTCGAGGTCACCGCCGCCCGGTCGATGATCGGCGTGCGGTCCGAGCTGGTCGTGCCGCAGCGGCCGGGCCTCGTGCACCGGGTGCAGGACGTGCTGTGGGTGCAGCTGCACCTGCTGCTGGGAATGGTCGCGGCGGGGTGCCTGACCATGCTGCTGCCTGCCGCGGCGGTCACAGTGGCCGGCGCAGCGGGACTGCACAGCGGGCTGGAGGTGGTCCCGGTCCCGGCCGGGGCGGCAGGTCGCGGCATGCTCGGGGCACTGGCCCTGGGGGCGATCCTCGTGGCGGTCCTGGCCGCCTGGCCGCTCGGGGCACTCGCCGCCTCGCTCGCCCCGCGGCTCCTGGGGCCGACGGCCCGCGATCGTCTCGCCGTGGCGCTGGACCGGGCCGAGCGCGAGGCCGAGCACCTGCGGATCGCGAGGGATCTGCACGACGGCATCGGCCACTCGCTGACCATCGTGAGCATCCAGGCCGCGGCCGGTGGACGCGTGCTGGACCGCGACCCGGAGGCGGCCCGTGACGCCCTGGCCCGGATCGAGGCCACGGCGCGGGACGCCCTGATCGAGCTCGACGGCGTGCTCGCGACGCTGCGCGACGAACCGCTCCGGGAGGCGGGGGCCGCGGAGGCCGGCAGCGAGCAGGAGGGGAGCGGCCGCGATCGGGCCGACGGGCCCGCGGTGCCGGCCGTGCTCCCACCGCTCGAGACGGTGCTCGAGGACCACCGACGAGCCGGGATGGCCCTGCACGCCGACTGCGAGGCGCTGCCCGAGCTGCCCGCCGTCCAGGGCGAGCACCTGGCACGGGTCGTCACCGAGCTGCTGACCAATGCCCACCGCCACGGCGGGGAGGGCCCGGTGACGCTGCGGATCCGGACCGGACAGGACGAGGCGGGGGAGCGCGCAGTGGTGGTGGAGGCGGAGAACCCGCTGGCGGCACCGGCCGACGCAGCCCGCCCGGCGCACTCCGCCGGCCCTGCGAGCGTGGCCGGTGCGGGGCGCTCCGCAGGTGCTGGGCCCTCTGACGGTGCTGGGCCCTCTGACGGTGCGGTGCCCCCGCAGTCGTCGTCGCGCCGGACCGGTGGCCGCGGGCTGTCGGGCCTGCGCGAGCGCCTCGCCCTGTCGGGTGGGACGATGGAGGCCGGCCCGCACGAGAACACCTGGCGCGCCCGCGCCATCGTCCCGATCCTCCTGGAGAGGCCCCGACCATGACCGCCCACGAGACTCCCGCCGAACGCCGGACCGAGACCCCGGCGGAGACTCCTGCCGAGACCCCGGGCGGGACCTCCGCCGGGAGCTCAGCGGGAACCCCCGAAGGGAGCTCAGCGCAGATTCCGCGCTCGGCCGGCCCGCTCCCCGGCGCCGCTGCACTCCGGCCGCCCGTGCGGGTCCTGCTCGTCGACGATGAACCGCTCGTGCGCCAGGGGATGCGCATGATCCTCGAGGCGGAGGACGACCTGAAGGTGGTCGGAGAAGCGGGCGACGGGGCCTCCGCGCTCAGCCTGGTCCGACAGCACTCCCCGGACGTGGTGTGCATGGACGTGCGCATGCCGGAGGTCGACGGCCTCCGCGCCACCGAGCTCGTGCTGCGCCTGTCCGACCCACCGAAGGTGCTGGTCGTGACGACTTTCGAGCACGACGGGTATGTGCTGGACGCATTGCTCGTCGGCGCTTCGGGCTTCCTGCTGAAGCGCGCAGGGGCGCACGAGATGGTGCAGGCGGTGCGCACCCTCGCGCATGGTGACAGCCTGCTGTTCCCGGCGGCCGTGCGCGACCTGCTGCGGCCCCGCGCCCGGACCGCGGAGCACACCGGCCCGGCCCTCACCTCGCGGGAGCAGGAGGTGCTCGAGGCGGTGGCCGGCGGGGCGAGCAACGCCGAGATCGCCGCGCAGCTCGTGCTCGGCACCGAGACCGTGCGCACCCATGTGGCGTCCGTGCTGCGCAAGCTCGGCGCCCGGGACCGCACCCAGGCCACCGTCATCGCCTACCGCACGGGGCTCGTCGAACCGTGAGCGTGACAGCCGGGGTGGTCGGCCGGGTCAGCTGACGATCGTGGCGTCGCCCTGCTGGCCGCGCAGCAGCTGCTCGCGGGTGTAGGCGGTGATGCCGATGCTCTGGGCCCGTCCCGGATCGGAGACCAGGATGTTCCCCTCGGAGTCCTCGCCCTGGGCGACCACGAAGTGGCCGTAGTCCGCATTCTCCTCGCCGAGCAGCCGGCCGTGATGGACGTGCAGGATCACGACCGCGCCGTGGGCGGCCGCCTCCATCCCCTCCTTGAACAGGGCGCGCGTGGCCCGCGCGCCCGTGTCGCGGATCCCCTTCTCGAGGTCCGAGAGGTAGGCGCCCACATAGTCGACGGTCTTGACCGAGGGGTCGTTCCACGGCGAGAGGCCGCAGCGGGCGCGCATCTCCTGCACGGCGCGGGCGTTGCCGCCCACCGCGGCGCCCTCGGTCCCGGAGACGTAGTGCTCGACCGTCCGGCCCGCGGCGACCATCGCGATGACGGTCGAGGTCGGGCCGCAGTTCTCCTCATCCCAGCGCCCGGTGCCGATCTGGTCGACGACCACCAGATCGCTCGCGGCGTGCGCCTGCGAGGAGGCGAACAGGCCGGCCACGGCCGTGAGGCCGACGATGCCGAGGCCGCGCAGCGCGCTGCGACGGCTGAGGGGGGCGGTGAGGGGACTGGTCATCCCGGTGACCTCCGAGGGGCGCATGAGAGGGGTGCAGGGGCGCCTCGAACGGGGACAGCGGACGACGGTCCCGACGGCGGCGGGGATGCGTCCCGCAGCCGTCGAGGGGGTATCCACGCTGGTAGATGGAGCCCGGTCGCGGCAAGTCGGGCGTGATCCTCCGCTCTTGTCGGGCAGACCACAAGCCCTCGGGTGGCGTGCCCCGGGCGGCATCGCCCCAGGTCCTGGCTGTGCTCGGCGTGCGCGGCAGGGTCAGCGAGGCCCCGGAGCGACCCACTCGAAGCAGTGATGTGCACGACCGAAGGCTGTCCTGCGGCCCTTCCTGCGGAAGCCGATCTTCTCCAGCACCCGAGCGGAGGAGGGGTTCTCGACATCCGCCAGGGCGACCAGGCGCGGCCGGGCGAGCGGCCCGGCGGCGGCCGCGAGGCACAGTCGCGCGGCCTCGGTCGCCAGTCCTCGGCCCCACCACGGCCGGGCCAGGGTGTACCCGAGCTCCACGCCGTGCTCCGTGACCTCCAGTCCCGCGTCCCCGATCAGGATCCCGCTCTCCCGCTCCACCACCGCCCAGAAGGCGAAGCCGTGCTCCTCCTGGTGCCGGCCGTACTCGGCGATCATCCGCGCGGCCTCCTCCGGGCCGACCGCTCCGCCCTCACCCACGTACCGCATGACCTCCTCGTCCCCGTACACCCCGTGAGCGGCGGGGGCGTCGGACTGCTCGAAGGGGCGCAGCAGCACGTGCTCGCCGAGCAGCGGGAAGGCCAGGGGCACGGCCGGCCGGGGCGCGGGGTAGAGCGGCATGGGGGCAGTGTGCGGGGCGCCGTCGGCCGTGGTCAACGCGGTTCTTCGGGGCTGGAGCGGGCTACGCTGGCCGGGATGTCACGCGCCGCCCTCCTGCCTCCTGTGCTGCTCGGCCTCGTGGTGCTGCTGCTCGCTCAGCTGGTGGGCCTGGCCGCCTCGGCGCTGCTCGGCCTGCCCGTGCCCGGTGTGGTGCTCGGGATCATGCTCCTCGTGGTGCTCGGCGTGCTGCGGCCCACCCGCGCCGTGGCCCGCGCCGCCGAACCCGCCGCCACCCCGCTGCTCGCGCACCTCCAGCTGCTGTTCGTGCCGCCCAGCGTCGGGATCGTGCTGGAGCTGGAGTCCCTCGCCCAGAACGCCCTGCCGCTCGCGCTCGCCGTCGGCGGCTCCTTCCTGGTGCCGCTGATCGTCTCCGGGATGGTGCTGCAGGCGCTGTTGAGACGCCAGGATCGCCGACGGGGAGGCACGGCCGACGGACCGGCCGACGGACCGGCCGACGGATCGGCCGACGGATCGGCCGACGGACCGGCCGACGGACTGGGCGACGGATCCCCCGACGGTTCCTCTGGCGGACCGGCCGACGGGCCCGGCGACGGATCGGGCGACGAGTCCGGTCCGGGTCCCGTCCCCCAGCTCGGGGGCTCGCCGGCATGAGCACACTCATCCACCTGCCGGTCTTCGGCCTCGCCCTCACACTCAGTGCCTACCTCGTCGCCCACTGGCTCTACCACCGCACGGGCCGGCCCGGGGTGCTCTCGCCCGTGCTGGTCACCACCGCCATCGTGGCGACGGTCCTGCTGCTCACCGGGCTGCCCTACGGGGTCTACCTCGAGCAGGTGAGCCTGCTGACCATGCTGCTCGGACCCGCGACCGTCGCCCTCGCCCTTCCCTTGCTGCGCAACGGACGGGCCCTCGTCGGCGCGGCACCCGCCGTGACCGCGGCGCTCATCGTCGGGGGAGTGTTCAGCATCGCGATCACCGTCGGCGTCCTGACGCTCCTCGGTGTCGGGGACGACCTGCTCCGCGCCGCCCTGCCGCGCTCGGTGACCTCGCCCGTGGGGCTGTCGATCGCCGAGGCGCTGCAGGCCTCCGTGCCGCTCGCCGTGGTGCTCACGATGATCTCCGGCGTGCTGGGCGCCGCCTTCGGCCCTGCCCTGCTGTCCCTTGCCCGGGTGCGGGACGAGCGGGCGCGCGGCTTCGCCGTCGGCCTCACCTCCCACGGCATCGGCACCTCCCGCGTGCTCGCCGAATCCACCGTGGCCGGCGGCTGGTCCAGCGCCGCCATGGTCTTGAACGCCCTGGTCATGACCCTTGTGCTGCCGCTCGTGGCGGCGCTCGTGACGGGCTGAGCCACGAGGGACGCGGCCCGCAGGCTCCTCCTCGAGGCCCACCCGCGATCCGCCCGCCATTCCCGGTGCCCCGCCCACGATTCCCGGTGCCCCGCGCCGCAAGAGTGACAAAGCGGGGGAATAGGTCACCCCTATCGCCCCGCTTTGTGACGCGCGGTGCGAGGTGCGACTCGCAGCGCGAGGTGTGACGCGCGGTGCCGGATGCGAGAGGTGCCGGATGCGAGATGTGGCGCAGCCGGCCGGAGGCCATCTGGGAACGGCCGGCGTTGTGGACGCAGACTGAGCGCCCGGCATACGCTGACATCGCTCCTCCGGACACCGGTGGGAGCGAGCGGAAGCGAGGCACCCATGACGGCGACGATCGACCACGACGCCTACATCGCGCAGGCCCCCGAGGCGTTCCGGCCCCTCCTGCAGCAGCTGCGCTCCACGCTCGCCGGTGCACTGCCGGACGCGGACGAGGTCGTCGCCTACGACATGCCCGGATTCCGGATCGAGGGCACGATCGTCGCAGGGTACGCAGCGTTCACGAAGCAGTGCGGTCTGTACCTCCAGCCCGCAGCCATCGCGGAGCACGCGGAGGAGATCGCGGCCGCCGGGCTGAAGGCAACGAAGACCGGTGTCACGTTCACCGCGAAGAAGCCGATCCCCGAGGAGCTCGTCGAGAAGCTGGCGCTGTCCTCGACGAGAGCTGCCGGAGCCTGACGTCCGAGGCACCGCCCGTCACGGCGTGAGCAAGTGACGCGAGAGCCGGCTGGGATCCGCACGGGCCGGCACCCGGACGGCGGTCGATCTCCATCCCTGATGCGGACCCCATCTGATCTCGCGACGGCTCAGTGATCCTCCGCCCGCGGACCTTCGAGGACGTGCCCCGCGCCGGAGCGCTTCGAGCCCCCGTAGGGTTCCGGCATGACCTTGACGCTGATGTGCGGGCTCTCCTTCTCCGGCAAGAGCACGCTGGCGGGTCGGCTGGCCCAGGCGCTGCCCGCGACCGTGATCAGCCTCGACGCGATCAACGAGGAACGTGGCCTGGACGGCGGCCAGGGGATTCCGGTCGAGGAATGGGCCACCACTAACCGCATCGCCCACGAACGTGCAGGGGCTCTCCTCGAGGAGGGGCGCCACGTCGTCGTCGATGACACCGGGTCGCCGCGCTTCCTCCGCGACGAGTGGCGCGCCACCGCGGATCGCGTCGGCGCCCCGTTCGCGCTGGTCTGGGTGCAGATCGGCCACGATCTGCAGCAGGAGCGTGTCCGCGCCAACCGGGAGAGCCGGAGCCGGCCCGACGTCACGGACGCCGTCCTCGAGGCGCATCGCGCGGGATTCGAGGCTCCGACCGACGAGAACGCGATCACCGTCGACGCCCGGACCACGGCCGATCCGCGCCAGGTCGAGGAGATCGTGCGGCGACTCAGTGCATCGGGCGCTCGTTAGCGGTTCACCAGCCGAGCAGCGCCCGGATCTGCATGGCCACGGGCTCGGAGCGGCTCAAGTGTCGATCATCGCATCGTAGCCCGAGCGGAAGCTCGGGAACTCGAGTGGGCCCAGGAGGTCACGCAGCGCCGCCCCGTCGAGCACCGTGCCTGCCCCCGGATCCGGGACCGTGCGCGGCGGCACCGGCTCGCCGAGACGCTCGGCGAGGTGCGCGACGACCTCGCCGAGACGGGCCGGCGTGGTGTCCACGGCGTGCAGCAGCGCGGGCGGCTGTCGGGCCTCGAGCAGCGCGAGGATCGCCCGGGCCAGGTCGACCTCGTGGATCCGGTTGGTGCGTCGCTCGTGCTCGACGGGGCGCCCCTCGAGGACCGTTCTGATCAGGCGGTCGCGGCCGGGGCCGTAGATCCCCGCCGGGCGCAGGATGACCGCGCCGAACAGCTCCCGCGCCAGCTGCTCGCCCTCCACCAGGATGCGGGCACGCTCGGACCGGGGGAGGGCGGGATCGGCCTCGGTGAGCGGGCGCGAGGCGTCGTAGCCCTCGAGGACGCGCGTCGAGGAGGTGAACACGGTGCGTTGCGGGATCCCGGGGAGCGCGGCGGCGAGATTCTGCAGCGGCTCGCGATAGCTCGGAGCGACCGACGGGGCCAGCGTGATGACCATGGCGTCCACCGCGGGCAGCGGGAAGGGCAGGGGAGCGCTGAGGTCCGCCGCGATCTGCGCGAACGCGGGCGGCAGCGCGCTCGGGTCGCGGCGGAGGGCGTGCACCTCCCCGCCACCGGCGTGCAGCAGCTCCCCGACGCGCACGCCGACGCGCCCGCAGCCCACCAGCAGGGTCCTCATCGGCTTGCCCGTCGTCACCGCTCGCGTGCCTCGGCCGTCTCGTGGCGCGCATCGTCGTCGTGCGAGGCGGCGAGGGAGGCGAGCAGCCGCAGCCGCTCCTCGCTCGGGGAGCCGGGCTCCGCCGTGTAGACGAACAGCATCCACCCGGGCGTTCCGGGCAGGTCGAGGCCCTCGAAGGTGAGCTCGAGCTCGCCGACCTCGGGGTGGAGGATCTGCTTCACGCCCGAGCGGTGGTATCGGACGTCGTGCGCGGCCCAGCGCTGGCGGAAGTCCTCGCTGCGGGTGGCGAGCTCACCGATGAGGTCCGAGAGGTGCGTGTCGCGCGGATTCTGGCCCGCAGTGATCCGCAGCGAGGCGACGATGCTGTCCGCCGAGCGCTCCCAGGCCGGGTAGAAGGTGCGCGAGGCGTCGCTGAGGAACACGAATCGGGCACTGTTCCCGCGCGCCTCTGGATCCTCGAGCATCGGGGCGTGCAGCGCCCTGCCCAGTGCGTTGAGGGCCACCTTGTCCTTCCGCGGGGTCGCGATCCATGCGGGGGCGTCCGTGATCGCATCCAGCAGTCGCTGCAACGAGGGGCGCATCGCGGGGTCGGCCCGTCGGGTGCGTCGGCGCACGGGGCCCGGCCCTGCGGCGCGCGCGAGGGCATGGAGGTGGTCGGTCTCGGCATCGGTGAGGTGCAGGGCGGTGGCGAGGGCGTCGAGGATCTCGGGGGAGACCCCCGCGAGGTCCCCGCGCTCCATGCGGATGTAGTAGTCCACGCTCACCCCGGCGAGGAAGGCGACCTCCTCGCGGCGCAGTCCCGGGACGCGTCGGCGCCCGCCGGAGACGATCCCGGCCTGTTCGGGGGTGAGGCGCGCACGACGGCTGGTGAGGAAGTCGCGGACATCGCTGCGGTGGTCCATCCGGTCAGGGTACGACGAGGGCTGCGCGGGCAGGGGGTACTGGCGGTACCTGGATCAGCGGTCCCTTCCTCGCGCTCGCGCCGAGCGGTGGACTGGGATCACCGGCCAGAACCGCGCCGGGGTGGGCACCTCGATGATGTTCGCGCACCTTCGGCACTCGGGGGCACGGCCCGGGCAGGTCATGAACATGCGCGCGGTGGTCTCGGCCGCCTGGGTCGCAGGCCCGCCGATCGCGACGCCGATCATCGGCTGGTACGGCCCCCGGGCGATCCTGGTCGCGATCGGGGTGGTCGCGCTGCTGAACATCGCCACCACGATGGCGATGATGGCCCACCGTCGCCGCGAGCTCCTTGCGGCCGACGGACCTGCCGCCCCCGTCGTCCACGAGGACGCCCTCTCCCTCGGAGCCGGTGGGATCGCGCTCGTCACCACCGCGTTCGTCCTGCTCCAGGCCACCAACGCGACGAGCATGTCCTTCCTCGCGGTGTACGTCCCGAGGACTCTCGAGATCGACGTGCTGTGGGCGGGCGTCGCGCTCGGCCTCGCGGCAGGTCTCGAGATCCCCGCGCTGATGCTGATCGGTCGGCTCACCGAGCGCTTCTCGATCCTCGGCCTGATCGTCACCGGCTGCCTCGCCGGCATCGTCTACTACGCGGGTGTCGCGGTCGCGACCGGTCCGGTGCTCCTGCTGGTGCTGCAACCGCTGAACGCCTGGTGCTTCGCCGCGATCGGGGGTGTGGGCCTGACCCTGTTCCAGCAGATGATCTCCCGTCCCGGACTGTCCACGGGGCTGTACATGAACACCAGACGGATCGGCGCGATCCTCTCCGGCCCGCTGATCGCCCTGGGCGGGTCGACCGTGCTCGGACTGCGTGCCACCTTCTGGGCCTGCGCGGTCCTCACCCTGATCGGGATGCTGATCATCCTCGCCGCCGCCCGGCGCAGCTCCCCGTGATCTGCGGATCACAGGAGGCTTCCGTCGGCCCGGCGCAGGCGTAGCATTCCGCGCGTGCCGACACACGGGCTGCTGCGCCCTTCCCGCATCGATCGACGACCGCGTCCCACGCGGACCGTCTTCCTGGCCTTCGCCCTCAGCGCCGCCCTGGGGACGCTGCTGCTGATGCATCCGGCCGCCTCCACAGGACCTGGCGGTGCCGAGGTGATGGAGGCGCTGTTCACGGCGGTCTCCTCACTGTCCGTGACCGGGCTGATCGTGGTCGACACCCCCGTCTTCTGGACCGCCTTCGGGCAGGTCGTGATCCTCGCGCTGATCCAGCTCGGCGGCCTCGGCGTGATGACCTTCGCCTCCGTGGTGGGGATCGCCGTGGTCCGCAAGCTGTCCCTGCGCTCGAAGCTCACCGCCGCCGCGGAGGTCAAGAGCTTCGGCATCCAGGACGTGCGCACCCTCGTGGTGAGCGTCGTGCGGATCTCGCTCATCATCGAGGCGATCGCAGCGGTGATCCTCACCCTGCGCTTCGCCCTCACCTATGACGAGACCTGGGGGCGGGCGCTGTGGCTCGGCGTCTTCCACGCCGTCTCCTCCTTCAACAACGCCGGCTTCGCACTCTTCAGCGACAGCCTCATGTCCTTCTCCGATGACCCGGTGGTGCTCCTGACCGCGAGCGGCGCGACGGTGCTCGGCGGGCTCGGGTTCCCCGTGCTCATGCAGCTGTGGAAGCACTCCGGCACCGTGCGGCTGTGGACGATGAACACCCGGATCGTGCTCGCGGCGACGCCGCTGCTGCTCGTGCTCGGCACCGTCTACATCACGGCGCTCGAATGGACGAACCCGGCGACCCTCGGCGGGATGCCCCCTCACCTGCGGATCCTCAACGGCTTCGCGATGTCCGCCCAGACCCGCACCGCGGGTTTCAACACCATCGACACCTCGGCGATGGATCCCGCGACGTGGCTGGGCATGGACCTGCTGATGTTCATCGGCGGCGGCCCCGCCGGCACCGCGGGCGGCATCAAGGTCACCACCTTCGCCGTGCTGTTCTTCCTCATGCTCGGCGAGCTGCGCGGCGCCGGAGCCGTCACCGTCTTCGGCAAGCGCCTCTCCCGGGCGGTGCACCGCCAGGCGATCACCGTCATCGTGATGGCGGTCGGCCTCGTGGTCGCCTCCACCGTCGCGATCATGCTCCTGACCGACTTCTCCCTCGACCAGGTCCTGTTCGAGGTGGTCTCCGCCTTCGCGACCGTGGGCCTGTCCACCGGGATCACGGCGGACCTCCCGACCTCCGCCCAGCTGATCCTCGTGATGCTGATGTTCATCGGCCGCCTGGGCCCGATCACCGTCGCCACCGGTCTCGCGCTGCGCCGCCGGACGCTCCTCTACGACCTCCCCAAGGAAAGGCCGATCATTGGCTAAGCACAGACTCTTCCGCTCCGGTCCCTCCTCCGGCCCGACCTCCGACAGATCGGTCGCGGTGATCGGCCTGGGCCGCTTCGGGCAGTCCCTCGCCCTCGAGCTCATGGACGAGGGCGCCGAGGTGCTCGGCATCGATGCGCGCGAGGACATCGTCCAGTCGCTCAACGGCAGGCTCACGCACGTCGTCCACGCCGACGCCACCCAGGAGGAGGTGCTGCGCCAGCTCTCCCTCCCCGAGTTCGACCGGGTCGTCATCGCGATCGGCAGCGACATCCAGGCCAGCATCCTCGTCACCTCTCTGCTGCTGCGCTTCAGCATCCGCAAGATCTGGGCGAAGGCCGTGAGCGATCCGCACGGTCTGATCCTCGAGCAGCTCGGCCTCTCGCACGTGATCTATCCGGAGAAGGACATGGGCCGCCGGGTCGCCCACATCGTGCTGGGCACGATGCAGGACTTCATCGAGATCGACACCGACTTCGCGATGGTCAGGACCGCGCTGAGCCCCGAGCTCGCCGGGACCCGGCTCGGCGACAGCGGCATCCGCCGCCGGTACGGAGTCACCGTCACCTCGGTGAAGCCCGTGGGCGGCACCTGGGAGCCCGCCACCCAGGACACCGTCCTGCAGGAGGGGGACACCATCGTGGTCACCGGCCCCACGAAGCAGGCGGAGAAGTTCAGCCGGGCGATGTCCTGACCTCTCCCGCAGGAGTGCCCCCGGGCCCGGGACACGAGCCCTCGGCCCGGGCGCACCGGCCCGGGATCAGCTGACGATCAGCCCGCGGTTCCTCTGCAGGGCGTTCAGCAGGGTGGCGCGGCTGTAGCCCTTGATGCCGATGCTCTTCGCGCGGCCCGGATCGGAGACGAGGATCCGCCCGGAGGAGTCCTTGCCCCGCGCCACGACGTAGTGCCCGTAGTTCGCGCCGGAGACGCCGAGCAGCCTCCCATGGTTGACGTGCAGGATGGTCGTCCTTCCTGCCGCGGCGGCATCGGTCGCGGCGGCGAAGGTGACCTGCGAGGCCGCGCCCCGGGTGGCCCCGATGCCCCGTGCCAGGTCGGTGAGGTCCGAGCCGCAGTAGGAGACGCTCTTCTTCGTGGGCTGCCCGGCGGGCGAGAGGCCGCACGCGACCCTCATGCTCTGCACGACCGCAGCATTGCCGGTGATGGTGGTCCGGTACCCGCTGGGGGTCCTGCCGACGGCGATCAGCGCGATCACCGCGGCTGTCGGGCCGCAGTTCTCGGCGCTGAAGGAGCCCGTGTCCATCTGGTCGATCACGACGAGCTTCCCCGAGGAGGAGGAGCCGACGACGCGGCGAACGCCGAGCGCCGACATGGTCAGCGCTCCGGACCGTCCGTCGGCCACCAGGCCCTTCGAGGACTGAAACTTCTTCACGGCGGCGAGGGTGACGCTGCCGTAGTCGCCGTCGACCACGAGGCCCAGCGCCTGCTGCACCGCCTTGACGACCTTCACCAGCTCGGCCTGGGTGATCGAGCCCGCGTGTCCGTCCACCACGAGGGCCCGGTCGGACTGGAACTTCTTGATGGCGGCGACGGACATGGCGCCGAGCTGGCCATCGATCACGCCGTCGTAGTAGTAGAGCCCCCACAGGGACTTCTGGACCCCGGAACTGGACAGGGCGTGGGCGGATGCGGGGACCAGCAGCCCGCCTGCGGTGAGCAGGCCGGCGGTGCCGAGGCCCCGGACCAGGGTGCGGCGGGAGACAACAGAGAACAGTGGCGTCGTCATGGGGGATCTCCGTCGGTGTCATGATCGGAGCGTCTGCCGGTTCCGGTGAACCGTGATCGGCCTCCGATGGGTGGACACCTGCAGTCTCGGGCGGCAGTCTGCGTCGCCGCAGTGCTTCGGGCACCTGTTCATCGAAGCGATACCGGCGCGTCACCGGAGGTGGGCGGCGTCCTCGTCAGGGTCCGATGAGCGTGCGCAGCGCCCTCCCCGCGCCCGGGATCTCCGACCAAAAGAGGATGCGCGGACGAGGCCGCGCAGGCGAGGATGGACCGGAGGCGAGACCGTCACCGGGTCCGGCACCGAGGTGCGAGGACAGGATCTGTCCTCTCGTCGCCCTAGTCTTCGTTCGAGACCCCCGGTCGCTCATCCCGTCGGCCGGGCCGTTCCACCCTGCTCCGGGAGACCACCACATGCTCTGGACCCTGATCCGGCGTCACCTGCGGCCGTACCTGCCGCATGTGGCCGCCGTGGCCGTCCTCCAGCTCGCGACCGTGCTCGCGACCCTCTACCTGCCCAGCCTCAACGCCGACATCATCGACAACGGCGTGGCCACGGGGGACACCGACTACATCTGGCGCGTCGGCGGTGTGATGCTGATCGTCGCGATGATCCAGGTGATCACCGCGATCGCCTCGGTCTGGTTCGGGGCGCGGGTCTCGATGGGCATGGGCCGGGACATCCGCCGCTCGATCTACACCCGCGTGGACCGCTTCTCCACCGAGGAGATGGGCCGCTACGGCGCTCCCACCCTGATCACCCGCGCCACCAATGATGTCCAGCAGGTGCAGATGCTGGTGCTGATGACGCTGAACTTCATGGTGATGGTGCCGATCATGTCCATCGGCGGGATCGTGATGGCGATCCAGGAGGATCCGGGGCTGTCCTGGCTGGTGTGGGTGTCCGTGCCGGTGCTGATGGTGATCGTGGGCCTGCTGGTGACGCGCCTGATGCCGCTGTTCCAGCGGATGCAGGACAACATCGACTCGATCAACTCCGTGATGCGTGAGCAGATCATGGGCATCCGCGTGGTCCGCGCCTTCGTGCGGGAGGAGCACGAGACCGCCCGCTTCGAAGGCGCCAACGCCACTCTCACCGACACCTCGGTGAGGATCGGCCGGCTGTTCGTGATCATGGGCCCGGCCATCACCATCGTGCTGCACCTGGCCACCGCCGCCGTGCTCTGGTTCGGCGGCCACCGCGTGGACGCAGGCCTGGTGGAGGTGGGCGCGCTGACCGCCTTCATGCAGTACCTGCTGCAGATCCTCATGGCCGTCATGATGGGCACCTTCATGTTCATGATGTTCCCGCGCGCGATCATCAGCGGCCGACGCATCGGCGAGGTCCTGGACACCGTCCCCACCCTCGCCGAGCCCGCACAGCCCGTCGCCCTCGAGGCCGACGGCGGCGGTGCCTCCGTCGAGTTCCGCGACGTCACCTTCTCCTACCCCGGTGCCGAGTCGCCGGTGCTGGACGGCGTCTCCTTCACCGCCGAGGCGGGGAGGACCACCGCGATCATCGGCTCCACCGGCTCCGGCAAGTCCACCCTGGTCAGCCTCATCCCGCGCCTGCATGACGCGACCAGCGGCCAGGTGCGGATCGACGGGGTCCCGGTCACCGACCTCGCCCGCGCCACCCTCTCGAACGCGGTGGGCCTCGTGCCCCAGAAGCCGTACCTGTTCTCCGGCACCATCGCCCACAACCTCCGCTTCGGGGATCCGACGGCCGACGACGACCAGCTGTGGCACGCGCTCGACGTCGCCCAGGGCACCGATTTCGTGAAGGACCGCAGCACCGGCGAGGGCGAGAGCGCCGCGACGGGCCTGGAGTCCACCGTCTCCCAGGGCGGGACCAACGTGTCCGGCGGGCAGCGCCAGCGGCTGTGCATCGCGCGCACCCTGGTCGCCGCGCCACGGGTGTACGTCTTCGACGACTCCTTCTCCGCGCTGGACGTCACCACCGATGCGAAGGTCCGTGAGGGCCTCGCACGCAATACCCGGGGCGCGACGACGATCATCGTCGCCCAGCGCATCTCCACCATCACGGGCGCCGACCAGATCCTGGTGCTCGAGGAGGGCAAGGTGGTGGGCCGGGGCACCCACGAGCAGCTGCTCGAGAGCTCGCAGACCTACCGGGAGATCGTCGACTCCCAGATCACCGCGGAGGCGACGGCATGAGCGCGAAGAGGAACACCTCCGCGAGGAGCGCGGCGAAGCAGGACGCGAAGAAGGGCACTGCGACGAAGGGCGCCACCGGGTCCGTGGAGCTCTCCGAGGCGGAGATCCTCGAGATGCAGGACTCGATGAGCAGTGAGTGGGGCGAGTCCGCGCCCCGCAAGGCGAAGGCCTTCTGGCCCTCGGCGCTGCGCCTGGCAGGCACCTTCTCCGATCACAAGCTGGGCCTCACGATCGTGCTCGCCTTCGGCATCATCTCGACCGTGCTCACGGTCTGGGCGCCCACCATCCTCGGCGACGCGATGGACGTCATCTTCGACGGCTTCCTCTCCGGGGAGGGCGTCGCCTTCGACGCGCTCGGCCGTCTGCTGCTGATCGTGCTGGGCATGTACGTGGTGGCCGCGCTGTTCGACTGGCTGCAGGGCCGGTTGCTGAACGACGTGGTGATGAAGATCGTCTACCGCCTGCGCGAGAAGATCGAGGCGAAGGTCAACCGCCTGCCGCTGTCGTACTTCGACACCCGCCAGCGCGGGGACCTGCTCTCCCGCACCACCAATGACGTCGACAATGTCCAGACCGCCCTCCAGCAGGCCTTCGCCTCGCTCGTCTATGCGGTGCTGACCATCGTCGGCATCACCATCATGATGTTCTGGCTGTCCTGGCAGCTGGCGCTGATCGCCCTGATCGCACTGCCGATCTCCGCCGTGGTCATCGGGATCATCGGCGCGAAGTCGCAGAAGCTGTTCACCGCCCAGTGGCGCAACACGGGTCGGCTGAACGGCCACGTCGAGGAGTCCTTCACCGGCCACGACCTGGTGACCGTCTTCGACCGTCAGGACTCGATGCGCGAGCAGTTCGATGAGCGCAACGAGGAGCTGTGGGAAGCCAGTTTCAAGGCGCAGTTCTACTCCGGCATGATCATGCCGATCATGCAGTGGGTGACCTACCTCGGCTACGTCGGCATCGCCGTCGTCGGCGGTCTGCGGATCGCGGCCGGTCAGATGTCGCTGGGGCAGGTCACCGCCTTCATCCAGTACTCGCGCGAGTTCAACGCGCCGCTCGGAGAGGTGGCGGGGATGGCGAACATGCTGATCTCCGGCGTCGCCTCCGCGGAGCGGATCTTCGAGCTGCTGGACGCCGAGGAGCAGGAGGCCGACGGGGAGATCACTACCGGGGGGACGCATGCGGAGGGGTCGCGTGGCGACGGGACGACGCCCGGCGAGAGCACCGATGGGACGACGCCCGGTGTGAGCGCCGATGGGGCGACCTCCGGCGAGAGCGCCGGCGGGACGACCTCCGGCGTGAGCGCCGGCGGGACCGCGCGCGGCGAGCGCATCGAGCGCGCCGAGCTCACCGGCCCCACCCGCGGCCGGATCGAGTTCGACCACGTCGCCTTCTCCTACACACCGGAGAAGCCGCTGATCACCGACCTGTCCCTGACCGCAGAGCCCGGACAGACCATCGCGATCGTCGGCCCCACAGGCGCCGGCAAGACCACCCTGGTGAACCTCATCATGCGGTTCTACGAGATCGACGCCGGCCAGATCCGCCTGGACGGCGTGGACATCCGCGCCCTGGACCGCGGCGCCGTGCGCTCCCGCGTGGGCATGGTGCTGCAGGACGCGGTGCTGTTCGGCGGCACCATCCGCGAGAACATCCGCTACGGCCGCCTGGATGCGACCGACGAGGAGGTGGTCGCCGCCGCGACGGCGACCTTCGTGGACCGCTTCGTGCACACCCTGCCCGACGGCTATGACACCGTCATCGAGGACGAGGGCGCGAACGTCTCCGCTGGTGAGCGGCAGCTGATCACCATCGCCCGCGCCTTCCTCGCCGACCCGGCGCTGCTGATCCTCGACGAGGCCACCTCCTCCGTCGACACCCGCACCGAGGTGCTGGTGCAGGAGGCGATGGCGGCGCTGCGCAGCGACCGCACCAGCTTCGTCATCGCCCACCGCCTCTCCACCATCCGCGACGCGGACGTGATCCTGGTGATGGAGCACGGCGACATCGTCGAACAGGGCTCCCACGAGGCGCTGCTCGAGGCCGAGGGCGCCTACCACCGCCTCTACTGGTCGCAGTTCGCGAGCGGCGTGGACCCCGACGAGGACGAGGCGGTGCTCGAGGGCTCCCTCACCGTCACCGGCGAGGTCGCGGTCACCGCGGCCGAGCCCGAGTAGCCGCCGGCCCACCCCGGCGAATGCTTCGTTCTCAGCCGCTTCCGCGCCCGGAACGGCTGAGAACGAAGCATTCGTGGGCGGTGCCAGGTCGAGTGCCCGGCGCTGGCGCCGGCGCCGGCCGGGCAGGGCCTGGGCACGGCCGCGCCCGGCCGGTAGCGTCGAGGGATGGACATCACGATCATCGGCGGCGGCATCGCCGGCCTCGCCCTTGCCCATGAGCTCGCCCCCGACCACCGCGTCACGGTGCTCGAGACCTCCCCGGGCCCGCGCGGCGGCGGCTACATGATCGACTTCTTCGGCCCCGGCTTCGTCGCCGCGGAGCGGATGGGCATCATCGAGGAGCTGCGCGCCCGCGGCCACGCCTTCGAGGGGGTGCGCTACGCGATGCCCGACGGGAAGGAGTCCGGGCGCATCGACGTCGGCCCCCTGGTCGAGGCCGCCAGCGGGCGCTACTTCTCGATCCTCCGCCCCGAGGTGGAACTGGGGCTGCTCGCGGTGCTGCCGGGCTCGGTGGAGCTGCGGTACTCCACGCGCGTGGTGGCGATTCACGATCCCACGCTCCGCGGGGAGACGGGCCCAGGTCGCGCCTCGGGCCACAGCGAGGCCCACCCTGGCCCCGCCGCGGTCGAGCTCGCCGACGGCACCACGCGGGAGGCCGACCTGATCATCGCCTGCGACGGGGTGCGCTCGGTGGCGCGCGAGCTGGTCGCGCCCGGGCACGGGGAGATCGTGCCGATGGGCTATCGCGTCGCGAGCTACCTGTACGACGATACGGAGCTCGCCGCCGAGCTGGGGGAGCGGATGCTGATGACCGACACCGTGGGTCGGGTGGGCTGGGCGTACGCCGCCGACAGGACCCGGGTCGGGGTGATGCTCGCCGAACGCGTCGACCCGACCCTGACGCAGCGCCCCTCACCGGACCGGGAGCGGCTGCAGCGCGAGTTCGCCGGGCTCCACCCGCAGGTGGACCGCGCCCTCGCCCACGCTCCGGAGAGCTTCTACGACGACCTGGTGGCCCAGGCGATCGCGCCGCGGTGGAGCCGGGGGCGCATCGTTCTGGCCGGTGACGCCGCCCATGCACCCTCGCTGCTGGCCGGGCAGGGCACCTCCCTCGCGATCGCCGGGGCGGAAGCCCTGGCCAGGAGCCTGCGCGCGACCGGCCCGCACCTCGAAGCAGGCCTCGCGGAGTACGAACGCCGCTGGCGCCCGACGGCGGAGAAGGTGCAGCGCTCCGGTCGTCGCAGCGCGTCCTTCTTCACCCCGTCCAGCGCCGCCCAGCTGCGCTTCCAGCAGATCGGGCGGCGCGCGGTCGGCCTGCCGGGCGTGAGCCGTCTGGTGACGCGGAGCTTCATCGCCCCCTGAGCTCTGGACGCCCGCCCGCCGGCCTCAGGCGCCGACGGCGCGGAGCAGGAGGCCCGGGCCGGGCACGGCGTCCTTCGGCATGGTTCAGGCGGTCGAGGTGCGGCGCAGGCGGACGTTGACGAACTCGCCCATGCCCCAGCGACCGAGCTCGCGGCCGAAGCCGGACCGCTTCACGCCGCCGAAGGGCAGCCCGGCCAGCGTCGTCCCGTGCTCGTTGATGTAGGCCATCCCGACGTCGAGACGATCCGCCACCTCCTGGGCGCGCTCGAGATCAGTGCCCCAGACGGACCCGCTCAGACCGAAGTCGACGTCATTGGCCAGCTCCACCGCCTCGTCGACCGAGTCGACGCCGTGGAGCACGGCGACCGGGCCGAAGATCTCCTCGCCGTAGGCGTCCATGTCCGGGGTGATGCCGGTGAGCACGGCGGGCTGCATGAAGGCTCCGTCGCGATCGAGCGCCTGGCCACCGGTGTGGAGCGACGCGCCCTGCTGGACGGCACGTTCCACCTGCTCGACGACGCCGTCACGGGCACCGATCGAGGAGAGGGGTCCGACGTCGACATCCTCGTCCAGCGGATCTCCGATCGTCGCCTCCTCGAAGGTCTCGACCACCCTCGCGACGAACGCCTCGAGATGTGCCGCGGGCACGATGATCCGCTTGGGCGAGTTGCAGGCCTGGCCGGCATTCGACAGCCGCGCGGTGGCGACCGTGCGAGCGACCTCGTCGAGCTCGGCATCATCCAGCACGATGAGCGGATCGGAGCCGCCGAGCTCGAGCACGGACTTCTTCAGGTGCTTGCTGGCGTTCTCCGCGACCGCCGCACCGGCCTTCTCGCTGCCGGTGAGGGACACACCGCGCACCCGCGGGTCGGCGATCATGTCGGCGATCTGATCGTGGGAGGCGAAGACGTTGGCGTACGCATCGCGCGGCACCCCGGCCTCGTGGAGGATCTGCGCCATGATCTCCGAGGAGCCGGCGCAGATCTCCGCGTGCTTCAGGATGATCGTGTTGCCCACCATCAGGTTCGGGGCGACGAAGCGCGCCACCTGGTAGTAGGGGTAGTTCCAGGGCATCACTCCGACGAGAGGGCCGATCGGCGCGGTCTGCACCAGCGATTCCTGTGCGCCCTGCGGGTCCAGCTGCTCGGGCTGCAGCAGCTCGGGGCCATGGGTGGCGTACCAGCGATAGATCGAGGCGGCGAGCTCGGCCTCGCCGATGGCCTGCTGCAGCGGCTTGCCCATCTCGACGGCGATCAGTTCTCCCAGCTCGCGGGAGCGATCCTCGTACGCATCGGCGACCCGTTCCAGGATCGCGGCCCGCTCCTGCGCGGCCGTGGTGCTCCACTCGGTGAAGGCGGTGCGGGAGCGCGAGAGCACGCGCTCGACCTCGGCACTGTCCAGTGTGGTGAATTCCTTGTCGGTCCGTCCCGTGGTCGGGTTGGTCGTCGTGTATCCAGCCATGCCGCCACCCTCGACCCTCTGTCCGGATCTGTAAAGGAGAACCGTCCGATCGGTCGCCGCAGCGTGGGGCGCCCCGTCGCGGACATGTCGCCCCCGGCGCCGCCACCTGGCTCCGCCCCCTGGCGTCCCCCCCCGGCGTCACCCTCCAGGCGCCGCCCTCAGCGTCACAGAACGGGTCGATAGCGGCTCGCATTCCCCCCGCTCTGTAACACTCGCGGGTGCGGGTGCGGGTGCGGGTGCGGGGTGCCGGGTGCCGGGTGACGGGGTTGCCTGGCTCAGAGCCGGACGGCCCCGAGCTTCCCGGGATTGCGGATCATGTCGATGCGGGTGACGACGGCGTCGGCGCCCTCGCCGTCGGCCTCGATCCAGACCACACAGTCGATCCGCGGCCCCTCGTGTCCCACCAGAGCCGGGCGGCCGTTGACCTCCGCCAACAGCCACGAGAGCGCCATGACCTCGGGCTTCGTCATGATTCCGGCGATGAAGGCGAGCACGTTCGCGGTGCCTCGGATCGGGCGCCGGGCGGCGCGCTTCACGCCGCCGCCGTCCGTGGTCAGCACCACCTCGGGGGAGAGCACCGCGACCATCTCCTCGAGCGCTGTGGTGCCCTGCGCGGCGTCGAGGAAGGCCGCGGTCAGCGCCCGGTGGGTGCTCTCGTCGACCGGATGCCGCGGGGCCTGCTCCTGCACGTGCGCCCGGGCGCGACTGACCAGCTGTCGCACCGAGGACTCGGAGCGCTCGAGCGCCGCGGCCACCTCGGGGTAGGGCAGGGCGAACACCTCCCGCAGCACGAACGCGGCCCGCTCGAGCGGTGACAGGGACTCGAGCACCACCAGCAGGGCGAGGGAGACGTCCTCCGCGATCTCCGCGGCGCGACCGGGGTCTGCGGCGACGTCCGTGGAGACCGGCTCGGGCAACCAGGGACCGATGTACTCCTCGCGGCGCCGATCCCGGGAGCGCGCGATGTTCAGCGCCACCCGGGTCGTCGCCCGCAGCAGATACGCGCGCGGGTCGCGGACCGTCATCGGATCGACGTCCTGCCAGCGCAGCCACGTCTCCTGGACCGCGTCCTCGCTGTCCCCGACGGTGCCGAGCACCCGGTAGGCGGCGCCGAGCAGGGCGCGGCGGTGCGCCTCGAAGAGCTCGAGGTGGGGTGACGCGGCGGTGCTCATGCGGACTCCCTCGTCGGCGGATTCCCCGGCCGGGCCGGCCCTCCGGAGCAGGGCGCGGTGGCGGCGGGAGATCGGCGGCCGACGGGATGGCGCCCCGCAGAGGACATCACCGCTCGGCCTCAGCGCTGCTGCGAACCTCAGCGCTGCTGCGACAAGGGTACGTCGCAGTCATCCTTGAACCCCTGGCTGGAGAGCCCGAGCCCGGCGTTGGTGCGGGAGCGGTGGTTCTCGAGCGAGACCAGCGCGGCGAGCTCGACCACCTGGGCGTCGCTGAGATCCTCGCGCAGGCGCGCCACCATCTCGTCGGTCACGGCCGACGGGGTCTGCGTGGCGGCCACGGAGTACTCCAGCACCGCTTTCTCCAGCGGTGAGTACACCTCGCTGCTGCGCCACTGGCCGATCGCCTCCAGCTTGCGCGGATCCACCCCGCGGTGGTGGTGCTCCCAATAGCCGAAGTCGATGCACCAGGAGCACCCGATCTCCTGCGCCACCACCATCGTGGCCAGGGCGGACTGGGTGGGGGAGAGCTTCTTCCAGCGGGAGGCGGCGGCTTCGAGCACGAGCGTGCCGACCAGCACGGGGCCGTGATGGAGCGCGGCCCGCACCGGGTCCAGAGCCTTCCCGTAGATCCGCCGCGACGCCCACAGCGCGGCGCGAGCAAGGGGACCGTCGTGGTCGAGCGGGATCCGGGCGGCGGGGCGCGCCGGCGGGGCGGAGTGCAGGGGCGTGATCGCGGACATGTCGGTTCCTTTCCACAGGGGCCCGGGAGGGCCCGTCATGAGGAGGACACCGGCCGACGGGGGTCTGTGACATCGCTGCCGCGCGACGCTCACAGATGCAGCGTGCCGCCGTGGGTGCGGAAGGCGCCGGGCGGCTGCCCGTACCGGCGACGGAAGGCGGTGATGAAGGCACGCACCTCCGGGTAGCCGCAGGCGCGAGCGATCCGGGAGACGGTCTCCTCGGACTCCAGCAGCAGGTGCGCGGCCTGCTCGAGGCGTCTGCGCCGCAGCGCCGCCATCAGTGATTCACCGGTCGAGGCGGCGAACAGGCGTGCCGCGTGCCGGGTGGAGAGGTGCACGACGGCGGCGACGTCCTGCACCGTGACCGGGCGGGAGAGGTTGTCCGCGAGGTACCGCTCCATGGCCGCGACGCTCGAGCTGGAGCGGGCGTCGGGATCGATCTCGACGGCGAGGTCCTGGGGCGCGGCGAAGGCGCGGCCGGTCTCGACCACCAGTGCCCCGCCGAGCGCCCGCACCTGCTCGGCGACCCCGGCGCGGGGTGAGGCGGCCTCTGCGGCCAGGGCCGCGATCAGCGCGGGCAGGGAGCCCAGCGCGGTCGAGATCCGCGGCCGATCCTCCCGCAGCAGCCCGTTCCACCAGCCCGGGGTGCTGATCGCAACGGGATCCGCGGGCTGCAGCGCGATGCCCCAGAAGGCGATGCCGAGCCCGTCGGCCGGGTGGGAGACGATCTCGTGCACCTCTCCCGGACGGGCCAGGAACACGCTGCCGGCGGTGACGGGGTGCTCCGTCCCATCCACCGTGAAGGTGCCCGAGCCGGCGTAGGCCAGGCACACCTCGTGGAAGGAGTGGGTGTGGAGGTGGTTGCGCCACACCTCGGAGGAGTAGAAGCCCCAGCTGAGGAAATCGACCGCGACGCCGTCGACCTCACCGGCCTGGAGCAGGCCGGTGAGGTCGACGAAGGCCGTCGCCTCGGCGACGAGGTCGAGTCTCACAGAGGCATCATGCCTGCCCGGCGCGACCGGTGGGGTCGGTGCCCGCGAGGATCAGGCCCTGGCCGAGGGAGTGGGTGTGCTGATCGGTCAGCGGCGGGTCCGCCGGGTCGCGGAACTGGACCAGCCAGGTGGTGCGGGCCTCGTCGCTGACGTTCACACCGGAGCTGTGCACGGTGAAGTAGGTGAAGAACAGGACGTCACCGGCCTCCGCCTCCAGCGGCACCAGGTCGTCGACGGGGAAGTCGGGCAGGTGGTAGCTGCCCTCGGGGTCGTGCTCGCGCGGCCCGGCCAGGTGGCTGCCCGGGGCGACCCGTACGCAGCCCTTCGCGTCGGGGGCGTCGTCGAAGTGGAAGATCGCGGCGGCCACCCGATGGTGGGTGTGGGGGAAGAACGGGTGGTCCTGGTGCGGGGGGAAGGGGGAGCCGTTCTCCGGGGGCTTGATGAACATCTTGGTGTGGTGCAGCTGCACGTTCGGGGTGCGCAGCACGGCCGCGGCCACGTCGGTGAAGCGAGGATCGGTGAGCAGTCGCGTGAAGGCCGCATCGTAGAACTGGGCGTCGTGCAGATGCTGCAGACTGGTGGCCCGGCCCATCGCGACCTGTGCGGCGGCGTCCCAGGTGGGATCGTCGCCGCGGTCCAGGGAGGCGATCAGCTCATGGCTGCGGGCGCGGTACTCGGCGGCCTCCTCCTTGCTGAGGAGGCCCTTGACCAGCACATATCCCTGCTCATCATAGGAATCTGCGAGGGCGTCGAGATCGGTGCGTGGGGTGGAGAGGGTGGTCATCATCGACCTTTCGAGGGGTGTCGGGCGGGTGTCGGATGGTGCCTCTCGAGGCTAGGCGGGCAGCGTCCGCGCTCACCAGGCACAGCGCGGACACCGATGTTCGCCAGACGGACACCACCCGACCCGTGGGCCCGCCCCGGTGGCCCGCCCGGCGGTGCCCCGCGCCCCGCCCGGGCAGACGGAGCCGACGGCCGTCGGCTCAGCGCCGCCGGGCGTACTCGGTGAGGCTCACGCCGCTCTCGAAGGTCCGGGTGCGCACGTGCTCGAGCTGCACGGGGGCGTACTCGCCCGGCGCGAACAGCGGCACCCCGCTGCCGAACAGCAGCGGCTGGCGCTTGAGCACGAGGCGGTCGATCTCCTCGCGCAGCTGCCCGGCGAGCTGCGCGCCGCCGCAGAGCCAGATGTCCTTCCCGGGCTGCTGCTTCAGTGCGCGCACCACCTGCACCGGGTCCTCGGTGGTGGTGCGGAGGTTCTCCGCTGGCGGGAGGTCGCGGTGGGTGAACACGATCTGCTCGAGGTGGCGGTAGGGGCTGGGCATGTCCGGCATGCCCATCGCGTGGGTGGTCGCTCCCATGAGCACGGTCCCGAAGCGCTCGCCGCTCTGGGGGATGCCGAGGTGGGCGGCGATGTCGGTGGGGATCGCGTCGGCGAACTCCCCGGTGATGCCCTCCATGTGGTCACCCTCGACGAGGAAGGTATCGAACTGGTCCTCGGGCCCGGCGATGAAGCCGTCCAGGCTCACCGCCACGTAGTACACGAGCTCACGCATGGGGTTCCTTGGGGTGTGGGGTGTGGGGGATCGGGAGGCGGAGTGAGTGGAACAGAGGTGGGCGAATACGTCTCGCATAGCCCCGTGTCTGCAGCACCGGCGGCTGCGGGGCCGCGCTGGCGGCACGGGTGCGGCGCCGGGGGCTCGGGTCTCGCGGCGGGGGCGCCGGCGCGCGGCCCGGCCTCGTCGCTCAGCCCGGGAGCATCCGTGACCTGGTCAGGAACCTCTTCCCGTCGGGCGTCTCGAGGCTGAAGCCGCCGCCGCGCCCGTCGACCAGGTCGATGGTGAGGTGGGTGTGGCGCCAGTAGGCGAACTGCTCGCGGCTCATCCAGAAGTCCAGCGGGCTGGTGGAACCGTCCGGGAGCGGCACCTCGACGTGGCCCATCCGCACGTCGGCGTCGCCGGTGAGGAAGTCGCCTTCGGGGAAGCACATGGGGGAGGAGCCGTCGCAGCAGCCGCCGGACTGGTGGAACATCAGCGGCCCGTTGCGATCGATGAGGCGCTGGATCTGGGTGAGCGCGGCGGAGGTGAAGGCGACGCGGGAGAAGTCCTCGCCCTCGACCGTCGGCTCCATCTCGAGGACGTCGTCCGAGGTGGTCGGCTCGGGCAGCGGCGGGGCGGGTGGCTGCCCGGACTGCGGGCCGGGCGGGCCGTCGGTGCGGGTGAACTGCGGGGGAGCGGAGGCGGAGAGGTCGGTCATGGCGAGTCCTTCCCTCGACGAGCCGATGGAAATGTGTCGTGGCTCACCACGATAGACCCCTATGGTCGGACATACGCTTTCCGTATGGAACATCGTCACCTCGGCCGCTCCGGCCTCAAGATCAGCGAGATCATCTACGGCAACTGGCTCACCCACGCCTCCCAGGTCGAGGACGACCGGGCGAAGGCCTGCGTGCGTGCGGCGCTCGACGCCGGCATCTCGACCTTCGACACCGCCGACACCTACGCCAACACCGCCGCCGAGGTGGTCCTCGGCGAGGCGCTGAAGGGCGAGCGGCGCGAGTCGCTCGAGATCTTCACCAAGGTCTACTTCCCCACCGGTCCCAAGGGGCACAACGACACCGGCCTGTCCCGCAAGCACATCCGCGAGTCGATCGACGCCTCGCTCACCCGCCTGCAGACCGACTACGTGGACCTCTACCAGGCCCACCGCTATGACGACGCGACCCCGCTCGAGGAGACGATGCAGGCCTTCGCCGACGTCGTCCACTCCGGCAAGGCGCTGTACATCGGCGTCTCCGAGTGGAACGCGGACCAGCTGCGCGCCGGCCACCAGCTGGCCCGCGAGCTCGGCATCCAGCTGATCTCCAACCAGCCCCAGTACTCGATGCTGTGGCGCGTCATCGAGGAGCGCGTGGTCCCCACCTCCCGCGAGCTGGGCATCTCCCAGATCGTGTGGTCGCCGGTCGCGCAGGGCATCCTCACCGGCAAGTACCAGCCCGGGGCCGAGGCGCCCGAGGGCTCGCGCGCCCGCGACGAGAAGGGCGGCGCGGACATGATCAAGCGCTTCCTGAACGACGAGGTGCTCACCGCCGTGCAGGGCCTGCTCCCGATCGCGGAGGAGCTGGGCCTGACCCCGGCGCAGCTGGCCGTGGCCTGGGTGCTCAGCAACGACAACGTCGCGGGCGCCATCATCGGCGCCTCCCGCCCCGAGCAGGTCACCGAGAACGTCCAGGCTGCAGGCGTGACGCTCGAGGCCGAGGTAAAGGCCCGGATCGACGAGGTGCTCGGCGAGATCCCCGAGACGGACCCGACCAAGACCCAGTCCCCGGCGCACCGCCTGGCCTGATTGGTCCTGGGCTGGCCTATGGCGCGGTGAGCTGGCGATATCGCCACCTCACCTCAAAATAGGCCCGTGCGTGACGCCGGCCCTGGTCCACATCAGCTCGGCCAGCACCAGCCCGGCCAGAACCAGCCCGGCCAGCATCTGCCCGGCCAGCATCAGCCCGGACACAGGCCGAGGGGCCGAATCGTCGCGAAGACGGTTCGGCCCCTCGGTCGTGTGATGGTCGCTCGCGCGGGGAGCGGCTCCCAGCTGTCACTTCGTGGTGTTGATCCCCAGCTGCTCGGGCGGCAGCTCACCGCCGGCCTTGCCCTGGAGGCTGTGACCATCGGCTCGCAGCTCCCAGAAGGTCGCGCCCTCGATGCCGAGCTTGCGCGGATCGAACTGCGGATCCAGTCCGGCCTTCTTCTGCTCGCGATAGTCCTTGAGCGCCTTGAGCGCCGGGACCTGCAGGAACAGGATGCCCACGATGTTCAGCCAGGCCATGGAGCCCACGCCGATGTCGCCCATTCCCCAGGCCGCGCCGGCGGTGTTCACCGCTCCGTAGGCGACGGAGACGAGCACCAGGGCCTGCAGGATCCGGGACAGCGCTCGTGCGGCCAACCGGTTCTTCATCTTGCGGGTGAGGTAGGTGAGGTTGACCTCAGCCATGTAGTAGTAGGCCACGATCGTGGTGAACGCGAAGAAGGCCAGCGCGATCGCGATGAACGTCGGGCCCAGGCCCGGGAACACCGAGTCCAGACCGGTCTGCACGTAGCCCGGACCGGGCTCGACGGCGGTGCTCATCTCTCCCGCACCACTCCCGATCACCGGGGAGTCGCCCTCGAGCCACTCCTCGTTCTGGAAGGTGTTGAACATGCCGGTGGAGATGATGATGAAGGCGGTCGCCGAGCAGACGAACAGGGTGTCGATGTAGACGGAGAACGACTGCGCGAAGCCCTGCTTGGCGGGGTGGGAGACCTCTGCCGCGGCCGCGGCGTGCGGGCCGGTGCCCTGACCGGCCTCGTTGGAGTAGATGCCGCGCTGGACGCCCCACTTGATGGCGAGGCCGATGATCGCGCCGAAGACCGGCTGGACGCCGAAGGCGCTGCCGAAGATCAGGCCGAACACCCGGGGGATCTCCGAGAAGTTCAGGAAGAACACGATGAGGGCGATGATGATGTAGAGGATCGCCATCGCCGGCACCACGATCACGGCGAAGTGCGCGATGCGCTTCACGCCGCCGATGACGATGAAGCCCAGCAGGATCACCAGGCCGATGGCGGTCACCCAGGGGGGGATCGCCCAGGCGGTGTTGATCGCGGAGGCCATGCCGTTGGCCTGCACGCCCGGGAGGAAGAAGCTCATCGCCAGGATGGTCACGACGGAGAACAGGATCCCGTAGAACAGCGACAGGCCGGGGGCCTTGTGCTTGTAGGCCTTCTCGAAGTAGTAGGCCGGGCCGCCGCGGTACTCGCCGGTGTCCGGGTCCTTCTCCTTGTAGATCTGGCCGAGCGTGCACTCGATGAAGGAGGTGGCGGCGCCGAGGAAGGCGGAGACCCACATCCAGAACACGGCGCCGGGACCGCCGAAGGCGATCGCGGTCGCGACGCCGCCGATGTTGCCCATGCCGACGCGGCCGGCGAGGGACATCATCAGCGACTGGAAGGAGGAGGTGCCGTCCGGGGAGGTCTCACCCTTCTTGAGCTGGGCGACCATGTCGGGGAGGTTGCGCACCTGGAGGAAGCCGGTGCGCAGCGAGAAGTAGAGGCCGACGACGAGGCAGAGGACGATCAGCGGGATCGACCAGATCAACCCGTTCGCGCCGGAGATGAGTTCGGCGATCATGTGTGCTCCTGGGGACTAGGGGAAGCGGCGACGCCCTCGGCACCGCGCGCAGGGGTGACCGCAGTCACCGACCTGCGCTGGAGGGAACTTATCGGACCCGCGCGGCGCGGAGCATTTTTTCAGCCTCCCGTTGCCGTCTCGTTATGCAACTCGCGTCGGCGGTGGTTGCATCCGTCCTGGTGACGGCGCACGTGCTCGGCGCGCGACCGCCGACGCTGGAGCCGTCGGCGTGTCGTGAGCAGGATCGCGCGGAAAGGCTCGAAGCGGTGGCGGGAGAGCCGTTACACTGGTCGTGACCCCTCGTGCGGTGTCATCTTGCTGAACTCCCCCAGGGCTTGACGGCAGCAAGGGCAGGTGAGCTCTGGCAGGTGCGCGAGGGGTCCTCTCATGCCCTGACAACGGGGTGGGGTCGCGCACCGAGGGTGGGACGCAGTGAGGAGCGGGGTGGGGATTTCCCCCGCAGGCGCCGACGGATGGCCCCGTACCGCGAACTCCGGGCGATTCCTAGCGTGGACATCGACACCGCGGACGCACCCGGCGAGCCGCGACCGGCCCAGGAGCCCCGATGTCCTCCTCACCCGCCCTCCCCGTTCCTCCCGATTCCTCTGCGCCGTCCACCCCCGGGGCGCCGTCCACCCTCTCCGCGCCGTCCGGGCGAGCCGGGATCCCGGCCGTCCGCGTCGGCCTGTTCTTCCTGCTTGCGACCGGCGTGAGCGCCGCCCTCTCGCTCCCTCTCGCCACCGGCCTGCTGCCCGAGGCCTCGCTGGCGCTGGTGGTGCCGCTGGCCCAGCTCTCCCCGCTGCTGGCCGCATTGCTGGTGCGTCGTCGGGAGCAGCCGTGGTGGCGTTCCCTCGCTCTCGGCATTCCCTCCGGCAAGGCCCTGGTGATCGCTGCGCTCGCGGCGATCGCCGCCTTCACCCTGGTCCCTGCGGCCCGGATCCTCATCGGGCTCGGGGCCGGCGCCGCCCCGCTCGCGGACTCCCCGCCGCTGCTGGGCCTGCTGCTCGCCGTGCCGGTGATCCTGGTGATGCAGTCCGTCTTCGCGATCGGGGAGGAGGCCGGGTGGCGGGGCTGGCTGCACAGCACCCTCGAACCTCTCGGCTTCTGGCGGATGTCGCTGCTGATCGGCGCGCTGTGGGCGCTGTGGCATCTCCCGATCGTGCTCGCCCTCGGCCTCTCCGGCCGCGAGATGGTCAGCTACCTCGGCACCATCGTCGCCGTCGCCCCGCTGCTGTCCGCGCTGCGCCGCATCTCCGGCACCGCCTGGGCCGCGATCCTCGGGCACGGCCTGCTGAACAGCCTGCGCGTCGCCCTCGAGCAGAACGTGCTGGGCCCGGTCGACCCGGCAACGCTGTGGCTGCTGGACCTGAGCTCCTGGGTGCTGTGGATCGCGGTGGCCTGGGTGGTCCTGCGGGTCGCCGACGGCCTGGTGCCGGTCGCGGCCGACGGGACTGCGGCCGACAAGACCGCGCTGGAGGGCACTGCTGATGACGAGCCCGCGACCGCAACGGACGGCTGACGGCCACGACCCCTGGTCAGGGACGCTCGCGGTGCGTAGCGTGGCGGGACTGCGTCCTCCCGGCGCAGCCTCTAGGCAGGGAGTCACCCGTGAAGATCCGCTCCACGACCCATCTCTCCTCATCGCCGCAGACGGTCCGTGACTGGCACGAGCGTCCCGGCGCGCTGGTACGGCTCACCCCGCCGGGACTCGCCTCCCTCGATTCCCCCGGTGACGGCGGGCTGAGGGAGGGAAGGATCGTCGGAGCCCGCCTCGGCCCCGCCGTGCTGCCGGACCTGCTGCGCCCTCACTGGGTGCTGCGCCACCGCGAGCACGATCCGGACCGAGGTTTCTTCGTCGACCAGCAGGTGCACGGGCCCTGGCGCACCTGGCGGCATGAGCACACCGTGGCCCCGGCCGGCAACGGCACTGGCACTGGCACTGGTGTCAGCACCGGCGGCGGGGGCACCGATATCCACGACGAGATCGAGATCGAGCTGCCTGCCCACCTGGAGCGCTGGGGGCCTCTGGTCGAGTCGCGGGTGCGACGGGTGCTGGCTTTCCGCGACCGTCAGCTGCGGGATGACCTCGCCTTCCACGCCCGGTACGCGGACGTCCCCCGGCGCACCATCGCGATCACCGGCTCCTCCGGTCTGATCGGCACCCAGCTCGCCGCTCTGCTCGAGACCGGCGGGCACACGGTGCGCAGGATGGTGCGGGAGAACGCCGTCGGCCCGGGGGAGATCTCCTGGGACCCGCGGGCCGGAGAGCTCGACCCCGCAGACCTCGAGGGAGTCGACGTGGTCGTGAACCTCGCCGGCCGCTCGATCGCGACTCGCTGGACCGCCTCCGCGCGGCGCGAGATCCGTGACTCCCGGCTCCACGGGACGATGCTGATCTCCCGCACCCTCGCCGGGATGCGGGAGGGACCCTCGGCCCTGGTCCAGGCCTCTGCGATCGGGGTGTACGGGCCCCGCCGCCCGGGCGAGCTGCTCACCGAGGCCGATCCCGGCGGGGAGGGCTTCCTCGCCGATCTGGTGCGGGACTGGGAGCGTTCGAGCCACGCCGCGGCAGAGGCCGGGGTGCGGGTGGCGCAGGTGCGCACCGGCATGTCGCTCAGCGACGCGGGCGGCTCCCTGCTGCCTCAGCTGCCCCTGTTCCTGGCCGGGGTGGGCGGACGGCTCACCGACAGCGGGGCGATGACCTCGTGGATCTCACTGGACGACATCGTGCGGACCTTCGCCCACGCCGCGCTCGGCGCCGACGTCGAGGGTCCGCTGAACGGCGTCGGCCCGGAGCCGGTGACCGCCCGCGAGTTCGCCCGCACTCTGGGCAGGGTGCTGCACCGCCCCGCCCTGGTGCCGGTCCCGTCGATCGGCCCGAAGCTCGTGCTCGGTGGCACCGCCGCGGACGAGCTGATCGGCGTCGATCAGAACGTCTCCTCCGCCCGGCTCGAGGCGAGCGGCTTCGTCCCGGCCCACGACCGGCTCGAGGACGCACTGCGCCACGTGCTGTGGCGGTGAGGGGCTGAGGAGCGCAGCGGGGGAGAGGCGGCCCGATCGCCCTTGACCCTGACGCGGTGTCATGGTGCGCACTGGGTGCCACGAGAGGGATCGGTGACGCCTCCCGGGCCCCGGTCGGTGATCTCGCTCCTTCTCGATGCACCCTGCCTCGCAGAAGGAGAGCCCCATGACCATCCTGCCGGAATTCCGACGTGTGCTCCGGGAGCACTGGAGGACCTATCTCGCTCTGAACGCCGCCGTGTACGGCACCCTCGTCGCGATGGCGGTCCTGACGCTGCTCGTCCCCGGGCTGCGCGAGCAGGGTGCTCAGGACTCCGAAGCATTCGTCTCCCTGCCGGGTCTGTCCCTCGTGACCGATGCCTACGTCGAAGGCCGCGTCGCTCGCGCGGCGCTCGGGACCTTCCTGGCGAACCTGCTCTTCGCCGCCCTGCTCACGACCACGCTGCCATCGCTGATCATCCCGTTCTTCGGCGTGGTCGCAACGATCTGGCGCGTCGGGGCGATCGGCGTCTGGCTCACTCCCGCGACCCCGGAGGCGGCGCTCGCCCTCATCCCCCACCTGCCCGTCCTGCTCATCGAGCTGCAGGCCTACGTCCTGGCGGTGCTGGGCACCGTGATCCTCTGGCGCTCGACCTTCGGGCACCGCCGTCGCGGGCACGCCTCCGCCTCCGCGGGGTATCGGGTGGGCGTCAGGGACACCCTTCATCTCTATCCGGTGATCGTCGTGGTGCTGCTTCTCATCGCGATCGTCGAGGCGGTCGAGGTCATCTGGATCATGCCTCTCCTGCACTGACCTGCATCGCTCCTGGAGCGACGGCCGGGCCGCGCTCCGACGACGGCGGGGCTGCTGTCACGGAGCGAGCAGGCGGACGGCGTGATCGGTGAGGGCGATCTCGTCCCGCCCGGTGCAGTTCCTGCGCTGGAAACGCACCCCGTCGATCACGAGACCCTCACCGGGATGGGCAGCCCACCACAAGTCGGCATCGGCGTCCCATCCCTCCGGCCGGTACTGCCAGTAGACCAGGGTGCGCCCGGTCTCCAGATCGACGACGGCCTCGCCGAACTCCGAAGGTTCCGCTCCCGGTCCGAGGTCGAGGAGGCGGAGGGCTCGTCTGGTCGATCCGCCGATCGAGAGGTCGACGAGGTCCGCTCGGGCTCCTTCGTCGCGCTCGCTGTGGAAGTCGCGGGGCCCTGTGCGCACCAGTCTGTTCCCGTCGCGCAGGAGCCGACCGCGAGCGTCGCCCCAGTTCTCGGCGAACCCCGGCTGGCTCGAGTCGGAGCGCGCGCCGTCGACCTCGACGCTGAGGAACGTGGCGCTCTCGGAGGTCAGCTGTGCCGTGAATCGGATCAAGCGCTCGACGGGCTCACCGCCTTCGGTCGGGAAAGTGGTCTCGCGGATCCCGAACCGCACGCTGTCAGGCGACTCCTCCAGAGGTGCAGCGGCGCGCTCCGACTCACGGACCGAGGTGACCTGGCCGGTTGCACGGTCGTACCACCGCGCAGTCGTCGTCTCCCCTGGGCAGGGAACAACGAACCACCACTGGAGCTCGTCGCAGAGCACCGAGTGGTCCGTCCCCTCCTCGAGGACCTCGATCCGGACCTCGGGCATGCTCTCCGGGAAACGGTCGAGCAGTGAGGCATCCATGGGGCGACCATAGGGCGCGGCGTCGGCCGTCGCACGGCAATTAGGTGCGGACTCCCTGCAGGTACCCGTCGCCTCCGGTCGCTGGTCGCGACCGTGGTCCTCGCCTCCAGTGGCGGTCAGGTCTCTGCGCCGTCCCTGCTCATGGGCCCTCAGAGGTGCTCGGCGGGATGCTCCGCGAGGGCTGTCGCCTGCGCGGTGACCGACTCCTCCACCGGCGTCACGGCTCCGGTGCTGCGCTCGCCGAGCACGGCGTTGAGGACCGCGGCGAGCACCACCAGGCCGGCGGCCGCGGTGGGCAGCCACATCGCCGCCTCGGTCCCGACGGAGTCCGCGACCGCGCCGGTCAGCGCCGAGGCGGCGGACTGGCCGACGATCGTGGCCGAGCCGAGCATCGACATCACGGTCGCCGAGCGGCCCTGCGGGGAGCGCTCGGCGGCGAGGCTGTAGAGCGTCACCACCGTCGGACCGATCCCGATGCCGGCGACGGCCATCGCACCGATCAGGCCCCACAGCCCGCCGGCGAGACCGAAGGCGATCATCGAGGCCAGCATGAGCGAGGAGAACACGAGCCAGCGCGCGGCGAGCCGGAACCGTTCGGGGAACAGGGCGACCGAGAGCGCGAGGATCGTCGAGCCGACGCCCATCACGCCGTAGACCAGGCCCGCGGAGTCCGAGTCGCCGGTGCCGGCGAGGAAGGCGGTCAGCGAGGTGAGCACGGTGCCGAAGAACAGCCCGACACCCAGCGCCCCGGCCACGATCACGAGCACCCGCGCGGTGCGCAGCTCGGCGGCGGGGGCCTGCACGGCGGGTTCCTCGGTGCTCGGTGCGCTGAGGGCGGCGGTGGGATGCAGGGCGAAGGCGGTGACGAACACGAGCGTCAGCACCGCCGCGCCGATCATCGGCGCGGCCGGGCTCATCGTGGTCGCCAGCAGGCCCACCACCACGGGCCCGAACACGAAGGCCGTCTCGTCGGCGGCGGACTCGTAGCCCATGGTGGCGTTGAGGCTCTTGGCCCGTCGCGCGGCCGGCAGCCGGGTGAGGATCAGCTGCACCAGGCGGGAGCGGGAGAACGGTCCGATCTGCGGGGAGGTCGCGCCGATCACGAAGCCGACGGCGAGCACGGCGATGTCCGGCAGCGGGCTGAAGGCGACGTAGGCGAGCGCGAGCAGGGCCAGCGAGTTCGCGATCCCGGCCAGCAGGATCACGCGGCGCTGACCGATCCTGTCCGCCGCGGCGCCCAGCAGCGGACCCACCAGCGCCGAGCCGAGCCCCAGCAGCGCCGAGTTCAGGCCGCCGAGGGCGATCGAGTCGCGTGCGGCGACGACCAGGGTCAGGGTGCCGACGACCATCATCGCGAAGGGGAAGCGCGCGATGAAGGCGATCGGGAAGTAGGTGGCCCCGGCCGCGGCGCGCAGGGTGGTCTGCGTCTGCTGCGGGTTGGGGGCTGTCTGAGGGGGAGTGGACATCGATGCTCCGGACGGTGGGTGCCGCCTTGGACGATCCACACCGTGGACCCGAGGTAGATGCACTGCGGGGGCCCGTGGAGCCGGGCCGGTCTGACGGCGTCCAGTCTACGAGGGCGGGCGCCGGTCAGGGTCATCTCCCGCCCGATGTCACAGACATGGGGGAATGCGTCGCGGATTCCCCCGTGTCTGTGACATCGACGAGGTGTGTCAGGTGGTGGCGGGGGCCTTGGAGCGCTCGTCGGTGGCCTCGGCGTCGGCCGAGCCCTCCTTCTCCGCGGCCTCCTCGGCCTGGATGACCTGGAAGGAGGTGCGGCGCACCGCGTCGTAGGCGCCCTGGTCCAGGATCTTCTCGCGCTTGGCGACGATCACTCCCACCAGCGACTGGCCGGTGACGTTCAGGGCGGTGCGGCCCATGTCCAGGATCGGATCGATCGCCAGCAGCAGACCCACGCCCTCGAGCGGGAGGCCCAGGGTGGACAGCGTCAGGGTGAGCATGACGGTCGCGCCGGTCATGCCGGCGGTCGCGGCCGAGCCCAGCACCGAGACCAGCACGATCAGCAGGTAGTCGGTGATGCCCAGCGGCACCCCGTAGAAGTTCGCGACGAAGATCGCGGCCAGCGAGGGGTAGATCGCCGCGCAGCCGTCCATCTTGGTGGTCGCGCCCAGCGGGATCGCGAAGGAGGCGTAGTGGCGCGGGACGCCCATCCGCTCGGTGACCGTCTGGGTCATCGGCATGGTGCCCAGCGAGCTGCGGGAGACGAAGCCCAGCGAGGTCGCGGGCCACACGCCGCGGAAGAAGGAGCCGACCGAGAGGCCGTTGAGCTTCAGCAGCACCGGGTAGACGACCAGCAGCACGATCAGCATGCCCACGTAGACGTCGAGCGTGAACACGCCGAGCTGGCCGATGGCCTCCCAGCCGTAGGAGGCGACCGCGTTGCCGAGCAGGCCCACGGTGCCGATCGGGGCGAGGCGGATGACCCACCACAGCAGCTTCTGCACGATCTCCAGCGCGGAGCCGGTGAACTTCAGGAACGGCTCGGCCTTCGCGCCGACGGAGAGCACGGCGATGCCCACGGCGATCGAGATGACCAGGATCTGCAGAGCGTTGAAGCTCAGGGAGACCGAGCCGTCATCACCGGCGCTGCCGGAGATGCCCAGGAAGTTCGAGGGCACCAGACCGGTGAGGAAGTCCATCCAGCCGCCCTGGGTGTCCGAGGCCTGTGCGGTGGAGGCGTCGACGCCGGAGTTCTTGCCGGGCTCGGTGAGGATTCCGAGCGTGATGCCGATCGCCACCGCGATGAGTGCGGTGATCGCGAACCAGAGCAGGGTCTTCCACGCCAGGCGGGCGGCGTTGGTGACATTGCGCAGGTTGGCGATCGAGGTGACGATCGCGAGGAAGATCAGCGGCGGGACCAGGGCCTTCAGCAGCGTCACGAAGATGGTGCCGATGGTGTCCAGACCGGTGGTCAGCCAGTTGGTGCCGTCCGGGTTGGCCTCGGTCTCGGCGACGGGGCCCATCTGGGCGGCGACCAGGCCGAGGACCACTCCGAGGACCAGTCCGATCAGGACCTGCCAGCCGAAGGGGATGGAGACGAGGGCGCGCAGCGGGTTGCGCGAGCGCGGCGTCGTCGTGGGGGAGGAGGGGGTCGAGGTGCTCACGGCAGGTGACGTTACGCCGCTCTGATCGCAGTTTCAATAAGAATGCTATGCGGTCACATTAGGGGGCCTTGGGGGTTGGTGGTGGGTGCCTCGGTGGCCTTGGGACCGACGGGCGAGGGGCCTCCGCCGAGGACGTCTTCGCCCAGAGTGCCTCCGTCGGAGGCGACTCTGTCAGCGTCCGCGACCTCGGCCTCGGAACGCAGCACGCAGAACTGGTTCCCCTCGGGATCGGCCATGGTCAGCCACCCGGTGCCAGGGCCGTGCTTGCCGCGGTGATCGGCGAGCGGGACGGCGCCGTGCTGCGTCAGCCAGTGGATCTCCTCGTCCTGGGTGCGCTCGCGGGGCCGGACGTCGAAATGGATGCGCTTGGCGGGCAGCTCCTGATCCGGGACCTGCAGGAAGAGCAGGGTGTGGCCGGTGTCCCGGTCGAAGATCGCGCACTCCTCGTGGCCGGGGAGATTCGGGTCCTCGGGATCGCTCGTGTAGCCCAGCGCCGCGCGCCACCACTCGCTGAGGCCGTACGCGTCATGGCAATCGACGGTGGTGTGGGAGACGAAGAGGCTCATCGCCCCAGTCTTCCCGGACGCGGTGGTGCGGGCAACGTCTTTCGGGAACGCGGGTCGTGGGCGCGTTCTCGTTCCTGCTCCCGTCCCCGTGCTGACGTGCTGACGTGCTGACGTGCTGACGTGCTGTTGCGCTGTCGCGCCGCATGCCGGCGCGGGGCATCGGTCGATCGGCCGATCCTCTGATCTCGCATCCCCGCCGACTGGACGATGCACGAGGTCCGCGCGAGATGGCACGGTGGGGTCATGATCGAGAACCGAGCGGGGCAGGACGCCGCCGAGCCGCCGACCTCGCGGAGTGAGGTGGCTGCGGACGCGGTGACCTCGAGCGCCCCGGATCCTGCGATCTCCGAGGAGGAGGCGCGGGAGCCCGCTGCGCCGGGGCAGGACCCGGACTCCGAGGAGGCCTCTGCGGAGGAGGATCCGGCTGCCTTCGGGGACCAGGCCCCGACCCGCTTCGCCGCCGACGTCGCCTACCGCGGCCGCGCCGGAGAGCACGACTACCTGGTCCAGGTGCGCCACCGCCTGCTGGACACGAGCTTCACGGTCGTGATCGACGGGGTCTCGCACGATCCGAAGGCCGAGATCAAGGCTGGAAAGAAGGCCGAGAAGAAGGCTGAGGAGAAGGCTGAGGAGGACACCTCGCCGGGGAGCGACGGCCTCTGCTTCGCCCTCGAGGACGGCTTCACGACCCAGCGCTGCACCGTGCGCCGCCCCCGGGGCGAGAAGAGTGCCGAAGAGAAGCGCGCCGAAGAGAAGAGCGCCGAGGAGGGGGACAGCGAGGAGAAGGGCGACGGGGGAGAGGAGGGCTTCAAGAACGCCGAAGTCCTCACGATCACCACGGCCGGGCTGGGCGGAGCGGGTGAGGTCGAGGTCCGTCACGGCTTCCAGCGCACCGTGCTCCTGCCGGAGGACGGGTCCCCGTCGGCCGTCCGCGATGCGAAGCGCACCGCGCACCCCACCCGCTTCGCGCTGATCGCCGCGCTGGCGAAGTCCGCACGCTTCCTGATCCCGCTGCTCGGTCTCGGAGCGCTGTTCAGCGGGCTGCTCGAGCCGGTGGAGCAGTGGGTCACGGCGCGGGTGCGGCCGATGATCGACGCGATCGCGCGGTGGACCGCGCCGATTCGCGAATGGATCGACCAGCTGCTGCAGCCGGTCCGGGAGTTCCTCGACGCCGTCTTCTCCCCGGTCAGGGAGTTCCTCGCCGCGCTGACGAGGCCGGTCCGGGATCTGCTCGACTGGCTGCTCAGCCTGGTGCCCGACATCGGTCTGCCGAATGTTCCCGACTGGGTGCTGGACCTCCTACTGCCCGTGATCGTGCTGGTCGCGGTGTTCCTGGCGACCCGTCGTGCGCTCCGGGAGCGCCGGGAGAAGCTGGCGCAGAGCCGGGAAGCCTCGGCAGTCGAGCCTGACGAGGAACCCGCGACGAGCGGCGATGGTGAGAACGAGGGCCGCGCTGTGCCGACGCGGGGAGAACGCGACGCCGAGGACCACGAGGCAGGGCCGGACGAGGCGCAGGAGGAGGAGTCGCGGGAAGGCCGGGCGCGGGACGAAGCGGGGTCGGGGACGAGCGCCGCGATCCGCTGAGCACCATGGTCACGCCGGCGTCACGGGACGTGTGCGGCCCTCCTCACCGTGCTGAGGCGCCCTGGAGGCCGACAGAGGAACCTCTCCTCCCCAGGATCTCCTCGTCCACAGCGGTGAGGAACGTGGGCGGCCTCGACTAGCCTGTCGGGGTGGCCACCGCTCTGTACCGTCGTTACCGCCCGGAGTCCTTCGCCGAGGTGATCGGCCAGGACCACGTCACCACGCCCTTGCGGCGTGCGCTGCGCGCGGGCCGGATCGGTCATGCCTACCTGTTCTCGGGCCCGCGCGGCTGTGGCAAGACCACCTCGGCGCGCATCCTCGCGCGCTGCCTGAACTGTGCTGAGGGGCCGACGGACGTGCCCTGCGGCCAGTGCGATTCCTGCCGCGACCTCGCCAACGGCGGCTCCGGCAGCCTCGACGTGGTCGAGATCGACGCCGCCAGCCACGGTGGTGTGGACGATGCCCGTGAGCTGCGTGAGCGGGCCTCCTTCGCCCCGGTGCGGGACCGCTTCAAGGTCTTCATCATCGATGAGGCCCACATGGTCACCTCGGCCGGGTTCAACGCCCTGCTGAAGCTGGTCGAGGAGCCTCCCGAGCACGTGAAGTTCGTCTTCGCGACCACCGAGCCGGACAAGGTCATCGGCACGATCCGCTCCCGCACCCACCATTACCCCTTCCGGCTGATCCCGCCGCAGGTGCTGGGCCCGTACCTCGAGGAGGTCTGCGCTGCGGAGCAGGTCTCCGTGGGCGAGGGCGTGATGCCGCTGGTGGTGCGCGCAGGAGGCGGCTCCGCCCGTGACTCGATGTCCGTGCTGGATCAGCTGATGGCCGGCGCTGCGGAGGACGGCCTCGACTTCCCGACCGCGATCGCGCTGCTGGGCTTCACCGACACCGCCCTGCTGGACACCGCGATCACCGCGATCGCCCAGCGGGACGCCGCTGCGCTCTACGGCGCGGTCGAGCACGTGCTCGCCACCGGACACGAGCCGCGCCGCTTCGTGGAGGACCTGCTCGAACGGATGCGCGACCTGATCGTGCTCGCCGCCGTCCCAGATCGCGGCACTGACCTGCTGCCCCAGGTCCCGGCCGACGAGCTCGAGAGCATGCGCAGTCAAGCCACCCTCTTCGCCCCGGCGGACCTCTCGCAGTGCGGCGACCTCGTCCACGAGACCCTCTCGACCATGAGCGGCGCGACCTCGCCGCGGCTGCACCTCGAACTGCTCGCGGCCCGCCTGGTGCTGCGCGACGAACGCGCGGCGCTCGCAGCGGCCGACGGCCCGGCACCCGGCGCCGACCAGCGCGGCGGAGCACAGGCGGGCCGTGCGGGCCCGCCTGCCGCGGCCCCCGCCCAGCCCGCGCCGTCGGGAGCATCGGGAGCACGGGAGGAAGCGCGGCGCATCGCCCAGGAGAAGGTCGAGGCCGCGCGACAGGCCCGGGGAGGTCGTGAGGGGGCGCCGGCACCTGCCGCGGCGTCGGCCCAGCAGCCAGCGGCGGAACAGCCGCCGGCGCAGGCTCCGCACTCCGCTGCACCGGTCGAGCGGCCTGCGGCCGAGCAATCGGCGGCGTGGTCACCGCAGCCCTCCGCACCGTCGCAGCCCGCCGGTTCCGCGCAGCTTGCGAGTGGGGGCCAGCCCGCTGGTTCTGCGCAGCCCGAAGCACCCTCGCAGCCCGCTGCTCCCTCCCAGCCCGCTGGTGGGGCCCAGCCCACGGCGGGCGAGGGTGGTCTCGACGCCGATCAGATTCGCGGGCACTGGTCCGCGATCCTCGACGAGCTGCAGCAGATCCGTCGGCCCAGCTGGGCGCTGATCTCGCAGAACGGTCATGTCCACGGCGCGCACGGCAGCACGCTGGTGATCGGCTTCCGCACCGAGGGGCTGGTCAGCGCCTTCCACCGCGGCACGGGCGCGCAGAACCTGGCCGACGCCGTGCGCCGCATCGTGCACGCCGACGTCGCCGTCGAGGCTGTCGTCGGGGAGGATCCCGGCCCGGGCTCCGGCGGCACCGCAGGCGGTGGCCCTGCAGGCAATGGCCCTGCCAGCGGTGGCCCCGCGAGTGGTGGCCCCGCCGGCGGAGGCCGCGCGAGTGGTGGCCCCGCCGCAGGAACCGGTCCTGTGGGAAGCGGCGGTCCTGTCGGCGGCGCTCCGGCTGGCGGTGCCCCGACCGGTGGGAGCGGCCCAGCATGGGGTGGTCCGGGCAGCGGCGGCGGGCCCGTGAACGGTGCGCCGTCGACCGGTGGCCCGTCGACCGGCGGTCCCTCGAGCGGTGGCCCGTCGAACGGAGCGGGTCGTCCTGCACAGGCGCCGGCACGCTGGGGTGAAGCTGTCTCCACCGCTCCCTCGAGAGAGGCGGCACCGTCCCCGGCGGGCCAGGAGCCGGAGGCGCCTTCCGCCGGGCAGCGTGCCTCCGAGCGCGCCATGCAGGCCGCGGCGCGGGCGGCACAGTCCCAGCGGCCGGGACCGGCCTCGGACCCCGTCGAGGACTTCCCCCCGGAGCCCGACGACCCCTTCCCGCCGGACCCGCAGGACGACTACCAGCCGCGCCCCCGGAACCCGCAGCCCGTCGGCGCCTCGGCCGGTCCTGCGCCAGAACCTGCGGGGCGCGCGCGCTGGTCCGATGCCCTGCACGACGCAACGGCACGACCGGAGCGTGCGACGGCGCAGCCCGGCGACGCCCCCGCCACCGCACAGACCCCCGGGCCAGAGCCCGCCGCCGACAGACAGTCGGCAAGCACGGAGACTCCCGAGGTGGAGGACGAGGGGCGCGACAGCCTCCCGCCCGAGGAGCCCCGCACCTTCGGCCAGAACGCCCTGCGCCGCGCCCTCGCCGAGGGGCGAGTGGTCCGCTCGCTCGCCGCGCAGGCTCCCGCGCCGGGCGCCGACGCCCGGCCCGGCGCCGACACCGAGCCCGACGACGTCACGCCCGCCCCACCTGAGCCGGCCCTTGCTGAGCCCACCGAGGCAGCGTCGGCCGAGGCAGCGCCGACCGACGCAGAGCTCGACGATTCCCTGCCTGCGGAGACCGAGCAGTCCGCCACCGCCCGCGCCGCTGCCTCCTGGGGCACCGCCTCGACGGTCCCGGCTCCGGACTCGGCCCCCGCATCGCACTCCGGACCCGCGGCACAGACGGCACCTGCATCACTGTCCGCTCCCGCCTCGCAGTCCGCGCCGGTCTCCGCGCCCCCGGCCGGTGCCGGTGCGGGGTCCGCGGGCTCCGCTCCGTCGGCCCCGCGCAGCGGTGCAGCGCTGGTGCGTGAAGCGGCCCAGGCCTCCCGGACGGCCGGGCTGCGCACAGGCGCCCGCTCCGGCGGCGCCCCCGCAGCACCGGTCGCGGACACCGATCCGACCGGCGGCGCGACCCGCGACGACGAGGACGCTGTGGCCACCACCCGCAACGGACGTGAGGTCGTCGAGAAGCTGCTCGGCGGCAAGGTGCTCGAGATCATCGACGAGAACAAGAACTACTAGTTCCCGTCGCGGGGCATCGCCTCGGCACCCCGCTGCGATGTCCAGCGCTCGAGCGCCCCGCTGCGGTCCTCAGCCCTCGCGCGGCTCGAGCAGGCTGAACAGGTCGGTGCGCAGCGTCGCCGGGTTCACGTCCGGCGCGGGCGGGGTCACGTAGAACTCCCAGAACGGGTAGGTCATCTGCTCCTCGGACTCACCGATGCCCTCGGTGAAAGCCCCCCACTTCTCCGCCAGCCCGCCATATCCGCCGAGGTGGGAGACCCAGCCGACGCGCCCGGCCGGGAGCACCGAGCCGGTCACCTCGTACCCGCTGGGCAGGCTGAGCGTCTCGGTCAGCGGGGCATCGATCGGGAAACCGACCTCCAGATCGGCGGTGGAGACCGGCGCGCGATGGTGCAGCGCGAACGCCGGACCGATGGGGTGGATCCCCACCTCTGCCAGCGCTTCGACCAGGTACGAGAAGGTGCCGTCCATCAGCGTCGACATCTCGTACATCGGGAACTCGCGCTGGGAGACCACAGCGGTGGGCACCTCCGGGGCCACGGCCACCTGGCACCGGGCGGCCGGTTCCGGGGAGTCGTAGGGGTGCGGCATCGACGACATCGGTCCTCGTCCTGTTCAGAGTCGACAACGGGCCGTGGCAGGAAGCGACGGCCCGTGCTGACCGTACCGCCCCGCCCTGGGCGCCGCCACTCAGCTCTGCGCGGGCCGGGGGTGCGGGTTCCGGTCGATGCCGGCGAGGTCGAGCGCCAGCTCGCAGAACATCGAGTTCGACCAGGAGAACCACTCGCGGGTGAAGCGCGTCGGATCATCGACGTGGACGCCCTCGTGCATCATCCCGGTGCCGCCGTCGGTGCGGATCAGCTGCTGCAGGATCCGCAGCTTCTCCTGGCGGTCGTTCGTGGTGAGCCCCTCGATGCACTTCGCGATCGGCCACACGTGGTCCGCCGGGGTGTGCGGGGAGCCGACCCCCTCCAGGTGCCGGCCCGCGAAGTAGAACGGGTTCTCGGGCGACAGCACGGCCGCGCGCGTGGCCTGCTGCACCGGGTCCTCGGCGTCGGCGCAGCCCAGGTAGGGAAGTGACAGCAGGCTGGGCACGTTCGCGTCGTCGAGGAAGCGGTGCCCGCCCCGGCCGTCGATCTCGTACGCCCAGATCTGCTGCCCCTCCGGTCCGTCGATCAGGGCGTGCTCCGCCAGCGCCGCACGGATCTCGCCGGCGCGTGCACGGGCCTCGGCCGCCTCCTCGGGGGCGTCGGAGACCTGCTCCAGCAGCTCCGCGAGCCGCTCCAGCGCGAGGGCCAGGAAGTGATTGCCGGGGATGTTGTAGCCCAGCTCGCAGGCATCGTCGGACGGGCGGAAGCCCGCCCACACCAGACCGTTCGGTGAGGTCAGCGAGCCGCGACCGTCCCGCGCCAGGGTGTCCTGCGCCGGCACGCCCGCGCGCCGGAAGAAGTACGACGAGCTCTCCTCGTGATGCTGCTCGGTCGCGACGGTGGTGAGGATCGCGCGGGCCGCAGGCAGGAAGCGCTCATCCGCCCAGGAGGTGTCCCCGGTCGCGGTCCACAGCCGCCACGCCAGATCCGGACCGTAGGAGAGCGAATCCAGCTCGAACTTGCGCTCCCACGCCCAGGGATTGTCGAGCTCGGTCTGGTCCGCATCCCAGTGCGAGGCATCCGGCTGACGGTTGAACGCATTGGCGTAGGGGTCGATCTCGAGGTACTGCCACTGGCGGCGCAGCAGACCGCTGAGCAGCGAGACCAGCACGGCACGCTCCTCGTCGGAGCCGACGCCCGCCGCCACCAGACGCAGCAGCGGCATCAGCTGTGCGGCCGAGTCCCGCAACCACATCGCCGGGATGTCCCCGGTGATCACGAAGGTGGTGCCGTCCTCTTCCACGCTCACCGTGGTCTCGGCCGTGTTGCGCAGGTAGGCCACGACCCGGTCGGCGATCTCCTGCGCGAGCTCCCGGTCGAGGCTGGAGGAGCCGTCGAGTCTGGAGGAGTCGCCGGCGCTGGAGAAGCCGTCGGCGTCGGAGGAACGGCCGGCGCCAGAGGGGCCGCTGGCTGTCGGGGCGGCACCGGCCGGGGCGCCGGATGCGGCGGAGGTGCTGGCCGCGCCGCCGGTGGTGGAGGCGCCGACCGAGCTGCCGGTCGCTGAGGCGCCGACCAGCTCAGCAGGGCTGGCGAGGTCGGCGAGTCCGGCGAGGACGCGTTCGTGCACGGTGTCGAGCAGGGGTGCGGGCAGTGTGGCCACGTCTCTCCTCATCGAGGTCGGGCCGCCTGCCGTGCTGACACGGGGCCGCCGAGGTCGGCCACACTGTAACCGGGTCCCGGCTCCGAGCGGGGCAGTGTCCGCCGTCACGTCGCGGAGCGGCCGGGCCGGAGCCTGGAACCGAGCCCGAGCTCCCGCCCCGACGCGGACCTGACCCCGGACCCGGGCCCGGGCCCGGGCCGACCCGGACCTGACCCCGGACCTGACCCCGACCCCCAGCCCGGACCCGGGCCGGGATCCGCTCACAGTGGACTGCCCACGAGCGTCGCAGGTCGGCCCGGACAACTACAGTGGTCACGTGTACGAAGGCATCGTCCAGGACCTCATCGACGAGCTCGGCAGACTGCCGGGCATCGGGCCCAAGTCGGCGCAGCGGATCGCATTCCATCTGCTGGACGCCGACGACGCCTCTGTGCGCCGGCTCGCGGAGGTGCTGATCCAGGTCAAGGACACGGTGCGCTTCTGCGACATCTGCGGGAACGTCTCGGCCGACGAACGCTGCCGCATCTGCACCGACCCTCGCCGCAGCGACGAGGTGATCTGCGTGGTCGAGGAGTCCAAGGACATCGTCGCGATCGAGAGGATCCGAGAGTTCAAGGGCCGCTACCACGTGCTCGGCGGCGCGATCGACCCGATCGGTGGCGTCGGCCCGAACGACCTGCGCATCACCCAGCTGATGAGCCGTCTGGGCTCGGGGGAGACCACCGAGGTGATTCTGGCGCTGGACCCGAACATCGAGGGCGAGGCGACCTCCGCCTACCTCTCGCGCCTGCTGGGACCGCTCGAGCTCACCGTCACCCGCCTCGCCTCCGGCCTGCCCGTCGGCGGCGACCTCGACTATGCCGACGAGATGACGCTCGGCCGCGCCTTCCTGGGCCGACGGACCGTGTGAGACCCGTCAGGAGCCGCCCGTGACCTCGCCCTACGCCCGTGCGGTGCCCCCGCTGACGGATCTGCCGGCGCCCCGGCGGCTGCCGGACGAACCCACCAACCTGGTGCCGCCGGGGGAGATCATCGCCGAGTCCAAGGCGGTGATCCGTCGGCGGCTGCTGCGCAGGATCTGGGCGCCGGGCCTGGTGCTGCTGGGGCTGTGGTACCTGCTGCTGTTCCTGTACGTCTCCGGTTCCTCGCCCACGTTCTGGCTGCTCTCGCTGCTGGTGGGGCTCGCCGAACCCGCCTACCTGCGGGCCGCCCTGGTGGATCTCGGATTCACCCCCAGCGGCCTCGGCGCCGCCTTCGTGGTGGTCCCCGCGGCGGGGACCCTGCTGAGCCTGGCGCTCGCGCCGCTGATCCCCGCTCTGATCGCGGGACTGCAGCCACGCCGGTACCTCAGCGAGAAGGCCTTCCAGAGCGAGGTCTCCCTCCGCGTGACGCAGGTGCTGATGGCGCCGCCGTTGCTGATCATGCTCGCCCTCCCGCTGTCGGTCGTCCTGGGGCTGTCCCAGCCGTGGTCCGGGCTCGGCCCCGGGCCGCTGTCCGCTCTGTGCCTGGGGGTCCTCGCACTGCAGATCGCGTGGGTGCTGCTGCGTCGCACGGTCACCGCGCCACGGCTGCTGGGGATCCCCGACGCCGAGGCGCTGCACACCACCGCCCGCATCGGCACGGACCCGCAGGAGCGCCGCGACGCCGCGAAGCAGGTCCTCGCCCAGGACCGACGGCACCTGCCGCCCACCCCGGGCAGCGAGGCCGAGGGCGCGGCGCACACCCCGCGCGGCGCTCTCACCGCGCTGAGGCTGCTGTGGCGGGCGAGCCTGATCTGGGTGGTGCCGGCCGCCGCCGGGCTCGGCTGGCTGGTCTTCGCCATCACGGACCTCGTCACCGCGCTGCTGGGAATGAGCACGATGGACCTCACCGCGGTCAGCTCACCCAGCCGCACCGCGCAGCTGCTGCTGACCCTGCCGGTCGCGCTGGTGATGGTGTGCGGGCTCGCGCTGATCCCGGCGCTCGCGATCCTGCTCTCCGCCGGGCAGCGCGACCAGGTCCGTGATCAGCGCACCTATCAGGAGTGGAGCCATCGCGCCCGGGTGAACCCCTGGGAGGCGCGGGTGGTGGCCCTGACCGGCTGGCTCAGCGCGGGCTGGGCGCTGGGAGGATGGGTGGTGCTCGCGATCCTGCTCCAGGTGGTGCAGGTCGCGACCGCTCTGAGCTGGGCGTTGATCATCACCGGCGCCCTGGTGCTGACTCCGCTGCTGGGGGCCGCGGCCGCCTCGGCCCAGCGCACCGGGCTGCGGGACCTGCTCTACGGCCCGGCGGGGGACTACACCCGCCGGGAGAGCCCGTACGCGCTGGTCGCCCCCGATATCGGCACCCGTGCCGAGCGGGCGAAGGATCCGGCCGTGCGGGCCGGGCTGCGCAAGCGCCTGCAGGCCGAGGGCGGGGACCACACCCTGGAGATCTTCGATCTCGACGCCGCCGGGGAGCGGCTCTGGGTGGACGACACCGAACCCGGCGCGACCGACACCGCGGTGCGGCAGGCGGACCTCGCCCGCGGCGCCCTGCCGGACTTCGGCGGCGAGGGCTCGGCCTTCACCGGAGGCGGCCCGTCGGCCGGGAGCCTCGAGGGCGCCGACGCCCCGCACGACATCCCCGAGTCCGTGACCGGGCTGCAGGACGCGGACGGGCGCTGAAGCCGTCCCGTCGGGCACGGAGCCTCGGCGGCGCGACCTGCTGCCGCCCACCGGGCCGTCCCCCTCGCGGGGGACGGACCGGTGCTCAGGCGATGCGCGTGCCCTTGCCCAGGCGCCGGATCGGCACCCGCAGCCGCAGCACGGCCAGGGTCAGCGCCCCGAGCGCGGCCGCACCCCAGGTGGCCACGCCCATCGGCCACATCGGGACCTGCGTGGGGGTGCCGAGATCGGGATAGTCCACATCCTGCGGGGAGCAGCTGTTGTGGTCCGAGGGGTGCGGCGGGCTGGAGACCTCCCGCATCCCGTACTTCAGCATCGACAGAGCATCGATCTGCGGATCGTCCATCGGACCGTAGAGGTACTCGGGAGACGGCAGCGGCGCCGTCTCGGCGAGCATGACCACGGGGTTCGGCCACATCACCGGCTGGGCGAGATCCATCCGCCACACGGGACGCTCCTCCGTGCTGGCCACGCAGCGCTGCGGCCCGGAGGAGTCCGTGTACTCCGTGTAATACGCCGTGACCTCCTGGTCCGTGGTGAGGAAGGTGGCCGAGACACCCCACAGGATCGGTCCCAGCACCGTCACCCCGAACACGATGACGTAGGCCAGCACCACTGATCCCAGCTGCCGCTGCGTGATCGCGGACAGGCCCAGCCCGATCGCCGTCACGCAGAAGGTGAGGAAGCAGATCATCAGCATGACCCGGAGCAGGTACAGGATCCCCACCTCGCCCAGCACCGCGAGCGGCAGGGCGGACGGCATCGCCAGCACCAGGAACGCGAGACCGGTGAGGATGCCTGCCAGCAGCTTGCCGAGCACGATCTCCAGCGGGCTCAGCAGGCTCGCCTGCAGCGTGGCCAGGGTGCCCGCGCTGCGGTCGCCGTTGATCGATCCGGCCGAGAGCGCCGGCGTGACCAGCAGCATCGCGAACAGCACGAGGATCATCTGCAGGCTGAACATCACCCGCGACACCTCGCGCACCGTGCCCCACTCGGCGGTGTAGAGGGCGGGGGCGAGCGCGAGCACCCCGATGCCGAACAGCAGCAGGGTCCAGATCCCCAGCGCCACGTACCAGCGCGCCGAGCGCAGGCGCTGGCGCAGCTCGAGGGAGGTGACCAGCCACAGGCCGCGGGGCCGCAGCGAGAGCGCACCGTTCAGCGGCCGGGCGCGAGCGGGAGTGCCGGCGGGAGTGCTGGCGGGAGTGCTGGCGGGTGTGCTCGGGGCGGGGGAGGACGTCGGCGTGCTCATCACAGCGCTCCTTCACGGTGGGCGGCGTCCGAGGCGAGATAGGCGGCTTCGAGCCGTCCCGTCGCCGGGCCGAAGGCGATCACCTGGGCATCCGCGGCGGTGAGGTCGGAGAGCAGGCGCGCGGCCGTGGGCTCGTCGGGCAGGTGCACGATCACCTCGGTGTGGCCGGAGGAGGTGCGGTCCGGGCTCACGACCTCGCCATGGCGCACCCCGAGCCGGGCGAGCGCCTCCGTGAGCGCCTGGGCGTGCAGAGAGCTGATCCGCCAGGGTCGTGGACGCGCGGCCAGGTCCCGCACGCTCGAGGCATCGACCGCACGGCCCGCGTCCATGAACACCACATGGTCGGCCATCTCCTCGAGCTCGGTGAGGATATGGCTGGAGACGAGCACGGTCGCACCGTCGGCCGCATAGGACCGCACCACCCGCAGCAGGCGGCGCCGCGAGGCGGGGTCGAGGCCGGAGGCCGGCTCGTCCAGGATCAGCACCGACGGCTCATGGATGAGTGCGCGGGCCAGCCCCAGGCGCTGTTTCTGCCCACGGGAGAGCACATGCGCGGGCTGCTGGGAGAGGGAGGCGAGGTCCATCAGCTCCAGCAGCTCGTCGATCCGTGACCGCAGCGGCTGGCTGGGCCGGAAGTAGGCCCGGCCCATCACCTCGAGCACCTCGGCCACGCGCAGCGAATCCCACGCCCCGAACTGGTCCGGCATCCAGCCCACGCTCGCACGGACCGACGTCGAATCGGCCGACGGGTCCACTCCGTTGAGCAGCACCCGGCCGGAGTCGGGGGCCAGCAGCGAGGCGAGCATCAGCATCAGCGTCGATTTGCCGCAGCCGTTGGGGCCCACCAGTGCGGTGACCGCCCCGCGCGGAGCGGTGAAGCTCAGATCGCGCACCGCCTGCACGCTCCCGAAGGCCCGGCTCACGTGCTCGACGACGATGCCCGGGCCGTTCGCATGGGTGTTCCCGGGGGTGTTCCCGGGGGCGGTTCCCGGGGCGTGGCCCGCGGCGAGGTCCGTGAGCGATGAGGGAGCGGGTGAGGGGGCGCCGTGGTGCGGCGCCGGAGTCGAGGCGGGGACCTGGGCCTGGCGCGTTGCCGGGACCGGACCCGGGGGAAGGGTGGGCGCGGACGCCGCCTGATCAGCAGGCGGAGTGGGCCACTGGTCGTAACCGTCGGCCGGCCCCGATTCCCCCTGCGGGACCTGCCCCATGCCCCCGGCATCGGGTGTGTTCTGTGTCATGCGCACAGACTGCCACGCCATGACCTGGAGCGGGAGCGGTCACGCGAGCACGTTCCGGGGACGAATCGTGCGGGAATCGTGGACGCGCCGCCTGCTCCACCGGGGCGCTGCTCATTCCGCCATGGCGGCGTTGCCCTCCTCCTGCGCCTGCGGGATGCCCTCCTCGGCGGTGAGGCGACCGATGAAGACCTCCTGGAAGATCGGGATCGCGGCGGTGAGGCCGGCGTTCGCGCGGGCGCCGGTGTCGGCCTCGGCGGAGTTCTTCGCGGCATCCACGAAGACGCTCACGTCCACGCCCTTCTCGTTCCAGAAGTCGATGAAGGCCTCCTGCGCGTCCACATGGCCGGGGAAGGAGACGCCCTGCTCGGCCAGCGGCAGCTGGCCCTCCTTGCTGCCCAGCCAGGTCAGCAGCTCCTTGATCCCGGCCTGCTGCTCCTCGTCGGCCTGCGCATTGCCCACCGCGACCACGCCGTGGACCAGCGACTTCGGCCCTTCCGGGCCCGAGACCGGCGCCGCCAGCGCCCACTCGAAGGAGTCCGCGACCCCGTCGGAGATCGCGAGCAGGTTGTACGGCCCGGACTGGAACAGGCCCAGCTTGCCCTGGGTGAACAGGTCGCGGGTGAAGTCGCCGTTCTCATTGGTGTCCGCAGCGCTCGGGGCGATGTGCTCGACGTTGATGAGGTCGGCCATGTACTGGAACGCCTCGATGCCCTCGGGGGAGGCGAAGGTGTACTCGTCGTCCTCCTGCCACTGCGCACCGTTGGCGGCCAGCATCGGGCCGATGATCGCCTGGCGGTCGGCCTGCGAGTTGAACCCGAACTGCTCGCGGGAGTCGGCGTCGAAGCCGTCCTCGCCCGGGTGCTTCCCGGCGCCGTCCACGGTCAGCGTCGCGCCGGCCTCGCGCAGGGAGTCCGAATCGGCGGTGGGGTCGAAGGCGAGGGCCGACGGGTCCACCCCGGCCTCCTCCACCAGTGTCTTGTTGTAGAACAGGGCGATCGAGTCCCAGATCTGGGGGACGCCCCACAGCCCGCCGTCGCGGGTGTAGAGGTCCACCACGGACTTCTCCCACTGCGCGGCACCGTCGGGGACCACCTCGTGGATGTCCAGCAGGGCGTCGGAGTCCTTCAGCTGGATGTAGTTCGCGGAGTTCATCCAGTACACGTCCGCCGCGTCACCGCTGGCCACATCCAGCGGCAGGCGCGTCCAGTAGTCAGCCCACGGCACCACGTCGATGCTCACGCCCCAGCCGCTGGCCTCGGTGAACGCGGCGAAGGATTCCTCGTAGGCGGCCACGGCGTTCTCGTCCCACAGGCGGAAGGTGAGCGAACCCTTCTCGCCCGTCGTGCCGCCGCCGTCGCTCGCGCCACCGCCGTTGCCGTCACCGCCGCTGCCGGACGGGGAGCAGGCCGCAGCGGTGCCGAGCAGGCCGGCGGCGGCGAAAGAGGAGAGGAGGGTACGGCGGTTGACCATGAGGAGATCCTTCCGAGCAGTGGAGTCCTGTCCATTATCGTCCGCGGCCGAGCGTTCCGGGGCGACGTATGACCGACGGTGACGCCGCGGACCCCCGGCGCCGTCGCTGGCCTCGGGCGCCGTCGCTGGCCCCGGGCACCGTCGCGAATGTCGCAGACATGGGGGAATGGCTCGCGTATTCGACCCGGTTCGTCACGCTGGCGTGCGGGGCCAGGCTCGGCTGGGGCGCGCGCCCGACGTCCGGCCCTGCGCGGCGTCTGGCACAGCCCGTCCGGTCAGCGCAGGGTGGCATCTCCCACGGAGCGGGTGATCTGCTTCTGGAAGACGACCATCAGGAGCACCAGCGGCAGCATCGCGAGCGTGGTCCCCGCCATCACCAGGGTCCAGTTGTCGTTGTACTGCGACTGCAGGGCAGAGGTCGCCACGGTGATGACGCGCCACTCGGGGCCGGAGGTGATCACCATCGGCCACATGAAGTTGTTCCAGTGCGTGACCACCGTGATCAGCACCAGCGTGACGATGATGGGGCGGTTCAGCGGCGCCACCAGGTGCCACAGCAGGCGCAGCGTGCCCGCGCCGTCGATCCGCATCGCGTCCATCAGCTCGCCGGGCACGCCGCGGAAGTTCTCCCGCAGCAGGAAGATCGCGTACGGGGAGCCGAGCACGAAGGGGAGGATCAGCGCCCAGAAGGTGTTGCGCAGCCCCACCTCGCTCATCATCAGGTACAGCGGCACCACCACGACCACCTGCGGCACCATCAGCGTCGCGATGTACACCCAGAACAGCAGGTCACGGCCGGGGAAGCGGAGCTGGGCGAAGGCATAGGCGGCCAGCACCGAGAACACCATCTGGCCCGCCAGGATCACCGCGACCATCTGCACGGTGACGACCACCGGGGTGACGAACCCGTCCGGTGACGTGAACAGACCGATGACGTTCTCCAGCACCGGCGGTGCGGGGATCGACAACGGCCCTTCCTGGGCGAACTGCCGGGTAGAGGTGAACGCCGTCATCACGGAGAACAGGAACGGGCCCAGGGTGAGGGCGGCGGCGAGGGCGAGGACCAGGTAGGTGACGCCGTGGCCGAGCAGGCGCCGGGCGAGCAGCGAGCCGGTGAGGCGGCGTCGGTTCGTCGGGCGCGCGGGGGCGGCCCCGGGAGCATCGGTGGGGGTGTGCGGTCCGGTGGAGTGCGGTGCGGTCATCTCGTCGGCCTCCTCTCAGCTCATGTCGTAGGTGATGCGGCGGGAGAACCAGCGCTGCTGGGCCACCGTGATCACCACCAGCAGGAGGAACAGGATCACCGCGACGGCGCTCGCGCGGCCCAGGCGGCTGGAGACGAAGGCCTCGTGGTAGATGAGCGAGGCGATGACCTCGGTGCGGTGCTGCGGCCCGCCGCCGGTGAGGGCGAAGACCATGTCGAACATCTGGAAGCTCGCCACCACCTGGGTGACCGCGAGGAAGAACGTCGTCGGTCGCAGCAGCGGGATGGTCATGAACCACAGCTGCTGAGCGGGGCCGGCACCGTCGATGCGGGCGGCCTCGTAGATCGAGCCGGGGATGCGGGTCAGCCCGGCCTGGAAGAACAGCGAGATGTAGCCGACGTTCTGCCAGATCGCCACGAACGCCACCGCGGGCAGGGCGAGCGACGGGTCGGTCAGCCATTCGATGCGCACGCCCAGGAGCTGGTTCAATGCTCCGACCGACGGCTGGAAGATCCACTTCCACACCACGCCCAGGGCCAGCGGTGCGCACACCCAGGGGATCACCACGATCACCCGCACGATCGCCGAGCCGGGCAGGGCGCGCACCAGCTGGGTGGCGAGCACCAGTCCGATCCCGAGGGAGACCGGCACCGAGATCAGGGTGAAGATCGCGGTGACCAGCAGAGAGTTGGCCAGCGCCCCGTCGCCGAGCAGAGAGGAGTAGTTCTCCAGACCGATGAAACGCCGCGTGCCGAGCAGGTCCCAGCGGAACAGGGACACGACGAAGGCCAGCACGACAGGCAGGATCAGGAAGGCGCTCACGCCGATCAGGCTGGGGGCGATCAGCAGCCAGCCCAGCAGGGGCCTGCGGGAGTTCATGCCGCTCCCTCCAGGGGCCGGGCCTCGCGAGATTCCATCGCCTCAACCTATAGCAGGTCGGGGTCGGTCCCGACCTGCACCTCAGACCGCGGCCGACGCCCCCAGCATCGACAGCAGCTGCAGCTTCTCGTGGCTCTCGGTGCCGGGCTGCGCGGTGTAGACCAGAAGTGCCTGCGAGGTGCTCGGATCGTGCAGCGACTGGCAGTTCAGCGCGAGCGGGCCCACCTCGGGATGCAGGAAGTGCTTCACCTCCCGCGGCCGCAGGCCCACCTCCTGCCGCTCCCACAGCTCCCGGAACTCCTCGCTGCGGCGGGTGAGGTCCTCCGTCAGGCGGGCGGCGCGGGAGGTGGGGCCGCGCCGGGTCGCAACCTCCCGCAGCCCCGAGACCCACAGCCGGGAGAGAACGTCGTGATCGGCGGGGTCGTAGAGATCGCGCGCGCCGGGACGGGTGAACCACCGGTATCCGATGGCGCGGGAGGCACCGGTGAAGGCGGTGAGATCGCCGGTCAGCGCGATGCCGGGCGGGGTCTGGCGGAGGGTCTCGCCGAGTTCGGTGATGATCTCCGCCGGGGTGTCCTGGAGGCGGTCCAGGATTCGCATCAGGCCGGGGCCGATGTGCTCGCCGACTCCCTCGCGCTCGGGCGGGCGGTGCCCGGCCAGCAGGAACAGATGGTCGCGCTCGTCGTGGGTGAGGTGGAGTCCCTGCGCGATCGAGACCAGCATCTGCTCGGAGGGCTGCGGGCCGCGCCGTTGTTCGATCCGGGAGAGGTAGTCGGCCGACATATGGCACAGCGCCGCGAGCTCCTCGCGCCGCAGTCCGCTGGTGCGTCGGCGGCTGCCGCGCGGGAGGCCGACGTCCTCGGGCTGCAGCGCTTCGCGCCGTCCGCGCAGGAAGACGGCCAGCCCCTCACGGTCGATGCTCATCGGTGCCCCTTCGTGTCGGCGACTGCGGCCGGTGGGTCTGGTGCGGCCGCAGAGTCCCGTGCGGCTCCGTGCGGCCGCTGGGTCTGCGGTGTCCAGTGCGGCCCCGACGGCTGGGCCCGCCGGGCGGGCCGATCCCGTCGGGGTCTCTTTCTAGTCCGACGGGGGCGCGCAGGCAACGGTCCGCCTCGCCGCAGCGTAGGAGCGTCGATCCCTGGATGCGCGGCGCGGGGAGCGCCACGCTGGATCTCGTCCACCCTGACCAGCCCGGTCACCTCGACCACCCCGTCCACCTCGACCACCCCGTCCACCCCGTCGACACGCACCCGAGGAACCCTCATGGCCCGCACCGCCCCCGACCTCGCCCTTCCCGATCTCACCGGCCGCCGAGCCGTCGTCACCGGTGCCTCCGACGGCATCGGCGTGGTGATAGCCCGCCGCCTCGCCGCCGCCGGCGCGGAAGTGATCCTGCCCGTGCGGAACCCGGCCAAGGGTGAGCGCGCGGCGGAGTCGATCCGTGCCGAGGTGCCCGGCGCCCAGGTGTCGCTGCGTGCGCTGGACCTCGCCTCCCTCACCTCCGTCGGCGCGCTGGCGGCCACGCTCCTGGACGCGGGGGCGCCGATCCACCACCTCATCGCGAACGCCGGGGTGATGACACCGCCCGAGCGCCGCACCACCGAGGACGGCTTCGAGCTGCAGCTGGGCGCGAACCACCTCGGCCACGCCGCACTGGTCGCGGCGCTGATGCCGCTGCTGCGCGAGTCCGGCGCGAGCATCACCTGGCAGACCAGCATCGCCGCCGCGCGGGGAGGCATCGACTGGGAGGATCCCCAGCACGAGCGCTCCTACGATCCGATGCGCGCCTACCGGCAGTCGAAGATCGCGCTCGGCCTGCTCGGCCTCGAGCTGGACCGGCGCAGCCTGGCCGGCGGCTGGGGCGTGCGCAGCGGACTCTCCCATCCGGGAGTCGCCCCCACGAACCTGCTCGCCGCGCAGCCGACGCTCGGTCGCTCGGGGGACACCGTCGGCCGCCGCTTCATCGGCGCGCTCTCGCGGCGCGGGATCCTCGTGGGCACTCCCGAGACCGCGGCGCTGCCCGCGCTGCTCGCCTCGACCTCGCCCGAGGCGGGCGGCGGCAGGCTCCATGGGCCGACGGGCCCCGCCCGCGTCGGCGGCGGCCCCGGCGAGCAGGCGCTGTACCCCTCGCTGCGCAGCGCCGACGAGGCGCGGCGGGTGTGGGAGTGGACCCAGGAGCTGACGGGCGTGCCCTTCCCCCGGTGAGCAGCGCGCACCTGCCCTGCGAGGCGGTGCCTGGATTACGCTCGCTCCATGAGCACCGCGTCGCAGCCCGCCTCCCCGCAGCCCTCCGACAAGGGCGCCTCGCAGCCCTCTGATCAGGCAGCATCGCAGCCTCCGGGGCAGAACACGCCGCCGCGCCCCGCCCCGGCCCATCACGAGCGGGACGCGGCGTCGGCCCCGGTGCCCTCCGCCTCGCACCTGACCGAGGCCGACCGCGCCCATGCCCTCGAGCGCGCCCTGCCTACGGTCTCCCACGACGACCCGTCGGACCCCCACGCCTCGATCTACGATCACGGCTTCCTGCGCGCCGCCGCGGTGACGCTGCCGGTCGCGCTCGGTGACCCGGCCACCAACGCCGAGCGTCACCTGGAGGTGCTCGGCGACTTGGATGCGCAGCAGGTGGGCCTGGCCGTGTTCCCCGAGCTGTCCCTGACCGGCTACTCGCTGGATGACCTGGTCATGCAGGAGCCGCTGCTGGACGCCGCCGAGGAGGCGGTGCTGACGGTCCTGAAGGCGAGCGAGGACCTGATGCCGATCATCGTGCTCGGCGCGCCGATGCGCGCGAAGGACCGCTCGCGGATCTTCAACTGCGCCGTCGTGATCCATCGCGGGCGGATCCTCGGCATCGCCCCCAAGCAGAACCTCCCCACCTACCGCGAGTTCTACGAGCGCCGCTGGTTCGCGCCCGGGGACGACGCCTGCGACGAGTCCGTGGTGCTCGGCGGCCAGTTCGCCGAGCTCACGCCCCACGGCATCATCACGGTCGAGGACGTCCCCGGACTGAAGCTCCATGTCGAGATCTGCGAGGACATGTGGGTCCCGATCCCGCCCTCGGCCGAGGCCGCGCTCGCCGGGGCGACCGTGACCGTGAACCTCTCGGGCTCCCCGATCACGATCGGCCGGGCCGATGACCGCAAGCTTCTCGCGCGCTCCGCGTCCGCACGCACCCAGAGCGCCTACGTCTACGCCGCCGCCGGGGAGGGGGAGTCCACGACCGACCTCGCCTGGGACGGCCAGACCTTCGTGTACGAGTGCGGTGACCTGCTGGGGGAGACGGAGCGCTTCCCGCAGGGCCCGCGCTTCACGATCGCCGACATCGACCTGGATCGGATCGTCGCCGAGCGCCGCCGCCAGAACACCTTCGACGACAACCGACGCACGCACGCGACCTCGCTCGAGAAGTTCCAGACCTGGGAGAGCACCTCGCTCTTCGGCCCCTGGGAAACGGCAGACGTCGGGGACGAGGCCGACATGGACGCCGACGCCGACGCCGACGTCGACGCCGAGGAGATGCTCGCGCCGATCCTGCTCGGCCGGCGCCGCGGCGCGGCCCAGGCCCGTCATGACGCGAGCAGCGCCGAGACCGGGATCGAGCCGCGCGCCCTGCGCACGCCGCCGCCCACCGGCCCGCTGCGCCGCAAGCTCGACCGCTTCCCCTTCGTGCCCGACGACCCGGCCCGCCTGGCCCAGGACTGCTACGAAGCGTTCTCCATCCAGGTGGCGGGGCTCGTGCGTCGGCTGAGCGCGATCGGCGGCGACAAGCCCGGCGGTGCCCGCCCCGTGCTCGGCGTCTCCGGCGGCCTGGACTCCACCCACGCCCTGCTGGTGTGCGCGCGGGCGATGGATCTGCTGGGCCGCGACCGCTCCGAGATCCTCACCTACACGATGCCGGGCTTCGCGACCACGGAGCACACCCGCTCCAACGCCGAGCTGCTCTCCACCGCGATCGGGGCGAGCTTCGAGACCCTCGACATCCGCCCTGCCGCCACCCAGATGCTGAAGGACATGCACCACCCCTTCGGTGACGGCGAGGAGGTCTACGACGTCACCTTCGAGAACGTCCAGGCCGGGCTGCGCTACGACTACCTCTTCCGCCTCGCGAACCATCTCGGCGGGATCGTGGTGGGCACCGGGGACCTCTCCGAGCTGGCGCTGGGCTGGTGCACCTACGGCGTGGGCGACCACATGTCCCACTACGGCGTGAACGCCGGCGTGCCCAAGACCCTCATCCAGCACCTGATCCGCTGGGTGATCGCCGAGGACATCTTCGGCGACGACGCGACCGGCGTGCTGCAGGCGGTGCTCGACACCGAGATCACCCCGGAGCTGATCCCCACCCGCGAGGGGGAGAAGGCGCAGTCCACGGAGGACTCCATCGGCCCCTACGCGCTGCACGACTTCTTCCTCTACCACCTGCTGCGCCGCGGCGACGGCCCCGCGAAGACCGCTTACCTCGCCCATCAGGCCTGGGGTGATGTCGAGGCGGGGGAGTGGCCGGCAGGTTACCTCGAGGCCGACGAGCGCTCCTTCACCCGCGCCGAGATCAAGCACTGGCTGACCGTGTTCACGAAGCGCTTCTTCTCCAACCAGTTCAAGCGCTCCGCCCTGCCCAACGCGCCGAAGGTGCTCGCCGGCGGATCGCTCTCCCCGCGCGGCGACTGGCGGATGCCGTCCGACGCGACCGCGAAGGCCTGGCTCGCCGAGATCGAGGCCGAGGTGCCGGGGGACTGACCCGGGCACGCCCCCTCCGGCTCCCCCGTGCGGCGCCGTCCCGTGAGCGGCCCCCCGCGGCACGCCCTTCCCCGCCAGCGGCCCGCGCGGCACGCCCTTTCCCGTCAGTGGTACGAACATGGGGGAATGCGTCGGCCATTCCCCCATGTTTGTGTCGCTCAGCGTGATGGGTCCCAAGGTCCCGGAGCTCGGTGCGGTGGGCGGGCCATATCTGCCCCGCTCGCTGCGCTGGGTGGGCCACACCCCGGCCCCACGCCCCGCCACCACGTCCCGGCCCCACGCCCCGCCACCATGTCCCGGCCCCACGCCCCGCCACCACGTCCCGGCGCCACGTCCCGGCACCACCCCCCGGCGCCGCGTCCCTCGGCTTACTTCACCGCGCCCATCGACAGGCCGCGCACCAGCTGCTTCTGTGCGATCCAGCCGGCCAGCACCACGGGCAGCGAGGCGAGCACCGAGGCGGCGGAGAGCCGGGCCAGGAACAGCCCCTCCGAGGTCATGGTCGACATCAGGAAGATCGGCACGGTCGCGGCGTTCGCGGCGGTGAGGTTCAGGGCGAAGAAGAACTCGTTCCACGCGAAGATCACGCAGATCAGCGCTGTGGCGGCGACACCCGGCGCGACCATCGGCAGCAGCACCGTGCGCATCGTCCGCATCAGCGAGGCGCCGTCGATGGAGGCCGCCTCGAGCACCTCGGCGGGCACCTCGAGGAAGAACGAGCGCATCATCCACACCGCGATCGGCAGGTTCATCGCCGTGTACAGGACGATGAGGGTGAGGATGTTGTCGAGCATCCTGATCTGTCCGGCGATCACGTAGATCGGCATGATCACGGCGACCACCGGCAGCATCTTGGTGGAGATGAAGAAGAACAGGAAGTCCTGGGTGCGCTTGACGGGCCGGATGCTCACCGCATAGGCGGCGGGCACGGCGAGGATCAGCACCAGCAGCGTCGAGGCCACGGTGGCGATCACCGAGTTCAGCAGGTACGAGCCGGCCCCGGGGGAGCCGATGATCGCCGCGTACTGGTCCAGCGTGGGGGTGAAGAAGAAGGTGGGCGGGTTCGAGGCCGCCTGGCTCTCCTGTTTGAAGCTGGTCAGCACCATCCACGCCACGGGGGCGAAGAAGAGCAGCCCCGCGGCCCAGGCGAGCACCGTCAGCAGCAGCCCGCCGGTGCTGCCCCGGGGCCGGCGCGGCGTGATCGCGGTGGTGGTGCTCGGCCGGGCGTCGAGGGTCGTGGCGCTCATGACTGCTCCTTGGAGTTGATGCTCGTGAAGATCAGGCGCAGGGCGAAGGTGGCGATCACGATCGTGGCGATCACCGTGACCACGCCCATCGCGGCGCTCTGGCCGATGTCGAAGCCGAGGAAGGCGCGCTGGTAGATGTAGAACGGCAGGTTCGCGCTCGCGGTGCCGGGCCCGCCCGCCGTCATCAGATAGATCTGGTCGAAGGTGTTGACGACGTAGATCGCGCCCAGCAGCACCGACAGCTCGAGGTAGAACCGCAGGTGGGGGAGGGTGATGTGGACGAAGGTCTGCCAGGGGGTGGCGCCGTCCATCGAGGCGGCCTCGAGCACGTCACCGGTCTGGGACTGCAGGCCCGCCAGGAGCAGCAGCATCATGAACGGGGTCCACTGCCACACCAGCGCGATGATGACCGAGAGCATCGGGAACTGGCTGGTCCAGTCCACGGGGGAGATCCCCACCGTGCTGATCAGCCAGTTGACCAGCCCGTACGTCGGGTCGAACATCGAGATCGACCACAGCATCGCCCCGGCCACCGGCATGATCAGGAACGGCGTGATGAGCAGAGTGCGGATGAATCCGCGACCGAAGAACTTCCGGTCCAGCAGCAGTGCGAGCCCCAGCCCCAGCACCAGCGAGACCAGCACGCAGCCCAGGGTGATGAGGATCGAGTTCAGCGCCGCGGTGCGGAAGGTGGAGTCGATGAAGATGTCGAGGTAGTTGCGCAGGCCCACGAACTCCTCGCCCTCGGGGCGCAGCAGGTTCCGTGAGCGCAGGGAGTACCAGATCGTCAGCAGGAACGGGATCTGGGTGCAGATCACCACGAAGAGGAAGGCGGGCATCAGCGGGAGGCGCCGACGCCATGCCTCGGCCGAGGAGTGCTCCGAGCCTCGCGATGCGCGGCGACGGGGGTCGTCGGCCGCCCGGCTGCCCGGTGCGTCGGCCCCGCGGCCGACGGGTGTGTCGGTGGCTGTCGACATCGCTCAGCCCTCCCATCCGTAGGTGCGGGCCACCGATTCGGCGAAGCCCTGGGACTGCTCGAGCGCCTCGTCGACGCTCTTCTGACCGGCGATCGCGGCGGAGAACTGCTGGCCGACGCGGGTGCCGAGGTCCTGGAACTCGGGGATCCCGACGAACTGCAGCCCCGGGTAGGGGACCTCCTCGGTCATGGACTGCTCCTGGGTGGCGGCCGCCATCGAGTCCAGGGTGGGCTGGGCGTAGGTCTTCGAGAGCTCCGCGTACTCGGGGATCTCATACGTGGACAGCCGCGAACCGGGCGGCAGCGCCTCCCAGCCGATCTCCTCGCCCACCAGCTGGAAGTAGTCCGGATGGGTCATCCAGGCGATGAACTCCCAGGCCGCATCCTTCTTCTCGCTGGTCTCCGGGATGGCCAGCGCCCAGGTGTACAGCCAGCTCGTGGACTCGGCGAGATCGGTGGGTCCCAGGGCGTATCCCGTCTTCCCCACGACGGTCGAGGAGCGGGGGTCCTCGATGCCGGAGACCATCGAGGTGGCGTCGAACCACATGGCGGCGTTGCCCTGGCTGACCAGGGTCAGGCAGTCCCCGAAGCCGGAGGTCGCGGCGCCCGTCTGTCCGAAGGTGCGCACGGTGTCGACGTAGGTGCTCACCGCGTCGTGCACCTCGCTGGAGCCGAGGGACGGGGTCCAGTCCATGTCGAACCAGCGCCCGCCGAAGGTGTTGATGACGGTGTTCATCGGTGCGAGGTTCTCGCCCCAGCCGGCCAGCCCGCGCAGCGCGATGCCGTTCATGCCGGCCTCGGGATCGTGCAGGGCGCCGGCGAACTCCCGCAGCTCGTCCCAGCTGGGACGCTCGGGCATCTCGAGACCGGCCTGCTCGAAGAGGTCCTGGCGGTAGACGAGGAACGCGCTCTCGCCGTAGAACGGCACCGAGTGCATCGAGCCGTCCACGGTGAGGGCGTCCTTGATGGTGGGGACGAAGTCGTCGGGCTGGTAGCCCTCGGTCTTCGCGATGTAGGGCTCGAGGTCGGTGAGCCATCCGTTGGCGGCCCACAGCGGCGTCTCGTAGTTGGAGATCATCACGACGTCGAACTCGCCGCCGCCGGAGGCGACGGAGGCGGTGATCTTCGCTCGCGCCTCGTTCTCCGGCAGCGACACGAAGCGCACGTCGATGTCGGGATGGGCCTCGGTGAAGTGGCTGATGAGGCTGATCGCGTCCTGCATCTGCGGGTTCGAGACGATCGCGACGACCAGGGACTCGCTGCTCCCGGAGCCACCTCCGCAGGCGGCGAGGCCCGCCGCGCCGAGCCCGGCCAGGCCGGCCCCGAGCACGGAGCGCCGGGACCAGCGGGCCGAGGGGAGAGTGAGGGCGGCGCTGGTGCCGGCGCCGGAGTCGGGGCCCGAGCTGACACCGGGGCCCGAGCTGGAGCCCGGGGTGGTGCCGCGGGGCGGCGCGGAGCCGACGGGGCGCGGCGGGACCTGAGGTCCCGAGGGGCGGCGTGGGGGAGGCGGGAGGTGTCCCATGAGCTGGTCTCCTGTGACGGCTCGGGCCGAGAGGGGGATCGGCGGGTGCTGCAGGCTCGGACGTCCGTGAGGACGACCGCACGGATGGATCAACGGCGACTCCGCCGGTTCTCTCATGTGAGTGACTGATGTGCTCACCTGAGAGTGAGCGTAGTCATATACCCTCTGATGAGCAAGACCCAGGGCACAGATGATCGATGTGTGCCGGTCGCGGAAGGTGTCGACATGGAATCCAGCGGATCAGCCGGGGGCGGATCGCGCCTCGAGGCCGCGATAGGTGATGCCATCGCGCACGACGCCACGCTCAAGGTGTCCCTCGCCTCGCAGCACTACCTCGACGGGACCTCGAAGGTCGAGCTCGCCCGCCGCCACGGCCTCTCCCGGTTCCAAGTCGCACGCCTGCTCGAGGAGGCGCGCGACGAGGGCATCGTGCGCATCGAGATCGTCGACCCGGTCGCCGCGGGTCGCGATCTCGCGCCCCTCGCCCGGAGGCTCGGCGTCTCCTCGGTGACCGTCGCCGCCGAACGCCCCGGGGAGTCGGCGCGCGCCGCGATCGCCCGCCAGGTCGCACGTCTGCTCACGGCGCAGCTCCCGGAGGGCGGCCGCCTCGGTGTCGCCTGGTCGCGCACCCTCATGCACCTTCCCGGGGCGCTCGGACAGCTCTCCCGCGCCGACGTCGTCCAGCTGGTCGGGTCCCTCAGCACCTCCGGCTATTCCACCGCGCAGTCATCCGCCCTGGCGCACTCCCTCGGGGCGCACACCCGCGGCCAGGTCTGGGCGCTGCCAACTCCGCTGATCGTCGACTCCGCGCAGGTCGCGGCCTCGCTGCGGGCGATGGAGGAGGTGCGCTCCACCCTCGATGCGGCCGACTCCCTCGACGTGGCCACGGTGTCGATCGGTGCCTGGTCCGAGGGGGATTCGACGCTCTGGGCCCGACTGCGGCCGGAGGAGCAGCGCCAGGCGCGGGAGGCGGGAGTGGTCGCGGAGATCTGCGGGATCCTGCTGGGCGCCGACGGGGCCGTGTGGCATTCCGCGATGGAGGATCGTGTGATCGGGGTGCGCCCGGACCAGCTGCGCCGGGCCCGGGTGATCGCGGCAGCTCCGGCCGTCGGCCGCCCCGACGCGGTCCTCGCCGCCGCCCGCTCCGGACTGGTGGACGACATCGTCCTCGGGCCCGAGCTCGCCGAACAGGTCGCCGCGCTCTTCGAGTGAGGTGGTGGGTCGGAGCGCCTGCGGTGCCCTGCGAAGCTTCGACGGTGCCCTGCGAAGCTTCGACAGTGCCCCGCGAAGCTTCGACAGGGAGTGCCCGTCTCGAGAACAGATGAGCGGAAGGCACTGCTCATCTGCTGCGAACCTGTGTATCGTCGGCCCCACCTCACTCGCTGATGAAGGATGAGCCATGACCGCTCTGAACGCTTCCGCCCTGCCCGAGATCGCCGCACGCGGCGAGGTCGCGGTGCCCGACTACCCGCTCGACGAGCGCACAGTGGGCATCGTCCACTTCGGCGTCGGCGGCTTCCATCGCGCGCACCAGGCGATGTTCCTGGACCAGCTGATGAACTCCGGCCGTGACCGCGACTGGGCGATCTGCGGAGTGGGCCTGCTGCCGGGCGATGCCCGCATGCGTGATGCGCTCACCACCCAGGACGGTCTCTACACCCTGGTCACGAAAGCGCCCGACGGGACGCGCGACCCCCGTGTGATCGGCTCCATCGCGAAGTACCTCTTCGCGCCCGACGACCCCGAGGCCGTGCTCGCCCAGATGGCCGACCCGTCGGTGCGGATCGTCTCGCTCACCGTCACCGAGGGCGGCTACAACTACAACCCCTCCACCGGCGAGTTCCAGTTCGAGACCGAGGCCGTGGCCGCCGATCTCTCCACCCGCTTCGACTCCGCCGGGGCCGATGCCGCCGGGCGCGCCGGAGAGGACGGCGACGGGGTGAACACCGCGCACCTGGTCGGCGCCCCCCGAACGATGTTCGGCTACGTCGTCGAGGCGCTGCGCCGCCGCCGCGAGGCCGGCACCGCCCCGTTCACGGTGATGTCCTGCGACAACGTGCGCGGCAACGGTGATCTCGCCCAGCGGATGATCCTCGCCTATGCCCGCCGCCGTGATGAGAACGGCCTGCACGGCGACGCCCCGATCGCCGACTGGATCGAGAGCGACGTCGCGTTCCCCAACTGCATGGTCGACCGCATCACCCCGGTCACCGCCCCCGAGGACATCGAGATGATCGCGTCCGACTACGCGATCGACGACGCCTGGCCCGTGGTGAGCGAGGACTTCGTGCAGTGGGTGCTGGAGGACGAGTTCCCCACCGGCCGCCCCGCCTATGAGGAGGTGGGGGTGCAGATGGTCGAGGACGTCGAGCCGTACGAGCTGATGAAGCTGCGCCTGCTGAACTGCTCCCACCAGGCCATCGCCTACTTCGGCCTCCTGCTCGGGCAGACCTACGCCGACGAGGCCGCAGTCGACGAGCACCTCGCGCCCTTCACCCGCACCCTCTACATGGATCGTGAGGGCACGCCCGCCGTCCCCGAGGTCCCCGGCATCGACCTGACCGCCTACAAGGACGAGCTGATGGCCCGCTTCGCGAACCGCGAGGTCAAGGACACCCTCGCCCGCCTGGCCGCTGAGTCCTCGGACCGCATCCCCACCTGGCTCGTGCCGGTGATCCAGGAGAACCTGGCCGCCGGCCGAGACGTCTCCGCCTCCGCGGCGATCGTCGCCTCCTGGGCGCGGTACGCCGAGGGGACGGGCGAGAACGGCGAGGAATGGCCCGTGGTGGATCGGCTCCGCGATCGCGTCATGGCCGCCGCTGCGACGCATGACGAGGACCCCCTCGCCTTCCTCCGCGATGAGGAGCTGTTCGGTGACCTCGCCCAGCAGGAGGCGTTCACCGCGCCCTACCTCCACGCCCTCGAGGTGCTCCGCACCCGCGGCGCCCGCGCCCTCCTCGCCGAGCTCGTCACCGGCTGACCTCGCCCGGGGCTCGGGGTCGGGGCCCGGGGCCCAAGGCCAGGCCCGGGGCTCGGGGCCCGGCTGCCGAGGGTGAGAGTCACATACCTGGTCCTATCGCGTCCGCTATCGCCCTGGTTCGTGACTCTGGCTGGGGGTGCCCTGCCTGCGCGGCGGTGCGTGTCTCGGGGCGCCAGCCTCGCCGCCTCAGCGCCTCCGTGATGCGCTGCACCCCTCGCCGGCCCTGGTGGTGGAGGTCGACGGAGACGGTCTGGAGCTCGACCCAGCCCTGCGCCTCACGACGCTCGCGGCGCCGGATGTCCCTCTCCTGCTGCTCCCTCGTGAGGTGGTTCGGCCCCTCGTGCTCGACGCACAGCTTCCACTCGGGCCACGCGAGGTCGGGCTCGCCGAGGTGGACAACGTTCTCGCTGACGCGCTCGTTGAGCACAGGGGGTGGGAGTCCGGCACGCAGCGCGGCCAGGCGCAGCGAGGTCTCCGCCGGGGAGTCGCTGCCCACGCGCACCAGATCGAGCGCCTCGCGGAGTCGCGGTCTGCCCGGGCTGCGGTACGCACGGATGGCGGCGGAGAGCTGACCCGGAGTCGCATATGGCCTGCTCCTTCCCTGCTCCGCCCAGGGGCGCGGGATGCGCACCAGGTGGTCGCCGATCTGCACGAGCTCGTCGAGAGGGAGGGTCTGTGCGAGGTCCAGCCAGGTGCGAACTCGCCCCGTGACCCGGAGGTCGCCGATCGTGTCGATATCCGTGTCGAGTACGCACTGGCGGTTCCAGAGGAGGATCGAGGTGTCGCGATGCGCGACCCCGTTCGCCGTCAAGTGGACCGGAGTGACCCGTGGGTCGGCGTGCCACTCCTGTGAGCGAAGGGGCAGAGGGAACTTCCAGTACCGCGCCGCGCTGAGGCCCCGCGCCACTGCCCCGGGAACGGTGCGGGTCAGTGCCGTCAGCAGATCCACCTCCGTGAGGTGGACGTCGTTGCGGGCATAGATGCCGTAGCCCAGCCGACGGAGATCCCTCGACCGCAGTCGGTCGATGCTCACCCGGGCCGCTATCGCCTCCGCGATGGTGAACACCGCGTGCGGCAGCGAAGGGGGAAGCGGAGCAGGGCGGCGAGGCATGGCGCTATCGTGGGGGACGCCGCGACGTGACTCTCCGGTCATCCACAACGTCCAGGTCCTGGCTGTCCGACCTCTCCTCCACAGCTGCGCGGACACCGATTCCTGACCCGAGACGCCAAGTCCTGACCGGGGACGCCGAGTCCTGACCCGAGATGCCGAGTCCTGACCGGGGACGCCGAAGCGGTGACCGCCCCCGCCGACGACGAAGGCCCAGCCGGAGTGACGAGCGGGGTCCCAGCCGGAGTGACGAGCGTGGGCCCAGCCGTTGTCACGAACGTGGGGGAATAGCTCCCCGATTCGTCCATGTTCGTAGCGCTGGCCCGGGGATGAGCCTGCGGCGGGCGGCCCCGGGGTGGGCGTGCGGCGAGCTCGGCCCGGGGGAGTGACAGACGTGGGGGAATGTGCGCCCGAATCGACCATGTTCGTAGCGCTGGCCGCCGGGGAGGTTCGTGGCGCTGGACCCCGGGGAGGTCGTGACCCCCAGCGAGGCACCGCTGAGCGGGCGAGGGCGCAGCGGGGCCGACGGAGGATACGCCCCGTCCTCGTCCGCCCCGATCGCGCCACGCCCGGGGGGATGTTGTGCTGGTCACGGCGCAGAATCGCGCTGACCAGGGGAGTATCTCGGATGCCGGGGCCGCTGTGGCCAGGACCAGGCATTTTCGTAGACTGGACGGTGGCTGGTGCCCTATCTCGGGGCGTCCGCGGTCGCGCCAGGTGAGCAGAAGCAGCGTTCCCGGCAGCGGCTCAGGGACGCTTCCCGGCGGCGCAGGTCCCGGCCCTCGGGCCTGCTCCTCGGGCAGGCTCGACCCGCACGGCCTCGCACGACCCAGCACCACCGCACGACCCAGCACCACCGCACGACCCCGCACCACCGCATGACCCAGCACCACCGCATGACCCAGCACCATCGCACGACCCAGCACTACCGCACGACCCCGCACCACCCGCCTGTCCTCAACCGCGAAGGAATACGCCCCATGAGCCTGGTCGTCCAGAAATTCGGAGGATCCTCCGTCGCTGACGCCGACTCCATCAAGCGCGTCGCGAAGCGCATCTCCCTGTACGCGAAGGCCGGCCACAAGGTGGTCGTCGTGGTCTCCGCGATGGGGGACACCACCGACGATCTGATCGACCTCGCCGAGCAGGTGACCCCGAACCCGCCGCCTCGTGAGATGGACATGCTGATCACCGCCGGGGAGCGGATCTCGATGGCGGTGCTGTCGATGGCGCTGAACGAGGTCGGCGTCATCGCCCGCGCCTACACCGGCTCGCAGGCCGGTCTGATCACCGACGGTGACCACGGCAGGGCGCAGATCCGCGACGTCACCCCGGGCCGCATCCAGGAGGCGGTGGATGACGGCGCCGTCGCGATCGTCGCCGGCTTCCAGGGCGTCTCCCATGACTCCAAGGAGATCACCACGCTGGGTCGTGGTGGCTCCGACATCACCGCCGTCGCGCTCGCCGCCGCCCTGAAGGCGGATGTCTGCGAGATCTACTCCGATGTCGACGGCGTGTTCACGGCCGACCCCCGCATCGCGCCGTCTGCTCGCCGGGTGCCGCTGATCTCCAGCGAGGAGATGCTGGAGATGGCGGCCAACGGCTCCAAGATCCTGATGGCGCGAAGCGTCGAGTACGCGCGCCGCTACGGGGTGCCGCTGCACGTGCGGTCCTCGTACTCCGGTCGGGTGGGGACGATCGTCGCCGACAATCTCGAGCGCGAGATCACCCTCGACCCCGACGTCACCCTCCGCACCGCGGACGTCGTGCGACGCGACGCCGCAGACCCCAGCAAGGAGCTTCCCATGGACGACATCACAGCACCGGGCCTCGAGGCGCCGATCATCTCGGGCGTCGCCCACGACCGCAGCGAAGGCAAGATCACCGTCGTCGAGGTCCCGGACCTCCCCGGCCGCGCGGCGCTTCTGTTCGACGTGGTCGCGGGCACCGGCGCGAACATCGACATGATCGTGCAGAACTCCTCGACGGTGGATGACACCGTGGCGATCTCACTCACCCTCCCGGAGTCGGATGCCCCCGCGGCGCTGAAGGCCATCGAGGACGCGCACGAGCAGATCGGGTACACCGAGGTGCGCTACAACGACCAGATCGGCAAGGTCAGCATCGTCGGCGCCGGGATGCGCTCGCACCCGGGCGTCTCGGCGCTGCTGTTCCGCTCCCTCGGTGAGGCCGGCATCAACATCGACATGATCTCCACCTCGGAGATCCGCATCTCCGTGGTCACCGAGCAGGCCAAGCTCGATGACGCGGTGCGCGTGATCCACACGGCGTTCGGCCTCGACGCCGAGCAGACCGAGGCCGTGGTCTACGGAGGGACCGGACGATGAACCAGCACCAGAGCACCACCCAGAGCGCGGACCAGAGCGCCACCCAGAGCCCCGCCGTCTTCCCTGCGGTCCAGGTCGACATGGGGCGCACCCCGGGGTACGCGGCCGACGGGCCCGTCATCGGCGTGGTCGGCGCCACAGGCCAGGTGGGACGTGTGATGCTCGCCCTGCTCGCGGACCGCGCGGTCAGGCACTCCTCGATCCGCGTGTTCGCCTCGGCACGCAGCGCCGGATCGACCGTGCAGTATGCCGGGCTCCCGCTGACCGTCGAGGATGCGGAGGCCGCGGACCTCACCTCCGAGGGCAAGCGCGTGGACATCGCGATCTTCTCCGCCGGCGGCAGCACCTCCAAGGCGCTGGCTCCCCGTTTCGCCGAGGCGGGGGCGACCGTCGTGGACAACTCCTCGGCCTGGCGCCGTGACGAGGAGGTGCCGCTGGTGGTCTCCGAGGTCAACCCCGAGAAGCTGGCGAACCCGCCGCGCGGGATCATCGCGAACCCGAACTGCACCACGATGGCTGCGATGCCGGCCCTGAAGGTCCTCCACGACGAGGCGGGGCTGGCACGGCTGAAGGTCGCCACCTACCAGGCCGTCTCCGGTTCCGGCGTCGCTGGTGTCGCTGAACTGGCTGGTCAGGTGCGCAAGGGAGTCGACGATGTCGAGAAGCTCGCGATCGACGGCTCGTCTGTCGATCTCGGTGAGCCGGAGGTCTACGTCAAGCCGATCGCGTACAACGTGGTGGCGCTGGCCGGGAATCTGGTCGAGGACGGCTCCGGGGAGACCGACGAGGAGCAGAAGCTCCGCCATGAGAGCAGGAAGATCCTGGGCCTGCCGGATCTCCCCGTCGCGGGAACCTGCGTGCGGGTGCCGGTGATGAGCGGCCACGCGCTCGTCGTCCACGCCGAGTTCGACTCGGAGATCACCCCGGAGCGTGCCCGGGAGCTGCTCGAGGCGGCACCGGGTGTGCAGGTCGTGGACGTGCCGAACCCGCTCGAGGCCGCTGGTCGCGATGGGACATTCGTGGGCCGGATCCGCAAAGACCAGTCCGTCCCGGGCGACAAGGGGCTGGTGTTCTTCGTCGTGGCGGATAATCTGCGCAAGGGCGCCGCGCTGAACGCGATCCAGATCGCCGAGCTGATCGCCCAGAACTGACCTGTGAAGGAGAACCGCCGATGACGCTCGCTGGTACCAGTGGACCGCCCGGAGCCGGGACCGGCCCCTCGCCGCTCTCGGCGCTCTTCGCCGATCGGGTGGGCGAGGAGTCCCCGAACGGCGGTGCTGTGATGCCGGGCTCCGATCTGCTGACCCGCGCCCTGCGCACCCTGGACTCGATCTCCGCAGCGGAGATCGAGATGGGCGAGGAACTGCGCACCGCGGTCGGGACTGCCCCCGCGGTCGGGACTGCGGACACCACGGACGCGGTTCCCGAGCCGAAGGAGCAGGCGGCCGACAGGCCGACGTCCTCCACTCGGCGCGAGGAGATCCTCGATGCCGCCTCGGCGCTGTTCGCCGAGCGCGGGTACCACGGTGCGAGCCTGCGCGACATCTCCCGGCGCGTGGGCATCTCCCACCCGGGGATGCTCCATCACTTCGCTTCCAAGGAGACTCTGCTGGGTGCGGTGGTCGACCGGCTCGAGGCGCATGCGCAGGGGCTGCTGGACTCCGTCCAGGCGCTGCGGTCCTCGCCGCAGGCCTTCCTGGCGGCGCTCGCGGGGCCCTGGGATCCGCGCGTGCATTCGATGGCGCTGCTGGCCACGCTCTGCGCCGAGGTCGTCAATCCGGATCATCCGGGGCGGTTCCGCATCGCGAGGCTGCGCCTGGTGCACGAGCACGTGCTGGAGCAGGTGCTGACGGGTCTGGCGGCGAACGGCCGCCTGATCCCGGGAGCGGATCCGACGTTCCTGGCACGGACTCTGTTCTCGCTGCTGCTGAGCCTGACGGTGCGCGAGCACACCGTGCGCGAGCTGCAGAAGACGACCGAGGCCGATCCGATCGCCGATGTGCAGGAGTTCGTGCGCCTCGTCCTGGCGGACTGAGCGTCCTGGCGGACTGAGCGTCCTGGCAGGCTGAGTGCTGCGCCGGACTGAGCGTCCAGGTGCGCTGAAGCCTGGGCCTGCGCGAGCGTGGAGGTCGCTCCTCGACGACCGCCCTGGCCGCGGGAGCGGACTGATCGGTAGACTCTCGGGTTGTGATCGCCTGCGGACGCCCTCGATGAGCCCCGGCGCGACGCCTGAACGCTCGGGCGACGCCGGGGAGACGTCGATGCCCGACGGAATCGCAGCGTCCGATGGAACTGCAGCGTCCGACGGGGCGGCTGCGTCCGATGGAGCAGGAGCGCCTGGCGGAGCGACCTCCTCAGGAGGTGACATGACCCGCGCTTCCCGTCCCCGCGACCGGCGGATGCCGCCGCTCGAGGCGCCCGCCCGAGCGGCCCGGCGCCGGCGCCTGCAGGCTCTGGCGGGACTGACGGTGCACGGAAGCGACGGGAAGACCGTGGGGAGGGTGCGGGACATCTACCAGCAGGACGCGACCGGGGAACTCGCCGCGATCACCGTCATGCCGCGTCAGCTCAGCGCCCGCAGCGTGCTCATCCCCGCCTCCGCGATCGTTGCACTGCCCGCGGCGCCCCAGGACCACGCCGCCGAGGACGCCCGCGCTCCGAGGAACGCCGCAGCCGAGAGCCGAGCGGTCGAGGACCCCGCCGCCGACGGCGCCCCCACTGCCGACGCCGGCAACGACGCCGACACCGCCACCGATCCGGCCGACAACATCCTGCGCCTCCTGGTGCCGGCCGCGAGGGCGAAGGCTGGTGTTCCCCCGCCGCTGACCCTGCACGCCACGCCCGAGGAACTGCGGGACGCGGCGGCGGTACTCGGCCTCGAGGCAGGGTCCGCGCCCGCATGAGACTGCTGCTGCTCACGCACTACTACGCCCCGGAGTACGGGGCCCCTCAGCGACGCTGGTCCGCACTGGTCGAGCGGTTCCTCGCCGTCGGGCACCGAGTCACCGTCGCCGCGCCGGTGCCGCACTACCCGGCCGGTCGGCCCACTCCCACCCAGCGTCGCAGCCATCGGCGGGGCGCTGAGGAGCGGGGCAGGCACGGGGAGACCATCGTGCGCACCGCCTACCTCGCTCACCGTGCGGACATCGCCTCGCGCACCGCGGATCACGTGATCGCGGCGGGTGATGCCCTGCGCCGTCTGCGTCGGCGCTTCCGGCGGCCCGAGGATCGCCCGGACGTCATCATCGCGACCGCCCCGGCGATCCCCACCCTGCTGGTGGGGCGCCTGCTCTCGGCCCTGTGGGGTGTGCCGCTGGTGGTCGAGATGCGTGATGCCTGGCCGGATCTGGTGACCCACGTCGGCCCGGCCGGTGCGCTCAGCGCCGACGCCGCCGAGCAGGTGCACGCCGGTGCGCTGCGCCGTGCCCTCGCCTGGGCCGTGGCGCTCGCCAAGGGCGAGGTGCATCAGCAGGTCACCAGCTGGCAGAGCGGAGCACGCGCCGTGGTCACCACCACGGGCCGCTTCGCCCAGGTGCTGCGCGAGCGGGGCGTCGATCCGGTGCAGGTGGTGCGCAACGGCACCGACCTCTCCCTGGTCCCGCCGCAGCGCGACCACCTGCCCGGCGACCATCCCGAGCTGCGCTGCCTGTACCTGGGCAACATGGGCCGCTCCCAGGGGCTGGACACCGTGGTGCGAGCGGCGGCCGTGCTGCACCGGGAGGGCGTGGACGTGCAGGTGCGGATGGTCGGTCACGGGGTCGAGGCCCCGGCGCTGGCGGCGCTCGCCTTCGAGCTCGGCGCCCCGGTCGAGGTGATCCCGCGAATCCCTCACCGTGAGGTGGGCAGGCAGTACGCCTGGGCGGACACTGTCATCGTCTCGCTGCGGGACTGGGCGCCGTTCGCCTGGACGGTGCCCTCGAAGCTCTACGAGATGCTCGCGACCGGTCGGCACATCACCGCACTGCTGGACGGCGAGGCGGCGGACGTGGTCCGCGAGGCGGAGGCGGGGGACGTGCTGCCCCCGGAGGACGTTCCCGCGCTCACCGCGCTGTGGCGCGAGCTCGCGGCGGACCGCTCCCGGGCGGGCGTGCGCGCGAGCGGGCGGGCGTGGGTCGCCGATCATGCCGACGACGACGTGCTCGCCCGCCGCTACTTGGAGATCCTCACCGGCGTCCTGCCCGAGCACCCCTCGACCTGACCCATGACCCGGCCCGCCAGCCACACAGGACCCGGACCGCAGACCACCCACGAACCGGCCCGCCGGCCACCCACGAACCAGCCCGCAGGTCAACCGGCGTCGCAGCCCACGGCGCACCCCACGGCCCGCCCCACCCCCTGACCCGGGGCCCTCACAGCTCGGTCTCGGCGCCCATCAGCAGGGTGCGGGCAGGGGGCAGGTGCAGCACCTGGGTGCGCTGTGCGGAGGTGCGGTGCAGCCCGCGGAACAGCGCCCGCTGCCAGCGCGGCATCGTGCGGTCCTCGCCGGGCACGACCCGCAGCATGGACAGCACATAGACGGCCTCGTCGAGGTGCTCTGCCAGGTCCAGCTCCGGGATGTGCTGCGGGCAGTCATCCGAGCAGGACCCGTCCCGCCCGCCGTGCCGTTCCACGGCGGTGCGCAGCGCGGCGGGGACGTCCTGGGAGTCGTGGAATCCGACGTGGTAGCTGACGTGCACCAGACCGGGCACCCCGCCGACGGTCACCCCACCGACGGGCACCCCGCCGACGGTCACCCCACCGACGGGCACCCCGCTGACGGTCACCCCGTCACCAGGCACCCTGAGGCCGGGCACGCGGTCGCCGACCGCCCCGTCACCGAGCACGTCCACGTGCACCCGGTCGTCGCGGTGCACGTGAGGGACGCCGACGTGCTCGAGGGTCAGGATCACCACGTGCTCGTGCAGGACATGGTGCATCTCCACCCCTGTGCGCAGCGCCAGCGGCACCGTGGCGGGGTCCGGGTGCGGGTACACGGCCAGGCCCGGCACGCGGGGCACGGAGCGGGCGGGGCCGGCGACGAAATCGGCGATCGGTCCCTCCAGCTCCTGGCGCCGCGCGGCCAGCTGCAGAGCCCCGCGCCGCCAGGTGAGCATGATCGTGGTCAGCACGGCGGCGATCACCAGCGGCAGCCAGCCGCCGTCGGGGATCTTCACGAGGTTCGCCGCCAGCAGCAGCAGCTCGAGCCCGCCCACGACCACCGCGAGCATCACCACCTGCCACAGCGGGCGGCGCCGGACCCGGTGCGCGTACAGCAGGAACAGGGCCAGGACCAGGATGATCGTGGCGGTGACGGCGAGGCCGTAGGCGGCGGCGAGACGGCTGGAGTGCTGGAAGACCAGCACCAGCGTGAGCACCCCGAGGAACAGCAGCAGGTTCACCGAGCCCACATAGATCTGCCCGCCGTGCTCGGAGGAGGTCTGGGTGATCTTCAGCTTCGGCAGCAGGGTCAGGCGGGTGGCCTGGCGGGAGACGGAGAACGCCCCGGAGATCACGGCCTGGGAGGCGATTACGGTCGCCATCGCGGCCAGTCCCACCAGCGGCAGTCTCAGCGCCTCGGGCACCATCGAGAAGAACGGGTTCACGATCGTGCTCGGGTCGGCGAGGATCAGGGCGCCCTGGCCGAAGTAGTTCAGCAGCAGAGCCGGCAGCACCAGGCACCCCCAGGCGAGCGCGATGGGGCGGTGGCCGAAGTGGCCCATATCCGCGTAGAGCGCCTCGGCGCCGGTGATGGTCAGGACCACCGCACCCATCGCGATGAAGGCGACCAGCGGCCGGTCCACCATGAACGCGATCGCGTAATGCGGGGACAGCGCCCGCAGGATCGCGGGGTGGGCGAGCACATGGGGCAGGCCCATCGCGGCGAGCGTCAGGAACCACACCGCCATCACCACGCCGAAGGAGCCGCCGATGCGGCTGGTGCCCCAGCGCTGCACGGCGAACAGGGCGGTGAGCACGATCAGCGCACCGGGCAGGATCACCGCGTTCGGCACCGCGCCGGTGACCTCGATGCCCTCGAAGGCGGAGAGCACCGAGATCGCGGGCGTGATGAGCGAGTCGCCGAAGAACAGCGCGGCGCCGATGACGCCGAGCACCAGGGCGATCGCCGCCTCGCGCGGGCCCACGCCGGGGCCGAGCTTGCGCAGCACCAGCGCGGTGAGGGCGAGGATCCCGCCCTCGCCCTGGTTGTCGGCCTTCATGATCAGTCCGATGTACGTGACGGTGACGATGGTGATCAGGCACCAGGTGACCATCGAGATCACGCCGAGCACGTCCGGCTCCGTGGGTGCGACCGCGTGGTCGTGGAGGCTGAACACGGTCTGCAGCGCGTACAGGGGGCTGGTGCCGATGTCCCCGAACACCACTCCGAGCGCACCCAGCATCAGCAGCGGCAGCGGCTCCCGCGTGCGGGGCACCCCGCGATGGTCGAGGTGGCGGTGCGGGTGGTCATGAGTGTGCGGTGGGCGCACCGAGCGGGCCGACCGGGTGCGGGTCGCTCCGGCCGACCGCGTGCGGGTCGCAGCGACCGACGGGGTGCGGGTCGCAGCGCCCGGTGGGGTGCGTGGTGCGTCGGGCGTGGGAGTGCGGGGTGCATCGGCGGACGGGGCGCGGGGCGCTGCGGCCGGCGGGGTGCGTGGGGGACCGGCCGACGGGACGCGAGTCACCTCGGACGACGGGGGAGGGGCCGGTGGCGTGGAGCCGTCGGTCGGGTGGGGCTGCTCGTACTGCGGGGGATGAGGCTCGTCGGAGCGGGGCGAGCGCGAGATGTCCTCGGGCACGGAGGAGATCCTGCCACCGATCACGCCGATTGCACCCCTCCTCGGGGCACCAGAAGTGTTCCGTGCGCGACATGGAGCCGGCGGCCGGGCCCCGGCGTGCTGAGGAGTGCCTGGGTGGGCGGGCCGGAGGGGCCCCGCTCAGGAGTCCAGGGGGTTCTCCGAACGCGCCGGCGGCTGGTACTGGTCCTGATGCTGATCCGCCGCACGCGCCGCGGCGAAGGTGGGCAGCACGACCTCCTCCCGCAGCGCCTGGCGCTGTGCGGCCGGGGCGAAGCCGGCGTCGAGCCCGGTGAGCACGATCCGCTCGAGGTCCTCCAGGGTCCAGTCGAAGGCCTGCGCCGCCAGCAGCATCTCGCGGGAGGTGCGGGTGCGGCTCATCAGGCGGTTGTCGCTGCTGAGCGCGATCGCGAAACCGTGCTGGTACAGGGGGCCGACCTGGTGGGAGGGCATGTCCGGGGCACCGCCGGTCTGCAGGTTGGAGCTGGGGCACACCTCCAGGCAGATCTGCCCGGCGTGCACGCGCGCGGCGACCCGGCCGAATCGTGGGGAGGGCGCGGCGTCGTCACCCGCGGCGTCGTCACCCGCCGCGTCCGCGCCTGCTGCGTCGTCGATGTCCTCGAGCAGGCGCGCGCCGTGCCCGATCCGCTCGGCACCGCAGTCCAGGGCATCGGCGATCGAGGAGGGGCCGTCGGCCTCACCGGCGTGGATCGTCACCCGCAGCCCTGCGTCACGGGCCCGGTCGAACTGGGCCCGGAACCAGGAGGCGGGATAGCCGGCCTCCGGGCCGGCCAGATCGAGCCCCAGCACACCGGTCTCCTGGCGCGCGAGGGCGATCTCGACCAGGTCGTCGGTGGGGTCCAGGTGGCGCAGGTAGCACAGCAGCTGCCCCACCACGATCCGTCGCCCGGTCGCCTCCGCTGCGGCGACGCCCTCGTCGAGCCCGTCCTGGACGGCCTGCACGGCCGCATCGAGGGTGAGCCCGCCGGCGGTGTGCTGGTGGGGGGCCCAGCGGGTCTCGGCGTAGACCACGCCGTCGGCGACCATGTCCTCCACGAACTCGCGCGCGATGCGGCGCAGGTGGGGGGCTGTCTGCATGAGGGCGACGGTGTGGTCGAAGGTGGAGAGGTAGGCGGGCAGCGAACCGGAGTCGGCGGCGGTGTGGAACCAGTCGGCCACCGCGCGGACCTCCTCCTGTCCCCGAGGCGTCGCGTCCTCGGCCGTGGGCTGTGCAGCGGCGCCGGGCGAGGCCCAGGCGGCGGCATCGCCCGCGTCCTCGAGGCCGGGGACGGGAAGCCCCAGCTCTCGGCTGAGCTCGAGCACGGTGGCGGCGCGCACCCCGCCGTCGAGGTGGTCGTGGAGGGCGACCTTCGGCAGGGCGCCGACGAGTGAGGAGGTAAGGTCCATCACCCGAGGATACGCCGCGGCGGAGACTCCGGGGCTGAGCAGGGAACTCGCCGCGCTCACGGGGCGTGCGCGGCGTCGACCGCCGGGCGCTCGATGACTACGCCCTCCGATACCTGAGGGACACCAGGTGCTCGGCCACGGCGTCGGGGTCCTCGAGCGGGACCTGCCGGAGCGCCCGGGCCAGCTCACTGCTCCGGGGCGTGGCTGCGGTCCCCGCGACCTCGTCCTCCCCGTCCGGCTCCGACAGGACCGCTCTGCGGAGCACGTGGGTGGGGAAGGGCCCCACGGTCACCTCGTCCAGGCCGCTGGTGCACGTGATCCAGGCGCGGCTCCCGCGACTGATGATGGTGAGGGCGTCGCCGTCGATGTCCGACATCTCGATGCTGTTCATGGTTCTCCGAACTGAGCCTCGGACAGCAGCCCCTGTGGCGCCGTCCACACTCTCCACGAACCGGCCACGTTTCTATGACGCGGTGCGCATGATGGGGTGACGAGTGTCCGGAATGTCCGTGACCTGCCTCACTGGCGAGTCATCGTCGCGGGTCCGCGCACGTCTATCTGCTCGAGGGGTGCGGGAATCCGCGGCCCTCGCACGACTCGCGCGACCCGTCGCGCCACGAAGGGACAGGCCTGAGGCATGACCGATCGGAGTGATCGCGAGACCGAGGCGCGCCTCGATGCCCGGACGGACCTCGAGCTCCTCTCGGCGGTCCGCGCAGGGGACACGGGTGCCTACGCCGCGCTCTACCACCGGCACCTCGATGCCGCACTCTCCCGGGCGCGACGCCTCGGCGGCGGGCACGATCCCCAGGATGTGGCGCAGGAAGCCTTCCTCAAGATCCTCAAGGCCGTTCTCCGCGGCGGTGGGCCGCAGGACGGCTTCGCCGGATACCTGATGCGGGCTGTGCGCAATGAGGCCATCGACCGTTCGCGGCGGGCGCGGGAGATCGCCGTCGAGGACGTCGAGTCACTGGATCCGACGGGGTCGCAGACCTCCGACGGCGCGGACGAACGGATCGACAGGACGATGATGCAGAAGGCCCTCAGCAGCCTGCCGGCGACCTGGCAGCAGATCCTCTGGCTCACCGAGGTGGAGGGCCTGCCCCCACGAGAGGCCGCGCCACAGCTCCAGATGAGTCCGAACGCGGTGGCGCAGCTCTCGCGCCGGGCCCGCAGGGGCCTGCGGACGGCATGGCTGCAGGCGCACGTGGACGTCGCCTCCGCCCAGGAGGGCTGTCGACAGACGGCGGCGGTGCTCGGCGCGTACGAGCGCGGCCAGCTGGGCGCCGTGCGGGCGGCCCGGGTCGATGCGCATCTGGAGGGATGCCTGCGATGCTCCGCCGCTCTGGCCGAGCTGCGGCAGATCTCCACCGGGATGCGTTCCCTGCTGCTGCCGGTGGTCCTCGGTTCGCCCTTGCTGCTGGGCACGCTGTCGGACACGCTGGCGGCGGCCGGCGCGGGACTCGCGCTCGCGACTGCCCAGGGCGTCTCCGGGGCCGGTGTCTCTGGGGGAGCCGCAGCGGGCGGGAGCACTGCGGGCACGGCGCTCTGGACGAAGCTGGCCCTCTCGCTGCCGAGCTGGTCCGTGGTGGCAGGAGGGTCTGCCATGGCGGTGGCGGGCATCGTGCTCATGGCCCAGCTCCCGAGCACCCCGAGAAGCTCCGGAACGGGCTCTGAGACCGGCTCCGTCCATGCCCCGGTGGCCGCGCCGACCGCTCCGCGACCGCTCCCGGAGTCCGCGCCCCGGGCCGACCCGTCCACCGAGGGGGACCCGCCCCTCCCGCCGGGCGGCGCGGCGACCGAGCCACCGACCGGCGCGCCGGCCGAGGAGCCGGGAGGGACGGCGCCGGGGGCGAGCGCCGAGCCGCTCGAGGTCGAGATCGATGGCGATGGCGATGGCGATGGCGATGGCGAGGCCGGGGCCGATGCCGGGACCGAGGCTGGGTCCGTCGACTCGGCTCCCGTCCCCGCATCGCAGGATCCCGAGGCAGCTCAGGCCTCGCCGGACCCCGCCCCGCAGCCTGCTCCGGTGTCTCCCCCTGTGCTGCAGCCGCTCCCGCCGTCGATGTCGAATCCACCGCCGGTGCCGGCCCCCGTGCCGCCGCAGGAGCCGGTGGTGCCCGAACCGACGGAGGAACCGACGGTCGAGCCGGACCGGACGGAAGCGCCGGAGCCGACTGCGCAGCCGACGGTCGAGCCGGTCGACCCGGGGCCGACGGAGGAGCCGGCGGTCGAGCCGGAGCCGACGGAGGAGCCGACGGTCGAGCCGGAGCCCGCCCTCGCGGCGCCCACGATCGACTTCCCCGTGGGTGGGACCCGCACCGTCCCGCTCACCCTCTCTGGAGAGGGCACGCCCGGCGGGGTCGTGCGTGTCCACGATGCGCGGGACCGCGTGGTGGGGACGAGCACCGTCGGTGAGGACGGCACGTGGAGCGTCTCGCCGACGCCCGGCACCCCGGACGTCCCCACCCGATACCGCGCCGCGCAGGAGGCGGAGGGGACGTCGTCGCCGAGCAGCGCCTGGACCGACGAGTACACCTACCTCGCGCCCGAGCTCCTCGAGCCGGTGAACGGGTCCACCATCCCGGTGAACTATCGATACGACGGTGGGAGCGGCGCCTGGATGGTGATGACCTTCGGAACCGTGGAGGACCAGGAGCACGCCGTGATCATCGACGGCCGTCGGTGGGATCTGCCGGCGCGGAGCGCAGGGGAGACCGCGCGCTATCTCGCCCTGCTCGAGCGCGGCACGCACACGATCGAGCTCGCCTACGTCGACCCCGACACCGGTCGGCTCGGGGCGATCCGGGCGGCGACCCTGACGGTCGCATGAGGCGGCTCCGGGCCGCTCAGAGCGGTGCGGTGGTGGGGCCCGCGGTCGCCTCCCGGTGCTTCGCGGCCAGCTCGAGGTAGACGCGGGCGTTCTTGCGCAGCGCCTCCAGGCCTTCGTCGTCCAGTTCCCTGCGGACCTTCGCCGGCACCCCGGCGACCAGCGATCCGGGTGGGATCTGCATGCCTTCGGTGACCACGGCGCCCGCTGCGACCAGGCTGCCGGCTCCGACCACCGCGCCGTTGAGCACCACGGCGCCCATGCCGATCAGGGAGTCGTCCTCGACGGTGCAGCCGTGCAGCACTGCCCGGTGGCCCACGGAGACTCCGGCGCCCACCACGGTGGGGAAGCCGGTGTCGGTGTGGATCACGCAACCGTCCTGGATGTTGGAGCGCTCGCCGAGGGAGATGGAGTCCATGTCGCCGCGCAGCACGGCGCCGTAGAACACGCTGGTCTCCCCGGCCAGTGTCACGGCGCCGATCAGAGTGGCGTTCGGGGCGACCCAGGCGGTGTCCGGGACCTGGGGCGAGGTGCCGTCGAAGTCGATGGTGGTCACTGCGGGTGCTCCTTGGTCGGGTGGGTGAGCTGAACGGTGAACTCGGGCTCGGTGAGGGAGCGGACCTCGTCCTCGGTGACGCCGGGGGCGAGCTGGGTGAGCACCAGGCCGCTCTCGCGGACGTCGAAGACGGCGAGCTCGGTGATGATCCGGTCGACCACGCCCACGCCGGTCAGCGGCAGGGAGCACTCGCGGACGATCTTCGCGGAGCCGTCCTTGGCGGCGTGCTGCATCATCACCACCACGCGGCGAGCGCCCGCGACCAGGTCCATCGCCCCGCCCATGCCCTTGACGAGCTTGCCGGGGATCTGCCAGTTGGCGATGTCTCCGCTGCCGGTGACCTGCATGGCGCCGAGGATCGCGGTGGACATCTTTCCGCCGCGGATCATGCCGAAGCTGGTCGCGGAGTCGAAGATCGTCGCCCCGGGCAGCAGCGTGATGGTCTGCTTGCCGGCGTTGATGAGGTCCGGGTCCTCCTCGCCCTCGTAGGGCCAGGGCCCCATGCCCATCACCCCGTTCTCGGACTGCAGGGTGATGTCCACGCCCTCGGGCAGGGTGTTCGCGACCAGGGTCGGCATGCCGATCCCGAGGTTCACGTAGTCACCGTCGCGCAGCTCTGCGGCGGCGATCGCCGCCATCTCGACACGCGTCCAGGCCATCTCAGGCCACCTCCTGGGTCGGGGACTGCTGCGGATCGGGCTCGGGCTGCTGGGGGCGCGGCCGCACGGTGCGCTGCTCGATGTCCTTCGCGGCGGTGGCCTGCATCAGGTGGTGCACGTGCACGCCGGGGGTGTGGACGTCGTCGGGGTCGATCCCGCCGGGCTCCACGAGATGCTCCGCCTCGGCGAAGGTGACCTCGCCGCACATCGCGGCCATCGGGTTGAAGTTGCGGGCGGCGAGCCGGTAACGGAGGTTCCCGTAGTGGTCCGCGGTGTGGGCGTGGACCAGCGCGACATCGGCGGTGATCGCCCGCTCGAGCACGTAGGTGCGCCCGTCGAACTCGGCCGTCGGCTTGCCCTCCGCGATCGGGGTGCCATAGCCGGTGGGCGTGTAGAACGCGGGGATCCCCGACCCGCCGGCGCGCATCCGCTCGGCAAGGGTGCCCTGGGGGACGAACTCCACCTCGAGCTGCCCGTCGATGTACTGCTGCATGAACAGCTTGTTCTCTCCGACGTAGCTCGAGAGCACCTTGGCGATCTGGCCGTTCTCCAGCAGCAGGCCCAGGCCCTTGCCGTCCACCCCGAGGTTGTTGGAGGCGACGGTGAGGCCCTTGACTCCGCTGTCCCGCACGATGGTGATCAGATCGGTGGGGATCCCGCACAGTCCGAAGCCCCCCACCGCGACGGTCATGCCGTCGCGCAGCACCGTGGCCAGCTGGGCGGCGGCATCCTCCATGACCTTGGACATCGCTGTCCCTCCTGTCGACTGGGTCGGCCCTCGCGGCCGCGGGCGACGATGCCGGGCGGCGGAAGGGCGGGTCGTCCTCGAGCCTAGCCCGGAGCGGTGAGATGCGGACCCTGCAGTGCAGCGAAATGGACAGCTGTCCCTTTCTGTGCCCCGAATGTGGTGAAGTGGGATGTCAGTGCCAGAGCATGTCGTCGCAGCGCCGGAACAGGTCTCAGGATCCCTCCGCGCGCACACGCGCGGGTGCGGATGAAAGGACCCGGATGCTGCACCGTCGAATGGTGGATGCCCTGAACTCTTCGGCACCGCTGCTGTTCTTCGAGGCTGTTCTCGGGAGCGGGAAGTGGACCGTGCTGCGCCAGTGGACGGACGGCGCCGACAGCGACCACAACGAGATCCGCCTCTTGTTCCGCGCGGCGGGTCTCCCGACGACCTCTGCGGCCCTGACGCGGATGCTCTGGGCCTCGCTGCAGCATCAGCTCGGCCATGACCTGGAGGACCTGCCCGAGGACGATGCGCTGCTCGAGGACGCCGTGCCCCGCGGCCTGCGCCGGATTCGGCGGCCCGTGGTGGTGGCGATCCACGGCGTCGAGCACCTCGACCACGGGGCGTTCGACGCGCTCGTGGACCTGCTCGCGGCGGGGGTCCGACTGATCCTCGCCGGGATCGACGTCTCGGCCCTGCGATTCCGCGCCCGGAGACGCGGGGTGTACTACTCGACGCTGGGGGATCGGGAGACGCTGCTGACGCTCGCCGAGACCCGCTCGCTGATCGAGGAGCAGGGGACGGTGCTCTCCGAGGAGGCGCTGGGCGTGCTGTATGCCGCCACTCTCGGTCATCCCGGCGTGATCCTCTCCTGCCTCTCGTCCCTGCCGGTGGAGACCGCCGCCGGCCTGCTCGCCCGGGATCGTGCACTGGCCCTGCACCTCCTGGGCCAGTCGCTGGATCAGCAGTCCTCCGACTTCATCGACTTCCTGCTGGTGGCCGCGCGCGTGCCGCGCTTCACCCCGGCCGAGGCGGCCGAACTGACCGGGCGCGACCTCGCTCCCCGGTACCTGAGCAGGCTGCTGGAGCTGTCCCTGGGGCGGATGGTCTGGCATCCCGTGCTCCAGGAGCGGGTCTTCGTCTGGGAGGAGAGCCTGCGCCTGGTCGTCCGGCAGTCCGCGCCGCCCCCGCGGGGAGGCGAGGACGAACTCGTCGAGCACCTCCTCTCCGCGGCTCGCGTCGCGGGTGACGACGAGCTCCAGATCGCCGCCCTGGTGCGGACCGGTCAGCTGGATGAGGCCGAGTCGCTTCTGAAGGAGCAGGTCTGGGACCTGCTGCCCAACGCGATGGAACCGCTGTGGGCGTCGCTCGAGCAGCTCAGCCCCCTCCTCCTGGTCGATCGTCCCGCCCTGCTCAGCGCGCGCCTGCGGCTCAGCCCGACGCGTTCGCCCTCACCGGCCTCGCGGCGAGCGGTGGGCGGCGCCGGACGGGTCCTCAAGGACTGCGTGGACGCCGGTGCGCCGTGGAGACGGATGGGCAGCCTCGTCTACTCGATGGAGTTCGCGCTCCACCTCAGGGAGCGGGAGCGGGTGATCGCGCTGTTCGAGCGGGCTCGGGGCCTGTTGGGAGACCTCGTGGCCTCCGACGCCGCGGAGTCGGCGGGCAACCGGGAGATTTCCGAGCTCCTGCTGCTGGTCGAGATCGTCTTCCGCAGCGGGAACACGATCCCGGCCGCGGAGATCGCGCAGCTCGCAGCCCAGCTCATCGAGGCCGACCCCGTCGGCCGGGACCCCCGCGGGGAGCGCCTCGCCTTCGCGCGACGGGTCATCCTCCATGACCACAGGGCGCGAGGGCTGGAGGACGGGTTCTCGCCGGAGTCGCTGCTGCGCGGACCCGAGCTCCTGTGGCGCGACGCCGACCTCGTGGTGACGGCCATGACGCTGATGTGGGACGACCTCGACGGCGGGGACTTCGCGGCGGCGGATGCGCAGCTGCATGCCGCCGCGGTGCGGATCGACGACCCCGAGGAGTGGCCCATCCTGATGCTCATGAGGGCGCACATCGCGGTGTACCGGAATTCTCCTGGCGAGCTCGAGGCGTTCATCGGCGCCTTCGAGCGCGGCACCCTCTCGGAGCCCGGCCCGTTCGCCCAGCAGTCTCTGAGCCGGATGCAGCGCGTCACCGACTACCTCGGCCGGAAGGTCGGCAGAGCCATCCCGAGCCCCGGCTACCTGCCTGCGACCGCGGACGGGAGTCGCCCCTTCTATCCGCGCACCGAGTTCACCGTGCACCTCATGGAGGCGCTGTACGCCCTGCGCGCCGGCCGACCGGACGCGGCCGAGGCCGCGCTCTCCCAGGCCGTCGGGCTCACCCCGCGTCGGGAGCTGGGCCTGTACACCCTCGCCAGTGCGAGCGGCGAGGAGGTGCGCGCCCTGTGCGCGCTGGCCGAGGAGGTCCCGGGAGGGGCTCGGCTGGGCATCGAGAAGGCCCTGCGATTCGCCGGCGAGACGCGCGCCCCGGGCGTGGACCTCTCCGAACGGGAGCGCGAGGTGCTCGGGCACCTCCGGGACGGGGCCACGAACCCGCAGATGGCGCGGGCCCTGTTCGTCTCCGTCAACACCGTGAAGTTCCATCGCGCGAACCTGATGCGCAAGCTCGGCGTCACCAGCCGGGATCAGCTGCTGCAGAAGGCGGATCGATTGGGTCTGTGACCTGCGGCACCTACCCCTTCGGGTAGGGGCCTGGGGCCTGAGGCCTGCCCGAGGGTGCAGTCTTCTCGCCGGCAGTGTCAATGACGGACAGCTGTCCGGCACAGTGGGGGAGAGGGCATCGCTGACCGGATGGTCAGTCGATGCGTCGGCCGCGCTCGTCCTCGTCTCGCGGTGCACGACCACCGGAAGAGAAGAGCGATGAGCATACGACCCGAGGGGAGCGGGGGTTGCACCGAGGTGCTGCCCGAACCTCCTGACACCAGCACCCAGAGCTCGGCGCGGTTCGCCCTGATGGCGATGCCGGGGCACGAGATGCCGGTCCATGCCGTGGAGGCGACCGACCCCGACGGTGACGCGCTCACCGTGACGATGGATGCTCAGGGGGTGTGGGTCACGTGCACCTCGGGGGACGACGAGGTGACGCTCGGACCCTTCCCGGCGACAGCGATGGAAGAGGCGCTGAGGGCGCTCGTGGCGGTCTCGCGCGGGGAGTGAGGCGGGGCTCGGCCGTGCGCGACGCGGCGTGGACGCCCCAGGGGTGAGCGAGCTCGGGCCGTCACACTGAGGGCTCCATCCCTCCCGTCTCCTAGGGTGAGGGGTGCCCTCAGCGCCGGGACGGTCCAGCACGGTGCCCGCTGGGGCCCGGAACCCTCTGGAAGGACCCGCCCGGTGACCCTCGCCGACCCCACCCCCGAGCAGCTCGCCCTCGTCCAGGACGAGGCCGTGCGCATCACGCGCGACCTGATCCGCATCGACTCCTCCAACTACGGCGGCCACGACCCCGCCACCTGGGGGCCAGGGGAGCGGGAGGCCGCGGAGTACGTCGTCGCGCAACTGGAGGAGGTGGGCCTGGAGCCCGAGATCCTGGAGTCCGCCCCGGGCCGTTCGAGCGTGGTGGTGCGCCTGCCGGGGGAGGACCGCGAGCGCGGCGGTCTGGTGATCCACGGGCACCTCGACGTGGTGCCCGCGAACGCCGAGGACTGGACGGTGGATCCCTTCGCCGCCGAGATCGTCGACGGCATGCTCTACGGCCGCGGCGCGGTGGACATGAAGGACATGGACGGCATGATCCTCGCGATCGTGCGCCACCTGGCCCGCACCGGCCAGAAGCCGCCCCGGGACCTCGTGATCATCATGTTCGCGGATGAGGAGGCGGGCGGCACCTACGGCTCCCGCTGGATGATCGAGCATCGGCCCGACGTGTTCGAGGGCTGCACCGAGGCGATCAGCGAGGTGGGCGGCTACTCCATCACCCTCCCCCGCAAGGACGGCGGGGACGCAGGGGTGGAGGGCGGGGGGAGCACTCGCGCCTACCTGCTCCAGGCCGCCGAGAAGGGCTATGCCTGGCTGCGTCTGAAGGCCACCGGGCGGGCCGGCCACGGCTCGGTGCCGAACCACGAGAACGCGATCGTGCGGCTCTCGCAGGCGATCGCCGCGATCGACGCCCACGAGTTCCCCCGCGAGTTCGTCGCGAGCGTGCGCACCCTGCTGGACTCGGTCTCCGAGATCACCGGCACCCCCTGGCAGGAGGACGATGTGGAATCGTTCCTGCCCCTGCTGGGCGGGGCGAAGCAGTTCGTGGCCGGCACCCTCGCCGACTCCGCGAACGTGACCACCTTCCATGCCGGGTACAAGGGCAACGTCATCCCGCAGACCGCCGAGGCGGAGCTGGACTGCCGCTTCCTGCCCGGCCACCAGGAGGATCTGCTCGCCCTGATCGACGAGCTCTCCGGTCCTCACGTGGAGGTGGTCGTGGACAAGATCGGGATCTCCCTGGACGCCCCGCACGACACCGACTTCGTGCGCTCCATGCACCGCGCGATCCTCGCCGAGGACCCTGGCGCCGAGCTGATCCCGTACTGCCTCAGCGCCGGCACCGACAACAAGCAGCTCGCCCAGATCGGGATCGACGGCTACGGCTTCGCGCCGCTGCAGCTGCCGGCCGATCTCGACTTCGCCCCGCTGTTCCACGGCATCGACGAGCGCGTCCCGGTCGACGCGATCCGCTTCGGCGCCCGCGTGCTGCTGCGGCTCGTCCAGGACTGTTGAGGGGCGGTGTCCCTCAGCCTCGGAGCGGCGCGGTGCTCTGTCGCGGCACCAGCGTCATGGGGAGTCGCGCTGGGGATTCGATCCCTGC
>NZ_DASVGJ010000034.1:0-84204 GCF_036379615.1 Brachybacterium sp.
GCAGGGGTCAGCGGCGAATTACGGTGGGTCATGGAACGGGTCTCTTCCGGCCGATGGACGGCTTCAGCACCACCCATCGTGCAGTCAAGGGGCCCGTTCCTTCATCCCCGCTCCGTGACTACAACGTCATGACACGCAACAACTAGTGCACAGGCGAACGATGCCGCCCCCGGCAACCAGAAAATTGTGGCGCCAAGTTTCTCCGCGCGTCAGTCAGTGGGGCATTGTGGGTGCAGGGAGAATTTCGGTCAGTAGGTGGCGGACGCGGGCGTCGATCTCGTCGCGGACTTCGCGTGCTTTCTCGAGTGTGCTGTCTGCGGGGTCGCGAAGGTCCCAGTCTTCGTAGCGTTTGCCGGGGTAGATGGGGCAGGCGTCTCCGCAGCCCATGGTGATGACGACGTCGGCCGCGCGGACGACATCGTCGGTGAGGGGCTTGGGGAACGAGGAAGTCAGATCGATCCCGATCTCGTGCATGACTTCCACCGCGCGTGGGTGCAGCGCGTCGCTGGGGGTGGATCCGGCGGAGCGGACGTGCACTCGACCGGCAGCGTGGTGATCCAGCAGTGCGGCGGCCATCTGGGAGCGGCCTGCGTTCTGGACGCACACCAGCAGCACCTCGGGGACGTCGTGCGGGGCGGCGCCCTTGGCTTGTGCGAGCGCGGTCAATCGGTCTCGGGCGAAGCGCTCGGTGAGCGAGGGCAGATGCGAGGTGATCTTGGAGGTCCGAGCCAGAGCGGTGTACGACTCGAAGACGTACCGGTCGACCGTCTCGGCAGCGAACACTCCGATGAAGCGACGAGAGAGATCGCCGGCGATGCTGTGAAGGACGTGCTCGGCACTAAGGAGCGAGGGGGTCTCACGCTGCGATGCCATCTTGATCCTCAGTTCTGAGCCGGGGCGGTCGGGGCGCCCTGCGGCAGGAGGCTGGCGATGAGCTCCTCGACGCGGGCGCGGATCTCATCGCGGACGGGGCGGACCTCGTCGACACCCTTCCCGGCCGGGTCTGCGAGCTTCCAGTCCTCGTAGCGCTTGCCGGGGTAGATCGGGCAGGCGTCCCCGCAGCCCATGGTGATGACCACGTCGGAGGCCTGGACGGATTCGGGGGTGAGGATCTTCGGGGACTGGTGGGAGATGTCGATGCCGACCTCCGCCATCGCCGCGGCTGCCGCGGGGTTGATCGAGTCGGCGGGCGCGGAACCGGCGGAACGCACCTCGATGCGGTCACCGGCGAGTTCACGCAGCCACCCGGCTGCCATCTGCGAGCGGCCGGCGTTGTGGACACAGACGAACAGGACACTGGGACGTGCGGTCATGAGGATCTCCAAACAGGCAGCAGGGAATCAGGCGATATCGAGGAAGGCGCGGAGTTCAGCGAAGGCCGACGGGACGACGGAGTAGTGGGCCCAGCGGCCCTTCTGTTCACGCGTGAGCAGGCCGGCGTCGACAAGCTTCTTCATGTGGTGGCTGACGGTCGGCTGACTGATCCCGAGCGGCTCAGTGAGATCACAGGCGCAGACCGAATCGCAGCCCTGGGCCGCGACATGGGAGAGGAGCCGGAGGCGCGTCGGATCGGACAGCGCCTTCAGTAGGGAGGCAAGTCTCTCCGCGTCAACACTGTTGACCGGTCCGGACGACAGCGTGCAGCACTCCTCGGTCTCGCGACCCGCGTCGAGTCCGGCAGAAGCGATCTCAGTTGTCGTGGACATGCCCTCACCTTACATTGACAGTCATCGATGTACAGCATAGCGTTCGCATCGATATCCGTCGATGGAAGGTGCCGAGCACTGATGAGTACGACCACCAAGGACGTGGAGCAGCCACGCGTGATGAAGGAGATGTCCTTCCTGGATCGCTGGCTGCCGGTGTGGATCCTGGCCGCGATGGTTGTAGGGCTCCTGATGGGACGGTTCATCCCTGGCCTGAACACCGCTTTGGAAGCGGTGAAGATCGGCTCCGTCTCCCTGCCCATCGCGATCGGGCTGCTGGTGATGATGTATCCGGTCCTCGCGAAGGTCCGCTACGACGAGACCCGCCGCATCGGCGCCGACAAGCGTCTGCTGATCTCCTCGCTGGTGCTGAACTGGCTGATCGGCCCGGCCCTGATGTTCGCCCTGGCGTGGATCTTCCTGGCCGACCTCCCGGAGTACCGGACCGGTCTGATCATCGTCGGCCTCGCGCGCTGCATCGCGATGGTCCTGATCTGGAACGACCTCGCCTGCGGAGACCGCGAGGCGGCCGCCGTCCTAGTCGCGATCAACTCCGTCTTCCAGGTGATCGCCTTCGGTGCTCTGGGCTGGTTCTATCTCCAGGCGCTGCCGTCGTGGCTGGGCCTGCCGACCACCTCGGCCGAGTTCTCGATCGGCGCGATCGTCCTCAGCGTGCTGATCTTCCTCGGCATCCCCCTGGTCGCAGGGTTCCTCACCCGCGTGGTCGGGGAGCGGGTGAAGGGCCGGACCTGGTACGAGGAGCAGTTCCTCCCGAAGATCGGCCCCTGGGCGCTGTACGGCCTGCTGTTCACGATCGTGCTGCTGTTCTCCCTCCAGGGCGACGCGATCCTCTCCGCCCCGGGGGACGTGGCCCGCATCGCCCTGCCGCTGCTGGTCTACTTCGTGGTCATGTTCCTCGGCTCGTTCCTGCTAGGTCGCGCGATCGGGTTGAACTACGCGAAGTCCACGACCGTCGCCTTCACCGCCTCAGGCAACAACTTCGAGCTCGCCATCGCCGTCGCGATCGGCACCTTCGGCGTGACCTCCGGTCAGGCCCTCGCGGGTGTCGTCGGTCCGTTGATCGAGGTCCCAGTCCTGGTCGCCCTCGTCTACGTCGCCCTCGCGATGGGCCGCCGCCTGTTCCCCGATGACCCCACCGTCCCCACCCGATGACCCAGCAGAAGGATGAACTCGCGATGACCACGAAGCGCCCCGCAGTCCTGTTCGTGTGCGTGAAGAACGGCGGCAAGTCCCAGATGGCCGCCGCCCTCATGCGCCACCACGCCGGAGATGCCGTCGAGGTCCATTCCGCCGGCACCCGGCCCGGCAGCTCCATCAATGCCCAGTCCGTCGAGGCGATCGCCGAGGTCGGTGCGGACATGTCCTCCGCCGTCCCAAAGCCGGTCACCCCAGAGCTGCTGCGCGGCGTCGATCAGGTGATCGTCATCGGCGGCGAAGCCGTCATCGAACCCGTCGAGGGCATGACCGCTCCGGTGACCACCTGGCACACCGATGAACCCTCGAAGCGCGGCATCGAAGGGATGGAGCGGATGCGCCTGGTCCGCGATGACATCGACACCCGCGTCCGCGCGCTCCTGACCGACCTCACCCAGGCCTCGAACTGAACCCGCCTCGGCACCTAGGAGATCTCATGCTCACCACCTCCATGACGTCGCATCCCGTGGTCATCATCGGCGCCGGTCCCATCGGTCTGGCCGCTGCCGCCCATCTCGCCGAACGCGGCCTTCCCTTCGTCGTCCTCGAGGCAGGACCCGAAGTCGGAGCGGCGATCACCGGCTGGGGACACACCCGGCTGTTTTCCCCGTGGCAGTACAACCTCGACACTGCCGCTCAGCGTCTCCTCGAGGCCAACGGCTGGACCGCCCCTGACGCGGAGGCTCTGCCGACCGGTCACGAGCTTCGCGAGCAGTACCTCGAGCCCCTCGCGCAGCTTCCTCAGCTCGCCGAGTCGATCCGCTACGACGCGCGTGTGACCGCGGTCTCCCGCGCCGGCATCGACAAGACCCGCACCGCACGCCGCGAGGAGACCCCCTTCCTCGTCCGGATCGAGACCACCGACGGATGCAGCGACGACGTCCTCGCCTCTGCTGTCATCGATGCGTCCGGCACCTGGTCGACCCCCAACCCGCTGGGCCAGGCCGGGCTCCTCGCGCCCGGTGAACGACAGGCCCTCGCCGCGGGTCGCATCACGCCGCCGCTGCCCGACGTGCAGGGCCGTGATCGCGAGCGCGTCGCCGGCAAGCGCGTCCTGGTGACGGGTGCCGGCCACTCGGCTGCCAACACCCTGCTGGACCTCGCAGAACTGGACGCTGCCACCACGATCTTCTGGGCAGTCCGCACCGCAGACCTCACCCGCGTCTACGGGGGCGGCGAGCAGGACGAACTCGCAGCACGCGGGGCACTCGGCACCCGACTGCGCACGCTGGTCGACACCGGACGCATCGAAGTTCTCACCTCGTTCACCATCACCCGCTTCAGCCTCGAGGACGCGTTGACGGTTCACGCGGTGACTCCGGACGGGGAACGAGAGGTGAGCGTCGATGTGCTGGTGCCGGCAACCGGGTTCCGCCCCGATCTCGGCATGCTCTCCGAGCTCCGCCTGAACCTGGACCCGGCCGTCGAGGCACCCGCACAGCTGGGACCGCTCATCGACCCCGAGTTCCACTCCTGCGGATCCGTCGAACCCCACGGGGAACGCGTCCTCGCCCACCCGGAGACGAGCTTCTACATCGTCGGCATGAAGAGCTACGGCCGCGCCCCTACCTTCCTCATGGCCACCGGCTACGAACAGGTCCGCTCCATCGCGGCAGCCCTTGCCGGCGACCGCGAAGCAGCAGACGCCGTCCACCTCGAACTGCCCGAGACCGGGGTCTGCACCACCGACCTCGGCGGCAGCTGCGACGCCCCCGCGCCAGCCGGCGACGCCTGCTGTAGCAGCCCGCAACTGATCGAGGTTTCTGTCGGGCGATGACTCACCAGCCGAACGGCGATTGCTGATCGTCCCGCTGAGAGCCGGTCCTTTTCGTCCTTGGCCGTGTCAACCAGGCCCGAACCCGCCGTGGCTTCGTCGGATAGGCGGCGCTGCCTTTCGGCTTGTGCGTGGCAATATTGGTGACGCCGAGTATCAGGGGCACTTCGGACGGGTTCCTTCCTGGATCAACCGATCAAGCTTCGTGACCACGAAGTCGCAGCTAGGACGGACACGGTCGAATGCTCGCCGGAGCCCATGACGTTCAGCGTTGCGGAACGAGGCCTCGATTGTCGGGGGAGCGAGTTCGGGATCACCTGGCCGCGGTCGACACACTGTTCAGTAGTCGGTATATAGTTCAGTGCATGCTGACTATTGCTTCTCGTCTCGACGTGATGAACCGGCTGGGTCGCGCGCTGGCCGACCCCACCAGGTCCCGGATCATCCTAACTCTGCTCGATGGGCCCGCTTATCCGGCGGAACTGGCCCGAGATCTGGAGCTGACGCGCCCCAACGTGTCCAACCACCTCGCGTGCCTGCGGGATTGCGGGATCGTGGTCGCCGAGCTTGAGGGTCGTCGAACACGGTATGAGATCGCCGATTCCCACCTGGCGCAGGCCCTGACGGCACTGGTCGACGCCACCCTCGCGGTGGACGAAGACGCCCCGTGCATCGATCCCGCCTGCTCCGTTCCCGGATGCGACACAGCAGGGGAGGGCGCATGATCCTCGCCGCCGTCCTGCAGGCGATGGGCCTGTTCGTGGCGACCAACATCGACGACATCATCGTGCTCTCCCTCTTCTTCGCCCGAGGCGCGGGCCAGCGCGGCACCACCGCCCGCATTCTGGCCGGGCAGTACCTCGGGTTCGCCGGCATCCTCGGTGCCGCGGTCCTGGTGACCATCGGCGCCGGAGCGTTCCTGCCATCGGCAGCCATCCCGTACTTCGGACTCATTCCCCTGGGCCTCGGTCTCTGGGCCGCGTGGCAAGCCTTACGCGGAGACGATGACGACGACGACGACGCCAAGATTGCCGACAAGAAGGTCGGCGCGTGGACGGTCGCAGGCGTCACCTTCGCCAACGGCGGTGACAACATCGGTGTCTACACCCCCGTCTTCCTGAGCGTGGAGCCTCTCGCAGTGGTCGCCTACTGCATCGTCTTCCTCGCACTCGTCGCGGTCCTGGTGGTGCTGGCCAAGTTCGTCGCCACCCGCCCACCGATCGCCGAAGTCCTCGAACGCTGGGAGCACATCCTCTTCCCCATCGTTCTCATCGGTCTCGGCATCGTCATCCTGGTCAGCGGCGGAGCCTTCGGCCTCTGACTCGGCCAAAGCGGACACAGGTCCCGGGCTCGACAGATCAGTCTCGGATCCTGGACTCGGGACGCTTCGTCACGTCGGCATCGTCTGATCGTGGACCGTACCTGAGCCCCGACGAGTTCCCGACGTTCAACGGGGAGGGCTTGCTCATGGTGAGCGCGTCTGAGTTCCAGGGCGCGCCGGTCGATGGCTAGCCTGACCGGGGCTAGTGGAGTAGCTGGCGCAACGGTGAACGGGAGACTGGACAGCATGTTGATGATCGGTACGCGCCGGGGGGCTTCCCGTGGGGCGAACGGAATGACCCGCAAGGACGCAGGGATGGTCGTCTCGCCGGTCCGCGCAGCGGTTTCCGGGACTCGATGCGGGGCGACCTGGTGAGCTCGATGCGCACCAGGATCCTCGTCGTTGGTGCTGCGGCCCCGTGGGCACTGCTGTGGACGGTGATCGCGGCCGCCCTGGGGGGAGCACCGGTCTCGATGGAGCTCATCGATGCCGGCCCAGTGGTGCGGTGGGGGTTGCCGATCGTCGACGTCCTCGGCGACCTGGTCGGTGCCGCTACCGTTGCGTGCCTCGTGCTGGCACTCTTCGTGTTGCCCCGCCGTGCGGAGCCGTCCGCGTCGGAGGCTGATCAGGATCGCGCTGCCGTGTCTCGGTTCCATCCGGCGTACGAGCGGGCGCTCGACCTCGGCATGGGCCTGGGAGCGGTGTGGTCGATGCTGCTGGTCGTCCGGATGGTGCTTGGCTACGCTTTGGCGGCGGGCCAGGCACCCTTCTCTCCGCGCTTCGGCTCCGACCTCCTGATGTACATCACCCGGCTCGAGCTCGGTCAGTACCAGCTCGCCGGCGCGGTGTTCGTCGCTGCTGCCTCGACGATGCTGATCGTCGTGAGGTCCCGCACGGGACTCCTGATCGCGCTGAGCCTGGTGTTCGCGACGTTGGTGACGAAGTCGATGACGGGGCATGCCGCGGGGCAGACCTCTCACGAAGCGGCCACGAGCGCGATGATCGTGCACCTCGTGGCTGCCGGAGTGTGGCTCGGCGGCCTGGCGCTGCTCGTGCTGCTCGTGGGGCGGCTCGGAGCACGACTGGGGGACGCCGCCGAACGATTCAGCGTCCTGGCACTTGCTTGCTACGGAGCGTTGGCCGCTAGCGGCGTCGCCTCTGCCCTGGTCCGGCTCTCCGCTCCCCTGGATCTCGTGACCACGGCGTACGGGTGGATGCTCGTGCTGAAGACGGCGCTGCTGGTGCTGCTGGGCGGAGCAGGCTGGTGGCAACGCCGTCGGGTGCTGGTCCGCCTGCGGGACTCGGACCGCCGGAGAGACTTCCTGTGGCTCGCCGCGGGAGAAGTCTTCCTGATCGCCGCGGCGACCGGACTCGCTGCCGCATTATCGAACTCGGCGCCTCCGGTGCCGGACGAGCCCGAACCGGTCACCTCGACGGCTGAGGCGCTGACCGACTACCCCTTGCCCGCTCCGCCCGAGCTGACGGCACTGCTCACGACCTGGCGTGTTGACGTCGCCGGGATGGCGCTCGCCCTCGGTCTCGCTGTCATCTACCTCTGGGTGCGGATGCGCCGCCTCGTGCCGGAGACAGGCGGGCGGACCTGGCCCGTGGCGAGGACGGCGGCGTGGATCGCGGGATGCGCGGTCATCCTCTGGGCAACCAGCGGGGCGCCGGGGGTGTACGCGACGGTGCAGTTCTCTGCGCACTTGGGCCAGCACGCCCTGCTTGCTCTGGTGGCGGCCCCGCTGCTGGTCGCCGGTCGTTTCGGTGACCTCGTGCGGGGGCGGATCGCTCCTCGGTCGGATGGGTCTGCAGGGTTGCGCGAGCTCGTCGACTGGAAGCCGGGCTCTCGCGTGGGTCAGTGGCTCACTCATCCGGCGGCGCTGGCGCTGCTCGGCGCGGCGGGATTCGCGGCGATCTACCTGACACCGGCACTCGGCGCGGGATTGCATACCGCGCCGGGCCGACTGGTCATCCTCACGGCCGCCGTGGTGGTCGGCGCTGCGGTGGCACTGCCGTTCCAGGGCAGGGCGCTGGGCGGTGGCAGGGTCGCTAGGGTGGAGCGCTGGGTGGCCCTTGCTGTGGGGACCGGCGTCCTTGCTGGCCTGGCGCTTGTGTTGGCGCTGGCGCTCCCGGTCGTGGAGCCCGACTGGTTCGCGGCCATGGGGCGGACCTGGGGCGCCGATGCGCTCGGGGATCAACGACTCGGTGGCTGGCTGCTGCTGGCGATGGTGCTGGTGCTGGCGGTCCTGCACGGCGCACTGATACCGCGTTCACGCCGACGCAGCGACGGACTCTCGGCCGATCGTGACGCCCCAGCGTGGCAGCGAGCTCGCTCAGCCCCTAGGCCCGGCTCGTCGTGACGAGTTGCCCCTCAGCGGGTGCCTGGTGGTCAGGTGGTGAGGCGGGTCAGTCGGTGCCGCGACCGGAGTTGCGGCGGAGGCGAACGGTGATCGCGCCGATGACGGCGAGCACCAGGAGCAGGGCGAGGCCGCCGAAGATGATCCCCAGGGGGAGGCCGCTCTCGCTCTGCGGGGCATCTGCCTGCTCGGCAGCGGTGGCTTCGGCGCTCGACTCCTCCGTGCTGGGGGCGGGCGCCTCCTCATCTGATTTGGAGTCTGCTGTGGCCGTGGTCTCGGCGCCGACCGTGACGGTGAAGTCGACTGTGCCCTCGATCGGGTGGCCGTCCGAGGAGACGACACGCCACAGGACCTGATAGTCGTCGGCGGGCAGCGGCGGCAGGTCGATCGATGCCGTGTTACCGGACACGGTGGGCGTCGCGGTGAAGATCTCCTCGCCGGCGGAGGTGGTCAGTCGAACGACCGGAGTGAGGTTGAGAACCTCGTCGCTGTAGGTGAGCTCGAGCATCTCGGGAGCCTGCTCGAAGCTCTCGCCGGCTGCCGGGCTCGACGAGATCAAGGTGTCGTGCGCCGATGCTGCGGGCAACAGGGTGGGCACCCCCAGCGGCATCAGCACGGCGGCGAGCAGCCCGACCAGGCTGGCCAGCATGATACGCGCCGTCGCCTCGGTGGTTCGGCGCGCAGCCGTCGTGTCCGCCGTCATGAAGTTCTTCTCCTCGGGTGACCCCTCGTGCGGGCTGTTTTGTCCCCGTGACCGGGGCATATCGAGTGTAGCGACGTGCCACGAGCGACCCCTTCGCGCATTTCCCAGGATCGATTCGTCCAGTGCCATCCCTTCACAGAATCCCAAACGGCGATATCATCGTCATATGACGATTGATTCGATCCCGGCCGAGCCGCAGTTCGAGGTGGCAGACAGTCATGCCGCGCTCTTCCATGCTCTCGCCGAACCCACACGCTTGGCTCTCCTTCAGCACCTCTCGACCGGTGAGCACCGAGTTCGCGACCTTGTCGAGCACATGCACCTTGCCCAGTCGACCGTCAGCAAGCATCTCTCGTGCCTGCGCGACTGCGGTCTGGTCACCGCGCGCACTGAAGGCCGCGCATCCTGGTTCGCCCTCGCCGATCTGCGCCGACTGAGCGATCTGCTCGAGGTGGCGGACGACCTGCTCGATACCTCCGGGACCACCCTGTCCCTGAAGAACCACCGCAACCACGAGAACCTCGAGGACGGGGACCTCTGATGAACTCAGGACACGACCACTCGCACGGCGGCAGCGGGTCGAGCACCGCCCGGACGCGACTCGCCATCGCCTTCGCGATCACCTCCGTCATCGTGCTCGCGCAAGCGGTCGGGAGTGTCGTCACCGGAAGTCTTGCCCTGCTCACGGACACGGCGCACGCCCTCGTCGACGCCTCCGGACTGCTGGTCGCGCTGATCGCGGCGACCATGATGCTGCGCCCGGCGAGCAGCGGCCGGACCTGGGGTTTTGCTCGTATCGAGGTGCTGGCGGCCTTGGCCCAGGCCACGCTCCTGATCGTGGTCGGGACCTACACCGCTGTTGAGGGCATTTCGCGACTGACGGATCCCCCAGAGATCGCCTCGGGTGAGCTGCTCATCTTCGGTGTGATCGGGCTGGTCGCGAATATCGCCGCGATCCTAATCTTGGCTGGAGGCAAGGATTCGAGCCTGAACATGCGTGCCGCGTTCCTCGAGGTTCTCAATGACGCTCTCGGTTCGCTCGGCGTGATCACGGCCGCGATCGTGATCCAGGTGACCGGGTTCCAGCAGGCCGATGCACTGGCCGGCTTGTTCATCGCCGCGTTGATCGTGCCTCGGGCGTTCCGCATCATGGCCGAGACGCTGCGGATCCTCATGGAGTACACCCCGAAGGGTGTGGATCTCGATCAGGTGCGCGAGCACATCCTTGCGCTCGACCACGTCCAGGATGTCCATGACCTGCATGCCTCGGCGATTGGGAGCAATCTGCCGATCTTCTCGGCGCACGTCGTCGTCGGGGAGGAGTGCTTCGAATCGGCCCACGCATTGCGGATCCTCGAAGAGGTCCATGTCTGCGTCAGGACGCACTTCCCGATAGCGTTCGAGCACGCCACGATCCAGCTGGAGAGCCCGTCCGTGCATCGAGGCGAATCCGAGCGCACCCTGCACACGTAGCCTGCACCGATCCGCACGTCCCCTGGCCGCAGGGGAGCGCGACAAAGCGGCGCGCATCCCACTCGGGGGTGGGGTGCGCGCCGCGGGTAGTCGCTGGGCTCAGCGGAAGGAGACGAAGGTGGGGTTGCCCCAGATGGTGCGCTCGGTGACGGCGCCGGGAGAGCGGCCTGCATCGACGACCTTGTCGCCGCCGGCGTAGATGCCCAAGTGGCCGGGCCACACGACGAGGTCGCCGGGCTGGGCCTCGGACTTGGAGATCTGGGTGCCGGCGTCGACCTGCTGGCCGGAGGTGCGCGGAAGGTCGATGCCGACCTGCTTGTAGGCGTACTGAGTCAGGCCGGAGCAGTCGAAGCTCACGCCCGGGTTGCTCGAGCCCCAGGAGTAGGCGGCGCCCATCTGGGTCCGTGCGGCGTCGACGATCGCCTGCCCGGTGCTGCTCGAGGAGGATGCGGGCGCAGGAACCGACGCACCACCACCGCCGACAACGGGGGCCGAACCGTTCAGCGAGCCGCGCGTCTCGGGACCCACCACGCCATCGACCTGCAGACCGTTGGCCTGCTGGTAGTCCTTCACCGCGCCATGGGTACGCGGGCCGAACTTCCCGTCGACGGCGAGCGAGGAACCCTCATCGTTCAGTGCGGACTGGAGCTGCTCGACCGAGGACCCCTGGGATCCCCAGCGAAGCTTCTCGGAGGACGACAGAGCCTGTGCCGGCGCCGGGGCAGCAGGTGCGGCGGCCTGCGTGACCGCGGACGGCGCGTTTGCCGGAGCTGCGGGCGCTGCCTGGGCCGCACCACCAGCAAAGGCGGAGCCGAGGAGCACGGTGCCGAGGACGGCGGCGCCTCCAGTGCCGCGCAGGGCGCGTCCGCTGTGGCGAAGGGGGGTGACTGCGCGGCCGGCCGCGCGATGGGAATTGCTCGTGGCCATGAATGTTCTCCGTGAATATCCCCGAGTTTATGCACGGGGTCGTCTGGCATTGGTTCGCGGCAACGTCGACAGCTGGGCAAGCATCGCGAAGAAACTCTCATACCTCGTCACCGGTGGAACCAACGTATCGACCGAGGGGGCCTCGGAATAGCGCCATGAGCAACCCCGACCGACGATTTCGCCTTCTCTTGAACCCTCTCGAGGCGCAAGCCCCCGGGGCCACACCCTCTCTTTACCAAACGCCGATGCCGCAATGGGGTAGACGTCACGAGTCGCAGTCGAGGTGGACGGACCCCATGTCGGTCACCGGCAGCAGGTCGGCAGGAGGAGGATGCGTTCGTGCGGCTCACACGACGGGCTGGAACGTGGCGATGGAGCCTTGCAGCTGATCCATCCATGAGGCCCACACCCCCGTGAGCAGCAGCAGGCCGATCGCGATGAGTAGCGCCCCGGATAGGACTCCGATGAGTCGGCGATGTCGGGCAAGTGCCCTGCTCACACCCATTGCTCTGTCGAGCAGCAGGGCGCTGAGGACGAAGGGAACACCCAGTCCGAGCGAGTACGCGAGCGCCAGGGTCGCGCCCCGAGCTGCGGACGCTCCGTCGGCGCCGGCATCGAGGGAGAGGGCGATGATCGCGGCGTAGGTGGGGCCGATACATGGGGTCCAGCTCAGCCCGAAGACGAAGCCCATCAATGGGGCTCCCAGAAGGCCGGCATCAGGACGTTTCCTGGACACCTGGAGATTTCCCGTCAATCGAGGGAACACGCCCATGAAAATGAGTCCCATGAACATGACGACGATGCCCGCCACCCGATTGATCCATACTGCGTGCGCCTGAAGGAGATATCCCATCGCGCCGGCGAACCCGCCCAGCGCCATGAATACCACCGCGAAGCCCGCGACGAACAGCAAGCTACCGCCCAGCATTCTCCCAGTTCCCTCACGGAAAAAGGTCGTCGGTCGTCCCGCACTCCCGGTATTCCCGCGGGCGCCCCGGGGTGGCTTGGTGGTCTTCAGTCCTTGTCCGGCGAGCCCGGAGACGTAACCGAGGTAGCCCGGCACGATGGGCAGCACGCACGGTGAGAGGAACGCGATCAGGCCTGCGATCGCGGCGACGGTGATGGCCAGCAGAAGAGACCCGGACAGGGCGATCGACTGGAAGGTCTCCGCGAGTCCGTTGGTGCTCACGCGGCTCCTTCGGCGAGAACGGCGTCGAGCATCGATCTCAGGATGGAAGGGTCGATCGCTCCAGAGATCCGACCTGCGACTCGGCCGTCATGGTCAAGGACGAGAGTAGTGGGGACTGCGTTGGGCGCGACTTGGCCGCGCAGCTGGTACATGATCTCTGCGTCAGAGTCCGGCAGCGACGGGTAGGTGATCCCGTAGGTCTCCTCGAAGGCCCCGGCGGGCCCTGCCGAGTCACGGACGTTTATCCCGATGAACGACACGCCCTGGTCGGCGTACTCCTCGTGGATGGCCTGAAGATCCGGGGCCTCCACCCGGCATGGCGGGCAGGAGGCGTACCAGACGTTGACCACCAGCACCGATCCCCAGTGCTCTGTGGAGTCGAAGGGTTCGCCCTCGTAGCTGGTCCCGGTGAACACTGTGGGTTCGGCGCGATCGGCGGGAGCGATCTCCGTGGTCACCCCATTGCCGGAGACGTACCCGGCGTCCTCGGAGTCGTAGCGATCGCCGGTATCAGTGCTGCCGCAGGCAGTGAACAGACCGGTGGCGGCCAAGAAACCGGTGGCGTACAGAATCCGTCGGCGGGAGTGGGCGCGCATGTGCTCGCTCCTTCAAGGTGATTGCGAGGGTCAGGTGGAGGGGCAGGACGTGAGCTCGTCCGGGCCTAGAACAGCGTGGACCAGTAGTCCCAGAACCTCACGGCGATGAGTGCCAGGATCACCAGGTACCAGGCCACGAGCACCGGGACGCGGAACTCGATCACGAGACCGAGCGCCCGCCGACCGGTCGAGGTAGAGCTGTCTGCCAGCGCGCGGAGATGGTGGATCGTGGTGAACCAGAACAACGGGATCGTCACTGCCCACACGACCATGCAGTAGGGGCACAGTGCCCCGATCTCGTACAGGCTCTGCCCGATCAGCCACTGCACGAAGAGCACCGCGAAGGTCACGCCCACCTGGATGAGCACACTCATCCAGCGCGCCACGCGCGCACCGGCGAGGAACGCGAATCCGAGGGCGAGAACGGCCGCGAAGCCGGCGATGCCGAGGATCGGATTCGGGATGCCGAAAGCCGAGGCCTGCGGGGTGTCCATCACGGAGCCGCAGGAAAGCACCGGATTGAGACTGCACGAGGGGACGTAACTGGGGTCCTCGATCAAAGCGATCTTCTCGACCAGCAGCACGACGGCCATGACCAGGCCGATAGCCCCGGTGACGGTGAAGAGCATCCCCAGGCCGCGTGGCGCCCTCGACTCCCGAGGTGGCCCGACGGCTGGGCCGTCAGCCTTCGAGTGCGGCATCGAGAGGATCCGTGAGGTCCTCGACGCGGGTGGGCTCCAGGCGCTCCCCGTCGACGAAGAAGGTGGGAGTGCTGGTGACTCCGAGCGCCTCGGCGTCGGCAGCACTCTGCTCGATGCGCGCGAGGGTGGCCGGATCGTCGTAGACCTGTTCGAAGCGCTCCATATCGAGGCCGAGCTCCTCGGCATACCCGAAGAACGCCTCCCGCTGGGACGTCTCCTGATGGCTCCACTCCTCCGCGTTCTCGAACAGCGCCTTGTACATGGCCTCGAACTCGCCCTGCGCACCTGCGGCCTCTGCCGCCTTGGCGGCTTCGACAGAATTTCCGTGCAGCGGCAGATACCGCACCACGAAGGTCACGCGGTCGCCGTACTCGGCGCGGATCTCCTCGACCGCGGGATACAGGGATAGACAGGCTTCACATTCGAAGTCGAGGTACTCCACGAAGACGACGTCGCTGCTGCCCTCGGACAGCGTGGGACTGTCTTCGCGCACGAGCTGGGCTGACGCGGAACCCGTGCCCTCGGCCGGCGCCGATTCCTGCTCGTCGGGGTTGAGGAAGATGATGAACCCGGCGAGGACCAGCGCAGCTGCTGCGATCAGTGCCAGGGTGAATTTCGTGCTCCTGCTCATGCGGCGGGTCCTCCCACAGTCGACGTCTCGCGCAGATCCTGCCGGATCGGCCTGGACGGCTCCTGCGCGCCCACCCCTTGTGTGCGTGCGGCCCGCATGCCGTTGGCGATCACCACGACTTCGGCGACCTCGTGCACGAGCACCACCGCGGCCAGACCCAGCACCCCGAACAGTGCCAGGGGGAACAGCACCACGATGATCGCCAGCGCGAGGGCGATGTTCCCGGTCATGATGCGGCGGCCCCGGCGAGCATGTGCCAGAGCGGCGGGGATCTGTTGCAGGTCCGTGCCGGTGAAGGCGACGTCGGCCGACTCGACCGCTGCTGCCGTGCCGGTCGCTCCCATCGCGATGCCCACGGTCGCTGACGCGAGGGCGGGCGCATCGTTGATGCCGTCTCCGATCATCGCGGTCGGGGCCTGCTCCGAGAGGCGACGGACGTGGGCGGCCTTGTCGGCGGGCAGCTGCTCGGCATGAACTTCCTCGATACCGGCCTGCGCCGCGATCGCGCGAGCGGTCAGGGTGTTGTCTCCGGTGAGCATGACCGTGCGAATGCCCTGGGCGTGCAGCGCAGCAACCGTCGCGGCAGCTTCCGGGCGCAGCTCGTCGCGGATGCCGACAGCGCCGATCACCTGGCCGTCCTCCTCGACCATGACGATGCTCATTCCACCTGCGGCCATCTCGTGGGTACGGTTCTCGAGCTGGCCAGGGGAGATCCAGCGGGGACTTCCTACGCGCATCAACCGGCCACCGATGTTGCCGGTGATGCCGTGTCCGGGAGTTTCCTGGACATCGTCGGCGTCGACCGTGGTATTTGTTGCGGCGAGGATGGCGGTGGCGAGGGGGTGAGCGCTGGCGGATTCGAGAGCAGCGGCCGCTGCGAGGACCTCCTCACGGCTGCGGCCCTCGCTTGTGGCGACATCCACGACCCTGGGTTCGTTGCGGGTGAGCGTCCCGGTCTTGTCCAGTGCAACAGTGCGGATCGTCCCCAGCTGCTCGAAGGCGGCGCCGGACTTGATGACCACACCGAGCTTGCTCGCGGAGCCGATCGAGGAGATCACCGTCACCGGCACAGCGATCGCCAACGCGCAGGGCGACGCGGCGACGAGCACCACCAGGGCACGCTCGATCCAGATCGCCGGTTCTCCGGTGAGGACGCCGAACAGTGCGACCAGTGCGGCGACAATCAGCACCACGGGGACGAGGGGACGGGCGATGCGATCAGCGAGGCGCGCACGTTCACCCTTGGCGGCGTGGGCCTGCTCGACCAGGCGCACGATCTGGGTCAGCGAGTTGTCTCGACCGTCAGCCGTAGCACGCAGCGATAGCGAGCCCGAGCCGTTGACGGAACCTGCATGCACCTCATCCCCAGGGCCGACCTCGACCGGTATGGACTCGCCCGTGATCGTGGAGGTATCCATCCAGGAGCGCCCGGAGACGATGACCCCGTCCGTGGCCACCTTGTCGCCCGCGCCGAGCAGGAGCACGTCGTCGGTGCGGACCTCCGCAGCCGCGATGGTCTGAGACCCTCCCGGGCGTGAGACGCGAGCAGTCTCGGGGATGAGTGCGAGCAGTGCCCGCAGGCCCTGCTTCGCACGATCCATCGACCGGTCCTCGAGCGCCTCTGCGAGGGAGAACAGGAACGCCAATGCGGCGGCTTCGCCGATGTGCCCCAACAGCACCGCACCGAGCGCGGCAATGGTCATCAACAGGCCCACACCGAGCCGACCGCGTCCACGGCCCTGCACAAGGCGACGCAAAGTGCCGGGGACGAAGGTCCAGGCCCCGGCCAGCAGGGCGAGAACGTGGGCCGCGAGAGCGGCCGTGCTGAGCCCTGCCCAACCGATCAAGAGCCCCGCTACCCACAAGACACCGGACGCGACCGGCAGCATCAGCGCACGATCGCGCCACCACGGTGTGGGCTCTTCGAGCTCGAGCGCCTCCGGCGGACCACTGCTTCCGCAACATGCATCTTCCACCACTGGGGCCACGGGGAGTGCGGGCTTCTCGGGACCGCAGCAGTCGTCGCTCATCGCGCACCCGCCTCGGAGCGCACCTCAACGGAGGCGTCGCAGCACATCGGGACGTCACAGTCCTCGTCAGTGCACGGAAGGCCGTCATCAACCGCGAGCACCGTATCAACCAGGACCGAGAGCGCCTTGTTCAGGTGCGCGTCGGCGATCTCGTAGCGCGTGCGTCGCCCCTCGGGGGATGCGACCACGATGCCGCAGCCGCGCAGGCAGGAGAGGTGATTGGATACGTTCGTACGGGTCAGCGACAGCTCCTCCGCCAGTACCGCGGGATAGCCGGGATGGTCGAGGAGGGACAGCAGGATGCGGGAACGAGTGGGGTCGGCCATGGCCCGGCCGAGCCGATTCATGACCTCAAGACGCGAAGCTTTAGTCAGCATGCGCTGACCATACAGCACCCGATGACCAATTCGGGAGCCGGTAGCTGCTCGAGAGCGAAAGCTCGTGCCGCTTGGAGAGTAGTAAGCATCGCCCCTCCGAGTCGAGCCATGGAGCGAACCCCGAGTGTTGTGCCGGGGTCGAGGATGCGCGAGTGACCGAGAGAGGGAGTGCGCAACGCGCGAGCGGCTACTCGCGCGCCTAGCTTCTGGTGCGCCGGGTGGTCGTCCGCGCCTTCCGCAGCTCGGGTCGAAGATCGTGGCAGCTGAGGAGCCAGTGGAGCCACGTTGCGCCGCGGCCGAGCGCGACCGAGAGTCTCTGCATGGGGACGCCGTCGTCGACGACGGATCGGCATGCCCCGGCCAGTACCCTGCCCTCTTCTCCGCGGACGGCTCGGGCGCGTGGCGCCTGCGGGCACGCCTCATACAGTCCGCGCAATTCAGCGATCTCGTCCGCGGTGGGTGTGCGACTCTCCGCAAGCCGCGGATAGCGGGTCGGCGGTGTGCGCCCGGCCGTCTCGAGGGCGGTGCGGATCGCCTGTCGGGAGCAACCGAGGTCTTCCGCGATCTGCTCGAGGGTTTGCCCGTCCTCTCGGCGTCTGACGACCTCGTCAACGTCGGCGAAAGGCTGCCGTCCCCAGCGACGGAAGGTGATGTCGTGGCGGGCGGTCGTGAGGCGGTAGACGTATTGAGGCGTGAGGTCGTAGCGGGCCCCGATCTCGGCCCAGGATTCTCCGGCCCGGTAGCGGATGGCCGCGTCGTCGGCGACGTCATCTCGCTGCTCCGTGGAGAGCTTCATCCGGCTACCTCCCGCCCGCGCTGGTGGGTGACGCGATGAGCATACGATTTGCCGGGCTTGTCCGGAGTCGAATTTGCGATGTCCGTTGCGTCCTGTGACGATCGCGGGTCGCCCACTTCCTCAGGTACAGGAGCGTCCCGAGGAGGCAGGCGATGAGCGGCATCATGCGCAAGAAGGACACCGGCGAGGCAGGCAACGCGGGAGAGTTCGGCTCTGTGCCGCGCCGAGAGGCGGACGTCGAGGTGGCGACCAGCTCCGATGAGCGCTCTCACGCGGGCCCGGCTCTGCTCGAGCGGTTCGGATTCGACGTACGCACCGCGGACCCGACCGAGTTTGATGAGCACGGCGCGGCGGCCGGCAAGGCCCTCGCCACCACCCGATCACGTCTGCGCGGCCGTTTCGACGAGCTACACCGGGCCGTCGGGGATCGGCGCAGCCCACGTGACGGTTGGGTTAAGACTGATGAGCAGGTGCTCACGGCGGCCCGCGACTGGGTGATCCTCGCCGATGGCGGTGCCGCTTCTGAGGCGACTGGGTCGCAGATCCGGGGGCCGCTGCGTGATGTTGAGGCTGCCCAGGCGGAGGTGGATCGGGCCCGGGAGCAGGTCGACGGGCTCGAGGAGGCGTTCCGGATCCGTGGCGGCTGGAACCGCGCATTCCTTGTCGCGAACGGCAACGGCCACGTGCATTCGAGCATGGGCTGTTCGACGTGCCGGCCCACGACTCAGTACGCGTGGCTGACTGACTATTCCGGCGCCGATGAGGACGCAATCGTCACGGCTGCAGGCCACCGCGCGTGCACGAGCTGTTATCCCTCGGCACCCGTGGGTGATGCAACGTCGCTGCCGACGAAAATGCACACGCCGGACGAGCTTGATGCCCAACGGGAGCGGGAGCGACGGGACGCATGGGCGAAGCTGACCCCGGCCCAGAAGCGGGCACGGAAGCGTGCGGAGAAGCTCGCCGCAGCAGTGTCGAAGAACGGCAAGCCGCTGCGCTTCGAGGAAGACCTCGGGGATGCCGGGAAGGTTCGCGAAGTGATCTCCACCGAGCGGGACGCAGAGCTGGCCTGGGCGAGGGGGCTGGGCGATGCGATCAACCTCGAACGGACCGCGGGGGAGACCTTGCCGGAGTTCGCCGAGTCCCGACGGAACCAGGAGCAGCGGACGGCGTGGCGGGCCCGGATGCGCCCGGTGATCGCCCAGAACCTCGCCGAGAAGCACGGCACCACAGCGCTCGAGGAGAAGCACCGTCTCGATGCCATGACCAGGGCCTACTACGTCGAGAAGCACCCCAAGCTCGCTGAGCAGTTCGAGTCCGATGCGGATGAGGACTACCTGAACCAGTGAGGTCGCGTCCCGCGAGGCGCAGCTGTCGCCCACTGGGGCGGACATGAGCAGTAGGAACCCTCAGTCCCGCTTCTCGCGCGCCCGCACAGTATTGATCGGCCTGCTCGCGATCATCCTCGTTGCGCTGTACGGGTACCACCACCGCACCGAGCTCGGACAAATCTTCGATGGGCTTCGTGCCGCGATCCCGTTCACCGCCCGTGTCGAGGCTGATCTGTCCAGTACGGGGCTCGAGTCCGACTGTCCGACTGTCCCTGAACCCCGGCACGCAGAACTCTGCCCGGGCTACGGGTGGACGACGAGGAGGACCCCATGATGGCTACGAAGGCCCGGACGGTAAGCAGCTTCAGCTCGAAGGTGCGGAAGCGAGATACCGGCGAGCGGGGCAACAAGGGCGAGTTCGCTGCCGTGTCCCGCGGCGAGGCGGACATCCCGATCCCAGCACCAAACGCCGAGGCCCGCCCGATCATCGGGGAAGATGCCCAGATCGCGGCCAGCGCCCAGTTCGGAGAGGGTGTGCGTATCGGTGAAGGCTCTCGTATCGGGGAAGACGTCACGATCGGCGCCGGCGCGAGCATCGGGGAGGGAGTCGTGATCCGTGAGGGGGCCCAGATCGGCGCCAACACGAGCATCGAAGATGATGCCTCGATCGCACAGGGCGCCAGCGTGGGGGAGAAGGTCACCATCCGTCAGGGCGTGATCCTGCAGGCCGGGTCCGTGGTCGGCGACGGGGTCGTGCTCGACGAGGAGGTTTCGGTCGGTGCGAGTGCGCGGCTCGGTCGGGATGTGCAGGTTGAGCAGTCCACGTGCATCGGTGCCCAGGTGACGATCGATGAAGGTGTTGTGGTCGGGGAGGACTGCGTGCTCGAGGACCGGGCGCTCATCCGGCATACGTGCCGGGTCGGTGACTCGGTCACGATCGGGAAGAGCACGGAGATCCACGCCAGTTCGAGCGTGGGTAACGGCTCGCGGATCGGCAGCCGCAACCGACTCGAAGGAACGTTCGGCGACGAACTCGAGGTCGGGACCCGCTCAAGGCTGCTCGGCGGCAGCACCTGGGGAGAAAACGTCCAGGTCGGCGACGGAGTGAAAGTGGATGGCGGGGCCAGCTCCAGGTTCGCGCATGACACGCAACTTGGGGACAAGACCACCCTCACCGATGCCGTGGTCAACGGAGTGCTGTCCACCGGGGAAGGAGTCACGATCAAGGGCCGGGGCGGAGCCAGTGAGCTGCACGGCACGATCACGATCGGTGCCGGCTCGACTCTCGACGGGACGTTCACTCTCCAGGATGGGACGGAGATCGGGGAGTCCGTTCAGATCCACGGTCCCAGCGGCGCCTACCCGGACGAGGTCGTCACCCAGATCGACCGGGACTGCGAGGTGCTGGACCGTGCCACCATCCGCTCGGGCGTGAGGCTCGGGGAGCGCACCCTGGTCGGCTCATCGGCGGAAGTCGGACTCGCTGTGATCACGGGAGCAGACACGGACATCTGCGATCGGGCGAGAGTCGGTGACTTCTCCGTTCTCAACGGTTCGGTGATCGGTGAGGACGCGACGGTCGGGCACGGCGCCCAGACGGGATACGGCGCGGAAGTGGGGGAGCGGTCAGTCATCGAGGACAACACGGTGATCGAGCCGTACGCCCGCGTCGACGACGATGGCTACGTCCCCCGCGGGGCCGTCGTGACAGAGACTCGCCGCTGATCGTCCCGTGACGGCAGGACAGCGCCCACTGGGCGGGCATGACCACCACGACGCACCGTGCACTCAAGGCAACCCCGCTGTCGGTCCCGCCCCGGCGTGCAGACACCCTGTTCGGGCAGACACCGACCGTCGCCTCCGAGTGGACCTCGTGTGACCGCTGCCCAGCCGCGCTGGCCAAGGTGAAGGTGCTCTACGTGACCGGTCCAATCTACCTGTGCGGGCATCATGCCCGTCAGTCGTGGCGCGTCCTGGATCGCACCGCCCTGCGGATCCGCGCAGACGTCCCGAACGGCTCGTACTACCTGCCCATGCCACCCCGCTGATCCACCCCACAACGAAAGAGAAACCGCCATGGTGACGCCGACCCTTGCTCCGTTCGAGCAGCTGCACGAGGACATCGAGCTACTGGACGCCGCAGGCTGGCCGATGGAGCGGGTACGCGCCGAGCTCTCCCACGAGCAGATCGAAGAGATGATCGACGCCTACCTCGCACGCAGCGATGATGCCGTGGCGGGAGCACTGAGCTCGGTCATCGACGACGCCCTCTGAGCAACGGCGCCTCGAAGCTCGGAATCCGTCAGTCGGGCTTGTCGAGTCGGGGCGTCAGCCAGGCCGACACTGCGGTGCGCCAGCGTCCCGGGTCGGAGTTCCAGGTCATCGTGTGGTCGGCCTCGAACAGCTCGAGCGTGACATGCGGGTTCACCGCTGCGACCTGCTCGGCAAGGCGCCACGGCGTGGAGCGGTCATAGCGCCCCTGCAGGATAAGGGTGGGAATCCGGATGCGATCTCGAGCGCTCCAGTCGAGGAGATCCAGGTCGATCTCGCTGGCCAGACCCATGGGGCGCGCGAGCTGGGGGAAGGTCAGCCAGGGGTAGGCGAGGTAGGCAGTCCAGGAGGGTAGACCGGCGCCAGGGAGGTTGGCGGACAAGGTCGCACGCCAGTCCAGGACTGGGGATTCGGCCACTACCGCGAGGACCCGATCACTCCACGCGGAGTGGTGTGCGAGGCGAAGCGCGATACTCGCCCCCATCGACCAGCCGAACAAGACGATCTGCTCGGCGCCATGCTCGATCGCGTATTCAAGGGCTCGCTCGGCGTCGTGGAACTCATCGATGCCGAGTGTCGGTCGCCTCGACCCGACCTGTGGACCGTCGACCGTGTTCCGATACGTGGTCACGAGCGACGTGAGGCCAAGCTCGGAGGCGATCTGGACGCCGCGAAGGGTGCCGGCGCGCGAGCTGCCAAGACCGTGGATGTGCACCGCCCACGTCGCACGCGAGTCACTGTCGATTACCCAGGCGGGAATCGGGCCATGCTCTGATTCGATGTTTGCATCGAGGGCATGGAGGCCCGCATCGTTCGGTGTCGGGAACTCGATACCGGTCCACGAGACGCGCTCGACGCCAGCCAGCGCGTCAGCGGCACTAGCGGACACTTCCCGGGCCACCCCGGTGGCTGATGTGACGATGGCGGTGCTGAATCGGATGTGGCGGCCGTCCGGGAGGAACGCGCCGTACCTGCCCTGCTGTCGGGTTTGGGAGGTATCGCCGAGGGTCACCGTCGACTGGTCGTCGTTCCTCGAGACACCCAGGATCCGAGTGGAGTACCTCCGGCCGCTGTACGGCGCTGTGAGGGTGCGGGCGATGGCGCAGCCGACTGCACCCGCGAGAGCAAGGGCGAGGACCGCACCCCCGGCGACCACCAGCGGCACTGTCGGCTTACGCATGGGCACGAACTGGGGGATGCTCACCCATGAGGTGGCGCTCTGCCTCGTCGAGAGCGGCGGCCTCGTCGGTCGTCAAGGTGAAGCCGTGACCCACGGTGGCCTGAACATCGCGGACCTCAACGATGAGCCGGTACAGAGCTGAGCCATGATCATCGGACTTCTCGACCTGTGGGCCGAGCGGCTTGAGATTCTGTGCGCGTTCCCAAGCCTGGGTGAGCATCCCGAGCAGGTGGGCGGATCGCCTGTTGTCGCTGCGATTGTCGATGAGCCGTCCGAGGGGGAGCAGTACGAACCCGGCCGTGATGAGCAGGAAGCTGATTGCGTTGACGTAGTCGTAGATGCTCTGCGCAGCAGTGAGGACCCCTTCATAGCCGGCGACGTGGGAAGCATCCATCACCAGGACGTCGACGCACGAGACGGTCTGGATTGCTCCGCCGAGCATGAGAACGATTGTTGCGAGCCGCTTCGCGCCGCGGACTCTCTTGGCTTCGCGTGCGCAAATGATGGCGAGGGAAGCAGTGACGGCGCCGAAGTACACGTGCTGCACGCCCGAGTACAGTGCGGCGGCCAGCTGGTCGCCGTAGTCGATCATGAAGCGTGCGGACGTTCCTTCCATCTCGACCTGCGAGAACGCGATGGCTGAGATGGCAGCGACGGTGATGGCCACGGTGAGCCAAGTTCGGCGGGGGCCCAGCACGAGCTTGCTGAGCCAGATCTGCTCATTTGATGCGCGGGCGACGGCACGGGCGAGGGAGGACATCCCGAAGATGATGGCGATGTTGGCGATGAGGCCAGTGAGGTTGTGCCCGCCCAGCCAGGCGTCGACCGTCATGTACAGCGGTGAGATGTTGAGGGATAAGCCCACTCCGACCGATGCTGTCGCGTTGATGGTGGAGCGGTCCGCTGCTCCGTGGCCTCTGAGGATGATGAGCCCGATGACCGCGAGCCAGAGAGCTGTAGCGATGAGGACCTGGGTCATCCGAACACCTTTGTAAACGATGACTGCTGGGCGTTCACGCGCAGTGAGTGGGCGAGGCGGTCTGCCAGTGTTTCGGCTTCGCGTTCAAGTTGGTTGTCGTCGTGACCTCGCGCGAGTGTGCGTACGACAGCATCTTCGGGGAGATCGGGAAACAGTTTAGACGCGTTACTCTGCCCTACTGCCAGGTCATGGCCGAGGATCATGTGCGCAAGTTCGTGGAGGATGATCTGTTGGCGATGCAACTCGGATGGGGCAGGCGCGTGAAGAACATAGTCCCCGAACTTCGTGTTGAGCCAGATCCCGAAGAGACCGTCCTCTGGACTGATCTCGGGAAACTCTACGACCTTGATCGTCGTATCACGTTCCTGCTCGATGGCGGACACGATGTCTTCCATCGCGAACAATTCGGGTAGCGCGATTCCGAGTGATGAATCAGTCGTTTGAGTTCGGCGACCAGCGCGCGCCATGGATTACCTCTCTTCGGTCCGACCTGCTGCTTCCTCATCCAGGAACCGGGTGATGGCGTCGAGGGCACCTGGAGACACGTCCCCCAAGGTGCGCGCAGCGAACGATCTGACCCGCGCGATGCGCATCACCCGGATGAGCTCGAGCTGCGATTCGACCTGCTCAGGGAGGGGGCCATCGCTGAGCAGGAAGTCTGACTGCACGCCAAAGAAGTCGGCGATCGCTTCGAGAAGGTCGGGATCGGTCACCTCGCGATGTCCGTTGAGCATGTAGCTCCAGCGGGCCCGGCTCAAGCTGACTCCGCGTGCCTCCAAGTGTCCGGAGATCTCGGGGTAGGTGGGCTCGGTCCCGTGCTCGACGGCGTACAGGTCCACGAGGAGTCGCAGCCTTTGCGGCATGCCCAGTGCGTCCTGGTTGCCCGGGCCGGGATCGTCTCTGTCCACAAGTCCTCCATCCTCTTAGACATGTCTGACACTACCTGATAGACATGCCCAACACAGGTTAGACATGCCCAACGGGATCTCCCGGTGCCACCTGAGCCATCCATGACGCCGAGGAGGAGCCCACGGATGACCCATCTTCACGGATGCCATACTGCCCCCGAGTGGATCCTCCAGAATGCGTTGTGCACGTCGCGCGGTTCGATGCGATGGTCGGGCCATAGGGGCTGGTCATGCCGGTGGCGTCGGGGGTGAGGGCGTGAGAGTCCGCGCCGCCGCGGCCACCCGCGTCTTCCAGCACCACAGCCGCTGCGAGTGCGATCGGGACACGCTCGACGCCCCATGGAAAGCCGAGCTGTGCGCAGTGCTGCATGCGGACTGTGAGGCGGAAATGCGCTGGCGGCTGGAGGAGTTCCTCGAAGACCGGAGGTTCGAGGTGCGTCGAGTCCTCGCGCGAGTCAAGCGGGTCGCGCGTCTGCAGTGGGATGACGACGACGTGGTGCTGTCGTACTTCGGTCAGGCGCTCCTGCGGATGGTGACGCAGCGCTGGCGCGCCAAGGACGGCCCCGGCACCAGCCCGGTGTTCAACTACACCGCGAACATCCCGATGATCCTCGAGTCCGAGACGAGATCCTGCATCCGCGACGACCGGCGCCAGGGGTTACTCGACGGCACCGCGGGCGTGCCCGGTGCCAGTGCACAGGACCGCAAGTCCGCGCATGTCACGAAGTCCCGTCAGCTGTTCGAGACCGAGCATGGGCGTCCGCCAGCAGATGACGAGCTCGTCGCCTTCCATAACGACCGGATGCGCGCCACCCGGAAGGACGCAGCCCGACAAGCAGTTCTCATCACGCGGGGTGACTTGCGCACCGCACGGGCAGTGCCGCTCGAAGAGGTGTCAGTGGGGGCCGATGCGCGCATGCCGGCCATGGCGTCGGCGGACTCGGGGCCGCTGAACTGGTCAGATCGGATCCTGGCCGTCATCGTCCGATGCGAGCAGCTCGACCAGGAGCGGGAGCAGACGCGCACTCGACGACTGAAGCGGGAACCGGTCCAGGCTGCCGACGTCGCACGCCTCTACTTCGCCCACCACGCGATCGGGGAGTACCCCACCCGAGCCGAGATCGTCGAATGTCTTGGAATCACCGCGCCGGCGGCGCGCCGTGAGCTCGGTTCGCGCCTGCAGGAGGTTCTGGAAGTGGCCCGTGACCTCTTCGCCGACTATCACCGCAGCGCTTGACGCTTTCGAGAGCGCCATCGCGGCGGCCGCAGGATGGACAGCACCGAGTTAGACCAGCAGCGACATGGATTCCAGTGCTCGATGGCGGAACAGAGCGTTCGGCCTGTCGAGGCTCGTGCCGGCGTCGGTCGCGACCGCATCCAGGATCTGGGTGAGCGAGCCGAACGAGACTCCGCCAGCCTGCTCGATCCCTGTCGGGGCGGCTGCGAGCAGTGTGGGCACGACATACCCATGAACGTCCGAGCCGCGGCCGAAGCGCCTACGGAGTGCCTGCACCTCGTCGTGGACGACATTGCGGTGCATTTGGCCGTCGGTGATGATCTCGGTTCCTGAGATCTCCAGGCCGTCGGCGCCGAGCGGAGGGATCGCGATCAGGTGCACGGACCGGCCGACGACGATTGCTACTTGCGACCGCACCAGGCAGGTGTTGGGCCGCGGAGTCACGCGGTCGGGCAGCAGGATTACGCGCACTCCGTCCCGGTGGCCGAAGGCTCCCGTGAGGGCGCCGAGCAGCCGCTCGATGTCAGTGCTGCGGGAGCCGAGCGCGGTAGTGCCGACCTGCGTGATGAACGAGGAGTCGATGACGTCCCCGTCCCGGGATGAGCGGGACAACACTACGCCGAAGGACAGGTACGTCGTGAGCGTGCTCGCCATGAGGCACAACGGGCTGCCAAGCATGGGCAGGGGTGTGCCAGCATCGAGGTAGATGCACACGGCGCCGGCCACCGTAACGAGTAGGGCCGCGATGAGGCCCCACCGTCGGAGGATGCTTCGCGTGACCACCAGGGCCGACCAGATCAGATGAGCTCCCACGCCGCACAGCAGCGCCACCGGCGTCGAGACCGCGTCGATGCGAGCCAGCGGCAGTCCGAGCGTCGTCCCGGCGGCCACCCCGGCAGCTGCCCACGCCACGAACGCGACCACCAGCAGGATCGTACGTACATGCCAGCGGCGGGGAGCCTCTACTCTCGCTCGGGCTGCGCTCTCCTCGGCCGGGACGTACCAGTCCCACTGCGAGGGATCGACGTCAAGCATCGACCTGGCTCGAGTCCCGTGCTCGGGATGGAATACGCGGCGCCGTGCCGCTGCCGGTGACGGTGCGGAAGCGGCACCAGGGGTACGGAGTGCCAGGGTGCGGTCGTAGGTGGCCCGCCGCGAAGCATTGGCCAAGACGTTGTACGCGGAACTGACGTGCTTGGCGAGCTCGTCGTCCCCGCCAGCATCGCCATGAAGGGCCCGCATCTGAGCACGGAAGGCAGCAGTGATCTCGGCTCTCGAGGCGTCCTGGGACACGCCGAGTGTCTCGTAGTGCGTCAGCGCCACGTCGCCTCCTCCCTCTGATCGCCCTGTGCTCTGAAGAAGTGGCAGATCAGGATCCGGATGGAATGTTCACGCTATCGCGGACACCTCACGTCCCAGAACGTCGAGGACAGACAGCGCAATACCCAGCAGACATGCCATCAACCGCTAAGTGCAGGACTGCAGTCTTCACTGTCACGCCACCGACAGGGCCATCGCGCCGATGCGCTCCGCGACGGTCTCTAACGTGGCCGGAGGTGCGGATGGATGAGCCGCCAGGTAGCGGAGGGTCTCCGGGGCCGCGTTCGGTGCGGAGGAGGCGTGGAAGATCGCGTTGCGGTCGGTGAGTCGGCGGGCGATCCAGTCGATGAACTCGGGGGAGAGGTCCCGGCGGCGCGTGACGGGGTAGGCCAGCCACCGCTGGTCGAGCTCGATCAGGTGCTCCAGCGTGTCCGCGGAGGTTGCGGGGTTGTGTGCGATCTTCCGCAGCACCTCGCCGGCTACTTCGCTTCGGGCCAGGTCATCCAGCACTTCGGGGTCGACGCTGAACTCGGCAGTCCGAAGGAGAGTCTGTACGGCGTGCGGATCCTCGACGGGACGGGGTGCGGCGTGCTGGGCAATGGTGGTCATGGCGGCTCCTGCTCCTCGTGACCCGGCCCTTCCGGGTACTGGTGCAGTGGGCGCGAGCACCCCGTGACAGGACAGGAGCGTGACGAAGCATCGGGCGCAGGTGAGAGATCTCAGAGATGCGGATCGTGGCGACAGTCGGCCTCGTTGCGGCGGTAAGCCCTGGGCATCAGGACTGTAGAGGAAGCACCGCGCCTCCGGAGCCGACACGGGCCCGACGGCCGAGCCACCGAGAATTCTCGACCGGCTTCGAGGGGCGTGAGGTGAGGTTGTTCAGGCGGTGGTCGATGCTGACCGAGATGGTCCGGCCAGTGATCTCGCGACCTCGTCGATCGGTGCGCCGCGGGATCGGATCGCCGAGGCTGTCGAGGTGCCCGGTGGCGATGACGAAGGACCGCACGCAGAGCAGGAACTCGCGGCCCACCGTCGAGCCAGGAAGGCGGTATGGGCCCTCGATACTGCGGGACAGGTCCTCGTCGCTCATGTCCGCGATCCGCTGCACGGCGGGGTCAACATCCATGCGGATCACGAGATGGCCGGGTGCATCCGTGGTCTTGGCGGCCACCTCGCCACTGCCGGCCAACGCCCGAACGGTGTCGAGATCGAGACGGGGTATCAGCCCGTGATCGACCAGATGCGCGAGGGAGGAACGGTCGATGCCGACGATGCGCGCGGCAAGGGCCACGGGGAACTGCTCGTCGGGATTCGGCTTCGTGCTGCGGACGGTCGGCATCAACAAAGCATTCCATACCCGAATCGTCATTTCGAGTGGCACGCAGATTGTGCACGGCGGACGTGAAGTGCGTGCAACCCGGAATGTAGCCGCTGCTGCATTGATGGTGGCTGCCGGGAACAGTGGGTTCCACAGTTGCTGGTACCCCGGAATGGCTCAATGTCCGGTAAGCGCCATTATCGGACGTTGATTTCACGTGTCATGCGAAATTCATCAACAGAGGGCCGGACACCTCTTCAGCAATCAGCTGGAGGAGCCTGACGCATAGAACTTGAGCACTCCGCAGATGGTGCCCGCACGGCCAAGTATGCGTTTCGGTGCAGCGGGATGCCTTCCCACCGCGACGTGGGTCCAGCTCGCCCTGACGGGTAGCCGCGGTGCAGGGGCACTTCGAGGTGTACGTGGGAGGTGACCCAGTGGATGACCCGTGAGGGCGAAGCGCTATCGATGCCCCGGCAGCCGAGAGTGGCCGCGCCGACACTGCCGCAGTTCTTCCCCACGTGGGAGCTCCGACGGGAAGGGCAGCCTTGCGACGGGCGAGACGGCCTGCCTGGTCTTGAGTCGCGGCGACGAGAGAACATGGGGGAGACTCTGGCCCTGGCCACCAGCCGGCCCCGTTCTGTGCTCGCCCCGCGTGCCCCTGGTCCAGGAGCGGCACTCGAAGGTCGATCGCCGTCGTGATGGTGACCCCGAGGCTCGTGCGGTCTCCAGCCGGCGCGACTCTAGCGGTCACTCTAGCGGTCACATCGCCGCTAAAAAAGACAACGCCCTGGTGAGAAACTTGTTCTCACCAGGGCATTTGTCGGGCTGACAGGATTTGAACCTGCGACCCCCTGACCCCCAGTCAGGTGCGCTACCAAGCTGCGCCACAGCCCGAGATCATGCGTGATCCTCCGCGACCGGAGGACCGAGGAACACAGTACCCCGAGCAGGGACCTGGTATCCAATCGAGAGGTGCGTGACCTGCGGCACCTGTGCCGCAGTCGCGCGGTGCGCCTCGGATGCGATAGTGGGCTCGCAGGAGCGGCACGAGAGCACGCACCACTCCGACCGGTCACCCGGTCCGACGCGCAGGAGGTTCGATGACGACCGACGAGCAGGAGCGGCAGCGCTGGCGCGAGGCGCTCGCGGAGGACCCCACAGATCCCACCGATTCCACTGATCCCGCCGACGGGGGCCACTCCTCCCCTCCCGGGCGCTGCGATCAGGAACCGCCCTGGCGCTGGCGGACCCTGGTCGAGAACCTCGCACCGATGGCGGACCGGGTGCTGGATCTGGGCACCGGCGGGGGAGAGGTGCTCGCCGCCCTGGCCGACGTGCTTCCGGAGGGCTCGGTCGCCACGGAGGGTCGCACCGCGACCCTGGCCCTCGCCCGTGCGCGGCTGGCTCCGCTGGGGATCGAGGTGCTCGAGCACGGCCCGGACACCGGCGCCCTCCTGCCGGTGGGGGACGGCGGCTTCGGCCTGGTGCTGTGTCACCACGAGCCCTTCGACGCGACGGAGATCTCCCGCGTGCTCGCACCCGGCGGCACCTTCCTCACCCAGCAGGTGGGCGGGGACGACGGTCAGGAGATCCGTGCGCTCTTCGGGCACGACGCCCCGCGTCCCAGGGCCTCGCTCGAGGACACCGTGCATGCCCTGACCGTCGCGGGCCTCACCGTGGAACGTGCGGATGCCTTCCATGGCCGCTGCGAGATCGACGACGTCCCCACGCTCCTGCGCGCTCTGCGCCGGGCTCCGTGGGGCGCGCCGGAGGGACTCGACGTGGGCCGGCACCGCGACGTGCTCGAGCACCTGCACGCACGGCTGCGCACCGGACCGTTCAGCGCGACCGTGAGCAGGTACCTGGTGCAGGCGAGCATCCCCGAACCTGCACGGACCGGACGCACCGACTTCTCGCAGCTGCTGGACGAGCACCCGGCCGTCCCGCGGGTCTGACGGCCCCGCACCCTCCCCGCTCCTAGACTCCAGCCATGCGCGATGCCGAGCACACCACCCCGCACGGCGAGACCCCGTACTCGCCGACCTCGCTGCTGCGCGCGCTCACCGCGAATCCCTATGGCGTGGCGACCCTGCGCGAGCACGAGCATCCGGCTGCCGAGGCCGCTCCGCCGGACAACCGGTACACCCGCGTCACCACCCTCCTGCTCGCCCTCCTGCTGGGCTTCGTCGTCGCCGTCTCCGTGCTGGACCTGCGGGGAGAGGCCGCCGCCGAGGACAGCCCCCGCGCACTCCTCGAGCAGGAGGTGCGGGAGACCCGTGCCGAGGCGGAGCAGCTCGAGGAGCGCCGCATCGAGCTCGAAGGGCAGGTCACCGAGGCCCAGGGCGCCGTGCTCGAACAGGATGACTCGGGCGCGGCCGAGCGACTGACCGAGTTCGAATCCGCAGGAGCCGGCGTGCCGATGTCCGGACCGGGCACGGTCCTCGTGCTCGAGGATTCCGCGCCGCTGCCCTCGAGCCCGGGGGCCGCCGACGGCGCAGCGAACCGGGTCACCGACGGTGATCTGCAGATCGCCGTCAACGGCCTGTGGGCTGCCGGCGCAGAGGCGATCTCGGTGAACGGCCAGCGGATCGGCCCCACGACCGCGATCCGCACGGCCGGTTCGGCGATCCTGGTGGACTTCCGCCCGCTCTCACCCCCCTACCGGGTGACGGCGCTCGGAGACACCGAACAGCTCCGCACGGCGGTCGATGCGTCGGAGACCGGCGCGTACCTCTCCGAGATCTCCACCCGTTTCGGGATCCGGCTGTCCTGGGAGGATGGGGAGGAGCTGTCGGTACCGGCCCGTTCGACGGGTACTCTCCGGGAGGCGACCGCGCTCGAGGACTCCGGCGACGCCGCGGCGGAGACCCCGCCGAGCGATTCGCCGAGCGATTCCACGAGCGATTGACCACGTAGCGCATCGAACGCCGCCGAGCGCGGCACCGAGGAGGAGTCACCGTGATCGCCATCATCGGACTGGTGCTGGGCATCGTGCTGGGCGTGATCATCCAGCCGGACGTCCCCGCCGGGCTCCAGCCCTATCTCCCCATCGCCGTCGTCGCGGCGCTGGACACCCTCGCCGGAGGACTGCGCGCGAGTCTCGACGGTGCCTTCGACTCCCATGTGTTCATCACATCGTTCCTGTTCAACGTGCTCATCGCAGCCTTCCTCGTGTTCCTCGGCGACCAGCTGGGGGTGGGCTCGCAGCTCTCGACGGCAGTGATCGTGGTGCTGGGGATCCGCATCTTCTCGAACGCCGCGGCGATCCGACGACTGCTGTTCCGGTCATGAGCGATGGCACCCGCACCCCTGACTCCCCGGACCAGCAGCGGCTGGTCTGGCGGCGTCTCGGTGACTCCCTGCGCCCACAGGCCAATCCCGCGCACCTGATCGTCGGCGTGCTGTGCCTGCTGCTGGGTCTCTCGATCGCCGCCCAGGTGAGCCAGACCGACGACTCCCTCGAGGGATCCAGCCAGCAGGAGCTGGTGCGGCTTCTGGACGAGTCCGGTCGCCACTCCTCGGATCTCGAGGTCGAGAACGCCGAGCTCGAGCGCACCCTGGACGCTCTGCGCTCCGGGCAGGAGGGTGACATCTCGGCGCGGAACGCCGCCGAGGAGCGCCTGACGGAGCTCGAGATCATCGCCGGCACGGTGCCGGCCCACGGGAGAGGGATCGTCGTGCTGATCGCGGATCCCTCTCAGGGCCTGCGCGCCTCGACCCTGTTGGGCGTGGTGCAGGAGCTGCGCAACGCCGGCGCGGAGGTCATCCAGATCGGCGATGTGCGGGTGGTCGCCTCGACCTCCATCACGACGGCGACCGACGGGGGCCTGCTCGTGGACGGCACCGCGATCGAGGCGCCCTACGAGCTCCGGGCGATCGGGGACCCCGCCGTGATGGAACCCGCGCTGCGGATCCCCGGCGGCGCCGCGGACTCGGTGGCGGGTGACGGCGGGACCCTCTCCGCGGTCTCGGATGACGAGGTCCGGATCGAGGCCACTGTGGAGCTCGGGACCCCCGAGCACGCCCGAGTGGTCAAGTGATCGTCAAGTCTTGGCCTGACGTGGTCGAGAAGTGCCCGCAGGCCACCGATGGCATGCGAAGATGGGCGGGCCGAATTCCGAGCGCTCATCGCTCAGGATCCGCAGCAGGCCAGGAAGGGGTGCGCGGTGTCAGGGAACACCGAGTGGAACGACGAGAATCTTGATCACACGTCGAAGCTGAGTGCGATCTCGCCCAGTGACCCCGTGGAGGATGTCGAGTCCGGCCTCTCGTCCCAGGATCGTCGGGCGATCGAGAACCTGCCTCCGCGCAGTGCGCTGCTCATCGTGCGGAAGGGTCCGAACCTGGGGGCACGCTTCCTCCTGGATTCCGAGACCACCGTCGCGGGTCGTCACCCCAAGAGCGAGATATTCCTGGACGATGTGACCGTCTCCCGCAAGCACGCCGCGTTCGTGCGGGACGGGGATGGCTTCATGGTGCGTGACCTGGGCTCCCTCAACGGCACCTATGTCGGCAAGGACCGGGTGGACGAGTCCCGTCTGCACGCCGGGCAGGACGTGCAGATCGGCAAGTACCGCCTCACGTACCACCCGTTCCACGGGACGGCCTGATCCGATGGCGGCCTCCGCCTCGCGCAGGCCGAGCACGTCGACTGCGGCCCGGCTCAGCATCGGGCAGGTGCTTCAGATCCTGCGTGACGAGTTCCCGGATCTCGCGCACTCGAAGCTGCACTACCTCGAGTCCGAGGGTCTGATCACGCCTGAGCGCACTGCCTCCGGCTATCGCAAGTACTGCCGCGAGGATGTGGACCGCCTCCGGTTCGTGCTGCGCGCCCAGAGGGATCGTTTCTGGCCGCTCAAGGTGATCAAGGAACATCTTCTCGAGCACGGGGTCGACTCGGAGGTGACCTCGATCGCCTCCCGGCCCGGACCCAGCTCGACGCTGCAGGCGGTGCGCCTGGACCGTCACGGCCTGGCTCGCGAGGCGGCAGTCGACGAGGAGTTCCTGGTCGAGCTCGAGCAGTTCGGTCTGCTCGCCGACGGAGGCCTCTTCTACGGCGCCACGGAGCTGGAGATCGTCAGCGCAGCCCGTGCGCTGGCCGAGGAGGGTCTGCACCCGCGCCACCTGGTGATGCTTCGCACCGCTGCGGAGCGGGAGGCCCACATGATCCGGTCGATCGCACGGCCGCGCTCGCGCTCCGGGGATGCCGCCGCCCGCGGGGAGGCTGAGGACTTCGCGCGTGACCTGGGCGAATCTATGATCTCCCTCCACAGCGCGGTGCTGCGCTCGAAGCTCCGGGAGGGATGAGGGCGCCGCTCCGTCATCCCTCCGTGACCTTCGCGCGGCGAGTTGCTGCCTGCCGAGGTGGTCTTGGCGCTAGTCTGTGGTGAGTGCTCTCGTCCTTCCCCCTCGGAGAGCCGGAACCCGGAGGTAGCCGTGAACGCCACTCGAGGCGATGATCGCTCTGAACAGTCGACCGTCCCCGCAGAGCCCGCCCAGGGCGTGCTCTTCGACGATGTGGTGGATACGCCCGGAGAGCTCGGCTACCGCGGTCCGGCCGCCTGCAAGGCCGCGGGCATCACCTACCGCCAGCTCGACTACTGGGCCCGCACCGGACTCGTCGAGCCCGGGGTCCGGGCCGCGCATGGCTCCGGCAGTCAGCGCCTCTACGGTTTCCGCGACATCCTGGTGCTGAAGGTCGTCAAGCGCCTGCTCGACACCGGTGTCTCCCTCCAGCAGATCCGCGTCGCCGTCAGTGCTCTGCGTGAACGCGGCATCGACGACCTCGCCGGCATCACCCTCATGAGCGATGGCGCCTCGGTGTACGAGTGCACCTCCGCCGAGGACGTCTTCGACCTGGTCCAGGGTGGTCAGGGTGTGTTCGGCATCGCCGTGGGCCGTGTCTGGCGCGAGGTCGAGAGCGATCTGCTGAGCCTGCCCGGGGTCAACCCGGCCGATGACGCAGCCCTCGCCCTGCAGGACGAGCTGGCCGCGCGTCGCCGCTCACGCCAGGCCGGCTGAGCACCGCCACTGCGCACCGAGAGAACGGCGAGCCCCGGGGAGGGACTCGCCGTTCTTCGTCGTCGAGGGTGCCTCTGCATGCCGTGAGCCGGCTGTGGGCCGGGCCGTGAGCCGGCTGCGGCTCAGCCCATGAGTCTGGTCGTGCGTCGCGGAACGGGCCGATGGGGCCCGCACGCCCTCAGGAGTTCTGGCGGGAATCCATCACGGTCTCGAGCAGCGCATCGAAGTCCTCGGTGAGACGTTTGCCGGAGGCGCCCTCGTACGAGTGCAGCGGCACGGCGCCGCCCTGGGCCTGCTGCAGCCCCACACGTTCCTCGATCACCGGCTCGAGCACGGAGGCACCGAACAGCTCCCGCAGCTCCGCCAGGCGGTACTGGTGCTCGACCGACCGCGGCCGATAGCGGTTCACGACCAGGCCCAGTGGCTGCAGGCGCGGGGCGATGCCGTTCTCGTGCATCTCCGTGGCGAGCTTGAGCGCGCGATCCGCCGCGGTGACGGCGAAGAAGCCGGGCTCGGCCACGACCAGTGCACGGTCAGAGGCGGCGAGCGCCATCTGGGTGAGACCGTTGAGCGAGGGCGGGCAGTCGATCAGGACCAGGTCGTACTGGTGGGTGCGCTTGTCCAGCGCGTGATGCAGTCGGCGTACCTCCTTGGGCCCCGGGGCGGGGGAGTCCATGACGGAGGACCGGCTCGATCCGGGGATGATGTCCAGGTGGGAGGCCGCGTCGGCGGACCACGGGGTCTCGATGATGGCCCGGTCGATGGTCTCGGTGCGCGGGGAGGTGAGCACCTCGGCGATGTCCAGGGTGCTGGCGGGTTCACCGAGCAGACCGAGGGTGGAGTCGCCCTGCGGATCGAGATCGACCACCAGGGCGTTCACCCCCTGATGCAGGGCGGCGGACGCCAGGCCCAGGGTCACGGACGTCTTGCCGACGCCGCCCTTCAGGGAACACACACTCACGATGAACACATGCGCCAGTCTACCGACCCGAGCCCGTCCCGCCGCACCGCGACGTGCGGGTAGCCTGCGTGGATCATCCGACAGCGGTCAGAGGATCGGCCGACGGAAGTCACGGAGGGGGAGTCGATGGCGCAGATCACGCACGATCTAGTGCTCGAGGTGCTCGACGGGTGCGGCCAGAGCGCTCTTGCCGAGGCACGGGAGCACGGGCTCGCCCGGCTCATCGCACCCACCGAGCTGGCCCTGAGCTGTGAGGATCTCGACGCAGTGCGTTCGCTGCGACGTGTGGTGGCGGTCTCCACGGGACTCACCGTCCCGGCGCGTCGGCCGCGAGAGCTGCTGGAGACCTCGGTGCAGCAGCAGCTGGCCGCGCTTCTCGAGGAGATCCGCCGCCAGCGCCCCCGGCAGCGGTTCCACGGGCTCCGGCTCGAGGCCGCCGGGTCTGACACCCCGGACATGCGACGCCTCGCCTCCGCTCTCGCCGAGCTCGCAGGGCTGCCGGTCGCCTCCGACGGCGACCTGGTGGTGCGGGTGCGGAAGGGTGCCGCGCCCGTCACCTGGCAGGTGCTGCTGCGCACCACGCCGAGACCGCTCGCAACCCGCGCCTGGCGCACCGTGAACTATCCGGGCGCCGTCAACGCCACCATCGCCGCGACCGTGCTGGATCAGCTGCAGATCGGTGCGGAGGATTCGCTGCTCGACATGACCTGCGGTTCCGGCACCTTCCTGGTCGAGCAGCTGCACGAGACTGCGCCCGCGCGCGCCGTCGGCGTCGACCGGGACCCCGCTGCGATCGACGCCGCTCGGGAGCATCAGCGAGCGGCGCGCCGCAAGGGACGCATCGACTGGGTGCTCGGCGACGTCCTCACCGCCGAGCTCGAGGGCGGCTTCACCCGGATCGTGACCAATCCGCCCTGGGGCACGCTGCACGGCGAGCACGAGACCAATGAGGAGCTTCTCGCGGAGCTGCTCTCCCGCGCCGCCGAGCTGGCCGCACCGCAGGCCCGGCTCGGCGTGCTCACCCACGAGATCGCCCGCATGCACCGGGTCCTGGAGACGGCCCCCTCTGGCTGGCGACAGAGCGGCGAGCACCGCTTCTTCCAGAAGGGCCACCATCCGCGGCTCTTCCTGCTCGAGCGCGGCTGAGCCGGCCGGCCCGGGCCTCCCCGGAACGGGCGTCGCCTCCTGGGTCTCACGGCCCGAGCATCACAGCCTGGGCCTCACAGCCCTCGTCGGCCCTCCTGCAGGGCGCGCATCCCGCCCCGATCCCCGTGGACCCGGACCCGTGCGACCTCGTCCCGGCCGCTGATCCACAGCAGCAGCTCGAGCGGCTCTCCATGCACCCGCAGGCTCCCCTCCGCTCGGCGCGAGCGGAGCTGACGTCCGCCGAGCGGAGAGACCAGGGTGACATCGGCCCGCACCCGCATCGCCAGCGGTGCCATCAGGCCCACTGACCGCCAGGCGTCGGCCGCGACGGCGGGGGAGAGGCGGCGGGGCTCCACACCGCTCTGTGCACGGCGGAGGTCCTCGTGATGGATGAGCAGCTCGCCCTCACCGCTGAACCGATCCAGCGCCCCCACGGGAGAGAGCCTGCCGGGACCCTGCCGGAAGGTCTCCACCCTCGTCGTCCAGGGGAGGGCCCGATGGGCCGCCCGAGCCTGCTCGGCGCGCCGACCGATCACGCCGGGAAGCTTCGGACCCACGACGAGGTGAGGGTGACGCTCGCGTCCCAGCAGGTGCTCGAGCAGCTCCTCGGCATCCCACCCCGGCAGGATCGTCGGAGCTGCGGGACCGAGCGCGAGGAAGGTGCGGGCGAACTCCTCCCGCTCCTCGTACTGTCCGGCGCGGTTCATCCCTGGCTGCTGAACGCCGCGTCGAAGGACACCTCGGAGGCGGGGTAGTCCAGGGTGCGCAGCAGCTCGATGGCCTCCTTGGCCCCGTGGAGGCGGTCCATGCCGGCGTCCTCCCATTCGATGGAGATCGGGCCCTCGTAGCCGATGGAGCGCAGGGCGCGGAAGGCCGCGTCCCACGGCACGTCCCCGCGACCGAAGGAGACGAAGTCCCAGCCGCGGCGGGGGTCGCCCCAGGCCAGGTGGGAGCCCAGCCGGGTGTTCCGTCCGGTGACCCGCACACGGATGTCCTTGCAGTCCACGTGGTAGATCCGATCGGCGAAGTCGGTGATGAAGGAGACCGGATCGATCTCCTGCCACATGAAGTGGGAGGGGTCCCAGTTCAGGCCGAACGCCTCCCGGTGCCCGATCGCCTCGAGGGTGCGCTGCGTGGTCCAGTAGTCGTAGGCGATCTCGGAGGGGTGGACCTCGTGGGCGAAGCGCACTCCGCACTCGTCGAAGACGTCGAGGATCGGGTTCCAGCGGTCAGCGAAATCCTGGTAGCCCTCGTCGATGACGTCCTGGGGGACCGGCGGGAACATCGCCACGTACTTCCAGATCTTCGACCCCGTGAAGCCGATGACCGTCTTCACGCCCAGCTTCTGGGCGAGACGGGCGGTGTTCTTCATGTCCTCGGCGGCGCGCTGGCGCACGCTCTCCGGGTCACCGTCGCCCCAGACGGTGGGGCCGACGATCGCCTGGTGACGGAAGTCGATCGGGTCATCGCAGATGGCCTGGCCCTTGAGGTGGTTGGAGATCGCCCAGCACTTCAGGCCGTGCTTCTCCAGGATCCCCAGGCGCTCGGCGATGTAGTCGTCATCGTCCCAGCGGGAGGCGTCCAGGTGCTCACCGGAGACCGCGATCTCCAGACCGTCGTATCCCCAGCCGGCCGCGAGCTCCGCGACCTCCTCGAGGCTGAGATCGGCCCACTGGCCGGTGAACAGGGTGTGCGGGTGCGCCATGGGGGCGAACTCCTTCTGTGAGGGTGCGGTGGTGCGGGGAGGGTCAGAGGGTGACTGTGGCGCCGTCGGCGGCGTCGGAGGCGATGATCGCGTCGAGCACCCGCTGCAGGGCGAGGCCGTCGGCGAAGTCGGGGGAGTAGCCCGGCGCCTCGGCGGTCTCGCGGTCCCGGACCGCCACGAGCAGGTCCCGGGCCTGGTTGCTGAACGCGTTCTCCCAGCCCAGCACGTGTCCCTGCGGCCACCAGGCCGCCAGATAGGGGTGCTCGGGCTCGGTGACCAGCACGCGGGTGAAGCCCTGCTCGGCAGCGGGCAGCGTCGCATCCAGGAACCACAGCTCATTGAGGTTCTCGAGATCGAATCTCAGGGCGCCGCGCGTCCCGTACACCTCGAGGCTCAGCGCGTTCTTCCGCCCGGTGGTCATGCGGCTCGCCTCGACGGAGGCGATCGCCCCGCCGTCGAGCTCGAGCGTGGCCCAGGCGGCGTCGTCGACGGTGACCGCTTCGGGGCCGTCGGGCCCGGGCCGCTCGGTGACGAGGGTGGCCAGGCGCCCGCGCACGGCGGTCACGGACAGACCGGTGACGAACTGGATCTGGTCGATCGCGTGCGAGCCGATGTCGCCCAGTGCGCCGGAGCCGGCCGTCTCCTTCCGCAGCCGCCAGGACATGCCGGCGTTCTCATCGGTCAGCCAGTCCTGGAGGTACGCGGCACGCACCTGGCGGATCTCGCCGAGCCGGCCGGAGGCGACGAGCTCCTGGGCCTGGCGGAGCGCCGGCACCCGACGGTAGGTGTGCCCGAGTGCCGCGATCTGTCCTCGGTCCTGGGCGGCGAGGGCCGCCGCGACCATGGCTTCCGCCTCGGCGGTGTCGTTGGCCAGCGGCTTCTCGCACAGCACGTGCTTGCCGGCCTCGAGAGCGGCGATCGCGATCTCGGCGTGGAGGAACCCGGGGGTGCAGATGTCCACGATGTCGATGTCCTCGCGAGCGATCACCTCCCGCCAGTCCGTGGCGTGCTCCTCCCAGTCCAGGCGGTCGGCGGCCTCGGCGACCGCCTCCTCGTCACGGCCCACGATCACGCGCCGCGCCACGGCAGGGACCTCGAAGGCGGAGGCGACCGTGCGCCATGCCTGGGAATGGGCGCGACCCATGAAGGCGTAGCCGATCATGGCGACACCGAGCGGGCGAGGGGAGGTCTGGGGCACGGAGGGCTCCTTCGGGAGGGTCGGTATGAGCAGCGACGCCTTGGTCATGACGACTGGGTCACAACCCTATGTCCCTCCTCACGTCGCGGCAAAGGGCCGGGCGTGACCGCCGCCCGGGGATGCCGCGCCGTGGCGGATGCTGGACACTGGTGCGGTGGAACGACATGCACACTCGTGGATCAGGGCCGACGTGGCCGCCGGCACCGACGTCGCCCTGCTGGTCGCTGCCTCCGACGCCCCGATCGCGGACGAGCAGCTGCGGGTGCTCGCGGCAGGCGCCGAGCACCCGGTCACCGAGACCCGGGATCGCTTCGGCAACCGCCTGCACCTGGTGCACGGCCTCCCGGAGGGAACGGTCGAGATCACCTACGAGGCGCGGGGTGCGGGCCCCGCCCAGGTGCCCGGCAGCGGGGAGGCGGATGCGGTGCTGCATCTGCGACCCTCGCGATACTGCGAGGTGGACGAGTTCGAGAGGATCGCCGCCGACGTGATCGGGGGCCGGGAGGGTGCGGACGCGCTCGACGCCGTGGTCGACTGGGTGCACGAGCACCTCGACTATGTCCCCGGCTCCAGCACGATCACGGATTCGGCGCGCTCCACCTATGTGTCGCGGCAGGGCGTGTGCCGGGATTATGCGCATCTCACCGCGACCCTGCTGCGCGCAGGAGGGATCCCTGCCCGCTGCTCGTCCGTCTATGCCCCGGGGCTCAGCCCGATGGACTTCCACCTCGTCGTGGAGGCGATGGTCGCGGGTCAGTGGCAGGTGGTCGACGCGACGCACCTGGCTCCTCGCGCGTCGATGATGCGGATCGCGACGGGGCAGGATGCGGCCGATACCGCGTTCATGACGACTCTCGCCGGGAACGTGGTGCTCACCGGGATCCAGGTGACCGCGGTGGTGGATCCGGCGCTGCCCCGCGAGGTGCCTCGGGAGCGGATCGTGCTGCGCTGAGGCGGTGCGCTGCGAGCAGTCGGACCAGGGCCGTGGACGTTCGGTCCGCGGCTGGTCAGTCGGCGGCCGGGGACTGTCCTGCGCCGCCCGGGTCTCCGGGGTTCGAAGACTCGGAACCGGGGCCGTCAGAGCCCTTGCCCTTGCCCTCGCCCTCCGCGTCGAAGCTCGCCAGGTACTCCTCGACCTCGGCCGCGATGGCGTCGGCGGTGGGGACCTCGGCGCCCGCCCCGGAGGTGATCATCCGATCGAACCGGGTCTCGAGACCGGAGACCATCTCCTGCAGTGCGGGCTGGGAGTCGATCTGGGCGGCGACGGCCTCGCGCACCGGTCCGGCCTGCGACTCGAGAGAAGCGGTCGGGACCTGCGGACCATGCTCCTCGGGCAGGGCCGCGAGCAGGGCGATCGCGGCGTCCGGGTAGGACATCTCGTGCAGGTACTGGGGGACGTGCACGGTCAGACCCACCACCTCGTGGCCGCCCTCGGCCAGGCGCATCGTCAGCAGGGCGGTGAAGGGTGCCCGCAGACGGAAGGTCCCCGGCATGGTGCGGCGCACGCTGATCGTCTCCGGATCGCCCGCGAAGCGCGTGACCGGCAGCTCACGGGTGTGGGGGACGGGTGCCGGGAAGCCCTGCAGCAGCAGGGTGCGCTCGATGCCGAGCTGCTCCACCACGATCTGCAGTGCGCTCGCGACCCGCTCCCACTGGAACGACGGCTCCGGACCGGTGAGCAGGAAGAACGTCTCCCCGTCGAGCCCGGTCACCTCGTGCAGCAGGATCTCGGGCTTCTCGTAGTCGGTGAAGTGATCGAGCTGGAGGGTCACCTCGGGGCGCCGACCGGAGTAGTCGTAGACCTGGTCCATGTCCAGCCGTCCCACGACGCGGCTGGAGAGGGAGTTGAGCAGCTGGTCGTCGACCAGCTGCTGGGCCTCGCCGGCATCGCTGTAGGCGCCGAGGGTGACGAGCAGGGTGCGACCGGTGAGGGCGCGTGAGTCGACGTGGCGCTCGTAGCTGAACAGGGTCGTCGGATCCATCATGACCTCCAGGGCGGCGGGCCGCTGTCTCGGCGGCGCGGGTGACGCCCGGTTCAACGGGGGTGCGGCGAGGACTATTCCCCCGGGAGCGTACGGCTCACGTGAACAGCGTCACCGAGTCGGCGGCCAGGCGCAGCGCGAGTGCGCCGGTCACCACCAGGAACACCCACCGCACGAAGCGGGATCCGAGCTTCAGCGCGAGCCGTGCGCCGAGATAGCCGCCGAGCAGGTTCGCGACCGCCATCACCGCGCCGAGGACCCACCACACCTCGCCCTGCATCCCGAAGACCAGCAGTGCGCCGATGTTGGTGGTGAGGTTGGCGAGCTTGGCATGCACGCTCGCCTCGAGGAACCCGTACCCCAGCACGGCGACCATCGCGATGATGAAGAAGCTGCCGGTGCCGGGTCCGAGGATCCCGTCGTACAGTCCGACGGCGCCGCCGATGCCGCCGGCACGCAGCACGTGGGCACGGCCCTGGTGCCGCGGTGCGTGCACCAGGCCCATCGCCGGGCGCAGCAGCGTGTAGGCGCCGACGGCGAGCAGGGCGACCAGCACGATGGGGGAGAGCCAGGGGCGGGGGAGGAAGCTCGCCAAGCCCGCTCCTGCGGCGCTGCCCGCGAGCGCGCAGAGCACCAGGGGAGCGACCGTCGCGGCGACCGGCATGATGCGGCGGACATAGGTCCAGGAGGAGACCGCGGTCCCCGCCGCGGAGGCGAGCTTGTTGGTGCCCAGGACCTCGCCGGTGGAAGCGTCGGCCGGCAGGGAGGTGAGCAGTGCCGGCAGCTGGATCAGACCGCCTCCGCCCACCACGGCATCGACCCAGCCCGCCACGAAGGCGGCACCGATCAGCAGCACGAGGGTCAGGGCGGAGAGCTGCAGCAGCTGGTCCAGCAGAGGCACAGCAGCAGTCAACACCCGCCCGGAGCTGATGACGAATCGGTCCGTGTCCTGGCACACTGCACGGATGCGCGCACTGATCTGGGATCTCGGCGGGACCGTGCTGGACACCTATCCCGATGTGGATCGCGCCCTGGCCACAGCGCTGGACCCGCACCCGGGGGACGAGCTGCTCCACGAGGTGGGCCTGCTGACCCGAGTCTCCAGCTCCCATGCGATCAGCACGCTCTCTGCCCGCCACCGGGTCCCCGAGGCCCGGCTGCGCGCCGCCTACGAGTCGACCACACAGCAGTGGCGCGTCAGCCCGCCACCACTGATGGACGGGGCGCGCGAGCTGCTGGCCGCGGTGCGGGCCCAGGGCGGGCTGAATCTGGTGGCCACGCACCGCGAGCGGGAGAGCGCCTCCGCCCTGCTCGACTCGCTCGACCTGGAGGTCGACGACCTGGTCTGCGCCCCCGACGGATACGCCCGCAAGCCCGACCCGGAGATGGTGGACGTGCTCCTGGAGCGGCACCGTCTGGCTCCCGAGGACTGCCTCGCAGTGGGCGACCGTCCGGTCGACGTCGCCGCCGCAGCGGCCGCCGGAGTGCGCGGCGTGCTGCTGGAGACGCCGGGGATCGCGCTCGATGCCGGGGACTCCCGGCGCGTGACCTCGCTGCGGGAGCTGCACGACCAGCTGACCCCCGCCGGGCCGTACGGGGTCTGAGGCGATCCCCCGCATGCCGTCCGGGGACAGCCCCCGCAGGCACTGGGGGCTACTGCCCAACCTTCGTCGAGAACACCATCTGCCCTGGCCATCACCCCTTTCACGACTCTAGTGTGACGGCATTCACCGACGAGCGGATCGCCGCAGACGACACGGCCTGACTGCGCTCCGCCACAGGTTCCGCCACAGGTTCCTCCACAGGGGAGCGGACGGCTACCGTAGGGGCATGGCGATCATCTACCAGGCAGAGCTCAGTCCGACCAAGCCGCAGATCCTGCGCGACTTCCTGGCCGACCGCTCCTGGGGTGAGAGTGGGAAGCTCGAGTTCCTCGGCGCCTACCGCTTCGACGACCCCGACGGCGAGGTGGGCGTGGAGTGTCACCTGGTACGGGTGGGGGAGACGACCTACCACCTGCCGCTGGCGTACCGCTCCGCACCGGTCGAGGGCGCCGAGGCGCAGCTGCTGACCACGATGCAGCACTCGGTGCTGGGGGAGCGCTTCGTCTACGACGGCCTCGGGGACGAGGTCGCGCTGGACTGCTTCCGGCGTGCGCTCTGCGGCGAGCAGACGCAGGCCGAGCTCCAGATCTACTCCGAGGACGGCCAGCTGATCGAGACCCGGCCGCAGGCGGTCACGCTCAGCCTCGAGGCCGACGAGGGGGAGAGCCTGCCCACCGGGGACGAGCTCCTGGACGGCGCGCCCTTCACCATCGCCCGCACCCTCGGGGACCTCGACGGCACCGTGCGCCTCCGTGCCGCCTGGAACGACGGTGGCGGAGTCGTCGCCGCGTTCTGAGCGGCGCCGTCGTCGGTGGCAGCGGGGCGTCGACGCTGGCCGTGATCGCGGACATGACTGACGGTCCCGCGGACGATGACCCAGCCGGGGTCAGGAGTCCGGAATCTCAGGGGAGAGTTCTCCGGGCTTCTCTGCCATTCCACTTTACATAACGTACATTATCGGCGTTGCGCCTGGGGGCGACGCCAGGGTGCTGCGGCCCTGCGTCACGCTCGTATGTGCCGCGCGGCGATCCTCATGCTTCGCGTCGAACTGTCGCCGGCGACGCCGTGTGGCGCGCCGAGCATCGCTGTCGGGTCCGTGCTGTGTGCTGCAGCGTTCTTCGTGATGTCCACGTCGACGTCACGTCGGCCGTTCTCCTGCGGCACGGGTCGGACGAGGTCCAGCAGTCGGCATCTCGAGCTGACACCACGTTCTGCCGCTGAGAACGTAAAGACGTCGTTCTGACGCTGTCATGAAGCCAGGAGCGATCTCCAGGGCACGACTCCCCCGCGCCCTGCTCCCCCGTAGATCCCCTGACCTGCATATTCATTGCATCTTCGCAGGTCATATGAGTATGCAGGTGACGGGTCGCCCGCTCGTCGGGCGTCGGCCCCAGGGCGCAGACTGACCCCATGGACAACGGTGATTCCCCCAGCAGGCTCTTCGATGGCGCCGTGCTGCGCGACGCCCGGATCCGTGGCAGCGATCTGCGGGGCCTGGAGATCCGGGACTGCGAGATCGACGGCTTGCGGATCGTGGACAGCCTCGGCGCCACGGTGAGCATCAGCGGCGCGCTGGGAGCGGTGATCGTCGAGGGCGTCGACGTCACCGACCATGTGAGAGCTGTCCTCGATGCACGCCATCCCGGGCGCCGCGAGTCCCGCGACGCCGTCACCGCCGACGACTTCCGGACGGCCTGGCGCCTCGTGCAGGACCGCTGGGAGGCGCTGCTGAAGGATCTGCGGGAGGCTCCGGCGGCCCGGGCGCACGGCTCGGTGGACGGTGAGTGGTCGCTCCTCGAGACGCTCCGGCATCTCCGCTTCGCGGCCGATGCCTGGATCGGGACCGCCATCCTCTCCGAGGCCTCACCGCATCACCCCTGGGGTCTGCCTCCGGGCGGCACCCCGCAGCGGATCATGGACCAGCTGGCCCTGGATCCCGCTGCGCGTCCGGACCTCGCACAGGTCCTCGAGATGCGTGCGGCACGGCATGCTGACGTGGAGCGGGTGCTCGCTGAGCTCACCGAGCAGGAGCTGGATCGGGTGTGCGACCGCTCCCCCGGACCCGGCTATCCCGAGCGCGAGTACCGGGTGCGGCGCTGCCTGCAGGTGGTGGTCACCGAGGAGGTCGAGCACCTGCGCTACGCCCAGCGCGACCTCGCCGTCCTCGCGCAGGCGGGCAGCTGAGCCGGATCGGAGCGAGAGCACTTCCCGGCTGCCGCACCTCCGCCGGCGGGATCAGGCCGCGGCGGTGTGCGGATTCTCCGTGCTGCTCCCCCGGCCGGCCAGCACGAAGAACGTCGCCGAGATCAGGCAGCCGACGACCATCGCGATCGCCATCGGCAGCGAGGAATGAGTGCCGGCGATGCCCACCAGGGGCGCGGCGATCGAGGCCGAGAACGAGAAGCCGAGGCCCAGCATCGCCGAGCCGGTGCCCGCGAACTCCCGCGCCTGGTCCGAGGCGAGCGCTCCACCGTTGCCGAAGATCATGCCCTGCGGCGCGACGGTGAAGAAGAACGCCGGCAGCACGATCCACGCCGGGGTGTCCAGGAACAGGCTCCCGATCAGCAGCGCGAAGCTCGCCAGCGACACCACGATCAGCCCCACCCGGATGAGCTTGCGCGGATGGATGCTGCGGGTCAGCCGTGCCGAGAGCAGGGACATCGCCATCATGCCCATCGAGTTGATCGCGAAGCTCACCGAGTACTCGGTGGAGGTGAAGCCGAGCATCTCCTGGACCACGAAGGATGACGCGGAGACGTAGGCCATGAGGGCGAACGCGGAGAAGGCGTTGACCAGCATGTAGGCGACGAAGATGCGTCGGCGCAGCAGGGTGCGCACATTGCGCAGGAAGGTGCGGAAGCCGCCCGAGTGCCGCCTGGAGACGGGCAGCGATTCGGGGATCAGGAACAGCACTCCCAGCAGCGAGATCAGCGACATCGCGGCGATGACGAAGAAGATCTCGCGCCACTGGCCGAACACCAGGATGATGCCGCCCAGCAGCGGCGCGACGATCGGGGCGACGCCGCCGACGCCCTGCATGATGTTCATGATCCGGAACAGCTCGGGGCCGTCGGTCATGTCGATCAGCACCGCCCTGCCCAGCACCATGCCGAAGCCGCCGCCGATCCCCTGCAGCACGCGCAGCACCAGCAGCAGCTCGACGTTCGGCGCGAGAGCGCAGCCGATCGAGGCCAGCAGACACAGGATGATGCCGATCAGCAGAGGGCCACGGCGCCCCATCCGGTCCGAGAGCGGTCCGGCGACGACCTGTCCGCTCGCGGTGCCGAGGAAGAACGCGGTGATCGTCAGCTGCATCCGCGAGGCGGTGGTCGAGAGCTCGGAGGCGACCTCGGGGAACGCCGGGATGTACATGTCGGTGGCGAGCGGGCCGATCGCGCTGAGAGTGGTCAGCACGACGATCACCATCGCGGTCACCTTGCCGCGGGTGCGGCGCAGCTCGTCCTCGCTGGGCAGGTGGGCGGAGTCGTGATCGGCCGGATCCTCGAGCACGGGGATCGCGCCGGTGATGGTGGGGATGGCACCGGTGATGGTGGGGACGGAGCCGGTGGAGGTGGGCGGCTCCTCGCGAGGATCCTCGCAGGGGATGTCGTCGGCGGCGGAAGCCACAGGGGTCCTTTCAGGGCGGGCAGACGTCGAGCCAGGAGGATCACAGGGATCCCGCCCAGCTCGATCCGTACATCCTAGGGACGGCGGCGCCGCCCGTACACCCGCACCAGGCAGGCCGCCGCCAGGTCCACGGCGATGAACACCGGCATGAACAGGCCGCCTGTCCCCACAGAGCGGGCGATCACCATCCCCTCGCCGCCGGCGAGGAGCGCACCGGCCGCCAGGGAGAGGTTCATCGCCAGCATCAGCACGACGAGCGTCGGAACGATCAGCAGCGGCGTCCGCCAGCGCACCCGCAGATGAGCTCCGACAGGACGGGAGCCGGCCACCGCCAGACCGACCTTGGTCGGACGGGAGATGGCCGACTCCCGGTGGGTCGATGTCGGGACTCGGTCGGAAGGACCCTCCGTCAGTCCCTGCCCTGCTGCGCGGCGGCCAGCCCCGCCTGGTAGCTGGGGTCGGTGCGCTTCATCCAGCGGATCACGGCCGAGGTCACCGGGATCATCGCGTACTGGACGGCGACCTTGTACACGACTCCGAGGATCGTGTACTCGGCCCACTGCTCGATGCTGGTGATGCCGATCGCGACCGAGGCGATCGAGCAGAAGATGATCGTGTCCACCAGCTCTCCGAGGCCGCTGGAGGTGAACAGGCGGGCGATCAGGCCCCGCTCCCCCATCCGCCGCTTCATGCGGGTGACGACGAAGGAGTTCAGGCTCTGACCTGCCAGGAAGCCCGCGAGGCCGGCGAGCACCACGATCCAGACCGGCCCGAGCGCGAGCTCGAGGGCCTCCTGCTTGGCCAGGCCGTAGTCGTCCGGGAACGGAGGCAGGGCGATGATCACCTGGTAGCTGATCGAGGCGAGGATGCTCACGGCGAAGGAGGTGATGATCGCGCGGCGGGCGCTGCGGGCGCCGTAGATCTCGGTGATGATGTCGCCCAGCACGTAGGCGAGCGGGAACAGGAAGAAGCCGCCGTCGGTGATGATCTCGAAGCCGATGCCGGGGATCGTGCCGAAGCTGACGCCCTTGGCGGCGCCGATCCCCGACAGCACGACCACGGTGACCATGGCGGCGAGGAGGATGTCGAAGTGGGAGCTTCCCCGGTCGGCGTAGACGGCGCCGGCCGGGCGTCCAGACGTCGGAGGAGCGGAGGAGGACAGGGGCTGCTGTGTAGTCACCGGGGAAGGGTACACAGCGGGCCGGGCCGCGACCTCATGGTCGCGACCCGGCCCACGTGCTGCGGGGGCTCAGATGCCGTCGGCGCCGTAGTCGTATTCGCCGACGAAGCGCTGGAACTGCTCCTCGCTGCCGTGCCAGAGGTTGGAGTCGCCGGCGAAGGGGCCGGAGTCCGAGTACTGCCAGAGCTCCCAGCCCCACCAGCGTCCCGGCAGGGTGGTGGGGCGGCTGTCGCGGTAGGCGGCCAGGAACAGCGGCGAGTTGTGCGGGGTCCAGTCCCCCACCACGTCGTTCCACCAGTGCAGATTCGTGTAGAGCACCGGTCGCCGACCGGTCTGCTCGCGGTACCGGTTCGAGAAGCCGACGATCCACTCCCGCATCTCCTGACGGGAGAGCCCGTAGTCGCGCGGGAGGCCGCTGTACGCCTCGAAGTCGACCATGCCGGGCAGCGTGATGCCGTCCTCGCTCCAGCCGCCGCCGTTGTCCAGGAAGAAATCGGCCTGCTCCTCGGGACCGCCGGAGTCGGGACGGGCGAAGTGGTAGCCGCCGCGGACCATCCCGACGTTCCCGGCACCGGAGTACTGATGAGAGAAGGCGGGGCTGCGGTAGGTGCGCCCCTCGGTGGCCTTGACGTAGACGAAGCGGGAGCCGAGCTCGACCTGGGCGGCCCAGTCGACCTCGCCCTGCCAGCCGGAGACGTCCTGTCCGTAGATGCCGGCGGCCTGCGCGGCGGGGGCCCCGAGGGCGGCGGTGCCGACGCCGAGGGCGGTCGCGCCGAGCACACCGCCTCGCAGCAGGGAGCGGCGGGACGTGCCGACGGGTGCAGGGCTCGTAGGAGGAGGGGTCAGGTGGCGTGGGCGGTATGACGACATGTCGTCTCCTGGGGGAAGCAGGGAACGGAAGGTGACCCGGGATCGAGGAGAGCCGGGCCGGGATCTGGAGGCGGTACGGTGCGACGGGCGTCACACCGCGGTCACCGTACGTCCTCCGGCCGCCCCGCGAGGAAGGCACCGCCGTAACTCGGCGTGTCGCGACGAAACGGGCAGATCAGCGGGAAGTGGGCGCTGTGTCCGCTCGAGGACCTGTGTCCGCTCGAGGAGCTGTGTCCGCTCGAGGAGCTATGAAGGCCCGCAACGTGCCCAGGATCGTCGTCGCCGCCAGCTCGGTGACATCCCGCTGATCCATCTGCTCGCGCAGCATGAGGTCGATGAAGATGCCCATCAGCAGCTGAGCAAGATCCTCCGGAGGCAGCAGCGCGCGGTCCCCCGAGGCCTCGAGCCGGGCCGCGAGCAGCTCCCCGATCCCGTCGCGCAGGCGAGCGCGCTGGACCGCGAGCTCGGCCCGCATCGTCTCGTCCCGCAGGGAGCGGGCGATCGCGTCGGAGTACAGCAGGTACCACTGTCGACCGAAGGGCCGGATGGCCTCGAAGACGGTGAGCATCACCCCGGCATCGTCGATCTCCGCGATCCGGGCGCGGTGCCCCGCCGGCACCTGCTCGATCGCCTCCTGCACGGAGCTGTTGGCGAGCGAGATCAGCTCGGCGGTCACCTCGTCGAACAGCTCGGTGAAGACCTCCTCCTTGAGGGAGAAGTTCGAGTAGAAGGCCCCGCGGGTGAAGCCCGCGGCCTTGACCAGGTCATCGACCGTGGCGCCGTCGATGCCCTTCTCCACGAAGACGTCGAGCGAGGCCCGCACCAGCTTGGTGCGGGTGTTCTCCTTGCGCCGGGTGCCTGCGGACTCGGGCAGCGGCTCGAACAGTTCGGTCATGGCTCCTCGTGGGGACGACGGGGTGGGACGCGTCTCACGGCGAGACCGTCCGGCCGACGTTGAGGTTCCCACGCATGAGCCGATAGTATCGCACCGATACATTCGTGTATCGAATGCGTGGGCGTCTCGAGTCGGGGGGTCCGTCGTCCGTCCCGCTCGCACCCGTCCTGGAGGTCCTGTGTCCTCGTCCCTGTACCGCCTCGGTCGACTGATGGCTTCGCTGCGATGGAAGGTGGTCGGCGCCTGGATCGTGCTGCTGGTGATCCTCGGCGGCCTCGCCGTCGGCCTCGGCGGCACCTTCACCTCCGATATCGAGATCCCTGGGACCGAGGGGCAGCGCGGCATCGACGCCCTCGCCAACCGGTTCCCCGAGATGGCCGGCACCGCCGGTCAGATCGTCTTCGTCGCCGAGGACGGCTCGACGGTCGATGACCATCAGGGGGAGATCGATGAGCTGATGGCGGAGATCTCCGAGGTCGAGGGGGTCTCCGTGTCCCCCTCCCCCTTCGATGACCTCTCCCCCGGCACCCGCTCCGAGGACGACACGGCGATCATCGGCCAGTTCCAGATGGAGGGCCAGACGGGTGAGTTCCCGATGGAGTCCGTCGAGGAGATCACTCGCCTCGCTGAGGAGTCGAGCACGTCGCAGCTCGAAGCCAGCATCGGCGGGCAGGTGCTCCAGAGCTCCGAGGTGCCCTTCGGCGCGGGCGAGATCGTCGGCATCGTCATCGCCCTGATCATCCTCGCGATCGTGTTCCGCTCGCTGCTCCCCGCCGTCATCCCCATCATCACCGCGGTCGTCGGCGTCGGCGTCTCGATGACCGCCCTGATGGCCCTCTCGGCCGGGGTCGACGTCCCCTCCGTGACGACGGCGCTCGGCGCCATGCTGGGGCTCGCCGTCGGCATCGACTATGCGCTGTTCATCCTGTCCCGGCACCGCGACCAGCTCTCCGAGGGCGATGACGTCCAGGAATCGATCGGCACGTCGCTCGCCACCTCCGGCAGCGCTGTCATCTTCGCAGGGTTGACCGTGGTGATCGCCCTGGTGGGCCTGTTCGTCACCGGCATCCCCTTCCTCACCCTCATGGGTGTCGCGGCGGCGGCCACGGTGGCGCTGTCCGTGGTGGTGGCCCTCACCATGCTCCCCGCGATCATGGGGATCCTGGGCGAGCGTCTGCGTCCGCGGAGGATCCGCCGTCTGATGGCCGAGCACGACGGCCGGCTCCCGGAACCGGAGCCGGAGCCGGAGCGCACCGCGCAGCCCCGCCGTGGGCTCGGACTGGCCTGGGTGCGGCTGGTGACCAAGGTGCCGGCCCTGACGATCCTCGTAGTCGTCGTCGGCGTGGGCGCTCTCGCGATCCCGCTCAAGGACCTCGAGCTCGCCCTTCCGGACCTCGGCACGGAGGCCGAGGGCAGCCCGGCCCGTGACACCTACGACCTGGTCGCCGAGGAGTTCGGGCCCGGCTTCAACGGCCCCCTCCTGGTCACCGCCGACATCATCAACACCACCGATCCGCTCGGCGTGGTCGACGAGCTGGAGAGCGACATCGCCTCCCTCGACCACGTCCGGCAGATCCAGCTGGCGACCCCGAACCGTGGCGCCGACATGGCGGTGGTCGTCGTCATCCCGGAGGGCGGGCCCACCGATCAGACCACGAAGGATCTCGTCGCGGAGCTCCGCGGCAGCGCCGCCGGGTGGGAGGACGAGCTCGCGATCTCGGACATCACCGTCACCGGAGCGACCGCGGTGGGCATCGACGTCACCGACAAGCTCGCCGATGCGCTGCTGCCCTTCGCGCTCTTCGTCGTCGGCCTCTCCCTGATCCTGCTCACCATGGTGTTCCGCTCGATCTGGGTGCCGCTGAAAGCCTCCGTGGGCTATCTGTTCTCGGTGCTCGCCGCCTTCGGCGTGACCGCCATGGTGTTCGAGTACGGCTGGTTCAACGAGGCCCTGTTCGTCTCGGTGAACGGGCCGGTCGTCTCCTTCATGCCGATCCTGGTGATGGGTGTGCTGTTCGGGCTCGCCATGGACTACGAGGTCTTCCTCGTCTCCCGCATGCGCGAGGAGTTCGTGCACACCGGGGACGCCCGTCGGTCGATCGAGCGCGGCTTCACGGCCAACGCCCCGGTGGTCACCGCCGCCGCCCTGATCATGGTCGCGGTCTTCGCCGGCTTCGTCAGCGCCGGCTGGTTCATGATGCAGCCGATCGCCGTGGCCCTGGCGGTCGGCGTGCTGGTGGACGCCTTCGTGGTGCGGATGACCTTCGTGCCCGCTGTCCTCGCCCTGCTGGGACGCCATGCCTGGTGGCTGCCCGGGTGGCTCGACCGACTGCTGCCCACGGTCGACGTCGAGGGTGAGGGACTGGTCGCCGTGCTCGAGCACCGCCGCTGGACCGAGGAGCACGGTCCTCACGCTCTCCGGCTCGAGGACGCCGTCGCCCCTCTGCTGGGAGCGTCCGGCACCCTCGGCCCGCTCACCGGCGCGATCACCCCCGGCACACTGCTGGTGGTGCGCGCCCCGGATGACGCCGCCCGCGACACCTTCCTGGCTCTGGCCGCCGGCCGGCATGCTCCGGAGACCGGAGTGCTCGCCGTCCACGACCGTCTGGTGCCCGGCGACCTCGGGACCATCCAGGGTCGTGCGCACTGGATCGGCGCCGGGGAGCCCGTCGGCCGTCGACTGGCCGACATCGGCGGTCACGGACTGCAGCGGGCGGTGATCCTCATCGAGCAGATCGAGGACCTCGCCCACGCCGCCGCCGTCAGCGACGACCTGCTCGTCGAGCGCCTCGATGCACTGCTCGCGGCGGGGGCGACGGTCATCGTCGGCTCCCGATCCGCCTCCCCGCTCGACGCCGAACGCCACCTGCAGCGCAGCTTGCGCGACCCCCGCCGCCTGCAGGGGCTCTCCGTCCAGCGCTCCACCGCCCCGATCCTCGAAGGAGCCTCCGCATGAAGCGCCTCACGCACCCCCGCACCCTGATCGTCGTCCTGGTGCTGCCGCTGCTGGTGGTGGGCCTGGGCATGTGGGCGCTCAGCGGCCGTGTGGACCGCCTGGAGACCGTGCCCGCCGCCGTCGTCAACCTCGACCAGGGTGCCGAGATCGAGGACGAGAACGGCGAGGTGCAGACCGTGCCCTTCGGCCGTCTGCTCGCCGGCTCCCTCACCCAGCCCGGCACCGTCGACGGTCAGGAGACGCCGGGGACCACCGGCTTCGACTGGCAGCTGACCAGCCAGGACGACGCCCAAGCAGGCCTCGAGGACGGCACCTACTCCGCGGTCGTCGTGATCCCCGAGGACTTCTCCCACGACCTGGCCAGCATCGGCAGCCCGGAGGCGACGCAGGCGATCCTCGAGGTCACCACCAACGACGCCAGCGGACAGATCAACGCCCTGGTGGGCACGGCGGTCGCAGAGGCCTCGGCGAGCACCATGGGCGGGCAGATGGCCGAGCAGTACCTCGACGGCCTCTACCTCGGCTTCAACGAGCTCGGGGAGGGCTTCGACGACGCCGCCGAGGGCGCACGCGAGCTCGCCGAGGGCACCTCGGAGCTCGACGAGGGCACCTCGGACCTCGCCGAGGGCACCCGCGAGCTCGCGGACGGCTCCGACGAGGCGGCCGAGGGCGCGAGCCGGTTCTCCGGCGGCGTGTGGACCTTCGCCGACGGCACCTGGCAGTCCGCCGACGGCACCCGCACCCTCGCCGACGGGCTCGATGATCTCGCCACCGGCAGCGAGGAGCTCGCCACGGGCATCGGGGGCCTCCAGCAGGGCATGCACGGGGCCGACGGACAGCCCGGCCTGCTGGACGGCGCCGAGCAGCTCGCGGCGGGCGTCGAGGGGGACGGCACCGCCGAGAACCCGGGCCTGGAGGCGGGCGCGGAGCAGCTCGCGACCGGTCTCGAGCAGTTCTCCGACGGCGTCTCCCAGGCCGGCACCGCGGTGACCGGGGACGGCACTGCCGAGAACCCGGGCCTGGCCCCCACCGCGCAGCAGGTCGCCGAGGGCACCGAGGAGATCGGGCAGGGCGCCCAGGCCGCGGCCGACGGGCTGGCCGGCACGCAGGAGCAGCCGGGCCTCGTCCAGGGCGCGGAGGGCGTGGCCGAGTACTCCCAGGGGATCTCCACGGTCCTTCAGGGGGACGGCACCGCCGACAACCCCGGGATGACCGCCCTGGTCGAAGGTGACGGGACCGCCGAGAATCCGGGCATGCCCGCACTGTCGGAGTCGATGGAGCAGTCCGCCTGCGCGCTCGCCGAGCGGTACCCCGATGATCTTCAGGCACAGGGCCTGTGCCAGCAGGCTCAGGGGATGTCCGGGTACGTCGACGGCGTGGCCGGGTACACGGGTGGTCTGGACACCATCGTCCACGGCGACGGCACCGCCCAGAACCCGGGCCTCACCGCCACCGCACAGGGCGTGGGCGAGGGCGCGACCACCGCCGCCGACGGCGTCCAGCAGCTCGCCGACGGGATCAACGGCACCCAGGAGCAGCCGGGACTCGTCCAGGGAGCTCAGGGCATGGTCACCTATGCCGAAGGCATCGAGATCGCCTTCACCGGTGACGGGACCGCCGAGAACCCGGGCCTGACCGCCTCCGCGGAGCAGCTCGCCACGGGCGCCCGCACCAGCGCCGACGGCGCAGGCGAGCTCGTGACCGGGGTGAGCGGGTTGCGCGACGGCCTGGTGGAGTACGCGGCCGGCGTCGATCAGCTCGGCGAGGGAGCCGGTCTGCTGGCCGAGGGCACCCGCTCGAGCGCCGACGGCGCGGATCTGCTGGCCGACGGCACCGGGGAGCTGGCCCAGGGCGCCGACGAGCTCGGCACCGGCGCGGAGCAGCTGGCCGAGGGCAACCGCCAGCTGGCCGACGGCACCGGAGAGCTGGCCGACGGCGCCGAGGAGCTGTCCGAGGGCACCGGGCAGCTCGCCGAGGGCAGTGACGAGCTCGCCACCGGCCTGCGCGAGGGAGCGGACGGTGTCCCCTCCTATGACGCGGCGGAGCGTGCCCGGATGGGCGAGATGGCGGCCGCGCCCGTCGGCACCGACGTGGAGCGCGAGAACGAGGCGAACGGGGCGGACACCGCCACCTTCCCCTTCGTCACGGCGCTCGCGCTGTGGCTGGGCGCCTTCGCCACCTTCCTGCTGCTGCCGGCGCTCTCGCGCCGTCTGCTGGACCGGGCGCTGCCGATGTGGCAGGTGGTGCTGCGCTCGCTGGCGCCGGCGCTGCTGATCGCGGTGGTGCAGACGGTGGCGGCGCTCGCCGTGCTCACCGGCATCGGCATCTCCCCGGTCTCCCCGCTGGCAGTCGGTCTGGTGGCCTTCGTCGGGGCGGTGATGTTCGCGGCCCTGCACCAGGCGCTGCTGACGGTGCTCGGGGCCAGGATCGGGCGTCTCGCCTCGATCGTGCTGATGGTGCTGCAGGTGGTGACGCTGGTGGGCATCCTTCCGGTGCAGACCGCTCCCGAGCTGCTGCAGTCGGTCAGCTCCCTGATGCCGCTGTCGATCGTCACCCAGGGGCTGGTGCATGCCGCGCTCGGCGGCACCCTGGTGAGCACGTCCAGCACGCTGCTGGCGATCCTCGCCTGGGCCGCGGTCTCGCTGGTGGCGACCCTGGCGGCCTCGCGCCGCGCACGGTTGGCGGGACGCTCCGAGCACGTGGGCGCCCGGCCGGTCCCCGCGATGGCCTGAGTCGCTGGAGGTCCCTGGTCACTGGAAGTCCCTGGACCGGCCGGCGGCGGCCAGGTCCAGGGGCTCCACGCCGTCGGCGACCAGGTTCACCGCTCCGGTGCGGTTCTCCACGATGCCGCGCAGCGTGATCGCCCGGGCTGTGCGCAGCAGAGCCCGGTGCCGTACCCAGAACCCCTGGGAGCAGACCACGTTGAGGATCCCGGTCTCGTCCTCGAGGCTGAGGAAGGTGACGTTCCCGGCGGTCGCGGGGCGCTGGCGGTGGGTGATCACCCCGGCGACCCGGATCCGGGAGGAGTCCTCCGCCTCCCGGGTGCCGGCGATCGAGAGCACCCCCTCGGCGGTGAGCTCCTCGCGCACGAGTGCCATCGGGTGGTCGTCCAGGGTGATGCCGGTGGCCCAGGCATCGGCGGTGGCGAGCTCCGCCTCGCTCATCCCCGGCAGCATCGGCGCCTGCGCACCGATCGCGAGATGCGGCAGGGTGCCCGGGGACTCCTGGGCGGCGGCGCCCGCGGCCCACAGCGCCTGCCGACGGGAGGACGCGAGCGCATCCAGCGCCCCGGCCGTCGCCAGCGCCTCCAGCTGTCGGGCGCTCAGCCGCACCCGCCTCGCGAGATCCGGGACCGAGACGAACGCCCCGCCCCGTTCCCGCTCCTCGGTGATCGCCTCTGCGGTCCCGGTGCTGATCCCCCGCACCTGATCCAGCCCCAGTCGGATCGCCGGCCCCTGCGCCGCGGCCTTCCCCTGGACCTGCGCGCGCGGCGGATCCACCCGGTAGCCGCGGTGCTCCTCGTCGGTCTCCAGATCCGTGCGGGCCCGGGAGCGCAGCACGTCCGGGCCGCGGGTGAGCACGCCGTGCCGGCGGGCATCCGCCACCAGCGACTGCGGGGAGTAGAAGCCCATCGGCTGGGAGCGCAGCAGCGCCGCGGTGAACGCCGCCGGGTAATGGCACTTCAGGTACGAGCTCGCGTAGACGAGATAGGCGAAGGAATAGGCGTGGGACTCGGGGAAGCCGTAGTTCGCGAAGGCGAGCAGCTTGCGGTGGACCGCGTCGGCATCGTCCCCCACGATCCCGTGGTGCGCCATCCCTTCGAACAGCGCGTCGGAGAGCTCGAGCATCTTCTGGGTGGAGCGCTTGGAGCCCATCGCCCGGCGCAGCTGATCGGCCTGGGCGGGGGTGAAGTCGGCGATGTCGACCACCATCTGCATCAGCTGCTCCTGGAACAGCGGGATCCCGAGCGTGCGGTCGAGGGACTTCTCCAGCCGCGGGTGCAGGAAGGTGACCTCCTCCTCGCCGGCGCGGCGCCGGATGTAGGGGTGCACGGAGCCGCCCTGGATGGGGCCGGGCCGGATCAGCGCCACCTCCACCACCAGGTCGTAGAACACGCGGGGCCGCAGGCGCGGCAGGGTGGAGATCTGGGCACGGGACTCCACCTGGAACACGCCCACGCTGTCCCCCTCGCACAGCATGTCGTAGACCGCCGGATCCTCCTGCGGCAGAGTGCGCAGCTCGAAGTGCTGGCCGTGATGCTCGGCGACGATCCGCAGCGCGTGGTCGAGCGCCGTGAGCATCCCCAGTCCCAGCAGATCGAACTTCACCAGGCCCGCATCGGCGCAGTCCTCCTTGTCCCATTGCAGCACGGAGCGGTCCGCCATCGCGGCCCACTGCACCGGGCACACCTCGATCACCGGCCGGTCCGCGAGCACCATCCCGCCGGAGTGGATGCCCAGGTGCCGGGGCGCGTCGCGCAGCTGCTGGGCGAGCTCGATCACGTCACCGGGGATGTCGGCGTCGGCGAGCGAGGAGAAGGAGCGCTCGATCCGCTTGGCGAAGGCGTCCTGCGCGCCGGGGTCGTAGCCGAGCGCCCTCGCGGCGTCGCGCACGGCGAGCTTCGCCCGGTAGGTGATGACGTTGGCGACCTGGGCGGCGTTCTCCCGGCCGTAGCGGTCGTAGACGTGCTGGATCACCTCCTCGCGTCGGTCGGAGGCGATGTCGATGTCGATGTCCGGCGGGCCGTCCCGCTCCGGGGCGAGGAAGCGCTCGAACAGCAGGTGGTGGCCGACGGGTTCGACCGCGGTGATGCCCAGCGCGTAGCAGACGGCGCTGTTCGCGGCCGAGCCCCGGCCCTGGGCGAGGATCCCCTCCCTGGCGCAGAAGTCGACGATCTCGTGGACGATGAGGAAGTAGCCGGGGAAGTGCAGGTCGATGATGACCTTCAGCTCGTGGTCGATCTGCGCCCACGCCCCGGGGATCCGCTCGGGACTCTCCGCCGTCGGCCGCGGTCCGTAGCGCTCCCGGCCCTCGATCTCCACCAGCTCGCGCAGCCAGCTCGCCTCGTCGTGCCCGGACGGCACCGGGAAGGGCGGCAGGTCCGGGGCCAGCAGGCGCAGGTCCAGGGCGCAGTCCCGGCCCAGCCGTGCCGACTGCGCGATCGCGCCGGGATAGCGGGGCAGCAGCTGCGCCATCTCCTCGCCGCTGCGCAGGTGCGCGGGGCGGGAGGAGAGGTACGGGTCGGCCTGGGCCAGCGGCACCCCGGCGCGCAGGGCGGCGTGGGTGTCCGCGAGGCGCTTGTCCGAGGGGCGGGCGTAGTGGGCGTTGGTGCTCGCCACCAGCGGCAGGGAGATCGCATCCAGGCCGTGGCTCTCCCGCACCAGGCGGGCGCCCTGGGCGAGCGCGTCGTGCAGCTCATCCGCCTCTCCCCCGCCGCCGGCGATCAGCTCGACGGTCACGTTGCCGGGGCCGAACAGCTCCACCAGTCGCGCGATGGCCTCCGCGGCGGCGTGCGCGGCCGCCTCGAGATCCCCGGCCTCCAGATGCGGGGTCGCGGCGCGGGTCACCGAACCCTTGCGGCAGCCGGTGAGGATCAGCCAGTGCCCCTCGCGGGCCAGGCGCGAGAGCTCCGCGAGCCGGTAGCGAGGGACGGCCTTCTCGCCGCTGTCGAGGTGGGCGCGGGCGATCGCGGAGGAGAGCTGCCGGTACCCGGTCTCATCCCGCACCAGCACCAGCAGATGCTCTCCGGCCGGGTCGGGCACGCCGGTGCGGGGCGCGGAGATGATCGGGGTGGTGCTCGCCGCCCCGGCCCCGGGCTCGAGGCCCAGGGTGAGCTCGGCCCCGAACACGGTGGCGACACCCGCCTCCGCCGCAGCCTTCGCGAAGCGCACCGCCCCGGGCAGGCCGTCGTGGTCGACCAGGGTGATCGCCCCCAGCCCGAGCCGGGCCGCCTGCTCCACCATGTCCTCGGGGCTCGAGGCGCCGTCGAGGAAGCTGAAGTGGGAGTGGGCGTGCAGCTCCGCATAGTCGACGGTGCGCGCGGGGCGGTAGGCATCGTCGGTGACCTGCCCGGTGTGCTCGATGACGACCGGCGGGGAGACCACCTCGGCGGGACGGTCCGAGAGGATCGCCTCGAGGTCCTTCCACGCGGGCGGGCCCAGGAACCAGCGGGCCATCAGCGTCTCTTCCTAGTCATAGATCCCCTCCAGCGTCCACTCCCCCGTCCGCGACAGCGCCAGCACCGCGGTCTCCTCCTCGCTCGCGCCGCGCACCACCAGCTGCAGGCGGGCGGCGCGGTGGCCGCCGGGCGCCCACCAGCGCTCGTCGATCACGACGGGGGCGCCGTGGCCGAGCACCGGATAGGCGGAGCCGGCACGAAGTCCCGCCCGCTGCAGGGCGGGCAGGCCCGGTGCCGCGATGAGCAGCCGGGAGGGCGGGGCGCTCAGCAGCCCGCGGGCGGTGACCACGACGGGCCGGCCTGCGGCATCCTCGAGCCGCACCGACGGTGGCTCGCGGAACACGGTGGCGGGCACCGGGCGCGGCAGGGACCCCGGCCAGGGCCCCTCGCGGCGGGCGGGCTTCTCGCTGCGCCAGGGCACGAGCGTCACCTCCTCGGTGAGCAGCCGCCCGCCGACGAGGGCCGGCACCTGCACCGCCTCCTCCCCCGCGAGCCCCTGCGCGCGGGCGAGGGCTCGGGAGGCGCGCTGGGCCGCTTCCCCGGCACTGCCCCACAGGGCGGGGGCGTTCTCCCCCGCCGGGGCCAGCTGCAGCGGATGCAGGCCGATCCGGGTGATCGCGCCGGTCGCGGGGCCGCCCAGGCGGGCACGGGTGATCCAGCCGTCGCACTGCCAGCGGATGCGGTCCACGACGTCGGCGACGGTGAGGGCGCCGTCGTGCCGCCAGGTGCGCTCCATCTCCTCGCCGCCCTCGGTGCGGGCCACGATCCGCAGCCTCGTGCAGACCAGACCGTTCGCGACCAGCATCGTGTGCAGCTGCTCGGCCAGTGGGCGAGCGATGAAGGCCGCCTGATCGGTGCGCACCAGCGGGGTCTCCAGCGTGGTCTCGGCGAGGATCGGCTGGGTGGGATGATGCGCCGCGGGCGGGGTGGGCTCCCACCCGCGGGCCAGCAGGTGCAGGGTCGCCACGTCCGGCCCGAAGCGGTCGGCGACGGCGGCGGGCGGCAGCGCGGCGAGGTCCCCGAGGGTGGCGATGCCGAGCCGCTGCAGCAGATCGACGGTCTCGGCGAGGCCCAGCCGTCGCTCCGGCCGGGTGGCCGAGGGCTGGCCGCGATGTCCCCAGCCGGGACCGACGGGCGCGCTGCGCAGGGCCTGGATCGGGTGCGGGGCGAGGTACTCGGCGCTCCGCCCCTCGCGCACGATCCGACCCGGCGGTGAGGCGAGCAGTGCCGCGAAGGGACCGTCGGCGATCCCGACCGCACAGTCCCAGCCGGTGAGCTCGGCGACCGCGTCGAGGATCCGCTCCGCCAGTGCCGCCTCGCCGCCCTGGTGGCGGGCAGGGCCGCGGGCGGACATCAGCAGCACGCCGGGGCGCAGCACGTCCACCCCGGCGGCGATCGTGTCCACGGCGGCGGCGACCAGCTCGAACAGCGAGCTCTCCTGCTCCCTGTCGGCCTCCAGCACGAGCGCCTCGGGGCAGGCGGCGCGGGCGGCGCGACGCTTCATCCCCACCAGCACCCCGGCCGCGCGGGCAGCGGCACCGGCATGGGTGACGCGGTGCTGGTCGAGCAGGATCACGGGGTCGGCGGCGAGGTCGAGGGTGGGTGGGGCCTCCCCTGCTGCTGCCTCGTTCTCGCTGCGGCGCTGGTGGCGGTCCAGCGCCGCCACCAGCGGCCAGTCCGGGACGGTGACGGCGACGGTGCGGGTCGCGGTGGGGGCGGCCCCGGGAGTGGCGAGGGCTGTGGGAGTGGGGGTGGCGAGGACGGTGGGGGCTGCGGGGGCGCTCATCAGCTCGCCCTCCGCACCGGCTGCAGCAGGCGCATCGGCTCCCGGGACTCCGCGCGCTGCGACCTGCTCTGCGGCGCGGTCGCGATCATGCCGTCCACCTGCGGCAGCAGCACTTCGGCGGTGCGATGCCCGGCGATCCCTCGCCCCTCGGCGGTGATCTCGAGGCGGCGCCGACGCAGTCGTCCCGAGCCCTGACCGAGGCCGGTCCAGCCCTGGGTGCGGGCGCGCAGCGTGAGGTCGGCGCGCCCGGGCGGGGTCGCGGCGAGGACCAGGGTGTCCGCGGTGCGGGCCCGGCCCAGCAGGCTGCGCCAGAGCGCGGGGGCGAGGTCCAGGTCGGAACCGAGCACGAGCACCCCCACCCCGTCGGCGAGGGCGGAGAGCACCTGGGGGCGCTGGTCGCCGCCCGCCGGGGCGAGGGCGAGGCGGCAGGGGTCCAGGCCGGCGTCGAGGGCGGAGCGCAGGCCCAGGTCGGGCATGCCGGCGATCGCGCACCAGGAGTCCTCCCCCGCTGCGGCGACCGCGAGGGACAGCAGCAGCGAGGTGCTCGCCGCGCCCTCGAGCGCCACGGAGCTGCCCGCGCGCAGGCTGCTGCGGGGGAACAGCGTCGTGAGCGCCCCGGGCACCGGCAGGCGGGTGCCGAGCCCGTCGTCGGCGGCCTCGCTGACGGGCTGCGCCGAGGGCTGCAGGGCGGTGCGATCGATGCGGCCGCCCCAGCGGGCGGCGGAGCGCTCGGCCGCGCCCAGAGCGGCCCGGGCCCGGGACAGGCGCTGCTCGCGATCTTCCATCTGCAGGGCTGTGCCCATCGCGCTTCCTCCTCCCCGGCCCTTGCCGCTCCGCTCGCACACATATTCGAACAGGAGTTCGAACTGTACGCCTCGGAGAGGTGGTGCTCAAGGTGTCCAGGTCGTGACTTCGAACGTACATGCGAAGCCTCGGGGAGGGGTGTGACAGACGGGGTGGGGCGGCTCCGAGCTGCAGGAGGGAGGAGGTGCGGACTGGATCGATCAGTGCGAGGGCTGGTAGACATGCCGTTCATGGGCATCACAATCCGTCGGGCCGTCGCTGAGGATCTCGACGCCGTGCGCTTCATCGGCTTCTCGACGTGGCCTCCCACCTATGGGCCGCTCAAGGGTGCCCACTATGTCCTTGATGCGCTGGATACCTACTGGAGCGCCGATGCCCTCCGTGCCGCCATCGAGGCCGGCGGGATCGACGTCGCCGAGACCGCGCAGGGGATCGTGGGCATGGCTGAGATCGCGGAGCTCGGGGATGATCTGGTCCTGTGGAAGCTCTACGTCCTGCCCTCGCAGCAGCGCTCAGGAATCGGTCACGAGCTGATCGCCGCTGCGAAGGATCGGGCGCGGGCGCAGGGCCGCGCTCTGCTCACCGAGTACGTCTCGGAGAACGCGAATGCCGGCAGGTTCTACGAACGGGAAGGGTTCGTGCCGACCGCAGCGCCGTGGCCCGGAACAGTGGCAGCGTGGGTTCGTTGGCAGGCCGATCCGGGCCGGACCTTCACCCTCCGCTCCGCCACGGCGGACGACGCCCATGGTTGCGCGACGGTGCATCACACGTCATGGGTCGAGACCTACTCCGCGCTGCTTCCGGCGTCGCACTGGGAGACCGACACGCTCGAGCAGCGTGCTGCGACCTGGCAGCGATGGCTCGACGGCGGGGTTGCCGTGACCGTCGCGGAATCCGCTGGGCAGATCATCGGCCTCGCCATCGCGCATGCGGGGCGGCAGATCGGTCCTCATGCGCCGGTGCGCGATCATGAGCTGTACTCGCTCTATGTGCTCTCCGCGCATCACGGCAGCGGGGTCGGCCAGGCTCTGCTCGATGCGGTGCTGCCTGCCGACGTCCCCGCCCAGCTGTGGGTCGCCGCGGAGAACCCCCGCGCGCGCCGATTCTACGAGCGCAACGGCTTTACTCCTGATGGTGCCCGTCATGTCGAGGAGACGCTGGACCTCGCCGAGGTCCGGCTCGTTCGCTGACCACCTTCTGCCAGCAAGCCGGACGGGCTTCGAGGTCAGTAGGGCGGGAGCGGTGGATTCTTCCGCCGCTCGAGGGCTCGTCGCCTTGCCTCGATCCGTGCCTGGTAGCGGGTCCAGGAGTCCATGAGCTCCCTGGTCATGTGCGGGCTGGCGAGGTCCTCGTTGTCGCGGACGATCACGTGGACCCGTTCGTCGATGGACCAGGCGGTCCGCCCCGGAAGCCCGGGCGTGCTGGGCAGGCGGGTGGGGTCCAGCAGGCCGGTGGTCTTCGCACGGTGGTGCTGCCAGCACAGAAGATGGAGGTTCTCGATCTCGGTGAGACCGCCGTGCTCGGGATCTCCGTGGTCGTACTCCTCGATGTGGTCGGCCTCGGAGGCCCAGGAGGTGGAGCGTGTGCAGCCGGGGAGCGCGCAGGTGGTGTTGCGCAGGCGCAGGTGCTCGAGCATGGCACGCGTGGGGGCGTAGCGCTCGGCGGGCAGCGGCAGGAAGGCGCCCGTGCACGGATCGGTGAGCACTCGGTGCCAGGTCTCGCTCTGCCCGGCCAGCTCGCGCGCCATCGCGGCGGGGATCGGGACGGTGCCCTCGAGCATGCCGGGCTCCTGGGAGCCGCCGAGCAGCGTCAGGACGGGCACGGTGACGTTGAGGCGGAAGCGGGGTTGGGGGACATGGACCCCATCGGTGTCGAAGGCCGCGCCGCCCAGCAGGTCGTACTGGATGAGGGCGAGGGAGGCGGTCATCCCCGTCGCGGCGACTGTGCCTCGCGGGTCCACCGGCGGTCTCTCCCCCGCCTCGAAGGCGCGGCGCTGAGCGGCCTGGACCGCGCGGGCGGCGTCATCGAGCCGCCGGGCAAGGGTGAGGATCTCCGGGGCGGGGCCGACCACGCGCAGACATCCGATCCCGTCGTCACGGGTGGGCAGCAGCTCCACCCGGCGCCGCCCCTCCGGGGTGAGATGTGCGGGGGTCTCCTGCTGGGATTCCAGACGGCTGAGGAGGCGGGAGAGGCGGAGGTGGAACTGCTCCGTGGTGAGAGTGGTGGGCCAGTGCGCGGCGGCGGCATCCACCTGCTCCATCTGGAACGGGGTGAGGTGTCGGATGCGGCGCAGGATCCGGTCGAACCAGGCCGCTGGGAACTCCCCGCACTCCAGGCGCAGCAGCGTGCGCGGGAGCTGGTGCACCGCCACATGGGCGTCGTGGAGGACGCGATCGGCGACCGTGCGCGTACACCGCAGGGCGAGCGCGACGGAGAGGAGCTCGGCCTCGGCCGCGTCCTCGTCGGGCTGCGCGCGCTCCGGGTCACGGTAGGACGGCGCGAGTGCCGTGAAGCGGGCGGCGAGGCGGCGGCTCTCCTCGACCGACGCCTCGTGCACGGGACGCAGGTGCTCCGGGAGCACAGGTGCAGCGGGAGTGGGCTCCGGGTCCGGGCCGGAGCCGTCGGCGTCATCGCCGGCCGTGGCGAGGTGGCCGGGATCATCGGGCGGTATCGACCGTTCGTGGGCGGCCTCTCCTTCGAAAGGCACGCTCCCGCCATCGCGCAGGTCTTCCATGCTCCACACCCCCTCCCGGCATGACTCCCGATATGGTCGCCGACGATGTCGCCGCGAGAATCGAGAAGATCTTCTCCTTTCCTCTGATTCTATCGTCGCCCGGTGCCGCTGGAAAGGGCCCCCCAGATACCTGCAAATAATGTGGATAAGGCCTTTGTGTGGAGGAAGGGTCTCTCCGGAAATGTGGAGAAGTGGTCGCGGTGGAGGAACGGTGCTCCCGCGCTGCTGACAGCCCGCTCGGCGCTGCGAACTACCTGATCCGGGGCGCATCGACGGCATCTCACTCCCGCTCCCGCGATCAGGTGGGACAGTTCGTGTCGTCATCGTCCGGCGGGAGCAGCGGATTGATATGTCAGCACCTCGTGATAATGGATTGGCGCCACCCGCCGAGGAATTGTCCGGGAACTGCGAGAGCGTGAACCCCGCCCCCTCCCGAGACCTTTCGCACTCTTCCGGGACCATTGCGGGATAGGGCGACTGCCGGTGCATCCGGCCCCGGCCCGCCCTGCCGCGCCGCCCACGCGGCGACCCGGCATCGGCCGAGATGGCACCGGTATGGCAGAGTCTCCAGCACACGACTGAACCGCTTTCCCCAACGTCGGAGGAGACCCCGCATGCGCGCGCTGATGCTGCACGAGAAGAACCGGATGTCCATCGAGGAGGTCGCCCCCGTCGGCTCCCCCGGTCCCGGGCAGGTGCGCATCGCGATGCACACCGTCGGCATCTGCGCCTCGGATGTGCACTACTGGACCGACGGCAAGATCGGGCCCTTCGTGGTCGAGGCCCCGATGATCCTCGGGCATGAGGGCGCCGGCACCGTCGTCGAGGTCGGCGAGGGCGTCACGCACCTGGCCGCCGGCGACCGCGTCGCGATGGAGCCCGGGGTCCCCGACCCCACCTCCCGCGCCGTCAAGGAGGGCAACTACAACGTGGATCCCGGCGTGCAGTTCTGGGCCACCCCGCCCGTGCACGGCTGCCTCGCCGACGAGGTGATCCACTCCGCCGCCTACACCTACAAGCTGCCCGACAGCCTCAGCTTCGCCGAAGGCGCGCTCATCGAGCCGTTCTCCGTGGGCATGTTCGCCGCGACCAAGGCCGGCATCTCCCCCGGTGACGTCGCTGCAGTGGTCGGCGCGGGGACCATCGGGATCATGACCGCGCTCGCCGCCCGCGCCGGCGGCGCCAGCACCGTCTACATCTCCGACGTGCTCCCTCAGAAGCTCGCCCTGCTGGACGGGCTCGAGGGAATCGTCACGGTCGACGCCACCAAGGAGGATCTCGGTGAGCGCGTCCGCGCCGAGACCGGCGGCTGGGGCCCGCAGGTGGTCTTCGAGGCCACCGGCGCCGCCCCCGCCTACAGGAAGCTCTGGGAGCTGCCCGCCCCCGGCGGCCGCATCGTTCTGGTGGGCATGCCGGTGGATCCGGTGCCCTTCGACATCGCCACCGCGCAGAGCCGAGGCATCTCGCTGGAGACGGTGTTCCGCTACGCCAACGTCTACCAGAAGGCGATCGACCTCGCCGCGAGCGACGCCGTGGACCTCTCGCGCTTCGTCAGCGAGACCTTCACCTTCGATGACTCGGTCGGCGCCTTCGAACGCTTCCTCGAGGGGCGGCCGACGGATGTGAAGCTGCAGATCACGCTGTCATGAAGCGGCAAGCGCAGGGTGACGGTGCAACGGCTCGCAGGTCGATCCCAGAGGGACTCTCGGAGGCTGTTCACATGCCCCGGCCACCCCGCGCGGAGGCTACAAGATCGAGGCAGCTTCGCAGACCTCCTTCCGTGTGGATAAGTGCGCCCGGATGCGCCGAAAGGCTCGTCCTCGAGGGGGGTCAATCGGCGCAGCCGAGCCTGACGGCGGCGGTGATAGGCCCTCTCAATCAAGGTGATGATCGCGATCCGCAACTCCTCTCGAGTTCATCAGCGCTCGCGGGCCAGGACGTTCTTCTGAAGAAGCGAGAAGAAAGATCCCGTCGCGGCGTTGTCGCCGGCGGCACCGACCTGGCCCATCGATCCGATGAGGTGATGACGGTTCAGGGCGTGCACGATCTTCCGTGACCTGAACTGAGGTCACCTGTACGAATGAACGATGCAGCCAGCGGCGTTGCGACGCCTGGATATCGCGTTGCCCAGGGCACTCACTGCAAGCCGCGCCTTGATGCGGTCGCTGATCGAGAAGCCCACGATTCGACCGGAGAACACATCCTTGATGGCGCAGGGTAGGGAGCGGGCATGGTGCACATCCTTACAGGCCGCCCTACGGGCAAGCCAGATCAGATGTCCCCTATCCGCGCGGCAGCTCCGTCAGTCGCAGGATCCGTGCTCGGCGCCTAGATGCGCGAAGTGGTACGCCTGGCGCAGGGCCTCGAGCTGGGCGGGGTTATAAAGGTCCGTCACCGCCTGGTTCAGCGCCTGTTTCGCTTCTTGCTCCCGACCATCGGCCGCCACGGGTGAAGTCCGCGTGCCGGGGTAGCGCTCGTGGATGGTCCGCAACACTGGTGCGAGCTTCGCCGCGGCGGCTCGAACGGCGTCCTCGTCCGCATCAGCGGCCAAGGTGTTGAACTCCTCGTCGGCTTCCTGGTGATCAGTGGCGATTCGGCGAAGATCCCGCATGCCCTGTTCATCGAGGAGCACGCCGCTGATCGTGATCATCGCCCGATCTGCCTCGGTGAGGCTGTCGGCGATGGGTTCGAAGCCTGCGGGGACGTCTGGCCCTGCAGGGTGAGCCAACAGGCCAGCCAGCTCGGTGCGAACGGCTTGTTGGCGTGCGATGGAGTCGGCGAGCTGGGCGTCGAGCTCGCGCACAGCGTCGAGGTAGCTCTCGTCAGACTCCCCGGCTTTCGCGATCTCCGCCAGTGACATCCCCAGGTCTCGCAGCCGAGTGATCTGCAGCAGTCGCACCAGGTGGGGCGTGCCGTACCGCTTGTATCCATTCGCCGCACGCGCGGGCTCTTCGAGCAGCCCCACATCGTGATAGTGGCGCACACTTTTCACCGTGGTGCCCACGAGGGCGGCAAGCTGGCGCGTACTCCACGCCATCAGCGGATTCTCGGCACCTTGACCATGTTCCCATCGTCACAGGTCGGACGAAGGTTGGGAAGTGGGACCTTGACCGTGCCCTTGGGGCACGGTGTCGGATGAGGGCGTTCGTGACTGCGCCCCGAGGAGCACATCGTATGACCAGCACCGATCGCCGCCCACGCCGACTCGAGGCCGAGGAGCTTTTCGCTGATCCCGCCTTTGCCAGCCCGCTGATCTCCCCTGACGGGGACCGGATCGCCTACCTCGCGCCCGCACACGGGAGGCGCAACATCTGGGTACGCGGGATCGGTCAAGACCATGACGACGCCCGCTGCGTCACCCATGACGAGCGGCGCGGCATCTCCACGTTCTTCTTCTGCGAGGACCCGCGCTGGCTGCTGTACCTCCAGGACACCGACGGCAACGAGGACTGGCACCTGTTCCGGGTCGACCTGCGATCTCCGGGCTCACCCGCCGTCGACCTCACGCCGCTGCCCCCGGGATCGCGGGTCTTCGCCGCAGAGCCACTGCGGTCCCGGCCTGCCACGGTGCTCGCCACGATGAACCGTCGCCCCGCCGCGCTGGACACCTTCCTGATCGACGTGCCTTCAGGCGAAATCCACCTCCATCACGAGCAGCCGGGCCCCGGGCAGGATCTGCTGCTGGACGGTGACGGCGCACCGGCTTTCCTCGCCCGCGTCACCGAAGAGGGCGATACAGAGTTTTCCGCGATCGATCCGGCCTCCGGGCAGCACCAGGTGCTGCTGCGGGTCGGCGGCGCGGACCACCCGATGGGGGTGGAGATCCAGCAGGCGACACCCGACGGCTCCGGCCTCGTGCTCGGCAGCTATCTCGACGGCGACGACATGCAACTGGTGCGCGTGGACCGCAGCACCGGGAAGATCCGCGTGCTCGCCGCGGTAGAGGGCTGGAGCCTCGACATCCTCAGCGTGCTCGCTCCGGGCGTGTTGCCGCCGACCCTGTACACCGACCGGCGTAGCGGAGAGATCCTCGCCGCCCGGTTCACCGGACCGAGACCGCACATCGAAGTGATCGATCCCGCCTTCGCCGAGGTGCACGCCGCATTGTCCGAGCTGTCCGATGGCGTGCTGGGCTCCCTGTCCTCGGACCTCTCCGGACACCGGTGGGTCGCGACCTACCTTCACGACCGGGACCCGCATGTGGCCTGGTTCCACGACCGCACCACCGGGGAGAGCCGGCGACTGTTCCCGCCCTCCCCTCACCTGGACCCAGAAGATCTCGCCCACATGGAGCCCGTCGCGCTCAGCGCCCGGGACGGTCTGCCCCTGCACGGCTTCCTCACCCTCCCGCCTGGACACCCGCCGCGGGACCTGCCTCTCGTGCTTGAGGTGCACGGAGGCCCCTGGGTGCACGACAGCTGGGGCTTCAACCCGCAGGCACAATACCTGGCAAGCCGCGGCTATGCCGTGCTGCAGGTGAACTACCGCGGCTCGTCCGGATACGGCAGGCGCCACACCCTCGCGGCGATCGGAGAATTCGCCGGAGCGATGCACGACGACCTGCTCGACGCGGTGGACTGGGCGATCGCGCAGGGAATCGCCGATCCGAACCGGGTAGGGATCCTCGGTGCGTCCTACGGCGGCTACGCCGCCCTGGTCGGTGCCGCCTTCACCCCTGAGCGCTTCGCCGCGGCCGTGGACATCGTCGGCATCGCCGACCTGGCCAGCTTCCTGGAAAGCCTTCCCCCGGTGAGCCGCCCTTACCTGCGCAGCAACTGGCTCACCTACGTCGGCGATCCCGAGGACCCGTCGCAGGAGGCGGACATGCGCGCCCGCTCCCCGCTCACCCACGCCGACCGGATCACCACTCCCCTGCTGATCGCCCACGGTGCGAACGATGCCCGGGTCCAGCGCACGGAGTCCGACACCCTCGTCGCCTCGCTGCGCGAACGAGGCGTCGCAGTCGGCTATCTCCTGGCCGACGACGAGGGGCACGGCTTCGGCAACCCGGAGAATCAGATCCGCCTTCAGCAGGCGATCGCGGAGCACTTCGCGACCTACCTGTAATGACACCCCCGCAGAACCGCACAACCGACGAGGAGCAGTGAGCATGGACATCAGTTGGGACGAGCACGGGATGGCCACCATCACCGCCGAGGATGAGCTGGAGGCCTGCCGGGGATTCGGCCGCGCGCAGGCCCTCACCCACGCCACCGCGATCCTGGAGCTCTACGGGATCTCCCGGGGAAGCGCTGCGGCCCTGTGGGGCGAGGAGTTCCTCAAGAGCGATGTCCAGCATGCGAGGCTCGGCCTCGAGGCCGCCGTGGAGACCTGGTGGCAGGCACAGAGCGCCGCCACCCGCACGAGGTTGCAAGCATTCTGCGAGGGAATCAACGAGGCCTGCGCGGAGAATTCTTCCCTCGGCGGGGACCGTCGAGAGGTGCTGCCCGTCGGCCCCCGCGATGTCGTGGCCCGCACTTTCTCGATGTTCTTCGAGTTCTCACGCTTCTGGGATCAGGGGCTGGCCTTCCCGCCCGTCGGCGGTCCAGGTCTCCTGGGCGGTGGATCGAGCGCCTGGGCCGTCGGGGCGGAGAGGTCGTCGACGGGTGAGGCGCTGCTACTGATCAACCCCCATATTCCGTGGATCGCCCCGTACCGGATGTTCGAGGCGCGGACCCTCTCGCCGGGGCGCAACTGCCACGGCGCGACACCGATCGGGCTGCCTTGGCAGTCCTTCGCCTACACGAAGCACATCGGGTGGACCCACACCGTGAACCCGCTCCCTCAGCTGTGGGTCTACGCACTGGACGCGACTGGTGACCGCTACCTCCACGACGGTGACCGAGTGCCTTTCGAAACGCACGAGCACTTCGTGACCGTGCGTGACAGCGACCCTGTGAGCGTGACAGAGCGACGAAGCCTCCACGGCCCGGTCATCGAAGCACCCGACGGCACCCCTGTCGCGATCCGGGTCGCCGGCGTGCTGCACCAGCCGGTGACAACCGCGCTCGAGTGCTGGTGGCAGATGTCCCTCGCCGAGACCGTGGAGCAGCTCTTCGATGTGCAGGAGCAGTGGCCGCTGCCGATGTTCAACATTCTCGCGGCGGACTCGAGCGGGTCGATCGGTGCAGCTTTCTGCGGAGCCACGCCGGTTCGCCCCGGAGGGACATTCAACGACTCCCGGCGACTGCTGCCCGGCGATGATCCCGGCCAGCTCTGGACCTGCTTGAACCCACCGCAGAGCCTGCCCCGGGTCGTGAATCCACGCTGCGGCTGGGTCCAGAACGTGAACGAAACGCCCTGGTGGTTCTGCGACCCGCCGCTGGATCCTGCGCAGTACCCCGACGGCATCGCGCCTGCTCCCGACCAGCTCCGTGACATCCGGTCCCCGCTCTCCCGTGCGGCCCTGGACCGTCCCGGTCCGATCTCGCCGCAGGATCTGCTGGACCTGAAATGGGACACCCGGGCGCACCTGGCGGACATCGTCCTCGACGACCTCCTCACCGCCTGCACAGGAATCGCCGAGCTCACCGAGGCCGTAGATGTCCTGCGCGCCTGGAACCGTCGCGCCGATGCAGATAGCCGCGGCTACCTGCTCTTCCACCTGTGGGCGCACGACCACTTCGCCGTCGGCGACGTCGTCATGGACAACAGCCAGCTCACGCCATCCCTCGAAACCGGCGGGCTCCCGACTGGCCTGAGCGACCCGGCGGAGGCCGCTGAGGCCCTCCGTCGCGCGGCACGCCGGATGACCGGGCTGGGCAGTCCGCTCGACGCCCCCTACGGCGAGGTCGCCCGGATCGGCAACGGCCTCAACGACGGACCGGCCAGCGGAGGACCCACCTACTTCGGTCTGTTCAAATGCCTCGAGATCGTCCCCATCGAGGGAACCTGGCCCGCCATCGGCGGAGACTCCTGGATCTCGCTGGTCCGGTACGGGCCCCACGCGCCGACCGCCGACGGACTCCTGCTGCCCGGGCCGACCTCGGAGGAGGGCGCCCCCTCGGCCCGATCGTCGGCGGCCCACTACGCCCACGACGAGCTCGTCCCCCACCTGCCGCTGGCCTGAGAGAGCCCGATGACCCAACACGCCGCAGGACTCGACAACCTGACGGTGCAACGCACTGGTTTCGCTATCCATGACCTGTCCTTCACCCTGCCTCGCGGGACCATGCTCGGTCTTGTCGCCCCGAACGGCGCAGAGAAGACCACGACGATCCGCGCCTTGCTGGGACTATGTGCCCCCGATAACGGCACGGTCGAACTTCTAGGTGCATGAGGTCATGACGATGTCGCGATGCATGCGCGTTCACAGCGCGAACGAAGGTCTTCGCGCGGTAGTTGGCACCGTGGTCGGTGAGCTCCCGGACCAGGCGATTGATGCCGTGCGCAGCGAAGGAAGACCGCTCGGGCCCGCGGGTGGGAGGGACGCGCATGGACTGGGCGATCGTGTTGTAGATCGTGGAGCCGGTGCTGCGGGAGTGGATCGGGACCGGCGGGCGTCGGTTCCCCGGCACTGCGTCGTCGGCGGCTCCGAAGATCCGATCAAGCTGCCCGAAGAGGTCCACCAGGTCCTTCGCCGAGTCGTCGACGCGATGCAGAAGGGGCGGTCGGTGACGATCTCGCCAGGCTCAGTCCATGCAGGTGCCGGTGTAGTGCTCGGACAGCGCGCTCCCGGCGGCGTACACCTCGTCGGTCCCCGCGCCGATGAGTGCGGTGGTGTCCTCGGGATCCTAGGAGCCGATCAGCGGCTCCACCTCCTTGAGGTAGGCCTGCCAAGTGGTGACGTCCTCCGAGATCTCCTCGGGGACAGAATCCTCCACCTCGGCGAGCAGGTCCAGACCCTCCTGGTCGTTCATGCCGGGGATGACTGGAGTGAACACCATGGCCGAGACCTCGCTGTGGTCCGTCAGCGTGGCGCAATACTCGCCGCCCGCGTTCCCACAGGCGGCGAGGGCGGCCATGCCGACGACGGTGATCATCAAGCCGCGAGGGCGGCGGGCTGAACGCATGGAGGAACTCCTCGCAAGTCGGGTGCAGGCGACCGATCCCCTGACGGCCGCACCGACACGATACGACGACAGCACCCACCAGACGGCTCACGAGCCTTCGAGCGTTCTTCGAGGTCAGCCCTCCACCGCGGCCGCGGTGCGGCGCTTCTCGATCTGCCACACCAGGAGGACGGCGGCCCCCTGGGCGAGCAGGAAGAGCAGCATGTACGGGCCGGCGGCACCGGCGGATCGGTCCTGAGTGATGCCGCCGCCATAGGCGAAGAGGGATCCGATCGCCATGGCGAACACATTGTTCATGGCGTGGAAGGCAATGGCGGCCTCGAGGCCCCGGCTGATCAGGGCGATGAGCGCGGTGCTCGCGCCGAGCCCGAGATAGTTCAGGAGCATCCACGGGTCGGCGCTGGTGTGCAGGAGGGCGAAGAGAACGGTCGACAGGCTGATCCCGACCACGAGAGCGGGACGTGCCGGACGGATCCACGCGGTATACGAGGCGGTGAGCGCCCCGCGGAAGGCGATCTCCTCGGCGGCCGCCTGGAGCGGCGTCGTCAGGAGCACGATCACCAGGAGGGCGATCGTGGTCCCGGTGACGGCGAAGGCAGAGCCCGGACAGGGCTGGACGAGGTGGACCAGATATTCAGGACCACCATCAGCCCGATGAACAGTGCCGTGTAGCCCCCGAGGCGACGCCAGGAGAACGCCCTGTTCAGGGCCAGCACGCTGCGCCACGGCGTACCGGTCAGGGCCCGTAGGGCCAGCAGCGTGACAGGCACGAGCAGCATGATCGAGAGGTTGTTCGCGAGATAGGTGAGCGGGGTGAGGGTGGCGTCCTGCGGGCCCTTCCCCCAGAAGCCGACTTCGACGGGCGCGGCGGCGCCCAGGAACAGTGCCTGCAGGCCGTAGGTCGCGACGACGACGATCACGGTGAGCAGGACCGGTGCCCACCAGCGCATGGAGAGATGGGCGCCGAAAGGTCGTTCGACGGCGTCCGGGCTGTTGTCCGGGCTGTGGGGTGTCGGCATGGTCAGACCCTCTCGTTGCTGGAGTTCCCTGTGCTCAAGCCGAGACCGTGACCCAGGGGCACGGTGAATGCTGAGCAAGGAGACACGGAGCGCCGGCAGGGTTGCCCGTGCCCGGCATCGCCCGCGATACTGGCGGGCATGCGCGACATCCTGCTGCTCCGCCGCATGGACCTGATGGCATGGAGCACCCGTCGTCTCGCCCAGCTCGGGGTTACGACGGTCAAGACCCTCCGGCATTATCACGACATCGGGCTGCTCGAGCAGCCCGAACGGGCCGCCGCGCCGTGCCCCCGAGGAGGGGTCCTCCCGGAGCAGACGGATCACCGCTGCCAGGTCCCCGGCGATGGCCGCGACCCGGAGGTCCCTCGAGGCCAGCATCGGATCTGCGGCGAGCATCGCGCGGGCTTCGGCCCATCGCTCCGGGCCGTCCGCGGACGAGTAGGTGAGGCAGGCGAGACGGGCGAACGTCTCGGCACGATCCGGTGCCTCCTCCCGGGGGTCCCAGCGGTGCGCGGCGATGGTCTGCAGATACTGGAGCAGCCGTGCCCAGCTGGGGAACCCGTGATCACGGGCCACGACGAGCTGCGCCTGATGCAGAGGGAACGCCGCGGCGTCCACGGTGACATCTCCGGGCGCGCGCTCGGCCACTCGTGCGAGTGCCTCCGCGCCCCCGGCGCGGACGGCGCGCTGGAGGGCTCGGGCCTGGCCGCGCAGATGATCGGGTTCGGATGATCGGGCAGTTCACGGGTCGGCATGCGGACCTCCTCTCGACGGGCCCGATGTCCGCATCGACGGGCGAAAGGAGGCAGTCACAGCACGCTCCGGATCCTGCTCCAGGTGGGCTGAGCCCTTCCCGCGGACCGGGTGCTGCCTGACCAGCGCTTCCGACGGTATCGCCCGCAGCACGGGCGGGCAAGGGGAACGCCGCCCGCTAGCTCACCAGCGCGCGGCGCTGCCAGAACACCACGGCGCTCGCCGCAGCGACGTTCAGAGAGTCCACTCCCTGGGCCATCGGGATCACCACGTGCTGATCCACCGCCCGCAGCGTCGCAGGCGTGAGCCCGTGACCCTCGGTGCCGAGGACGAAGGCGACCTTGCGCTCCGAGCGCAGGTCCACCTGGTCCAGCGCCACCGCCTCCTCGCTGAGGGCCAGGGCGAGCACGTCGAAGCCTGCTTCGTGCAGGAGGTTCACACCCTCATGCGGCCAGGCCGGGAGCCGGGTCCACGGCACCTGGAAGACGGTGCCCATCGACACCCGGATCGAGCGGCGGTACAGCGGGTCCGCGCACTGCGGGGTCGCCAGCACCGCATCGACGCCGAGGGCTGCGGCGGAGCGGAACATCGCCCCGACGTTGGTGTGGTCCACGATGTCCTCCAGCACCGCGACCGTGCGGGCGGTGCGCAGCACCTCGCGGACCGTCGGCAGCTCGGGCCGCTGCATCGCCGCGAGCGCGCCGCGGTGCAGGTGGAATCCCGTGAGCTCCTCGAGCAGTCCCTCCTCCCCCACGAAGACCGGAACGTCGGGGAACCGCTCGTACAGCGGCGCGAACTTCGCCAGCCACTTCTCGCTCATGAGGAAGGAGCGCGGCGCCATGCCGGCGTCCATCGCCCGGGAGATCACCTCGTAGCTCTCGGCCATGAACAGGCCCCGCTCCACCTCGACGCGGGAGCGCAGCTTCACGTCCGTCATGCGCAGGTAGTCGTCCAGGGCCGGATCGGCGAGGTCGGTGATCCGCCGCAGCTGCGGGTTCTCCACCGGGGGTCAGCTCAGCGAGAGCGAGCGGGCGGTGAACCGCTCACCGCGCTGCTCGACCACCAGCGGCAGCCCGAAGGTGCGGGTGAGGTTCTGGGAGGTGAGGGTCTCGGCGATCGGTCCGGCGGCGACCACGGAGCCCTCGCGCAGCAGCGCCACGTGGGTGTATCCCGGCGGGATCTCCTCGACGTGGTGGGTGACCAGCACCGTCACCGGGGTCGCGGGATCCTTCGCGAGCCGGCCCAGCGTGCGCACCAGCGACTCCCGGCCGCCCAGGTCCAGCCCGGCGGCGGGCTCGTCCAGCAGCAGCAGCTCGGGATCCGTCATCAGGGCGCGTGCGGCGAGCACGCGCTTGCGCTCCCCGGTCGACAGGGTGCCGAACATGCGCTCGGTCAGGTCTCCCACGCCGAAGGCGGCCAGCAGGGTGCGGGCGCGGTCCAGATCCAGCTCGTCGTACTCCTCGCGCCAGCGACCCACCACGCCGTACCCGGCGGTGACCACCACGTTCTCCGCGGTCTCCTGGGCTGGGATGGTGTCGGCGAGCTCCTGGCTGGCCAGCCCGATCAGGGGGCGCAGCTCGAAGATGTCGACCTTGCCGAGGCGCTCGCCGAGGATCTCGACGCGTCCTGAGGTGGGGTGCATGCGGGCCGACAGCAGGCGCACCAGGGTGGACTTCCCGGCGCCGTTGGGGCCGAGGACCGCCCAGCGCTCGCCCTCCCCCACCTCGAGGGAGACCGCATCGAGGATCGCGCTCCCGCTGCGGCGGACGGTGACATCGTTCAGGGCTGCTGCTGCGACGGACATGGCCCCGAGCCTATCGGTTCCGTGGCCCCGTCCGGCCCATCCGCGCGTGCTCCCGCCCATAGACTGACCAGGCCCGAACCGTCCCTCCCAGGAGGTCACCGTGCCCCATCACCCGCTCTCCCTGCACGCACCCCGCGGTTCGGTCGCGGCCGACGAGCTCCGGGCGGGCATCGACGCCCTGCTCGCGGACCACGACGGCGAGGTCCCGCTCCAGTTCCCGCCGGAGGTCCTCGCCGCCGCGGAGGCGGCGGCCGCGCGGCAGCCCGGTGAGGACGGGGAGCGGACCGACCGCACCCAGGTCCCCTTCGTGACGCTCGACCCCGAGACGTCCACGGACCTGGACCAGGCGATGCACCTCGAGCGCACCTCCGGCGGGTACCGGGTGCTGTACGCGATCGCGGACGTCCCCTCCTTCGTCGACCTCGACGGGCCGATCGACCTCGAGGCCCGGCGCCGCGGAGAGACCCTCTACCTGCCCGACCGCCGGATCCCGCTGCATCCGGGGGTGATCTCAGAAGGGGCCGGCTCCCTGCTCCCGGATCAGGTCACTCCGGCCTTCGTGTGGGTGCTGGAACTGGACGCGGCCGGCGAGGTGCGCGAGATCGGCCTGGAGCGGGCGCTGGTGCGCTCGGTGGAGAAGCTGGCCTACGACCAGGTCCAGGACGATCTCGATCGCGGTGAGGGCCCACCGATGATGCTCCTGCTGCAGGAGATCGGTGCCCTGCGCACCGCTCTGGAGGCCCAGCGCGGAGGGGCCAGCCTGAACGTGCCCGAGCAGGAGGTGGTGGCCGAGAACGGACAGGTGCACCTGCGATGGCGCCGGCCCAATCCGATCGAGGACGCGAACGCCCAGATCTCGCTGATGACGGGGATGGCCGCTGCCCAGCTGATGCTCGAGAACGGTGCCGGGATCCTGCGCACCATGCCCGCTGCGGAGCAGTCGGCGGTGGACCGCTTCCGCCGCCAGAGCCAGGCGCTCGGCCATCCCTGGCCCACCGAGCAGAGATATGGCGATTTCCTGCGCTCCCTGGACTGGCGCGACCCGGTGCACCTGGCACTGCTGAACCAGGCCACCTCGCTCTTCCGCGGCGCTTCCTATGTCGCGTTCACCAGAGGTGAGGACGTGCCGGAGGATGCGGAACAGGCCGCGATCGCCGCTCCCTACGCCCACACCACGGCGCCGCTGCGCCGGCTGGTGGACCGCTTCGTGCTGCTGGTCTGCCACGCGCACGTCACGGGCGGCGGCCCGAGCCCGGAGCTGCTGGAGGCGCTGCGCGTGATCCCGGAGGCGATGCAGGCCACCGGTGCGCAGTCCGGGAACCTCGAGCGGGCGGCGCTCGAGCTCGTGGAGGCGATGGCGCTCCAGGCCTGGGTGGGTGAGGTCTTCGAGGCCTCGGTCATCGAGCGCCGGGAGGCGAGCACCTCCGAGAACGGCGACGGAGCCCCCACCCGGGTCGAGGTCCAGCTGACTGATCCCCCGGTCACCGCCTGGGTGCCGATGGACGCGGCCGTCGGCGAGGTCGTGACCGTGCGGCTGGAGTCCGTGGATCCGGCCGGTCGACGAGCGGAGTTCGTCGCTGCTGCCGCGGGGTCCGCGGCCGACGGGCGCGGAGCGTGAGCGAGGCCGCCGCCGGGCGCGAGCTCATCGCCCTCCCCCGCGCCGCCGTGCTGATGCTGTGGACCTCCGCCTACCTGCGCGGCGACCTCGGGCCCGACGACGCGGCCCAGATGAGTTTCGGGGTGGGTCGCTCCGGGCCCAGCGGAGAGGGCGAGGACCTGTACGAGTGGATGTCAGGGCTGCGCCGGCTGCCGCTGGCCCAGCTGCGATTGGTGCTGCCGGCCCCGGGCCGGCTCGCCGGGCTCGTCGGCCCGCCGGCGGCGATCGGTCCGGCGCTCGAGGCGGAGCAGGCGATCGTGGTCACCGCCGCCGGCATCGCCGATCACACCCTGATCCCGATCACCACCCCGGTCGAGCACGAGGGTCGTCCGGTCAGCGCCGTCACCTGGGTGAAGGTCCCCGCCCCGGTGGGTGCCCAGGTGCCGCCGACGGCGAGTTCAGGCAGTGCACGCGAGGAGCTTCTGCATGCGCTGCGTCGCACCGCCGGGGGCAGCGTGGACCTCGACCTGGTCCCCGAGGAGCCCGTCGAGACGGCCCGCATCCCCGACACCTGGACCTCGACCGCGCTCCCCCGCCATCTGGAGCCCTCGGCCGCGCACCTGCTGGTGCTCACCGCGCGGACCCTGCTGCTCACGCGGGCCGAGATCGAGGAGGGCCATGGCCACACCGTGCACCTCGCCGAAGCGCTCACGCGCCGGGGGCTGCTGGACGAGCTGCACGATGCGGCGCGAGGCGCGCTCGTGGAGACCCTCGAGCGGATCGCCGCAGCGGAGACGGGCTGAGCCCTCGTCACGGAGGCTGTCGTCCGAAGCTCCGGAGCTCCGGGCTTGGAGGTGCTGGGTTCAGGAGCTCTGAGCGATCACCATGCGGTAGACGTCCAGGGTGCGCTCGGCGATCGAGGTCCAGGAGAAGTGTTCGGCCGCGCGCCGCTGTGAGGCCTCGCCCATCTGCTTCGCCCGCGCGGGATCGGAGACCATCCTCACCAGCGCGTCGCGGGTGTCCGCGATGAACTTCTCCGGGTCCACCGGGATGCCGGTGCCATCGGTGACCTGCTCGAGAGGGACCAGGTAGCCGGTCTCCCCGTCGGCGACCACCTCGGGGATGCCGCCGGTCGCGGAGGCGACCACGGGGATCCCGCAGGCCATCGCCTCGAGGTTCACGATGCCGAGCGGCTCGTAGATGCTCGGGCACGCGAAGGTGGTGGCATGGGTGAGGATCTGGGTGAGCTCGTGGCGGGGCAGCATCTCGGTGATCAGGTGCACGTTGCCGCGCTCCCTCGCCAGCTCCTCCACCAGCGTGTTCACCTCCTGCGCGATCTCCGGGGTGTCCGGGGCGCCCGCGCACAGCACCACCTGGTGCTCCGCCGGCAGCTCGCGCACGGCGCGCAGGAAGTACGGCAGCCCCTTCTGCCGGGTGATCCGCCCGACGAACACGATCGTCGGCGCGTCGGGGTCGATGCCGCGGGAGGTGAGCGCGGAGGTCTCCGGGTTCGGGGACCACTGCTCGATGTCGATGCCGTTGTGGACCACGTGCACCGTGGCCGGATCGACCGAGGGGTAGGCCCGCAGGATGTCCTCGCGCATCCCGGCGGAGACCGCGATGACGCCGGCCGCCCCCTCATAGGCGGTGCGCTCGGCGAAGGAGCTCACGGCGTAGCCTCCGCCGAGCTGCTCGGCCTTCCACGGACGCAGCGGCTCGAGGGAGTGCGCGGAGAGCACATGGGGGACGCCGTGCAGCAGCGAGGCCATGTGACCGGCGAAGTTCGCGTACCAGGTGTGCGAGTGAACGAGGTCCGATCCAGCGCAGTCCGCGGCGATCAGCAGGTCGGTGCCGAGGGTCGAGAGGGCGGCGTTGGAGCCCTCGAGCTCCGCCGGGGTGCTGTAGGAGAAGGTAGATTCCTCCTCGCGGGCGGCCCCGAAGGCCCGCACCCGCACGTCGATGTGGGGGCGGAGCACCTTCGTCAGCTCGGCCACGTGGACCCCGGCCCCGCCGTAGACCTCGGGCGGGTACTCCTTGGTCAGCAGATCGACGCGCATGTCCGTCTCCTCTTCCTTCAGCGGGTGCTCGCTCCAGCATCCCAGATCGATTCGTCATGTCGGTTCGTCATGTCGGATCGTCATGTCGTCCGAATGGACGGGACAGCGCGTGACGGGTGCCACGTCTGGACTATCCTCGCACCATGTCGTCCAAAAAGGTTCTCGCCATCGTCCTCGCCGGCGGTGAGGGAAAGCGGCTGATGCCGCTGACCCTCGATCGGGCAAAGCCCGCAGTGCCGTTCGGCGGCATCTACCGCCTCATCGACTTCGCGCTGTCGAACATCGTCAACTCCGGCTACCTGCGGGTGGTCGTCCTGACCCAGTACAAGTCGCACTCGCTGGACAAGCACATCGCGCAGACCTGGCGGATGAGCTCGCTGCTGGGCAACTACGTCGCTCCGGTCCCGGCGCAGCAGCGCATGGGCAAGCACTGGTTCCGCGGCAGCGCTGACGCGATCGCCCAGTCCCTCAACCTGATCCACGACGAGAAGCCCGACTACGTGGTGGTGGTCGGTGCCGACAACATCTACCGCATGGACTTCTCGCAGATGCTGGACGCCCACATCGCCTCCGGGAAGTCCTGCACCGTCGCAGCGATCCGGCAGCCGATCGAGATGTCGGACCAGTTCGGCGTGATCGAGACCGACCCGTCGGACCCCACCACCATCACGGCGTTCGTCGAGAAGCCGACGCAGACCGAGGGGCTGGCCGACGACCCCGGCTCGATCCTCGCCTCCATGGGCAACTACATCTTCACCGCCGAGGCGCTGGTGGAGGCCGTCACCCGCGACGCGGAGGACGACACCTCCAAGCACGACATGGGCGGTGACATCGTGCCCTCCTTCGTCGCGCAGGAGGACGCCGCGGTCTACGACTTCCTGCACAACGTCGTCCCGGGCTCCACCGACCGCGACCGCGACTACTGGCGGGACGTGGGCACGCTGGATGCCTTCTACGAGGCGCACATGGATCTGATCTCGATCCACCCGGTGTTCAACCTGTACAACGACGAATGGCCCACCTTCACGGGCCACCGCAACACGCCGCCGGCGAAGTTCGTGCACGCCGGCCCCGGCCGCGTCGGCTCCGCGGTGGACTCGGTGATCTCTCCCGGCGTGGTCGTCTCCGGCGCGTCCGTCTCCAGCTCCGTGCTCTCTCCGGGGGTGCGCGTGAACTCGTGGTCGACCGTCTCGGACTCGGTGCTCATGGACGACGTGATCGTCGGCCGTCACTGCCAGATCCATCGGGCGATCATCGACAAGGGCGTCGTGGTCCCGCCGCGCACCCAGATCGGACTGGATGCGGAGAAGGACCGTGCCCGTGGCTGGGTGGTCTCCGAGTCCGGCATCACCGTGCTCGGCAAGGGCACGGTCATCACCCCGTGACGGCCGAGCCTGGGATCGACGCGTCCCCCGTGGTGGCGACCGGGCTGCTGGTCTCCGACGTCGACTCGACCCTCCTCACCCAGGAGGTGATCGAGCTGGTCGCGGAGCATGCCGGCGTGCGCGACCGGGTCGAGGAGATCACCACCGCCGCCATGCGCGGAGAGCTCGACTTCGCCCAGTCGCTGCGCGCGAGGGTGGCGCTGCTCGAGGGATTGGACGGATCGGTGCTCGCCGAGGTCCGCTCCGCCCTGGTGCCCACCCCGGGCGCTCTCGAGCTGGTGCGTCGGGCGAAGGCCGACGGCTGGGTGGTCGCGCTGGTCTCCGGCGGCTTCCACGAGGTGATCGACGAGCTCGCGGACCGGACGGGCATCGACCACGTCCAGGCCAACCGCTTCGAGATCGCGGATGGTCGGCTCACCGGACGGGTGTCCGGCCCGATCATCGACGGCACCGCGAAGCGCCGCACCCTCGAGGAGCTCGCCGCCCGCTACGACCTGCCGGCCTCCCGGATCGTCGCCCTTGGCGACGGCGCCAACGACCGGGAGATGCTCCTGGCCGCCGGCACCGGGATCGCCTTCCGCGCCAAGCCGGCGCTGCGCGAGGTCGCCGATGTGGTGATCGACGGCGCCTCCCTGCTGGACGCCTGGCCGCATCTCCAGTCCGCGGCCCGCAGCTGAGGCGCGACCGGCGCTGAGGTGGGACCGGCGCCCGCCCGTCAGGGACGGACGATGGTGTGGAGGGTCAGCGAGCCCTCCCGCAGGTCCTGCCAGCTCTCCAGCTGCCCGGCGAGCACCGCCATCGCCCCTGTCGGCATGCCGATCCTGGCCTGGGCGACGGCGCCGGCGTCGGACTCCTCCACGGCGAGCAGGGAGGTCAGGGTCGAGATGGTCGGTTCGTGACCCACCACCATCACCACCGGATGCTGCGGGTCCACGGAGCGGACCAGGGAGAGAACCTCCGCCGCACCGCCGGTGTAGATGTCCTCGTCCAGGGTCACCTCGCCGTCGAAGCCGGGCATCGTCGAGACTGTCGCCTCCCAGGTCTGGGCGGTGCGGCGGGCATCGGAGACCAGCACCCGGGAGACCTGCACGTTCTGCGCGTGGAGGTACTCCCCCACCAGCTGCGCCTGGGTCACGCCTTTGTCCGCCAGGGCTCGGTCGTGGTCGGAGCGGCCGGAGCCGTTCTCCGCCTTGCCATGACGCATCAGGAGCAGCAGGCGACTGTCGGGGTCGGAGGATGACATCGGGTTGGGTTCACGCCTTACGTTCGGGGTGGGGACGGGTCCGGGTCAGTGTCCCATGCCGAGGCCGCCGTCGACGGGGATCACGGCGCCGGAGATGTAGGCCGCGTCGTCGCTCGCGAGGAAGGCGACGGCCTTGGCCACCTCGACCGGATCGGCGAAGCGTCCCGCCGGGATCGCCTTGCGGTACGAGGCCTGGAGATCCTCGGACAGCGCCTGGGTCATCTCCGTGTCGATGTAGCCGGGAGCGACCACGTTCGCGGTGATCCCCCGGGAGCCCAGCTCACGGGTGAGCGCCCGGGCGATGCCGATGAGGCCCGACTTGGAGGCCGCGTAGTTGACCTGTCCCGGCGAGCCGTACAGGCCCACGACGGAGCTGATGAGCACGATGCGGCCCTTCTTCTTGCGCATCATGGACTTGATGACCCGCTTGACGGTGCGGAAGGCACCGGAGAGGTTGGTGTCGAGCACGGTCTCGAAGGAGTCATCGCTCATCCGCAACAGCAGCTGGTCGTCCGTGATCCCGGCGTTCGCGACGAGCACCTCGATCGGACCGTGCGCCTCCTCGACGCTCCGGATCGCGGCGTCGAGGCTGTCCCCGTCGGTGACATCCGCGGCGACGGTGAGGGCGCCCTCGGGGCCGCCGTCACCGGAGCGGCTGGTCACGGCCACTTTGTCGCCGCGGCGTAGGAACTCCTCGGCGATCGAGCGGCCGATCCCCCGGTTCCCTCCGGTGATGAGAACACTGCGCGGCTCGGTGATGACGTCGGTCATGCGGACTCCTGATGCGTGAGCGGGGGGCTGCGGACGGCCCCTGGTGACGGTGGCGAGGGGCGAGAGCTGACGCCTCGGCGATCCCTTGTGCTCTACGATACGGGGCGAGAGAGAGTCGGGGTCCGAGGGGGAGCCCGTCCACGCACATCGCCCCGGAAGGTGCTACCCGATGGCATATCGCTTCAATCCTCCGCCGAACTGGCCGATCGAGGATGCCAACTGGAGCCCGCCTCCCGGCTGGCAGCCCGATCCGTCGTGGGGCCCCGCTCCGGACGGCTGGAACTTCTGGGTCGCCGACGACCAGGCTCCGGCCGCTCCCGCCGCCGACGATGCCGCGCCCGCCGCCGACCAGGATGCCACGCACGTCGCCTCCGCCGGTGAGCAGGCCCCCGCTGCGACGACCGATGACGATCCGACGCATGTGGCCTCCACCGGTGAGCAGGCCCCGACCGGCGAGGACGACGCGACCCGGGTGGCATCGACCGGAGAGCGCTCGGAGCAGGAGCCGGCCGCGACCGAGGGCACCACCCCGGCAGCAGCCGGTCAGTACGGGTCGATGAACCCGTACGGCTCTGCGGCGCCGCAGGCCGAGACCCCGCAGACCACCGCGCCCCAGGCGGAGGAGCACCGTGGACGGCACGTGGCGGATCCCGCCCCGCTCGGCGGCGCCGACGGCTCCGAGCAGGACGACGCCACCCATGTCGCCGACTCGAGCCAGCGCGCCGCCGCCGAGGAGCCCGTCCTGGACGCGGCGCCCGCCGACGACCAGGCGCCGCTGACCGCCGCCTCCGGCACGTCGGAGACGGCCGCAGCGGCGGAGGACGCCCCCGCAGCGGACGCAGGCGCTGCGGACGCAAGCGCTCCGGACGCAGGCGCTGCGGACACCGCCGAGTACCAGGGCCCTGATCTCGAGGCCGGTCTCGCGCAGCAGGCCCCTTACGAGACAGCTGAGCCCGCTGCGGCAGACGGTTACGGCGCCCAGGACCAGTACGGTCAGCAGAGCGACGGCTCCGGTGCGGGAGCCGGCTCGGCCGCTGCCGCGGGCGCCGCCGCAGGTGGCGTTGCCGCAGGTGGTGTCGCGGCCCAGCACGGTGACGGAGCCGGGCAGGGCGCGGGCCAGGAGTACGGCCAGGCCTCCCCCGCCCCCGGCTACGGCCAGGCCTCTCCGTCGCAGGGCTACGGCCAGGCTTCCCCCGCCCCGGGCTACGGCCAGGGCTCTCCCTCGCAGGGATACGGCCAGGGCTCGGCCTCGGATCACCCCGCGCAGGGCTACGGCCAGGCTTCCCCCGCCCCCGGCTACGGCCAGGGCTCTCCCTCACAGGGATACGGCCAGGGCTCGGCCTCGGACTACCCCGCGCAGGGCTATGACCAGGGTTCTCCTGGCGTCGACACGGGATCCGGCTGGACCGCCTCGACCGGAGCGGGCGAACCGCCGAAGAAGAGCTTCATCCAGCGCTTCTGGTGGGTCGGCTGTCTTCTGATCCTGCTGCTCGTCTTCGTGCTGGTCGCCGCCGGTGGCATCTGGATGTTCACCCGCGGCGGTGGCGACGAGGCCGGTGAGGGCGGCCAG
>NZ_DASVGJ010000035.1:0-5338 GCF_036379615.1 Brachybacterium sp.
GGCGCCGCCCCCGATCAGGGGGCGGCGCCGCTGCGCTGCGCGGGGGCGGGACGGTCAGGCCGCCGCGCACTCCTTGCAGATGATGAGAGTGCCCTCGACGTGGTCGATCTGGCTGCGGTGCTTCACGAGGAAGCAGCTGGCACAGGTGAACTCATCGGCCTGGCGGGGCAGCACCCGCACCGACAGCTCCTCGCCGGAGAGGTCGGCGCCCGGGAGCTCGTAGGAGTCCGCGGCCTCGGCCTCGTCCTCATCGACCGTCGGGGTGGAGGCTTCGTTCCGCCGTCCCTTCAGCTCCTCGATGGAGTCGTCGTTGGACTCGTCGTCGTTCTTGCGCGGGGCGTCGTAATCTGTGGCCATCTACTGCGGTCCGTTCCTGGTTGTCGTCGGATGGATCCGACCGGGTGTCCTGGGGCAAATCCGCGCCGGGGTGTCCTCGCGGGCCTCGTGCTGGCGGCCCGGGTGTCAACGCTGAATGCGGCGGCATTATTGCAGAGCGACCTGCGACCCACAACACGCTGCGTGCAAAGGATGGCAACACGCCGCCTTCTCGGCCCGTCGGACCGGGCGGAGGGGCACGGCGCACGATATGGTCGCGATCTAGGACTTACTGCACGCAAACGACCAGGCTCCGACGGAGAGGACGACGATGCGCGAGCTCGAACTCGACGGGATCCATGACGACGGGGAACATCTGCTCCTGGTCGACTCCGACGGTGCGCGGTACACGCTGCGCATCGACAGGGCCCTGCGCGCTGCGGTGCGCTCGGACCGACCGGCGCTGAACATGATCCAGGCCGCGGATGCCGCGCCGCTGCGACCGCGCGAGATCCAGGCGATGCTCCGCGCCGGACGCAGCGCGGAGGACATCGCCGAGGCCTCCGAGATCCCACTCGAGCATGTGCGCCGCTACGAGGGCCCCGTGCTCGCCGAGCGCGAGTGGACCGCCCAGCGGGCACGCACCTTCCCCGTCGGTCGGGGTGGCCCGACGCTGCTCGATGTCGTCTCCGAGCGGCTCGCCGCCCGCGAGGCCACCGGTGACTCGGCGTGGGACGCCTGGAGGCGCCAGGACGGCACCTGGACGCTCGAACTCTCCTTCTCCGCCGGCGGCCGCACCCGTCAGGCGCACTGGGTCGCGGACCTCGACAACCGTTCGGTCTCGCCGGTGGACGACGAGGCCCGGTGGATCAGCGACGAGGACGCCCCGCCCGAGCCCACCCGCGGCCGCGGTCGCCTCCAGGCCGTCAAGAGCTCGGTCTACGATCTCGAGGCCGACGGCTCGCTCGAAGGCCCTGCGACGGCTCCGCGGACCCGCACCTGGCCCCCGCGACAGTCGGTGGCCGATGAGCACCCCTCGGTGATCGATGACGAGGACCTCGAGGCGCTCAACGCCCGTCGGGGCCTGCGCTCGGTCCCGCGCCCGGAGGACTCCGGGACCGTCTGGTCGGGCCTCGAGGACTCCGCCGAAGACGCTGAGGCCACCGAGCACTCCCCGACGAACTCCACCGAGCACACGGCAGATGCGGCCGATGCTGCGGGGGCCGGCGAGGCGGCGTCGGAGGCCCCGGCGCCGGCCGGGTCCGCGCGCCCCGGGACGCCGGACGAGGCCCCCGAGAGCGCCCTCGGCGAGACCATCGACAGCGACACCCACGAGGACGACCCCGACCGCGAGGCCGAGCTCGAGCACTCGGTCGGCCTCTTCGACGTCGAGACCGCCGAGCCCGAGGTCGCCGATCCCACGAGCTCAGAGCACGCTCCGGGCTCGGCCGACTCCTCCGAGGCCTCGCAGCAGTCCGGGACCGAGGGCGATGACCAGCAGGCGGACGAGCACGTCTCCGCGCCCGTCGAGGAGATCGGCTACCAGGACACCGTCGACCTCACTCCGCTGCCCGGATTCGACGATCCCCTGGCTCCGTCCTCGCCGGAGGATGATGCCCCGGAGGAGAAGCCGGCGAAGAAGCCCCGGCCCCGGAGCAAGCGGGCCTCGATGCCCAGCTGGGACGAGATCGTCTTCGGATCCAAGCACGACTGACCTGCACCGACCGGGAATCCGCACCGGCGGCGCCGCCGCGGGCCCTGGCAGCCGGAAGCCTGTTCAGGCTCCGGTGCGTTCAGACGACGGTCCGGAGCAGAGGGACCCAGGCCTCTTCCGGGGTGAGCGAGCCGTGCACGCCGATCATCCGGCGAGCGGTCTCGGGTCGCCGTGAGAAGTCGTCGATGCTCCAGCGTCCGGTGGAGAGCACCAGGACGTCCGGGAGTCGCGCCGCGACCCGCTCCACGACGGGCATGCCGACGGGGCCCAGCAGCCCTGCCTCCAGGACCTGGGATCGCCGGAGCACGAGCGCCCGGTCACCGAGCAGGCGCGTGAGGGAATCGGCGAGCTCCTCGTCCGCTCCCTCCCCCGGCACCGTGTGGAGCGAGAGTGCCCGGGCCTCCCCCGCGACCTCGTCGATCAGTCGCAGAAGCTGCGGATGCTCGGCGAGATCGGTGGTGTGCTCCGGTGAGGTGTCCACCATGCCGTGATCAGCCGTGAGGTGGATCCGGGTGCCGCGCGGGAGGCGCCGCAGCAGGGTGCCGACGAGCGAGTCGACCTCCGCCAGGGCCGTCCGCCACTGCTCGGAGTCGACCCCGTGCCGGTGGCCGGCATGGTCGACGTCATCGACATGGAGGTGCACCAGCCCGTCGGGGCCGGCACGGTGGAGCGCGGTGCGCACCGCCTCGACCCGATCGCCGCGCCCGTGGCCGAGGAACTCCCAGCCCCGGAAAGCGACCCTGCTGAGGTGCGACCCCTTGTGCTTGGCAGGGGCCACCTGGACCGCTCGGCGGGACCCCCGCTCGACAGGCGTGGACAGGGGCATCCACTGCTCGGGATCCACACCCGGACCGCCGGTGAGCTGGTTCACGGCGCGCCCGGTGCTCGGGTCGCGCGTGAGGTAGCCCAGCACTCCGTGCACCAGCGGCGCCTCCCCCGTGTGCAGGGAGACCATCGCGCTCGAGGTCGTGGCCGGGGAGACCGTGCGCACGCGGGAGATCTGGGATTCCGCACGTCGCAGCGTGGGCGTCAGGGAGCGGTGCGCGGCGAGCAGCTCCGCCCCGACCCCGTCCAGCAGCACGACCAGGTCGCGCCCGGGCTCGGGGTCCGTCAGCAGCGGCGGGATCACCTCCAGCAGGGCGGGGCGCTCGCCGCCGGCGAACGGTGGCGCCAGCAGCTCGGCGGGCCAGAGGGTCGAGTCCTCCGACTCCTCGAGGGCGCTCACCGGATCCACTGGGCCGTTGCGGGGCGGGCCGCCGCTCAGGCGCCCGCCTCGTCGATCGCGTCGATCAGGCGCTCATGGAACGCCAGGGCCTCGTCCACCGCGGCGACGCCGTCCGCCAGGGCCGAGACCCGCAGCGCGAGGTCGGAGGGGGCGATGGTCCCGGTGTAGCCGTGGTCGAGCTGGCAGTTCGGGTCCTCGCAGACTGCTCTCTCGAGGTCCACGCGGCGGCTGCCGTCCCAGGTGATCCCGAGAGTGATCTCGGTCTCCGCGCCGGGGCTTCCCTTGCCGTCGGTGTCGAAGACCTGCGAGAGACCGGTCGAGGTGATGCGCTGCAGCCGGATCCTTTCGGTGGTGGAGACCACCTGGCTGGGGTTCAGGGCATCGGCAGGATCGTCATCGAGATGCGTGATGAGCAGATGGGTGCTGGTGAGGACCACGACGGTGAGGTGGCGCCGCACCTCGGGCCCGTCGAAGGTGGTCTCGGGCCGCACCAGGTGGGCGATGGCACGTGCGCTGCGCAACGAGCGCTCCAGGCTCTGCGCGGCCGTCTGCGGGAAATAGCCGGCGGTCTCGAGAGCCGTGAGGAGGTCAGCGGGAAGAGCAGTGGTCATCCGGGCATTGTCCCACGGCGCAGTCACGGAGACGCGTCGGCGAGAGCGACGCGCCTCAGAGACCGGCCGGACCGGAGAGGGTGCGCCGGGCGCTGTCGGTGCGATTGGGCGCCGGGGCGAGTCGTGCCCGGGCCCCGACCACGCTGGTGCCGTGCTGTGCGACCAGCACCGGGTACAGCTCGAGGGAGGCGAGCTCGGGGAGATCCTCCGCGAGCAGGCCGATGCGCACCACCAGATCGGCGAGCGCGCTCCTGTCCGCCGGAGGCAGTCCGCGCGTGCCGCGCAGCTTGACCGCAGAGGCCGGGGCGTCCACCAGGCGTGCGGCGGCGCTCTCGCTGAACGGGGGGATCGCGTAGGCGATGTCGTCGAGCAGGTCGGTGGCGTCTCCAGCGACGGACAGTGACACCACCGGGCCGAGGGAGCGATCCTCGACGCTGCGCACCACCATCGGCACCCCGGCCGGGGCCATGGCCTGCACCTCGAGCGGGGCACTGGAGTAGGACAGGTCCCGTCCCATGCTCTCGACCGCGTGGCGCAGCTGCACGGCGTCAGGGATGTCGAGCCGCACCCCGCCGAGATCCGCGCGATGTCGCAGCACGGGGTCGGTGCTCTTGAGCGCGACCGGGTACCCGATGCGGGCGGCTTCGACCAGGGCGTCCTCGGCATCCGTGATGCGGTGCGAGGGCATCAGGTCGATCCCGTAGGCGGCGAGCAGGGCACGGGTCTCCTCGGCCGGCAGGTCCCTCCCGGGCCCGGCCGTCGCCGCGCTCCAGCGCTCGACCACCTCACGAGCGGCGGCGCGGTCGACGTCCTCGCGCAGGGCGGGCTCGTCGTCGTCGGCCTCCGGGCGCAGGGCGGCCGCGAGCATCCCGGCCGCTGCCCGCGAGACGGCGAAGGGCGTCGCATGCACGGGCGGCAGGGTGCCGTCGGCGCGGACATCGACCTGCACGGCGTCGAAGCGCTCCCGGGAGGAGACCAGGCACACCAGCAGCACCACCTCGGAATGGCGGGCGACGATCGCCATCTGCCGCAGGATCTCGGTGGCGTCCCCGGTGAGGGGATCCAGGATCCCGGCGATCACCAGGTCGACGTGACCGGGTGCCGCCATCGAGGTGAAGGCCCGCTGGATCAGCCGCCCGTCGGGCGAGAGCGGGACGCTGGAATTGTCGGCGACCACCTCGAGCCCCGCCTGGTCGGCGGCGCCGCGCAGGGAGGCGCCGAGCGCCGCGGTGTTCGAGAGCAGGCCCACCCGGCGGCCGAGCGGCAGGCCCTGACGGCTGAGCGCGTCGACCACGTCCAGGAGATGGTCCACTCCCCTGGTCTGGACGACTCCGGCGGAGTCGAGCACCTGGTCCAGGGCGCGGCGCGGCAGGGTGGAGGTGCGCACGTCATGCCCCGGCGGCCGATGGGACTCGCTGCCGGGCGGTCGCAGCACGATCAGCGGCGTGGTGCGGGTGAGGCGGCGCGCGATCC
>NZ_DASVGJ010000036.1:0-150451 GCF_036379615.1 Brachybacterium sp.
AGGGTCTTGAACGCCCACAGCACCGACTCCATAAAGGTGACGTCGAGGGTCTTGTAGTCGTTCTCGAAGTCGACCCACCGGGCCTGGCGGGTGACATAGTCCTCCCACTCCTTGGTGTACTTCAGCACCGACGCCTGGGCGGCGTTGTTGAACTCCTTGAGCCCCATCGCCTCGATCTCGGACTTCTCGGTCATGCCGAGCTCCCGCATCGCCTCGAGCTCGGCGGGCAGGCCATGGGTGTCCCATCCGAATCGGCGGTCCACCTTGTTCCCGCACATGGTGCGGAAGCGCGGGATGACGTCCTTGACGAAACCGGTGAGCAGGTGGCCGTAGTGCGGCAGCCCGTTGGCGAAGGGCGGGCCGTCGTAGAAGACGAACTCCTCGGCGCCCTCGCGCTGCGCGATCGAGGCGCGGAAGGTGTCGTCGGTGCGCCAGAACTCCTGGATCGCGTTCTCGAGCGCGGGCAGGTTCGGCGAGGGGACGAGGGAGTCTCCGGTGACCGGGTAGACCATGGGGGCGGACCTCCGAGGAACGTCAGGGGCGGCGAAAGGACGGCATGCGCTCCGAGGACGCTTCCCGACCCGGGGGTCGGTGGCGCGGTACCACCTCGGTTGATGCCTCGCGCCGACGGATGCGACGCAGGGGCCTCCCCTTGTTCCTCAGCTGTGACGGGCTGGTCCCGGCGGGTTCTACTGCGCTCGAGCCCGAGGGCGGTGAGCGGTTCTTCCCGCGGCTCTCCGGTGATGGCCGGGTCGATGCCGATGGCGAGCAGTGTACGTGCCCGCCGAGCCGCGGTCACCCCTGCTCCGGGCCGACGAGACACGGGGAACAGCCGGACGCACAGGCGGTGCCCCGGCAGGAGACGGCCACGGGCAGGCCGCCGCCGCCGTGATCCCAGCGGATCAGTGCCTGATGCACAGCACCTGCCCAGCTGAGGACGGTCGAATGGGGTCCGACGGCACGAGGGTGCCGCCGCCCCAGCTGGAGGAGACGAGATGGACGATCACCCCCGACCCCGACGGTTGCGCGCGACGGCCGGCACCTCCGCGATGGGCGCTGCGGCGCTGCTGGTCCTCAGCTTCGGACCGTCCGCCCTGGCGGTCTCCCCCACCCCCACCACCGCCGCGCCGCCGCGCGCCGCGGTCTCCTCCCCGGCACCGCTCACCTCGCCCCCGCTCACGGCCCCGCGTCCCGGCGACGAGGACCGCTGAGCCGCTGAGCCGCTGAGCCGCTGAGCCGCTGGGCCGCTGGGCCGCTGGGCCGCTGGGCCGCTGGGCGAGTCTCCGGCCGGCGACGGCCGAGCCGGAGGAGGCACGGGTCACCTCGTCGCGGCCCGGATGTCGTGGAACACTGGGACCTCCACGGTTCCGCCCTGATCCGGGGCGGACGACGCAGAAGCAGCGAGGTTGTCGATGTTCGGAGAGCCCTTTACCGCCAAGTGCCTGAAGTCCGGGATCACGGTCGAGGTCGGCGAAGGTCAATCCCTCCTCCAGTCACTGCTCGACGCCGGCGTCTCGATGGACTACTCCTGCGAGGGCGGCGTCTGCGGGACCTGCGTGGTGCCGCTGGTCTCCGGCGAGGTCGAGCACATGGACGAGTTCCTCATGGAGGACGAGCAGGAGGATCAGATGATCACCTGCGTCTCGCGGGGTGAGGGCGAGATCGAGATCGACGTCTGAGCATTCTCCCGGCCGCGCTCACGCCGTGAGTCGCCGCGCCGGCTGAGCGGACGCGGCGCTCAGAGCCCAGGGTTCAGAGCCCGGGGATCAGAGCCTGGGGCCGGCGACGATCCACGCCGTCACCACCAGGACGATCAAGGCCGCGGCGCTCCCGATCGCGAGGGGCAGTGCGAGGCTCGGACCGGTCACCAGCAGGATGAGCACCCCGAGCGCGGCCACGGCCAGCAGGAGCGAGAAGAGCATCGGGCGACCCATGGCGGGCTTGGGCCCGCGCAGCCGGTGTGCGGCGTCCTGGGGATGCGTGATCGCCATGCTGGGGTCCTCTCCGCCCTGGTGATCCAGGAGCGTTGCGGCGGTGGGAGCCCCCGCACGGTGCGGGACGAGCTCCGATGTCCCGATCATCTCCCGGACGGCATGGCCCCCACATCCTGCGCAGGGTGGAGATGCGCCTCCCCCTTTGGTCGTACACCCGGGTCCCCCTCCTTCGGCCGCCGAACACCCGGAGCCCGGTCGCTCGGCTCCCCATCGCTCGGCTCCTGACCGCTCAGCGCCTGACCGCTCGGTGCCTGATCACTCTGCGCCTGACCGCTCGGTGCCCGATCACCCAGCGCCCGATCGCCCAGCTCCCGATCGCCCGACTCTCAATCGCCCGGCGCCGACTCCGCCTCGTCCTCGCGCCAGGCGTCCTGCCGAGCGAGCTGGGAGAAGAGTCCGCCGGCGGCCACCAGCTCCTCGTAGGTGCCGCGCTCCACGATGCGCCCGGCCTCCATCACCAGGATCTGGTCCGCATGGCGGATGGTCGAGAGGCGGTGTGCGATCGAGACGGTGGTGCGACCGCGTGCGGCGGCACCCAGTGCCCCGGACATCGCGCGCTCGGTGGCGACGTCGAGGGCGGAGGTCGCCTCGTCCAGCAGCAGCACTGGAGGGTCGCGCAGGATCGTGCGGGCCAGCGCCAGGCGCTGCTTCTCCCCGCCGGAGAAGCGGTAGCCCCGCTCCCCCACCACGGTGCCGTACCCGTCAGGAAGGCTCATGATGTGGTCGTGGATCTGGGCGATCCGGCAGGCGGCCACGAGCTCCTCCTCGCTCGCCCCGGGCCGGGCGAAGCGCAGGTTCTCCGCGACGCTCGCGTGCAGCAGATAGGTCTCCTGCGTGACCACGCCGATGCTCGCGGCGAGGGATTCCATGGTGATCTCCCGCAGCTCGTGACCGTCCAGGGTGATCCGCCCGGCGGTCGGCTCGTAGAGCCGGGCCATCAGATAGCCGGTGGTGGTCTTGCCGGAGCCGGTCGCTCCCACCAGGGCGGTGTGCTTCCCGGCCGGGACCACCAGCTCCAGTCCGTGCAGGGCCGGCTCCTCGGATCCGGGATAGGCGAAGGTGACGGCCTCGAAGCGGATCTCTCCGCGCACCGCGGTGGGGTCCAGAGCCACCGCGTCAGGAGCATCCTGGATGAGGATCGGTGCATCGAGGTACTCGAAGACCCGCGTGAACAGTGCCAGGGAGCTGTTGACCTGGTTCGCGACCCGCAGCAGCCCGTTCAGCTGCGGGAACAGGCTCGACTGCAGCGCGATGAAGGCGACCAGGGTGCCGATGGTGACGCCCTGCCCGTCGGGATCGGAGAACAGCAGGTGACCGCCGAGCAGATAGGTGAGCGCCGGGAACAGCGCCATCAGGGTGGTGAACACGGCCATCTGCCAGCGGCCCGCCATCGTGGAGCGCACCTCGAGGTCCGCGAGCTCTCGGGAGTCGGCGGAGAAGGTGCGGGTCAGGGCCTCGGTGCGGCCCATGGTCACCCCGAGCAGGATCCCCGAGACGGACAGCGACTCCTGGATCCCGGCAGAGAGATCCGCGGCCTTCTCCTGTCGGGCGCGAACGATCTCGCGGCGACGTCGGCCCACACGACGATTCATCCAGACCGCGAAGGGCAGCGCCACGAGCGAGAACAGGGTCAGGCGCCAGTCCAGGGCCGCCATCGCGACCAGGGCCATCAGCACGCCCGCTCCGGCGGAGACGATCTGCGTCATCACCGAGGTGACCACCGCCTGCATCGACCCGATGTCGGAGAAGATGCGGGACTGGACCTCCCCGGTGCGGGTGCGGGTGAAGAAGCCCAGGCCCATGCGCTGCAGGTGGGAGAAGACGGCGACCCGCAGATCGTGCATGACGGACTGTCCCACCCGGGTGGAGAGCATCGACTGGGTGACTCCGAGGGCGCTGGAGACCACGGTGACCGCGATCAGCCCGCCGACGGACCAGGCCAGCACATCGGCCCGCTGCTCGGGCAGGGCGACGTCCACGATCTCGCGGATCAGGAACGGGGAGACCACTCCGGCGGTCGCCGCCAGCACGATCAGCAGCAGCACGGCGGCGAGCGTGCCGCGGTAGGGGCGGAACAGGGCCAGCACGCGCCGCACATCGGGACGCTGCCCGGGCGCGAGTCCCAGATCCTCGCCGGGCCGCCCGCCCGCGCCCTCGGCGCGCATGCCCCCGCCGCCCAGGCCGCCGCCGCCCATGCCGCCGCCGGGAGCGCCTCCTCCGCCGAAGGTCATCAGACCCCGCGGTGGCGAGCGACGCGGTGCGCCGCGGCCTGGGCCAGGGGGCGCACGGTGACGAGGTCGAGGTTCACATGATGCGGGGCATTGAGCGCGTAGGAGATGACGTCGGCGCAGTCCTCCGCCGTCAGCGGCTCCTCGACCCCGTCGTAGACGGCGTCGGCCGCGTCCTGGTCCCCGAGCCGCACCAGGGAGAACTCCTCGGTGCGGACCATGCCGGGGGCGATCTCGATGACCCGCACCCGCTCGCCGTTCAGCTCGAGCCGGAGGGTGCGGGCCAGCATGTGCTCGCCGGCCTTGGCCGCGTTGTAGCCGGAGCCGCCCGGATAGGGCTCGTGCGCGGCGACGGAGGTCACGAAGAGCACGTCGCCGCGGCCGCTGCGGCGCAGCGCGGGCAGCAGGGCGCGGGTCACCCGCAGTGCCCCGAGCACGTTGGTCTCGTACATGCTCTGCCACTTGCCCAGATCCGCCTCGGCGACGGGCTCCACGCCGAGTGCCCCTCCGGCGACGTGGACGACGGCGTTCAGGGTGTCGCCGAAGAGCTCCTGCGCCCGCTCGGCGAGCGCGGCGACGGAGTCCTCATCGGTCACGTCCACGCCGAGCACGGCACAGCCCGTCTCCTCGGCGAGAGCGCGCAGCCGCTCCTCGCGGCGGGCGACGGCCAGCACCTCCCAGCCGTCGGCGACCAGGCGCTGCGCCGTCGCGCGGCCGATGCCGGAGGAGGCACCGGTGACGACGGCGGTGAGGCGGGCCGGGGCGCTCGCGGTGCTCACGGCGTCGCCAGCACTCGCGCTGTCGGAGGAGTTCGCACTGTCGGAGATGTTCGGGGTGGTCATGGGCTCAGCGTACGCGTGCGCCGTCGGCCCCGAGAGGGCGATCCGCGCACCCCGCGCAGGAGCTCACCAGCCGATCTCGAGGCAGCCGTGATGGTCGGTGGGCTCGGTCTGGACGGTCGCGTGCGCGATCCCGTGGGTGGTGCTGAGCATCTCCTGGGCGGCGTCGAGCACCGGGTGAGGATCCACCGCCGCCTCCACGACCAGGTGCACGGTGGCGACCTCCATCCCCGAGGTGAGGGTCCACAGGTGCAGATCGTGCACGTCGGAGACGCCCACGATCGCGGCGAGGTCGCGGCGCACCAGCTCGGGGTCGATCCCGGCCGGAGCGGCCTGACCGAGCACGCCGAGCACTTCACGGGCCAGGAGCACGGCGCGCACCGCGATGAAGGCACCGACGGCGAGCGCGACCGCCGTGTCGATCCAGGTGGCACCGGTGACGCGCAGGAGCACGGCGGCGACGATCACCCCGATCGAGCCGACTGTGTCCGCCATGACCTCGAGGTATGCGCCCTTGACGTTGAGGCTCTCCCCGGCGCCGCCGTGCAGCATCACCAGCACGGCGAGGTTCACGATCAGCCCCAGGACCCCGACCACCAGCATGGGGCCGGTGTCGATGTGGACCTCGCGGCCCAGGCGCCCGATCCCGGCGATCACGACCGCGGCCGCGACACCCAGCATGATCAGCACGGCGAGCAGGGAGGCGAACACCTCGATCCGGTAGTGGCCGAAGGTGCGCCGACCGCTGCGGTCCGGGCGCACGGCGATGACCGTCGCGGCGAGCGCGGCCGCAAGGGTGACGACGTCCGCGGCCATGTGCCCGGCGTCGGAGAGGAGCGCGAGGGAGCCCGTGAGCAGTCCAGCCACCAGCTCGACGACGAAGAAGCCCCCGATCAGGACCAGGGCGAGAGCGAGACGCCAGCGATGGGCGCCGCCGGCGTGGCCGACGGGAGGGCCGTGGCTGTGGCTCACGGGGTCGCCCTCCTGCCCGCGCTCCGCTCGGGGTGCTCCATCTCGCTGTGCGCAGTGTGGGAGATCGCGAGGTCCAGCAGCATGCGCACGTGCGGGTCGTCGAGACGGTAGAAGGCCCGCCGGCCCTCACGACGCACGGCGACGATCCGATGGGCGCGCAGCAGCTTCAGGGCGTGCGAGACGGCGGACTCCGAGTGCTCGGTGACCTCGGCCAGATCGCTCACGCACAGCTCCCCCTCGAGCAGGGCGACCAGCAGCCGCAGCCGCGAGGGGTCGCCGAGCAGGGAGAACACGTCGGCGACATCGGCGACCGCGGCCGGTGCGGGGAGGCGGCCACGGAGCGAGTCCAGGGCCCGGACCTCGACATCTGCACGATTGCTCATATGTGCAGTGTGTCAGATGTGGGGGCGGGGGTCCACCCCGGCAGCCACCCCCGCCGCCGTCGACCGTGAAGAGATCCGACGGCGGCTCAGACGCCGTGCACCTGCGGGTGGTGCTGCTCGGCGAGGTCACCGGAGACCCGGCCCTTGGACAGCTTCGTCATGACGGCGGCGATGGCTCCGTCGCCGGTGACGTTGGTGGCCGTGCCGAAGGAGTCGATCGCGATGTAGGCCGCGATCATGAGCCCCACCGCGGCCTCGCCGAAGCCCAGCATCGAGGCGAGCACACCGGCAGCAGCCATGATCGCGCCGCCCGGGACGCCCGGGGCCGCGATCATCACCACGCCGAGCATGAACACGAAGCCGATCAGCGCACCGAGGTTCAGCGGCATGCCGGTCACGATCATGATCGCGACGGCGAAGGTGGTGATCTTCAACGTCGAGCCGGCCAGGTGGATGGTGGCGCACAGCGGCACGACGAAGTCGGCGATCGCGTCGGGGATGCCGTTGCGCTTGGCGCACTCGGTGGTCACCGGAATGGTCGCGGCCGAGGAGCTGGTGCCGAGCGCGGTCATGTAGGCCGGCAACATCGTCCACAGCATCCTCAGCGGGTTGCGGCGCATCGCCCAGCCGGCGACGCCGTACTGCGCCAGCAGCACCACGACGGTCATGACGAGCACCAGCACGATCACGGCGAGGAAGGTGCCGATGACGGTCCAGATCTGACCGTTCATGGTCAGACCCAGGAACATGCCGAAGATGTACAGCGGCAGCAGCGGGATGATGACCGCCTCGATGATGCGCACGATGATCGTGCGCAGCTGCACGAAGGACTCCTGGAGCGCGCCCTTGCTCACCAGAGTCAGGCCGATGCCCAGGCAGAAGGAGAGCACCAGCGCCGTCATCACGTCGAAGACCGGCGGGATCTCGATCCCGAAGTAAGGCGCGATCGCGGAGTCCTCGGGATTCTCCAGCGCGTCGATGCTCGCCCCGTCCAGCATCGACGGCAGCAGCAGCAGCGAGAGGATCAGCGCGAACAGCCCGCACAGGATCGTGGAGAGGTAGGCGATCCCGGCTGTGGCGACGAGCATCCTCCCGGCGCCGCGGCCGAGCTCGCCGATCGCCGGGGTCACCAGGCCCACGATGATCAGCGGGATGAGGAAGCCGAGGAACCCGGAGAAGAACCCGTTGAACGTGGTGAATACGCGGGCGACCGCCTCGGGCAACACCAGGCCCAGCAGGATGCCCAGCACAATGGCGACGAGGATCCGCGGCAGCAGACCGACACGCTTCCGGCGCGGCGCGGGCGGGGAGGAGGGGTCGACGACGGTGTCGGAGGAGGAGGTCATGGGTCTGCTCTCACAGGCGGAGGGTGGGGAACCGGGCCAGCGTAGACGTGACGGGGACGGTCCCCATGCCGGGCCGAGCCGATGCGCTCGGCGCACCGGCGGGCAGAGAGATCCCATCCCAGGTGGGCGCATCGCGGGTGCACTCTTGTGGCACGTCCCACAGATCGTTAGGCTCGCGCGGGTGCCCACGTACTGGACGATCGCCGCCGCGTCCTTCCGCCAGTACTCGACCTACCGTCTGGCGACCGCCGCCGGGGTCTTCACCAACTCGGTCTTCGGCCTCATCCGTGCCTCGATCCTGTTCGCCGCGATCACGACCGCCGGCGGCGAGCTCAGCGGGTACACGATCGCCCAGGCGGCGACCTATGTGTGGCTGGGACAGGCGCTGCTGGCCCCGATCGAGGCCTTCGGCACCCGGGAGGTCTCCCAGCGGGTCCACCAGGGGGACGTGGCGATCGACCTGCTGCGCCCCACCTCATTCCTCGGGCTGTTCTACGCGCAGAAGCTGGGACGCGCCGGCTTCCTGCTGCTGGGCCGCGGAGTGCCGCCGCTGCTGATCGGTGCACTGATCACCGGCCTCGCCCTGCCGGAGGATCCGCTGTCCTACCTGCTGGGTGCGGTCTCCCTGCTGCTGGCGATCACGGTGGCGTTCTTCGCCGACATGCTGGTGAACCTCGCGGCATTCTGGCTGCTGGAGACCCGAGGCCTGACCGTGGTCTACACGGCGGTGATGAACCTGCTGTCGGGCTTCCTGATCCCGATCGTGTGGTTCCCGGACTGGCTGCTCGCCCTCGCCCGGGCCACCCCTTTCCCCTCGATGATCCAGACCCCGATCGACACCCTCTCCGGCCGGGTGCCGCCGCTGGAGGCGCTGCCTCTGCTGGGGACGCAGCTGGGCTGGACCGCGGTGCTCACCGCCGCGGCGCTGCTGATGCTGCACGCCGGGGTGCGGAGCGTGGAGGTGCAGGGTGGCTGAATCCTCCCGTCCCGTCGGCCGGCCGGATCCCGCGGATCGCCCCGTCTCCACGGCCCGGATGGTCCGGACCCTGTACGGCTCCCGAATCCGCTCGCAGGCGAGCTTCCGCACCAGCTTCCTCGCCGACATCCTGGGTCAGGTGCTGGTGGTGGGCACCGAGTTCCTCGAGCTGTGGGTGATCCTCTCCCAGGTCAGCACGCTCGGCGGGATGACCCTGCCGCAGGTCGCGGTGGTCTACGGGCTCGGCGCCCTCGCCTTCGGGATCGGGGACATGCTCTTCGGGGAGATCGACGGCCTCTCCGCCCAGATCAAGTCCGGGAAGCTCGAGACCCTGCTGATCCGGCCCGTGCCGGTGCTGCTGCAGATCTCGAGCCTGGACCTCTCGCTGCGCCGCATCGGACGGATCGTGGTGGGCCTGGGCATGTACGTCACCGCGCTCGCGATCGCCGGCTTCGCGCCGACCCCCACCACGCTGCTGCTGGCCGTGCTCGCCCCGCTGGCGGGTGCGTTGCTCTTCGGCGCCCTGTTCACGGTCGCCGGCGCTCTGCAGTTCTGGCTGGTGGACGGCCGGGAGTTCGCGAATGCCTTCACCTACGGCGGCAACTACGTCGCCACCACTCCCGGCGCAGTGTTCGCGCTGCCGCTGCGAGCCTTCTTCACCTTCGTCATCCCGGCGACGCTGATCGCCTACGCCCCCACCCTCGTGCTGCTGGACCTTCCCGGTCCGGCCCTGATCCCGGCCTGGGCCGGCTGGCTGGGCCTGCCGGTCGCGCTCCTGGCCTGGAGCATGGCCGCTCTGCTCTGGCGCGCGGGGATCCGCAGATACACAGGAGCCGGTGGATGAGCACCCCTGAACACTCCCGCCATGGTCCGTCGACCTCCCCGCCCGGCGGCACTGCGCCGCCGGACGCACGCGGGAGCGCCTCGGAGAGCGCACCGGCCGTCGTCCTGGATCGGCTGCGCCGGGACTACGTCGTCCGCGCGCCCGTCGCGGGCTCCCGTCGTCGCCGGCGACAGGTCGTGAGGGCGGTGGACGATGTCTCCCTGCGCATCGAGCGCGGTGAGACGGTGGGCTTCGTGGGCGCGAACGGAGCCGGGAAGTCCACCACCATCAAGATGATGACCGGGATCCTGCAGCCCAGCTCCGGCACGGTCCGGGTGTTGGGCCGGGACCCGGTGCCGGAGCGGCGCCACCTCGCCCGGGAGATCGGAGTGGTCTTCGGCCAGCGCTCCCAGCTGTGGTGGGACCTGCCGCTGCGGGACAGCTACCGGATCCTGGCCTCGATGCACCGCCTCACCGACCGTGTCCGCGAGGCACGGCTGGAGCGGCTGGTGGAGGGGCTGGATCTCGGCGGGTTCCTGAACCGGCCCGTCCGGCAGCTCTCGCTCGGCCAGCGCATGCGCGGCGAGGTCGCCGCGGCGCTGCTGCACTCCCCTGGGCTGGTCGTGCTCGACGAGCCGACGATCGGTCTGGACATGGTCTCCAAGGAGGGCTTGCGCCGCTTCCTGCGGGAGGACCGGGCCGAGCGCGGCACCACCCTGTTCCTCACCACGCACGACATGGGGGACGTGGAGCGGCTGTGCGATCGGATCGTGGTGGTCAACTCCGGCACGGTCGCCTACGACGGGCCTCTGGAGTCCTTCCGGGAGCGCCTCGGCGCGCCCCGCGAACTGACCGTCGACCTCGAGGAACCCGCCGCCGCGCTGGACCTGCCGGGGACGGCGAGCACCCTGGCCGTCGAGGCGGACGGGATCCGACACCGGATCGCGTTCTCCGGTGCGGAGCTGACCGTGCCGGCCCTGCTCACCGCGATCAATCGCCAGGCGGAGGTTCGCGATCTCGCGCTCACCGAGCCCGCGATCGAGGACCTGGTGCGGCAGATCTACGCCCGCGATCGCCGCTGAGCCGGACGCCGACCGACACGCCAGCCCCACGACCTGCGCCGATACCTCGTATGCAGGGTGAATACTGAGCGACTACCGTGCGGCGGAGCGACGTCCTGCACGTCCTGGAGAAGGAGGATCATGGCACGCTCGTACGCCACCGTCGGACAGATGCTCACCTATGCCGTGGATCGCTCCGCCCTCTCCCCGGACCTCGAGCCGCCGGCGGAGCGCCACGTACGGGTCGAGGTGATCCTGCGGCACATGCTCGAGTTCGTGCTGATGTCCCCGCGCAGCCGCGACGCCTTCCTGCGCACCATCGCGGGCACGGAGCACACCACCGGCTCCATCGCGGCTGCTCCGAGGTTGCGCAAGAGCTCCTCCGATCTGGTCGCGGAGCTGCTGCCCACCTCGAGCGAGACCGACGACGGCGCCCGCCTGGGGATCGCCCTGCGCGTCGGCGGCCCCTTCTCCGTCGCCCGCCTGCAGGAGATCCGTGCGGCCCTGGGCCCGTCCTCCCATCATCTGCTGGTCGCGATCGCCCGGCACACGGACCGCGACGAGCTCGACGGCGAGCTGCCGGACGGGGTCATCGCCACCAGCTGGGCGCGCGTGGGCCGACGGATGCCGAAGGCCGACCCCGGCCACGCCCATCTCTGGGAGACCCTCGCCGAGGTGGGAGAGAACGCCGGGCGGCCCGTCGTCCAGTACCCGGTGGACGCGAAGAAGCTGCTGACCAAGACCTCGACCGCCCGCGAGTTCCGGGCCCATCTGGATGTGCTCCGGCAGGCCAGCCGCAGCCTGCTGGGCACCAGTGCGCACTTCTCGACCCGACGCGGACAGACCGACGCCCATCTCCAGGCGGGGGTGGGACGGCTCCGCACGGGCCTCGAGTTCGGGGAGGTCGAGGACGGCACCCCCGTGCACTTCCGACGCACCGGGGAGGAGCCGGTGCCGCTCGGCATCGGCCGCCTCGAGACCGACGAGGAACGAGGCGACGCCCGGGCCCGTCTGGACGGGCTCGCCCGACGGACCGCCTGGCGCACCGAGACGGGGCGCCCGCCAGGACGGGGTGAGCTCATCGGCTCCCCGGCCTCCCCCGAGCTGGAGGGGGCGCGCCTGCTGCTGTGGGCGCTCTTCAACCCCATGCTGCTGCGCGATCGCGGTTTCGAACCGGCCTCGTCCCGCCGTCAGCCCGCCCTCACCGCGACCTCGATGGGACTGCGGCTGCTGCACCGCGGCGACGAGTCCGGCACGGAGTACCGCCTCTGGGTGGGCGGGGATCGCGAGTGGACGAACCTCATCCCCCGCGTCACCCGGGAGGGGACCTCCCAGCGCCCCGCCGAGACCTACGCGGTCGCCCCGCGCAAGAGCCAGTCCACCGCGGACTTCGTCTGGGAGGTCCATCGCGCGCTGCGGTCGCTCACGATCTGAGGCGCCGCCGCCGAACAGTGCCGCCGCCGCCGACCCGGGATGCTGCTCATGAACAGGACCGCCGGGCAGCTCATGCGGGACAATGGCAGGCATGGAGAGAGCAGGCATTGAGAGAGCAGGCATGGACGAGCACAGCGACGAGACCGTCGCTGACGGCACCGTGATGAACGGCCAGTACAAGGTGCGCGGCGGCAAACTGGTCTCGGTGGATGTCACGGTCACCGACGGCCGGATCGCCACCGCCCATGTCTTCGGGGACTTCTTCCTCGAGCCGGATGACGCCCTCGAGGATCTGAACGCCGCCCTGGTCGGCATGCCGACCGAGGCGACCGCGGCAGAGCTCGGCTCGGCGCTGACCGCGAGGCTGGAGGCCCGCCCGGAGCCGGTCTCGATGATCGGCTTCTCCGTCGAGGCGGTCGCGATCGCGGTGCGCCGGGCGCTCGGGCACGCGACCAGCTGGGACGACCTCACCTTCGACGTGATCGGTCCGCGGGTGCTGCCGCCTGTGATGCACGTGGCGCTGGACGAGGTGCTGCCGAACGAGGTGATCGCCGGGCGACGCAATCCGCACTTCCGGATCTGGGACTGGGACTCCCCGCTGGTGGTGATCGGCTCCTATCAGTCGCTGCGCAACGAGGTCGATGCCGAGGGTGCGGCGAGGCACGGCATCGGGGTGGTGCGCCGCATCACCGGCGGCGGGGCGATGTTCATGGAGCAGGGCAACTGCATCACCTACTCCCTAGTGGTGCCGACCTCCCTGGTGGAGGGGCTGACCTTCGAGCAGGCCTACGCGTACCTGGACGACTGGGTGATGGGAGCCCTCGCGGAGATCGGGGTCAGGGCCCACTACGTCCCGCTGAACGACATCGCCTCCGAGCAGGGCAAGATCGGCGGCGCCGCCCAGCGCCGCTTCGCCGGCGGGGTGCTGCTGCACCACGTGACGATGAGCTACGACATCGACGCGGACAAGATGGGCGAGGTGCTGCGGATCGGCCGGGAGAAGCTCTCCGACAAGGGCACCCGCAGCGCGAACAAGCGCGTGGACCCGATCCGATCGCAGACGGGCATGGCGCGGGACCAGATCATCGACGGCTTCCTGGACTTCTTCCGCACCCGCTACGACACCGTCGGCTCCGAGTACACCGAGGACGAGCTCGCCAGGGCCCGCGCGCTGGTGGAGACGAAGTTCGGCACCGAAGAGTGGACCGCGCGGGTGCCGTGAGCCGTGGGCGCGAGCCAGCGCCTGCCGCGAGCGGCCCCGGCCTGCGTCAGGCCACCCTCGGCAGCCCGCTCGAGGCCGCCCCTCCGCCGGCCAGCGCCAGCACGCGACGTGTCGCCGAGCGGCCTATGGCGAGGCCAGCTGGCATATATGCCACCGTGCGCCGCCATGGGCCGGCCCAGACCACCTCGCCCCTCCCCATGGGCCGGCCCAGAGCTCGGGCGCTCCAGACGACTGCCCGCGGCAGGGGTTGTGCATCGGAGATGGCCGGTATCTCGGTGATCAGGGCGAGATCGGTGTTCAGAGCGAGAGGAGCCCTCGCGCGGCATGCTCGCCGCGATACACACCCGTGCGCAGCTCGATCTCGTAGGCCTCGAGCTCGGGCATGCACAGGGCACGGGCCGCATCGATCTCGGTCTGCGCGTCATAGGGCACCCGGACGAACTGCACCCCGAACGGGACATCCTCGCCGTCGGCTCGCGCCGTCTTCGCGTGCCCCTCCAGGATCACGTAGGAGGGCGTCGGATCGTCGAGCTGATTGCCGACGCTGCCGGCGTTCACCAGCACCCCCTCGACTCCGGACCTCAGGTACGGCTCATGGATGTCTCCGTAGACGACGACGTCGGCACGGGGGAGCTCGCCGGTGAAGGGCGTGGGCTCGAACATCATCGCGAACTGCTCCGCGCTGTGGTCCCGGTGCACACGGGTGAACTCGTCGATCGGCGAGGCGTGCAGCAGGCGCACTCGTCGGCCTGAGAGCTCCACGTCGACGCTGCCGGGGACGCCGAGCAGCCATCGCCTGTCCTCAGCGGTCAGCTCTCCGCGCCACCAGGCGTGCGCCTCGCCCCGGCTCTCTCCGTCACCGGCGACGAACACCTCCCAGTTTCCGCGCACGGTGGCCTCGCAGCGTTCCCGGGTCAGCGCCGTGCAGGCGGAGCCGCGGGGTCCTTTGCCCACCACATCACCGAGATTGATGACGCGGGAGATGCCCCGCGCGGCGATATCGGCGAGCACCGCCTCGTAGGCGGTGAGGTTGCCATGCACGTCAGAGACCAGGGCGAGGCGTTCCAGAGCCATGCCCCCACCGTACGGGGCGCGGGCGGATCAGATGCGGGGACACGGCAGCCAGTCACTTCCGTCTCTCGCCGACTGCCGCCGCCACGCCAGCACCCGGCACCTCCCGACGCCCGCCAGCCTCCGCCCCGCGTCACGCGATGTCCTGCCGGCACCCCGCCGCGTGTCACACGATGGCCTATGCCGCCGTGAGGTGGCATATACGCCACCTCACGGCGCTATAGGCCCTCCCACGACATCCGACGACGGCAGCGCCGGCCGGGGCCGGGCCGGCCAGGGCCGGGCCGGGGGTAGGGTCGGGTCGGGGGCGGGTCGGGGCCGGGCCAGGCCGGGCCGGGCCAGGCCGGGGTCGGGCCGGGTCGGGTCGAGTCCCGTCGGGCCCCGCGCGTGCCCTCGGCACGCGAGGGCGCTCACACTGTCGCCGCCTGCGTTGCACGGCGTCGCAGACCTGGAACAATGTCCCCATGACCGATACCGCACCGCGCCCTGATTCCACGATCCCGGACCGCCCCTCCCTCGAGGGTCTCGAGGAGAAGTGGGACGGCGTATGGAGCGAGCAGGAGCTCTACGCCTTCGATCCGGAGACCACGCGTGACCAGGTGTTCAGCGTCGACACCCCGCCGCCCACGGCGTCGGGCTCCCTGCACATCGGCCACGTCTTCGGCTACTCCCAGGCGGACATGATCGTGCGCTACCAGCGCATGCGCGGCAAGAACGTGTTCTATCCGCTGGGCTGGGACGACAACGGCCTGCCCACCGAGCGCCGCGCCCAGAACTACTACGGCGTGCGCTGCGATCCCACGTTGCCCTATGACCCGGACTTCACTCCCCCGCAGGAGGGCGGCTCGAACAAGTCCGCGAAGGCCGCGAACCAGCTGCCCATCTCGCGGCGCAACTTCATCGAGCTGTGCGAGCAGCTCACCACGCTGGACGAGAAGTCCTTCGAGGAGGTCTTCCGCACCCTGGGCCTGTCGGTGGACTGGAAGCACAGCTACCAGACGATCAACGCCCGCTCCCGCGCCACCTCCCAGCGCGCCTTCCTCGAGAACCTCGAGGCGGGCCAGGCCTACCAGTCCGAGGCCCCCACCATGTGGGACGTCACCTATCGCACCGCGGTGGCTCAGGCCGAGCAGGAGGACCGCGACCGCGAGGGCGCCTACCACCGCATCGGCTTCACCCGCACCGCTGCCGGGGCCGGTGAGGACGCGACCGTCTACATCGAGACCACCCGCCCCGAGCTGCTTCCCGCCTGCGTCGCGCTCGTCGCGCACCCCGACGACGAGCGGTACCAGGGCCTGTTCGGCACCACCGTCACATCTCCCCTGTTCGGGGTCGAGGTGCCCGTCCTGGCGCATCCCCTCGCCCAGCCGGACAAGGGCGCCGGTATCGCGATGATCTGCACCTTCGGCGACGCCAATGACGTCACCTGGTGGCGCGAGCTGTCCCTGCCCACCCGCTCCGTGGTGGGGCGCGACGGCCGCTTCCTGCCCGAGGCGCCGTGGATCACCACCGCCGAGGGGCAGGCCGCCTACGCCGAGCTCGCGGGACTGACGGTGTTCAGCGCCCAGAAACGCGTGGTGGAGATGGTCACCGAGTCCGGCGACCTGGTCGGCGAACCGACGAAGATCTCCCACCCCGTGAAGTTCTACGAGAACGGCGACAAGCCGCTCGAGTTCGTCACCTCTCGCCAGTGGTACCTCACCAACGGTGGCCGCGACACCTCCGAGGGCGGGCTGCGCGACGAGCTGATCGCCCGTGGCGAGGAGCTCACCTGGCATCCCGCGTACATGGAGTCCCGCTACCGCAACTGGGTGGAGGGCCTGACCGGGGACTGGCTGATCTCGCGCCAGCGCTTCTACGGCGTGCCCTTCCCGGTCTGGTATGCGGTGGGCGCCGACGGCGAGACCGACTACGACACCGTGCTCACCCCGTCGGTCGAGGCGCTGCCGATCGACCCCACGATCGATGTTCCCCGCGGCTACACCGAGTCCCAGCGCCATCAGCCGGGCGGCTTCGTCGCCGACCCGGACATCCTCGACACCTGGGCGACCTCGTCGCTGTCCCCGCAGCTGGCCGGCGGCTGGATCGACGAGGACGGGGACCTGTTCGACAAGGTCTACCCGATGGACCTGCGTCCGCAGGGCCACGACATCATCCGCACCTGGCTGTTCTCCACGATCGTGCGCTCCCACCTGCAGCAGGATGCGCTGCCGTGGAAGCACGCCTCGATCAATGGCTGGATCCTGGACCCGGACCGCAAGAAGATGTCGAAGTCCAAGGGCAACGTGGTCACCCCGCTGGGGCTGCTGCAGCAGCACGGCTCCGACGGGGTGCGCTACTGGGCCGGGCGGGCACGTCAGGGCGTGGACACCGCCTTCGACGAGGGGCAGATGAAGATCGGTCGCCGCCTGGCGATCAAGATCCTCAACGCCTCCAAGTTCGCGCTCGGCTTCGGTGCGGCGCCCGCCGATCCCGCGGGCCGTCTCGCGGCGGATCCGGCGGTGGTCACCGATCCGCTGGACCGGGCCCTGCTCGCGCAGCTGGCGACCGTGGTCGAGCAGGCCACGGCGGCCTACGAGGACATGGACTACGCCCGTGGCCTCGAGGTCGCCGAGCCGTTCTTCTGGGCGTTCTGCGACGACTACATCGAGCTGGTCAAGGAGCGCGCCCACGGCAACTCGCCCGATGGTGAGGCCGGTGCCGCCTCCGCACGCGCGGCCCTCGCGATCACTCTCGAGGTGCTGCTGCGCCTGTTCGCCCCCGTGGTCGTGTTCGCGACCGAAGAGGTCTGGTCGTGGTGGCGCGGTGGCAGCGTGCACACCCAGGCCTGGCCCGAGGCCGCTCCGCTGCGGGAGGCCGCTGCCGGTCAGGATGCGGCGCTCGTGGACACCGTGGCACAGGCAGCGATCACGCTGCGACGCATCAAGTCCGACGCGAAGGTCTCCCAGAAGACCCCGATCCTGTCCGTCACCGTCGTGGCCCCGCAGGCGGCGCTCGCCCATCTCGAAGCCGCCGCCGATGACCTGACGGCGCTGGGACGGATCGAGCAGCTCGAGCTGGCCGTCGGGGAGGGCGAGGAGATCCTCACCCGCGACGTCGAGCTCGGCGAGCCGCCGGTCAAGCAGCCCCGGAACCAGGGCTGACCCCTTCGCGGCGGCCACGAAGGGCTCTCCATGCGCTCTGTCGCCGTCCGTGCAGGATCGAGCACCTCGCTCCTGTAGGACGCGGCGGCGCTCGTCGTCATCGGATTCTTCACGGCGCTGTTCTCCGTGGCGCTACTGTTCCGCGGGGGGCTGGTGAGTGCCCTGCTCGTGGCGTTGTTCGGGCTCCTGGTGATCACGGCACCCGTGGTATCTGCGGGCCGGGGACACCGTCCTCAGTGCCCACCAGCAGTGGCTCGCCGAGCACCCTCCGCAGGGTCGCTGACCGTCCGGACAGCGGCGGACGGCAGCGGCTGGATCGAAGGGGCTGACGGGGATCGTGCCCCCACCGCACGGTCCGAGCGCTGATCACCAGAGTCGGGGCGGTGCCGTTCTCACGGGATCAGAAGGGCCAGTTGTCGGCAACCCAGTTTCCCGCGTCGCGGGCTGCACCCGAGGCGTCGCTCAGGGCGTCGTCGATGTTGTAGTCGCCCGGGGTGAAGGTATCGACGATCTCGTTGGGGTGGATGGCCACCGTGAGGTCGCCGGTCACCCCGCCACCCAGTGCGACCTCACCTCCGATGCCGAAGGAGATCTCATCGGTGGAGAAGGCGCCGCCGGTGTCCCCGCCGATGCCCGCACCGGCCTGAGCACCGGCAGAGCCTTCCGCGAAGAACCATCCACCAGGTGATGTCTGTTCGAAGGTGGCAGCGCCCTCCGCCCCCGCGAAGGCGGAGGCTCCCGCACCCCACTCCGCACCGTTGATCTGACCGTTCTCGTTCCGTGTGAGATTCGCGTAGGCGTTCGCTTCGGCATGGGCGCCCGCATACCCCTCGACACCCAGTTCATTGCTCGCCCCGAACGGCCCATGGGCCGTCACCGACAGATCCCCATAGGCGCCGATGCCGGCTCGCGCGCCCCCGCTCACACCATCAGGACCGCCACTGACCCCAGCCTCTGCATACGCCTCGGCGCCCACGCGCCCTCCGGCGGAGAGCAGCGGCTCGCCGTCGGGCCCGTACAGGGCTTCGTCAAGACCGACCTCCGCACCGGCGCGTGCCCCGGCGCTCGCTGTGTAATTGCCGAACTCGTCCTGGGTGACGTGGGCACCTGCGCTCGCCCGAGCCTCCGCACGGACGTCGACATAGCCCGCATCGTTCTCGATCTCCCGACCCTCCCAGTAGGAGCCGCCCGCATCGTGCTGCCCGATCGGTCGACCGTCGGCCGCGACCTGCCCCTCGCCGAAGTCGTCTTCGGCGCCGAACATGGACTGGTCCCCGGTCGCGCCTCCGCCGGTGAACCAGTCATCGAGCCCGTCGGCGACATCCCGGATGACGTCGGGGGTGAGCGGGGATCCGGGCACCGGTCCGACGATCGGGGGCATGTCGTCGAGGAGGTCGCGGAGACGGTCGAGAATGCCACCGCCGTCGCCGCTGCCGGAGGCCTCGTCCTGCTCGTCGGCGTTCTTGTCCAGCTCGTCCCCATGACCGCGGACCTCGTCCGAGGCCGAGCGAAGGCCCGGCTCGACGCTCCCGTGCCAGAGGTCGCGGAAGGCGTCGGCGTCCGGTCCGACCCATGCCACTGCGTCGATGAGGGCCCTCGCCCGCTCTGTCACCTCGAGGATGCTCTCGGCACCCTGCTTGCACGCTGTGCCGTGCCCGCGCATCTGCTCGGTGTCGCCGCCGTAGAAGCCCGCCATGCCGTCCACCCTCGATCGTTGCTCACCCTGATCTCTCCAACGCTAGCCCGAGCCCGGACCGACGACCATGGGGACAACTCCCCACCGGGCCCGCCCAGGGTGCTGGACCCCGACGGCAGGCAGTAATGTGGCATGGTCCGTTCACCATCCCAGCTCGGAGAGCACAGTGCCCACGACCATCCGCAGCAATGACTCACGGATAAACTTCTTCGTCGGTCCCCTGGTGATCCTGATCGGGATCGGGGGAGCGCTCACGGCGGTGATCCTGTCCATCGCGATGCAGACCGCATGGTTCCTGATGCTATTCATCCCCGCTCTGCTCGGCGTGGGCGGAGGACTGTTCATCCTCTGGATCGCCCGCCGCGCCCGACTCGTGATCGACGACGACGGCTTCCGGTGGTGCGGCTTCCTCGGAGCGGAGCAGTCCCTGCGCTGGGAGCAGGTGCACCAGCTGCTCCCGCCCCCGGCGAACCAGAAGCAGACCGTCCTGGTCGCCCAGCTGCACGACCGTCGACAGGTGCCGGTCAGGGCCCTGTGGACGTCGCAGACCTCCCCCGCCGCACTCCTGGGGGCAGCGGACCACAGCGAGGCGCAGAACGCGCTGCTCGACGCACACAGGGCCTGGCTCGCGGCGCGGCGCTGACCTCTGTCCCCCGCCAGCAGGCGCGCATCGCCGTACGGCCCAGGCACACGGCGCCGTACGGCAGAGCAGAGCACTCAGCACTCAGCGCTCAGCGCTCAGCGCACGATCTCGCGGAGTCCGGCCGTCACCCGTCGGGTCCATCCCCGGCTGTCGAGATGCTCGAGCAGCGGGATCACAGTCCGACGAGTGGTGCCCAGGGCTCGGCGCGCCGTACTGGCGGTGAAGGGCTGGGGCAGCGCCGCCAGTTCCCTCATCGCCAGCGCCGGTGAGCTCGGCAGCAGGACCACCTCTCCGGGCAGGCGCAGCAGGCGTCCCTGTGCTGCAGCCGCGGCGAGCTCGCGCGGTCCGAGGTGCAGTGCGGCGAGTTCCTCCGCCTCCGGTGCCGCGAAGGGGGCGATGAGCAGCCGCTGCTCGAGGGAGGAGATGCCGGCCTCCGCGGCACCGAGCCCTCTCGCGACGGAGCCGTCGAGCACGCGGCCGTCGCGTCGCTCGAGGCCTGCGGCAGCGATGACGGTGTCCAGCAGCGTGGCATCGGGCAGGGCGAGTGCATCGACCGCTGCTTTGCGGGGGATGCCTGAGGAGAGCGGATCTGAAGCGCGGTCCCGGTCCAGCAGAGCGTGCAGCTCTGTGGTCCAGCGCCCGAGCGCGTCGGTCGAGAACAGCCAGCCCTGCGCTCTGTGGAGACCTTCGGGGAGCGGGGACCGCACGATGATCCCGAAACGCTCGAGCGATGCCTCCCGCAGCGCGCCCCGTCGCTGCACCTCCACTCCGGCATCACCACCTGCGGGCATCGATTCCAGGGTGGCACGGCGGCGCGCACCGTCCCCGCGGCGCCCGAGCACGGGCGGATCGACGTCGAGCACCAGCGCACCGCCGTGCACCGATCGACTGCCGCTGCCCCGGAGCACGATCGGGTCCCCGACTCTCACCGGGAGCGGTCGCGCCAGGGTGAGCCGGGCATGGTCCGCGCCGAAAGGGCGCACCCTGGCAGGGACAGCAGCGGTGCCCATATGGACCATGATCTCGGGCGCGGCATCGTCCAGCGCTCGCCCCGTCGTCCGGCGCACATCCAACTGAGCGGTGATCTCCCAGGCCCCGGGGGTGAGCAGCGCGTCACCGCGCCCGATCTCCTCGGTGCTCACGCCGCGCAGGTTCACCGCGGCACGACTCACCGGACCCAGCTGCTCGAGCGCCCCACCCCGACTCTGCACTCCGCGCACCACCACGTCGCGGCTGAGCCCCGCCCCGCACAGCGCCAGCTGGTCTCCTCGGCGCAGCGTGCCGGCGGCGAGTGTCCCGGTGACCACGGTGCCGGCGCCGGAGATGCTGAAGGCGCGGTCCACCCAGAGCCGCACCCTGTGATCCGCCTCGGGCGCTCGAGCAGCGGCGACGACGGCGTCCAGCTGGTTCCTCAGCTCGCTCAGCCCCTGCCCCGTGACCGCGGAGACCGCCAGGGCGGGGGCATGGGCGAGACCGGTTCCGGACAGCTCCGCACGGGCCTGGGCAATGACGTCCGCGACCCGCTCCGGAGCCAGGTCCCTGCGGGTGACGACGATCAGGCCCTGGTCGATGCCGAGCGCGGCCAGCGCGTCCCGATGGTCGCTGGACTGGGCCTGCCAGCCCTCGTCGGCCGCGACCACGAAGCACACGATCGGGGCGGGGCCGAGGCCGGCGAGCATGTTGCCGAGGAAGCGCTCGTGGCCGGGGACGTCGACGAAGGAGATCTCGGCGCCGGAGGGAAGGGCGGTCCAGGCGAAGCCGAGGTCGATGGTCAGCCCGCGGCGCCTCTCCTCGGCCAGACGATCCGGCTCGATCCCGGTGAGGGCTCTGATGAGAGTCGACTTGCCATGGTCGACGTGCCCAGCCGTGGCGATGACCTGCACGGTCAGTGACCTGCAGGGGTGTCGGACCGGCCAGGACCGGGCAGGGCGGGGCCGCGCAGGGCGGAGCCGGGCGAGGCAGACCCGGGCGAGGCTGCCCCGGGCGCGGCAGACCCGCGGAGCACGGCACGAGCTGCGGTCACCGCGGTGGCCACGCGCTCATCCGCCTCGGCAGGGAGGCAGCGCAGATCCAGCAGACAGTCGCCGTCCCGCACGGTGGCGACCACCGCCGGATCACCGGTGCGCAGCGGGGCGGCGAGCTCTGCCTCGAGGGCGAGCGCCCAGCCGGGCAGCGGCACCTCGGCCCCTCCCCCGCCGCCGACGCGACCTTCATGGACGAGCACTCGCCCACCTACCTGTGCGGCGAGGCGCTCGGTGCGCTCGCGCACGGCGTCCGGGTCCTGGCGCAGCGCCTCCAGCACCGGAGGGACGGGCCCGGTGAGGGTCGCCTCGAGCGCGGCGAGGGTGAGCTTGTCCGCGCGCACGGCGCGGGCGAGGGGGTGGCGGGCGAGGCGGGCGATGATCTCGGAGCTGCCCAGCAGGATCCCGGCCTGGGGGCCGCCGAGCAGCTTGTCGCCGCTGGCGATGACCAGGTCGGCGCCGTCCCGCAGAGCGGTGGCGGCATCGGGCTCCTCGGGCAGTCCGGGTTCGGGACGCAGCAGCCCGCTGCCGAGATCCGCGATCAGCGGGAGCCCGGCCTCGCGGCAGGGGCCGACGAGCTCGCTCAGGCCCACCTCGGAGGTGAAGCCGATGACGCGGTAGTTGCTGGTGTGGATCCGCAGCACGCACCCTGTCTCGGGGCCGATCGCCTTCGTATAGTCGGCGAGGTGGGTGCGATTGGTGGTGCCGACCTCGCGCAGGCCCGCACCGGTGGAGGTGATCAGCTCCGGCAGGCGGAAGCCGGCACCGATCTCGATCATCTCGCCGCGGCTGAGCACCACCTCGCCGCTGCCGGCGAGCGCCGTCACGGCCAGCAGCAGGGCGGCGGCGCCGTTGTTGACGACCAGGGCATCCTCGGCCTCGGGGCAGGCGGCGAGCAGCGCCGCCCGGGCACCGGCTCCGCGCCGGGAGCGGGCGCCGGTGCCGAGATCGAACTCGACGTCGGTGTACCCGGCGGCATCCTGGAGCGCTGCGCGCGCGGCGTCCGAGAGCGGCGCCCGGCCGAGGTTCGTGTGGACGATGACCCCGGTCGCGTTCAGGACCGGGCGCAGGGAGGTGGCGGAGCGGTCCCCGAGAGCGGCGAGGATCTCGCCCTCGACCTGCTCGGGGGTGATCTCCCCTGCCCGGGCACGGTCCTGGGTCGCGCGCACGATGCCGACCACCACGCGCTCGCTCAGCGTGCGCGCCGCCCCCGCGATGTCCGGATGCGCCAGCAGGTGGTCGGTGCGCGGGATCCGTCGGCGCGGGTCCGAGCTCTCCTCACCGGGCTGCGGGGGCACGGGCACGGGATCTCCTGGGGCTGGCTCGGTGGTGGGGCTGGCTCGGTGACGTCGTCATGGGACGACGAAGGATTGGCGGAGGCGGACGGGAATCGAACCCGCCAGACCGAGATGCTCGGTCTCACCGGTTTTGAAGACCGGGGCGCCCACCAGGACACGTACGCCTCCGCGTTCCAAACTATCACCGCCGGACCAGGGACGACTCGGCCTGTCACCTCCAGGCGGGACGGCCTAGGCTCGAGCCATGAGCGAGAACCCGATCCGGCCCGTGTCCCAGCCCGCGATCCGACTGACCACGATGGCGCACGGTGGCGGCTGCGCCTCGAAGATCCCGCCCGGAGAGCTGGAGGACGTCGTGTCGGCGTTGGCCGGCCAGCAGTACGACCAGGTGATCGTGGGCCTGGAGGACGGCGACGACGCCGCCGCGGTGCGGATCGGTGGGCCCGACGGGAACACCGCGGTGCTCTCCACCGCGGATTTCTTCACCCCGGTGGTGGACGACGCCTTCGACTGGGGTCGCATCGCGGCCGCGAACGCCCTCTCCGACATCTATGCGATGGGAGGTGAGCCGGTGGTGGCGATCAACCTGGTGGGCTGGCCTCGCGGGGTGCTCCCCTACGAACTGCTGCAGCAGGTGCTCGCGGGCGGGCTCGAGATCGCCGGTGAGGCGGGAGTGCCGGTGATCGGCGGGCACTCGGTCGACGATCCGGAGCCCAAGTACGGCATGGCGGTCACCGGCACCGCGCATCCGGACCGCCTGCTGCGCAATGACGCCGCCGAGGCAGGGCTGCCGATCACGCTGACCAAGCCTCTCGGGGTGGGTCTGTTGAACAACCGGATGAAGTCCACCGGTGAGGTCTCCGCCGCGGCGATCGCGTCCATGACGGCACTGAACCGGGACGCCTCGCGGGCCGCGCTCGCAGCTGGGGCGCGAGCGGCGACCGATGTGACCGGCTTCGGACTGCTGGGGCACCTGTTCAAGATGGGCCGCGCCTCCGAGGTGGGAATGGTGATCGACCGGAGCGCCGTGCCCCTCGTGGAGGGGGCGGCCGAGGCGCTGCGCGACGGCTACGTCTCCGGAGGGACCCGGCGGAACCTGGAGTGGGTGCAGGCGAGCGGTCAGCTGCGTGCCGGGGCCGGCACCTCCGAGGACGATCTGCTGCTGCTCGCGGATGCGCAGACCTCGGGCGGGCTGCTGGTGATCGGTGAGGTGCCCGGCTTCCCGATCATCGGCGAGACGGTGGAGGGTGCCGGGATCGACGTGCGCTGAGATGCCGGCACGCCCACCCTTCCAGAGAGAACGCCCTCATCAACGTCACAAAGCGGGGTGAATGGCTCGGTCTATCGCCCCGCTGTGCGTCACTGGCGCGGGGCGAGGGCTGCCCCGTGAGTGCGCGGGGCGGGGCTCAGCCGGCGGTGGTGATCGAGTCGTCGGTGGTGCCGGCGGCGCGACGGGCGGCGAGGCGTTCCTTCTGCGGGGTGACGACGCGGCGCGGGTCCTTCACGGACTCGAGTCCCGCGTACAGCACCCCGAAGCGGGTCAGCGCCGAGGAGGCGAGCAGGGCCGCACCGCTCGCCGCAGCGACATAGCGGTTGCGACCCCCGAGCAGGGTGCCGATGCCGCCGGCGATCGCGAGGCGCTCGGACCACTTCAGCAGCGTTCCGGCTCGCCCTGTCTCGAGCGGCTCGGCCTCGAGCGGATGCATCGACCGCTTCATGAGGTGCATCGAGAGCACGTCCCCCGCCACCCCTGCCGTGGCGAGCACCCGGGCGGGCCCGGCCTCCTCGACGGGGGTGGTCACCATCGCGGCACCGCCGGCGGCGAGGCTCGCGGAGGAGGCGAAGAGGAAGGAGAGGTGCTCGCGACCCGCCTCCCAGGTGGGGACGATGGTGTTGCCGAGCAGAGCTCCGGTGTAGGAGGCCAGCAGCGGGGCGAGCACGGCCTGACCGGCCGCGGTGGGGGTCTCGAGCGCGCCGAGCAGGGAGCGCAGCGGACCGAGCGGGAGCCTCTGCCCCGTCAGCCGGTCCACCTCAAGGGCGGCGAGCACCCCGGAGAGGCTCCCGAACCCGGCGAGGATCCAGGTGCCCAGGCTCATCGGCGAGCTCACCTTGACGGTGCGCATCATGTTCAGGAACCGCTCGGGCCTGCCGAGGTCCTCGATCAGGGCGACGGTGCCCACGCCGACCGCGCCGAGGGCGATCAGGCGGGTGCTGCGGCGCAGCAGGGGACGGCCGGTGCAGTGCGCTCCGAAGGCGAGCAGTCCGCAGCCGCCGGCGATCCCGCCGAGGAACAGGTACACCGCGATCGGCTCCTTCCACGGCGGAGCCTTGACGATGGGACGGCCGTAATAGGAGTCGAACTCGTCGGCGCGCTCGACCTCGACGTCCTCGACGACGGCACCCTCGCGGGAGCCGTCCCCCATCCCCACCTCGGTGAGAGCACGGCGGCGGCGACCCCTCCCGCGGCGACGACGGCGGGCCCCTTCGGGCGGGCGATCGGCGTCGAACTCGGTGAGGCTCATCGACGCCCTCCCAGGAAGGACAGCGCGGCGACGGCGACCATGCCCGCAGCGGCGAGGCCCACTCGGGCGTAGGTGGCGGGCAGGGACTTCGTGGGGACCTGCGGATCCGGCGGGAGCCCGTAGACCTCGGGCTCGTCCAGCAGCAGGAACACCGAGCCGGTGCCGCCCACGCCGTCCTTCGGGTTCGCCCCGTACAGCCGGGCCTCGGTCATGCCGCGCTCGTGGAGGTCGGTGACGCGCTGCTGCGCCTCCGTGGTCAGGTCGGGGTGATCGCCGAACTTGATGGACTGCGTGGGGCAGGTCGCGGAGCAGGCGGGCTCCTGGCCGTCGACCAGCTTGTCGTAGCAGAGGGTGCACTTGCTGGCGGTGCCCATCCGGTCCACCGGGTCCTCGCGGTGGGCGAAGGGGGAGATGGTGCCGTCGTCGCGGCGTTCGATGACGCCGAAGGGACAGGCGCTCACGCAGGTGCCGCAGCCGTTGCAGACGTCCTGCTGGACCACCACGGAGCCGAACTCCGAGCGGAAGATCGCACCGGTCGGACAGACGTCCAGGCAGCCGGCGTTGGTGCAGTGCTTGCACACGTCGGAGGACATCAGCCAGCGGAACTCGGGGGTGTCCGGCGGGGTGCGGTCGGTGTCCGAGAGGTCCCCGGCCGGCGTCGCGCCGCGGCGGCCCGAGGACTTCGGTCCGATGCCGGGCATCCCGAGGCTGACGAGCGTGCGCCCAGACTCCCGGGCCTGCTCGATCCGCTCCTGACCCTGCTCGACGAAGGCGACATGCCGCCAGGTGTTCGCGCTGAGCTCTCCGGTGTTGTCGTAGCTCGAGCCGAGGATCTCCAGATTCCCGTCGATGGGGTTGTGGTTCCACTCCTTGCAGGCCACCTCACAGGCCTTGCAGCCGATGCATATCGAGGTGTCGGTGAAGAAGCCCTTCCGCTCGTGGGTGTGGTCCCAGCCCGAGCTGGCAGCAGGTCCGTCCGGTCCGGCGAGCAGGCTCATCGGTGCTTCATCTCCTTCATCGACGGTTCTCCGCTGGGCACTGCCCCGGCCTCCTCCGGCCCCCGCACCGCATGCGCCACCGCGTCATCGGCGGGACCGGCACCCGGCGCGCCCTCGGCACCGTCGACCGCCGGGTGCTCGGCCAGGACCAGCCCGGCACGGCGGCGGTAGGCCTCGACCAACTCCCCGCGCTCCGCTCCCCGTGGCCGGCGCCCCGGGATCAGGGTGCACGAGTTGTTCTTGCTGTTCTGGATCTGGGTGTTGGCGTCGAGATTCATCCCGATGAGGTCGTTGGCACCGTCACCGGTGATGATCGCCTCGGTGCCCTGGCCCCAGTGGAAGGGCAGTCCGATCTGGTGGACCGTCCGCTCCCCCACCTGCAGCGGGACCATCCGTTCGGTGACCAGCACCTTCGCCTCGATCGCGCTGCGGGCCGAGATGATGGTGGCCCAGCCGTAGGGCTCCAGGCCCACCTCCTCGGCGAGCTCCGGGGAGACCTCGCAGTACATCTCCGGCTGGAGCTCGGCGAGATACGGCAGGAAGCGGCTCATGCCGCCCGCGGTGTGGTGCTCGGTGATCCGGTAGGTGGTGAACACATAGGGATACACCTCGCCGCCCGGACCCATCGCCCCGGGAGAGCTGAGATTGTCCTCGTCCCGGAAGGTGACCCGGGTGGGGTTGGACTGCTGCGGGTACAGCGGGTTACGGATGTTCGACTCCGGGGACTCGTAGTGGGTCGGCAGCGGACCGTCGACCATCCCGGTGGGCGCGAACAGCCAGCCGCGGCCGTCGGCCTGCATGGTGAACGCATCGGTGCCGGAGAGCGCCGCCGCCCCGCCCTGATGGGGATCACCGGGATCATCCGGTCGCTTGGTCAGGGGGAAGTCGGGGATGTCGTCCCCGGTCCACTGACCGGCCTCCTCGTCCCACCACACCAGCTTCTTCCGCTCGCTCCATGGCCGGCCCTGAGGGTCGGCGGAGGCCCGGTTGTAGAGGATGCGACGGTTCGCCGGCCAGGCCCATCCCCAGTCGGCGGCGATCTCATCCTGCTCCGTGCCGGGGGTGCGACGGCGGGCCCGGTTGATGCCGTCGGCGTAGACCCCGGCGTAGATCCAGCAGCCTCCGATCGTGGTGCCGTCGGCCCTCATCTCTGCGAAGGAGCTCAGCGGCTGGCCGGCCTTCTCCCCGACGAGGTGGCGGCCGTTGATCTCGGCGAGCACCGCCTCGGCGTCGGGCTCCCCGTGCCCATTGACGGGATAGTCCCAGGTGAGCTCCAGGATCGCGCGGTCGCGGGGATCGGTGGAGTCCTTGAGCTTCTCACGGATCCGCACCCCGAGGTCATACATGAACTCGAGGTCGCTCTTCGCGTCTCCGGGCGGCTCGACGGCCTGGTCACGCCATTGCACCATGCGCTGGGTCTGCGTGAAGGAGCCCGCCTTCTCGGTGTGGTTCGCCGCCGGCAGGAAGAACAACTCGGTGGCGATCTGCTCCGGGGAGAGCTCGCCGGATTCGATCTCCGGGCCGTCCCGCCACCAGGTGGCGGATTCGATCATGTAGAAGTCCCGCACCACCATCCACTGCAGGTGCGACATGCCCAGGCGCTGGAGCCGTCCGTTGGCGGAGCCGACGGCCGGGTTCTGTCCGAACAGGAAGTACCCGTCGACCCCGTCCTCGAGCATCCGCATCGTGGTCTGGTAGGTGCCGTGGGCGCCGGTCAGCTTGGGCAGATGGTGATATCCCCAGTCGTTCTCCGCCGTCGCGTGATCTCCCCACCAGGCCTTCAGCAGATTGATCGTGTAGACGTCCGCGTTCGCCCAGAAGCCCTTCTGCTCCTTCTTGCCGATGGTGCGGACGAACTCGGCGAAGTCGTCCTGGCCCACCTTCGGCATGGGCAGGTAGCCGGGCAGGATGTGGTAGAGCGTGGGGATGTCGGTGGAGCCCTGGATCGTGGCATGGCCGCGCAGCGCCATGATCCCGCCACCCGGGCGGCCCATGTTGCCCATCAGCAGCTGCAGGATGCCGGAGGTGCGGATCATCTGCGCCCCTCCCTGATGCTGCGTCCAGCCCAGCGCGTAGGCGAACATCGTGGTCCGCTCCCGCCCGGAGTTCTCGGCGATCGAGGTCGCCAGATGCTCGAAGTCCTCCGGGGAGATGCCGCAGGTGTCCTGGACCATCTGCGGGGTGTAGCGGGCGTAATGGCGCCGGAGGATCTGGAGCACGCTGCGCGGATGCTGCAGGGTCTCGTCCCTCTCCGGCAGACCCCGGGCGATGCTGTCCTCGTCGCCGGCGTAGGCCCAGGCGGAGTTGTCGTAGGTGGACGTCTCGGGGTCATAGCCGGAGAACAGGCCGTCGAGGTCCTCGGGGTCGCCGTACTCCTCCGAGATGAGCGTCGAGGCGTTGGTGTACGCCTGGACGTACTCCTTGAAATACAGCTCGTTCTCCAGCACGTGCCGGATCACGCCGCCGAGCAGGACGATGTCGGTCCCGGAGCGGATCGGTATGTGCCGATCAGCGTTCGCGGAGGTGCGGGTGAAGCGAGGATCCACGTGGATGACCCGCGCGCCGCGCTTCTTCGCCTCGATCACCCATTGGAAGGCGACCGGATGCGCCTCGGCCATGTTGGAGCCCTCGATGACGATGAGGTCCGCATTGGCGAAGTCCTGCACAGGCTGCGTGGCACCGCCACGACCGAACGAGGCTCCCAGACCGGGAACCGTGGCGGAGTGTCATATGCGGGCCTGGTTCTCCATCTGGATCGCGCCCGCGGCCGTGAAGAACTTCTTGATCAGATAGTTCTCCTCGTTGTCGATGGTCGCACCGCCGAGGCTGGCGATGCCCATCGTGCGCTTCAGAGGCCGGCCGTGCTCGTCCTGGTCCTCCCAGTGCTTGCGACGGGCGGCGATGAAGCGATCGGCGATCATGTCCATCGCCGTGTCGAGCTCGAGGTCCTCCCACTCGGTGCCGTACGGCCTGCGGTAGCGGACCGTGGTCTGACGGAGGTAGGAGTTCGCGAGCTGCTCGCTGGCCGCACCCTTGGGACACAGGCGGCCGCGGGAGACCGGGGAGTCCGGATTCCCCTCGATGTGGACGACCCGACCGTCCTGGTGATGGACCCGCTGACTGCAGCCGACCGCGCAGTAGGGGCAGACGCTGTCCACGACGCCGTCGGCCGAGGCGGTGCGCGAGGCGGTGCTGCGGGTCGCCGCGGACGTCACTGCGCTGCCGCGCCCCGTGGGATCCGCCCCACGGAGCTGCCGGAGGACCGGCCAGTCGAGGAACGTGAGGCGTGCCATGGCTGAATGCTATCAGCGAGCACGCCGGGAGGTCGGCCCGTCAGCAGACCCCGCCCCTGGCCCGCCGGGAGTCTCTGTCGCCGACGGATCGGGAGCCCCGGCCGCCGACAGCTCGGCGTCGGCTGCCGGGCTCAGATCCGGTAGACGTCCGGACGCGGCAGCGGCTGCGGCAGCGGCCAGCTGTCGGGGATCGGCAGCGGTTGCGGGAGCGGCTGGGGCAACGGCCAGTCGCGCGGCAGCGGCTGCGGCATCGGGATCGGTGCGGGGCCCGGCACCGGCAGCGGGGTCGGCAGCGGTATCGGCGCCGGGAGCGGCTCCAGCACCGGCGGGAAGGGCATCACCTCCGGTGTCGTGAAGCAGCGGATCAGCCGCGCCTCCGGGAACCCGAGGATCGGAAGCGTCTCACCGCGCGGCATGATGTTGCAGTCCGGGAGCGGGATCGTGGGCGTCCTGGGTGCCAGGACCGGGCCGCCGAGCTCCGGGCGTGCGAGGACGTCGGGCAGGGGCAGGATCGGTCCGATCGGTCCCCAGATCTCCGACGGGTCCGGAAGGCCGGGCAGTGTCGGGATCCCGGGGATGCCCGGGAAGCCGGGTCCCCGCACGCCGCCGCCGTCGCCGCCGGAGACCTCGTCCTGCTCCTCGGCGTGGCGGGTCAGCTCGTCACCGTCGGCGCGCAGCTGCTCGATCACCTGCTCGAGACGCGAGCGCACCTCCCCGCCCCAGCGCTCGCGGAACGCCTCGGCATCCGGCCCCACCCACTCGACCGCGTCGATCACTGCTCCGCACGCGGCCATCAGGGACTCCACCGTCCCTGCCGCACCGGTGCTGCCCCCCCCCTGCTGCCTCACAGCCCCGCTATCGGCTCCCCAGAACCCGCTCATTCCGCTCTCCTCCTCCAGGATGACTTGACTGAGAAGGAATCTACGGAGAATGCCGTGGATCGTCGATGGGGAGGACTCACCATGCCCTCCTCCGCGCGATGACGGCCACCCGGGCAGTGCCGTCAGCTCTGGCCGGAGCCCTCGTCACGGATCTGCTCGTGGTGGCGGATCACCTCGGTGACGATGAACCTCAGGAACGCCTCGGCGAAGGTGGGATCCAGGCCCGCCTGGTCCGCCAGCTCCCGCAGGTGCGCGATCTGCTCCTGCTCCCGCGCCGGATCTGCCGGAGGCAGCCCGTGCTCAGCCTTGAGCATCCCGACCCGCTGGGTATGCGAGAACCGCTCTGCGAGCAGGTGGACGAGGGCTGCGTCGATGTTGTCGATGCTGCGCCGTTCGCTCACCAGCAGCTGCCGGGCCCGTTCCGCGGCGGGGGCGTCCCCCGCGGCGAGAGCGGAGGAGTCGGGACCTTCCGCAGGGAACGCGGCGCCTGCCGGGCCCGCGTGATCGGTCGCCGTCATGCGGAGCGCTCCTGCTGGTCCTGCCCGGTCTCGGTCTCGGCGTCCTTGCCGGTGAGCATCAGCGGGGCCCGCCCCTCGACGACCACGCCCTCGGTGATCACGACCTTGACCACGTCATCGCGCGAGGGGATGTCGAACATCACCGGCTGCAGGGATTCCTCGAGGATCGCTCGCAGACCGCGAGCACCGGTGCCGCGCTCGATCGCCTTGTCCGCGACGGCCTCCAGGGCGCTTCGCTCGAAGTCGAGCTCGACGCCGTCCAGGGCGAACATCTTCTGGAACTGCTTGACCAGGGCGTTCCGGGGCTCGGTGAGGATGGTGATCAGTGCGTCGCGATCCAGGTTCGCCACACTGGTGATCACCGGCAGGCGCCCGATGAACTCGGGGATCAGGCCGAACTTCAGCAGGTCCTCCGGCTGCAGCTTGCCGTAGAGCTGCTCCTGCTCGAGCGGGGAGTGCAGCTCCGAGCCGAAGCCGATCCCCCGCTTGCCGATGCGATGACCGATGATCTCCTCGATCCCTGCGAAGGCACCGGCCACGATGAACAGCACGTTCGTGGTGTCGATCTGGATGAACTCCTGGTGGGGGTGCTTGCGACCGCCCTGCGGCGGCACCGCGGCGACGGTGCCCTCGAGGATCTTCAGCAGCGCCTGCTGCACGCCCTCCCCGGAGACGTCCCGGGTGATCGACGGGTTCTCGGCCTTGCGGCCGATCTTGTCGACCTCATCGATGTAGATGATGCCCCGCTCGGCCTTCTTGACGTCGTAGTCCGCGGCCTGCAACAGCTTGAGCAGGATGTTCTCGACATCCTCACCCACATAGCCCGCCTCCGTGAGCGCGGTCGCGTCCGCCATCGCGAAGGGGACGTCGAGCATGCGGGCGAGGGTCTGGGCGAGGTAGGTCTTCCCGCAACCGGTGGGGCCCACCAGCATCACGTTGGACTTGGCGACCTCGATGTCGTCACGCTCGGGGTTCGCCTCCTCGGCGAGGCTCGCGGCGGCGCTCCTGGCCGGCGAGGCGGCCTGCTCGGCATCCTGCGCGCGCACACGCTTGTAGTGGTTGTACACCGCGACCGAGAGCGCGCGCTTGGCGGGCTCCTGCCCGACGACGTACTCCTCGAGGAAGTCGAAGATCTCGCGCGGGGCCGGCAGCGGGGCCTGCTCCTGCGCGCTGGGCTGCGCCGCCTGGATCTCCTCGGCGATGATCTCGTTGCACAGTTCGATGCACTCTTCGCAGATGTACACCCCGGGTCCGGAGATCAGCCGCTCGACCTGCTTCTGCGACTTCCCGCAGAAGGAGCATTTGAACACGTCGGCCCCATCGCTCGTACGCGCCATGTCCGTGTCCTCTCGTCAGGCGATCAGCAGTGCGCTCCGCAGAGTCCGCGGAGGTACTCCCGCGGTCGGCGAACCCCCACCACGGTACCGCGAACCGTGGGACGAACCCGGGAGGCGGCCACCCCTCGAGCGGCGCGTCCCTCACGGTGACCTCGACCCCCGGGCGCTCTCGGGCAGCCGGGGGTCGAGGGGTCGTCGGCAGGTCGTGCGATGCCGCCGCGGAGAGGGCGTGAGCCGTCAGCGGCGGCGGTGGATCACTTCGCGATCTGTGCGCTCGGAGACTTGCGGGACTCCAGCACCTGATCGATCAGGCCGTACTCGAGGGCGGACTGCGCGGTGAGGATCTTGTCCCGCTCGATGTCCTTGCTGATCTGCTCCTTGGTGCGGCCGGAGTGGCCGGCCAGGGTGTCCTCGAGCCAGCCGCGCATGCGCATGATCTCGTTCGCCTGGATCTCCAGGTCGGAGGCCTGACCGCCGCCGCCCTCCCCGCCCATCGCGGGCTGGTGGATGAGGATCCGGGCGTTGGGCAGCGCGAGACGCTTCCCGGGGGCGCCGGCGGCGAGCAGCACCGCGGCGGCGGAGGCCGCCTGGCCGAGGCACACGGTGGTGACCTCGGGCTTGATGTACTGCATCGTGTCGTAGATGGCGGTCAGCGCCGTGAACGAGCCGCCGGGACTGTTGATGTACAGCGTGATGTCACGGTCCGGGTCCTGGGACTCCAGGACCAGCAGCTGGGCCATGACGTCATCCGCGGAGGCATCGTCGACCTGGACGCCCAGGAAGATGATGCGGTCCTCGAACAGCTTGGTGTACGGGTCCTGGCGCTTCATGCCGTAGGCGGTGCGCTCCTCGTACTGGGGCAGCACGTAGCGCGAGGTCGGCATGGCCGCCGCGCGGCCGGCCTGGGCGATCGGCATGGCGCCGAAGGGACGGGGATCGAAGGTCACGGGGTCTCCTTGCGTGAAGGGTTCGCTGGATGTCGCGGGAGGGTCACTCGGCGGTGCCGCCACCACCGGTGACGTCGCCGGAGCCGCTGATGATCTTGTCGATGAAGCCGTACTCGAGGGCCTCCTCGGCGGTGAACCAGTTGTCACGGTCGGAGTCGAGGGTGATCTGCTCGATGCTCTTGCCGGTCTGCTCGGCGATCAGCTCGGCGAGCGTGCGCTTCATGGAGAGGATCAGCTCGGCCTGGATCTTGATGTCCGTGGCCGTGCCGCCCAGCCCGCCGAGGGGCTGGTGCATGAGCACGCGGGTGTGGGGCGTCGCGTAGCGCTTGCCCTTGGTGCCCGAGGAGAGCAGGAACTGGCCCATCGAAGCGGCCATGCCCATGCCGATCGTCACCACGTCCGGCTTGATGAACTGCATGGTGTCGTAGATGGCCATACCTGCGGTGATCGAACCGCCGGGGCTGTTGATGTAGAGGTAGATGTCCTTGTCGGGATCCTCTGCCGCCAGCAGCAGCAGCTTCGAGCAGATCGCGTTCGCGTTCTCATCGCGCACCTCGGAGCCGAGCCACACGATCCGTTCGCGGAGCAGGCGCTGGTAGACGTTGTCGTCCAGGCCCATCGGGGTGTCGCCCGCCGCGTTGCGGGGCGGGGAGGGCTGAGTGCTCTGTGAGGACACGGGTGCTCCTTCATGCCGGGAATCGTCGATGGGTCGACTCTAGGCGCTGGGCGGGCTCCCGATGGCCCCTGTTCGCCGCAGGCGCACTGGCTCGAGGCACGACCGGAACCCGACGGATGTGCACCGTCCCCCGCTGCTTCGTCAAGTCCGGGCGAGATCGGGTCACGAGTCCGCACAGGTGCGTAAAGACCGTCCCAAGACACCTGCCGGGCTCTCCCAAGCCTGCTGACTCCGCGTCCCGACGGCTCTTATGTTGTCCAGGTCGCCTCGACTTCGGTCGTCACCACAGCCTGCATCACTCCCCGGCACCCGGCCGGGCCCGGAAGGAACGAACCGCACATCATGGCTCAGAACAACACGCATCGCATCCCCGGCCGAGCCCAGCTCCCGACCCACCACGCACAGCGCGCGGCTCGCGGTCTCGGTGGAGCAGCGGTCCTCGGAGGCGTCGTCCTCGGCACCGCCTTCACCGGCGGCGCCGCGCAGGCCGCCCCGGCAGCCCCGGCCGCTCCGGCCGTGAGCGCCCCCTCCGCGCAGACCGCCCCCGCCGCACCGTCCATCACCGCGCCGTCGGCCGTCCTCGATTCCACGCAGAAGCTCCGCTGGGGCTCGCGCGGCGGTGCCGTGCAGGATCTGCAGTCCGCGCTGAACGATCACGGTGCGGGTCTCTCGGTCGACGGCGTCTTCGGCAAGCGCACCCACGCCGCGGTCAAGAACTACCAGTCCTCCAGCGGCCTCCAGGTCGACGGCGTGGTGGGCCCCAAGACCCGCGCCTCCCTCAACGGCGGCGGCGTCTCCACCGGCGGCACCGCCGCTCCGGCCTCCTCCTCGAGCTCGAGCGGCAGCGCGATCGTCGACGCCGCCCGCTCCGCCATCGGCACCCCCTACAGCTGGGGCGGCTCGTCCCTCGGCGGCATGGACTGCTCCGGCCTGGTCAACTACGCCTACCAGGCCGCCGGCATCAGCGTGCCGCGCACCTCCAGCCAGATCGCCAACGGCGGTCGCTGGATCTCGCAGTCCCAGGCCCAGCCCGGCGACATCGTCGCCTGGTCCGGCCACGTGGCGATCTACGCCGGCAACGGCCAGATCATCGACGCCTCCGGCTCCAAGCAGCGCGTCGTCGAGCGCTCCATCTGGGGCAACCCGATCGGCTTCGTGACCTACCGCTGATCCGCGCTCGCAGAACAGCCTGCGGCCCGGCTCCCCTCGGGGAGCCGGGCCGTTCGCATGCACGGGCACGTCGCCGAGGAGACGGTGCCGAGGAGACGGTGGTGGCCGTGGCGGCGGTGCTCGGTGGCGACGGGCGGCAGCGGTCGGCGGCTGCAACTCCCACCCGAGGGTCCCGAGCAGGAGCGGGGCCCGCCCTCCCGCCGGGAGCGTGCTCAGCGCGGCCGGTAGATCCGGCCGAAGGCCGCCTCGGCGCCCACGATGGGGCCCACCAGCTCCCACTCGACCAGCCGCCCGCCCGGGACCTCGAACACCCTCACACCGTCCCCGAGCATGACGGGCGCCGAGAAGTACTGCAGCTCGTCGACGAGATCGTGCTCGAGGGCCTGCCGGGCGATATCAGCGCTGATGATCTGCACGTCCTTGCCCGCGGCGAGCTCCTTCGCCCTCCGTACCGCCTCCACCACGTCCAGGTCCCACGCGGTGACCGACGGATCATCGGCGAGCTCCTCGGGCCGGTGGGTCAGGATGATCTCGGTGCCCGACCAGGCGCCTCCGTAGGCCTCGGCGGTCAGCTCGCCCCGTTCCTCCGCCTGCTCCCGCGCGGCGTCGTAGCCGCGGCGCCCGGAGAGGATCACGCCGACCCGCGCCGCGAGCCCGGCGGTCACCGAGCGGTCCATCGGCGGGCACGCCTCGAGCCAGGCCATGTCATGGCCGGGGCCCGCGAGGAACCCGTCCAGGGAGGCGGTGAACCCCCAGGTGACCTTGCTGGTGGCAGGAGTGGTCGGGAATACCATCAGGGACCTCCGTGAGCGGGCGCACGACGATCGCGGCCCGGACTCCGAAGTCTTCCACCGACGGCGACGGGCCGCCATCCCGGAGGGGATGACGGCCCGTCATCGAGCGCCCCTGGAGAGGGGCGGAGGGTCACTCGGAGTCGGTCGACTCCGCGGCCGCATCGTCGGCCTTCTTCGCCGGAGCCTTCTTGGCAGGAGCCTTCTCCTCGGCAGCCGCCTCGGCGTCGCCGGACTCGTCGGACTCCTCGCTCGACAGGCCGAGGTCCAGGACGTCACCGGCGGCGTTCTTCACGATCACGTCCGCGAGCACCACGTCGAGCGCCTTGGAGCGCTGCACCTCGGAGAAGATCTGCTCGAGCTGACCGGACTGGGCGAGCATCTGCAGGAGCTGGTTGGGCTCGATGCCGTACTGCGCCGAGAGCTGCGTCATGTAGTTCATGAGGTCGCCCTGATCGACGTTCACCTCGCGGGTGCCGTTGATCTCGTCGAGCAGGAACTGGGCACGGACCGCCTTCTCGGTGTCCTCGCGGATCTCCTCGCCGTGCGGGTCTCCGGCCTCCTTGCCCTCGTTCTCGAGGTGGGAGAGGATCTCGTCCTCGACCAGCTGCTCGGGAACCGGGATCTCGAGCTCCTCGAGGAGCTTCTCGAGCAGAGCATTGCGGGCCAGGGCCACGCGGTTGCCCTCGGCGTCGGCGGCGGCCTGCGTCTTCAGGTCCTCCTTGAGCTCGTCGATGGTGTCGAACTCGGAGGCCATCTCGGCGAACTCGTCATCGGCCTCGGGCAGCTCGCGCACCTTGACGGACTGCGCGGTGACCTTGACCTGCGCCTCCTCGCCGGCACGGTCGCCGCCGGCGAGCGTGGAGACGAAGGTGGTGGTCTCCTCGGCGGAGAGCCCGATGAGCGCCTCGTCGAGGCCCTCGAGCATGTTGCCCTCACCGATCTGGTAGGAGACGCCCTCGACGGACTCGATCTCCTCGTCCTCGATGGTCGCGACCATGTCGAGGGAGACGAAGTCGCCGTCGGCGGCGGGACGGTCCACGCCCACGAGGGTGCCGAAGCGCTCACGCAGCTCGTCCAGGCGCACCTGGACGGCGTCGGCGTCGACCTCGGGCTCCTCGATCTCGACCTCGTAGGTCGAGAAGTCGGGCAGCGCGATCTCGGGGCGCACATCCTGCTCCACGGTGAACAGGAGGTTGCCCTCCTCGGAGCCGTCCAGGCCCGGGACCTCGTTGACCTCGACCTCGGGGCGGCCGACGGGCTTGATCTCCGCCTCGGCCGCGGCCTTCTGGTAGAAGTCGGGAAGGGCGTCGTTGACGGCCTCCTGCATGATCGCGGGGCGACCGAAGCGCTGCTCGACGAGCTTGGAGGGGACCTTGCCCTTGCGGAAGCCCGGGATCTGCACCTGATCGGCGATCTTCGTGGTGGCGGCCTCGACGGCCGGCTTGAGGTCGTCGAAAGGCACCTCGACGGTGAGCTTCACCCGGGTGGGGCTGAGCTTCTCGGACTCGGTCTTCACTGGTCAGGTCTCCCTGTGGATGGACATCGGATGGACGTATCTCGTCGCGCCCCGGTACTCGCACGGCGGCGACCCGGCGCGGAGTCGGGGTGACAGGATTTGAACCTGCGACTTCCCGCTCCCAAAGCGGGTGCTCTACCAAGCTGAGCTACACCCCGGAGGGCAACCCAGGGAATATTACCCGCTTCCCCGGTGCGATGCCCCGGTGGATCGGGGCCCTGTGAGCAGATGCATGTCGCCTCCGCCACTGCGGATGTGCTCTCGAGGCGCTGATCTGGTTCAATGGTGCGGCAACGCGGGCGTAGCTCAATGGTAGAGCCTCAGTCTTCCAAACTGATTACGCGGGTTCGATTCCCGTCGCCCGCTCCGAATGTTCGGGCCCCGGCCTCACGCCGGGGCCCGAACGTCTCTCGGAGGCAACGCCTCTCAGCGGCGATTCGGGACCAGCGCCGTCGCGAAGACCACGAGGTTGTCGCGATACGACTGCTCTTCCTCCACCCAGGGCCCCTTGCACGTGATGAGTCGAAGAGTGTCCTGCGACCCGCCACCGAAGACGTCTCTCGTGGGGAAGTCGTCCTTGTCATGGCTCTCGACGCGGTCCACCAGGTACGAGACCAGACCGCCGTCCACGCTCCGCACCTCTGCCCGGTCGCCGGGCACCAGTTCGGAGAGCCTCCAGAACACCGCGGGGCCCTCGTGGGAGTCCACGTGCCCGGCGATCACCGTGGGGCCCGCAGCGCCCGGCAGCGCTCCCCCGGAGAACCAGCCGAGCCGATCGGCGTCCTGGGGCACCTCCAGGGACCCGTCCTCGAGCAGGCCCAGTACGATCAGCTCCTCGTCCAGATCGATGGACGGGACAGAGACCGACGCGGGGGCCCGCTGGGAGGTCGTCGAGGAGTCATCCTCCGCTGACGGCCCCCCGTCCGCCTGCTCAGGTGCGTCCCGGTCCGGAGTCGGCGGATCAGCGGACCCGCCCCCGCCGGTGGGCGTGCCGTCCGGGCCCGAGGGACCGGACGGCACGGTGCACGCGGCGAGCGCCAGGGCCGATAGCCCGGCCGTCAGCACCCACCGACGTGGAGGAAGGTCTACTGCCTCACCGCGCATCGGTGCGGCGACGAGCGATCAGGACCGTCCCGATTGTTGCCGCACCGACCGCCCCTGCGGCCACCGCCCATGCGGAACCGGCACCCTCGTCGGCGGCGCCACCCTGGCCGGTGTCGATCCCGCCGACCGGCACCTGAGTCAGCTGGCCGCGAACGGCTCCGGCCGGGTACTCGGCGGTGTGCGTGTCCGCCGTGAAGGCCGCAGGATCTGCCTCGATCTCCTTCAGGGAGAATCCTTCACCGGTGTCCACTCCGTCCTCACCCTCGAGGCCGGTGGTGAAGGGGCCCTGCATGCACCCGGAGCTGGCCAGCTCACCCTCACCCTCGGGATTGGGGAACGCCAGTCGCGGCGGCCCCGCCTCGCCGGCCGCCGCGGCATGGATGTGCGTGGCGGTCCGGGCCGGGCTCTCGTACGGCGGCGTCACACCGTCCAGGGTGATCTCGTAGCAGATGATCTCCTCGTCCGAGTTGATCCAGAACATGAACTCCCCGCTCGCGCCCGGCTCGCCGTCCACGGGGTTGCCGTCGGAGTCGATGACCTCGTCAGGACTCGCGTGTGCTGTGAAGGCGCTGGTGAAGGTGTCGGGCCGCTGAACCTCGTCGTCGGCCAGCGCGGGAGCGGTTCCGGCGACCGTTATGAGTCCCGTCAGTCCGGCGGTGGCCGTCAGTGCGGCGATACGTGTCCTCGTCGTCGTGCGCATGGTCTGCCTTCCGGTCTAGCGGTACCGCGAATCGGGGCCGCTGTGCCCGGATATACTCCGGCGGGAGTGATCCCGTTCACCTGAATCTCGACTTCGTCTGAGTTTCTCCAGAGCCTCTGCGACATCCCGGGAGAACCTAGCTCCGGTTGAACGCTTGGTGCGCCGGTGCCGTACTCCTGGGACAGGTGCCTGTTCGAACGGAGAAGACCGTGCTGGCGACGACGAACGCGGAAAGGGTGGTCGCGCTGCCCCCGGAGTCCCCTGAAGGTTTCGACGTCCACCGGGCGTACGGCGAGCACGGAGGTGCTCTCTACGGCTTCGCCTTCAACTCCACTCGGGACGGCGATATCGCTGAGGACTGCGTGCAGGAGACGTTCGTCCGGGCATGGCGGGCTCGGGAGAAGTACAGCGCCGATCGCGGCTCGCAGCGCACGTGGTTGTTCGCGATCGCCCGCAATGTCGTCGTGGACGCCCTTCGGGCGCGCGCCCGCCGACCATCCCCGGTTCCCGACGAGCACCTCGAGGGCGATGCCGAGCCGAGGACTGAGGCGAGCGCGGTGGTGGACCGGATTGTGATCCACTGTGCGCTGGCGACCTTGAGCGCGGAGCATCGGGAGGTCATCGTCGCCGTGCAGCTGGACGGACTGACCTATCAGCAGCTGTCGGAACGGACCGGGGTGCCGGCTGCGACCCTGCGCACGAGGATGTTCTACGGGATGAAGGCCTTGCGCGACGAACTGACCGAGGAGGACCACCGATGACGGACTCCACATCGCGCCGCGAGGAGCTGATCGCCGCCGCCCTGGCCGGCGAGCTCGACGAGCAGGAGCGGCAAGAGTTCGATCGGGCCTGCGCCGCGGACCCTTCGATGCTCCGAGATCTGGACGAGATGCGGGAGACCGTCGCGCTGCTCGAGCGAGCAGGGATCCGCTGGGAGGAGACCGTGCTCCCGTCCAAGCTGGAGCAGCGGGTCCTGGCTTCCACGACAGGTCAGCCGCGCAGCGCAGCGCCGACGCCGCTCGCGAACGACGCGCCGACCTCCCGCCCGCGCGCCGGGTGGGCGGGACGGCGCGCGACGCCCGCTCTGCTCGGGCTGGCCGCCGCCGGTCTCATCGCCATGGGCGCTCTCGGCGGCGTCCTCGTCGATCATCGGCTCCAGGCGCCGCCGGCCGGACCCCCGGGTGCTCTGGGTGCTGTGGAGGAGGTCGCGGTCGGGGACCTGCCTCCCGGCGCGTCGATCGATGTCGCCCTGGTCGCGCACACCTGGGGCACCGAGACCGTGCTGGAGATCGACGGTCTCGAGGTCGGGGAGACCTATGAGGTCGTCCTGGTGCGCGAGGACGGTCAGGAGATGCCCTCGGGCACCTTCCTCGGTGCGGAGGTCACGATCGAGTGCCGCCTGAATGCGGCGGTGATGCGCGAGGACGTCTCTGAGGTGAGGATCCACGACGCCGCCGGGAAGGTCGTGGTGGCGTCGGAGGTCCCGACGATCTGACCACGGACGTCCTGGGAGGAGATGATCTCCTCCGCCCGGGCCTCCGTATCGACTGCTCCGAGAACCCCCTCACCCCAGTACGCCCTCGCGCAGGGCTCGCAGCACGGCGCTGGTGCGGTCGCGGGCCCCCAGCTTCTGCAGGATGGTCGAGATGTGGTTCTTGACGGTGCCCTCGGCGAGGTGGAGCAGGCCCGCGATCTCCCGGTTGCTGTACCCCTCGGCGAGCAGGCGCAGCACATCGATCTCCCGCTCGGTCAGCGACTGGACCGGAACGGCCTGGCCCTCTGCCGGCACCGGCCCCGAGCGGATCGCGCGCAGCAGCCCATCGGTGATGGACGGGGAGATCAGGGTGCCTCCCCTCTCGAGGGTGCGCACGGCGTGGGCGAGCTGCTCGACGGTGACATCCTTGAGCAGGTAGCCCCGGGCTCCGGCGCGCAGGGCTCGCAGCACCAGCTCGTCGTCATCGAAGGTCGTGAGCACGAGGACCGGCACCTGGGAATCCTGCTCCCGCAGCTGCTCGAGCGCCCCGATCCCGTCGGTGCGCGGCATGCGCAGGTCCATGAGCACCACGTCCGCCGGGTGCTCGGCGATCGCCGTCAGCGCGGCCCTGCCGTCCTCGGCCTCGGCGACCACGTCGATCCCCGCCACCTGGAGCAGCGTGCGGATCCCCTCGCGCACCAGCGCCTGGTCGTCGACCACGATCACCCGTGTCATGACGTCGCCACCCGTCCGGTGACCGTGAAGCCGTGGTCGCCCTCGACGGTCAGCTCCCCGCCGAGCTCCTCGAACCGCTCACGCAGTCCGCGCAGGCCGTTGCCGAGCCGCGGTGCCCGGGCTCCGACGCCGTCGTCCCGCGCGCGCAGCGTCGCCTGCCCGTGATCGCAGGAGAGGTCGATCTGCAGCCGGGAGGCGTCGGCGTGGCGGATCGTGTTGGTCACCGCCTCCTGAGCGAGGCGGAGGAACGCGATCTGCTGCTCCTCCCCCAGGTCCAGGTCCGGGTCCACGTCGATGTCGACCTCGAGTCCGGGCAGCCCCTCGACCATGCTGCGCATCTGCTGCAACAGATCCACGGGCTGCCTCCGCATCTCCCCCACGGTCGAGCGGACGTCCCGCAGCAGCGCCCTCGCCACCTCGTCGGCCCGGTCCACGTGCTCGCGCACGTGCTCGGGGCCCACGTGTCTGGCAGCCTCGAGGTTCAGGGTCAGCACCGTGAGCTGGTGCCCGATCAGGTCATGCAGCTCGCGGGAGATCCGCAGCCGTTCCGCGGTGCGCGTGGTCTCCGCGAGCAGGATTCCGGCGGCCCTGAGCTCCACGTGCGCCTGGGCCAGTTCGGTGCGCATCCTCTGCTCCCGCAGCAGGGTGGCGGTGCTGAACACGGTTGCCAGCTGGATCAGCAGGTAGAAGCCGCTCAGCATCAGCATCTCCACCGCCGGCGACCCCGCCTGCACCGTGGTCAGCAGCACCACCCCGGTGTTCAGCAGCACGATCACCATGCTTCCCGCCAGGGGCACCACGTAGGTGCTCATCGCCGCCGTCACCACGACCAGGACGACCAGCAGGCCCATCCCCGGCACGGTGAGCACCAGGGCCCAGGAGGTGAGCACCGCGATCGTGAGGGAGGAATGCGGCACGGGCGGTGACGAGGACGCCCCCGAGACGAGCACGGAGACGATGTAGAGCACCAGCAGCGCGATCCACAGCACGCGCGGGATCAGGGGGTCGATAAGACCCAGCAGCGCCGGCGATGCGACGGCCACCGCGATGACCAGCATCGCGATCCCCGCCCAGCTCTCGGTGCCCAGTCTCCGCATTGCACCACCCTAGATCCCGGCCGGTCCGGCCACCCGTGCCGATCGTCATGGTGCGCCGGTGCGGGAGCGATGACGGCGGGCACGCGTGCGAGGGAGCTCCCTCTCCGTAGCGTCGGTGCCATGTCTCCGCTGAGCACGAAGAACCCCGCCGTCCAGGTCCAGCACCTCACCAAACGCTACGGTCGCCGCGTCGTCGTCGACGACATCAGTCTGCACATCGCCCAGGGCGAGACCGTCGGGATCCTCGGCATCAACGGGGCCGGGAAGACCACGACCGTCGAGGTGATCGCCGGTCTGCGCCGGCACGACGAGGGGAGCGTCTCGGTGCTGGGGCTGGACCCGCACCGTGACCGGGGTGCGCTGCGCCAGGTGCTGGGGGTCCAGCTGCAGGACGCCGAGCTGCACAGTGCGCTGACCGTGCTCGAGCTGCTCGAGCTCTACCGGAGCTTCTACCCGGACCCGCGTCCGGTGGCGGAGCTGCTGGACCTGGTCGCCCTCGAGGAGCAGCGCAACGTGCGCTTCGAGAAGCTCTCCGGCGGCCAGCAGCAGCGGCTCTCGGTCGCTCTCGCCCTCGCCGGCAGGCCCCGCGTGGTGATCCTCGACGAGCTGACCACTGGGCTGGACCCTGCGGCCCGGCGGCGCATGTGGCGCACGATCGAGCAGCTGCAGGCCGACGGGGTCACGATCCTGCTGATCAGTCATGCCATGGAGGAGGTCGAGCGGCTGTGCGACCGGATCGTGCTGCTGCAGGCGGGTCGCGTGCTCGCCACCGGCACTCCGGCTGAGCTCGTCGCGGAGGCCGGCACCTCCACCCTGGACGAGGCCTTCGTCCAGTTCACCGGACATGAGATGGAGACCGCCGAATGAGCACCGTCGCACCTGCCTCCCCTGTTCCTGCACCTGTGCACGCCCGGCATCCGGGACTGCGTTCCCTCGGGACCATGGTGGTCTCCGAGGCGAAGATGGTCCGGCGTGATCTCGCCGGGATGATCACGCCGCTCGGACTGCCTCTGCTGATACTGCTCACCAGTGCGGGAAGCACAGCCGACGTCGAGGTCGGCGAGGGCTTCACGGCCCTGGACATCGGAGTCCTGCCGATCATGCTGATGATGGTGCTGACGATGATCGGGGTGCTGAACATGCCCAGCTTCCTGGCCTACTACCGCCGTTCCGGCGTCCTGAAGAGGCTCTCCGCCACCCCCGCGAGCCCGCTGATGGTGCTGGCCGCCCAGGTGATCGTGTCCGTGCTCCAGTCCGTGCTCGGGATCGGGCTGGCGCTGGGGTTCACGGCCGCGGTGTTCGGGCTGAACCCGCCCGCTCATCTCGGCACGGCCCTGGGAGTGCTGGGGCTCTCCGCCGCGGCGATGTACGCGCTGGGGATGGTGGTCGCCGCGATCTCGCCGACGCCGAACTCGGCCGTGGCGATCGGGCTGGTCGGCTTCCTCGGCCTGGGCGCGCTGGGCGGGATGTTCGGAGGTCGCGACGCCCTGCCCGAGACCGTGGCCCGGATCGGGGACCACCTGCCCTTCGGCGCCGGAGTGCAGGCGCTCCAGCAGGCCTGGCTCGGGCTCCCGCTCGAGGCGGCACCGCTGCTCTCCCTGGTCGCCGCCGTGGTGGTCGGAGTGGTGGTCTCCGCCCTCTTCTTCCGCTGGGAGTGAGCACAGGAGCTGTCCTCACAGTCCGGCGGCCGGGCTGAGGACCGCACTGTCCGGATCCCGCTGGCGCCGCAGGCAGCCGAGGGGTTCACTGGGGGCATGGAGATCCTCACCGACGATCAGCGCTATGCCGCGATCACCGCGCGCGATGCGCGCTTCGACGGCGTGTTCTTCACCTGTGTGCGCTCCACCGGCATCTTCTGCCGCCCCTCCTGCCCCTCGCGCACGCCGCGTCGGGACCGGGTGGAGTTCACCGCGAGCGCCGCCGCCGCGGTCGAGGCCGGCTACCGGGCCTGCAAGCGCTGCGGTCCGCTCGCGCCGCCCGGCGCCGAGGCCGACGACCCTGCCGGCACTCTCGCAGATCGGGCTCTGGGGCTGATCCGGGCCGGTGCCTTGGATGCCGGGCCCGACGGGAGCCGGCCCGTCAGCGGCCTCGCCGCCCGCCTGCACGTCACCGAGCGCACCCTGCACCGCGCCCTGGTGGAGCGCACCGGGTCCGGGGCGGTCGCGCACGCCCGGATGGCGCGCGCCCGTCGGGCCCACGAGCTGCTGGGCTCGACCACCTGGCCGATGGCGGACATCGCTGCTGCAGCCGGCTTCGGCAGCGAGCGACAGCTGCACGAGACCGTGAGCCGGATCTATGGCCGACCCCCGTCGGCGATCCGTGACCGCGCACGACCCCGCGGCGGACCCGCGGTCACGACCGACGCTGCGCGACCAGCCGACGCGGCGAGCACAGGCCGGGCCATGGCTCGCGACGCGGCCGTCGAGGCCGCTGGCGCCGCGGAGGTCCACGCGGACCTCGCCGTGCGCCGTCCCTTCGACGGCGCAGGCCTGGCCCGATGGTTCGCCGCCCGGGCGCTGCCCGGGGTCGAGCACGTCGAGGGGCTGACGTGGACCCGGGCCGTGGGGCTCCCCCACGGACCCGCGGTGCTGCAGGTGGACCTGGGGGCCGCCGAGGGGCCCCTGCCGCTGACCGCTCGCCTGGCCGATCTGCGGGACTACGCGGCCGCCGTCGCCCTCTCCCGGCAGCTGCTGGATCTCGACGCCGATCCCCACGGCATCGACGACGGGCTCCGCACGGCGATGCCGGTCCTGGGCCCGCTGCTGGCGGCCCGTCCCGGGGTGCGGATCCCCGGCACCCCGAGCCTCGCCGAGGCGCTGCTGTGGGCGATCGTCGGCCAGCAGATCACGACCGACCGCGCCCGCGCCCTGATCGAGGCTGCGACCGATCTCGCCGGTGTCGCTCTGCCCGCTTCGCTGCGCACCGCGCAGGTCCATCGGCTCGCGGTCTCGCCGCACGAGGCCGGAGCCCGGGCCGAGGAGTGGTTCCGTGGTCCCGGTGCCCGGCGGCGCACCCTGACCGAGGCGCTCACCGCGACCCCCTCGCCCGAACTGCCCGTGCCCGCACTGCGCGAGGCGCTGCTGGCGATCCGCGGGGTCGGGCCCTGGACCGCCGACTACGCCCTGCTGCGCGGGGCCCGGGCGATCGACGTCGCGCCCCCGCGGGACGTCGCGCTGCTGGCCGTGGCCCGTGCGCTCGGGCTCGCCGAGAACTTCACCGACCTGGACCGCACGCTCGGGGCGGCCTCCCCCTGGCGCAGCTACGCGGTGATGCATCTGTGGCACCACCGGGACACCCTGCCGGACCATCAGCGCACCCTGAGGAAGGACCTTCCATGACCTCCACCGCTCCCACGACCTCCGAGGACCGCCCCCGCCTCCACCGGCACCTCGAGACTCCGCTGGGCGACTATGTGCTGGCCGCGACCCCGGATGGCCTGGTCGGCGTCTGGCGCGAGCACCAGAAGCACTACCCCGCCCCGGAGCGGCTCGGTGCAACGGCCTGCGGCCCCCACGCCCTCCTCGACGAGGCCCAGGCCCAGCTGCTCGAGTATCTGCGCGGGGACCGGGAGGACTTCGACCTGCCGCTGGCTCCCGAGGGCACCGACTTCCAGCGCGCCGTCTGGGACCACCTGCGCACGATCCCCCGCGGGGCCACCACCACCTACGGGCAGATCGCCCGCACCCTGGCACGGCCCCGCGCCGCACAGGCCGTCGGCGCCGCCGTCGGCTCCAATCCCCTGTCGATCGTGGTGCCCTGCCACCGGGTGCTGGGAAGCACCGGATCGATGACGGGCTATGCGGGCGGGATCGAGACGAAACAGGCACTGCTGCTCCTCGAGGGCGCCCTGCTCACGTGACACCATGGACGGATGACGCCGTCCCCTTTGCAGGTCCCTGCGCAGCATCCCTTCCGCTTCCCCGTCGCCGCCCGGTACGCGGGGATGGAGTCCTCCCCGCTGAAGGACATCTTCGCGCTCGCTGCGCTCGAGGGGGTCGTCTCCTTCGCCGGCGGGATCCCGGATCCGGAGCTGTTCGCCCTCGAGGACGTCACCGCCTGCTACGACTGGGTGCTCAGCCACCAGGGCCACCGTGCGCTGCAGTACGGGGTCAGCGAGGGCGAGGTCGAGCTGCGCGAGCAGGCGGCTCGCCGTCTCTCCCGGGACCTGCCCACCGATGCCTCGCAGATCCGGGTCACCTCCGGGTCCCAGGAGGGGCTGTTCGTGGTGGCCCAGGCGCTGCTCGAGCCCGGCGACGTGGTGCTGGTGGAGTCGCCCACCTATCTCGCGGCGGTGCAGGCCTTCTCCGTCCACGGCGCCCGCATGATCGGGGTGGACACCGATGACGACGGGGTGATCCCCGAGGCCCTCGAGGAGGCGATCCGCACCCACCATCCGCGGATGGTCTACCTGATCCCCACCTTCCAGAACCCCACCGGGCGCACCATGCCGATCGCACGCCGGCAGGCGGTGGCCGAGGTGCTGCAGCGCACCGAGGTGCCGCTGGTCGAGGACGACCCCTACGGGGCGCTGAGCTTCTCCGGCAGCACCTGGGCACCGATCGCGGCGCTGCCGGGCATGGGCGAGCGCACGATCCTGCTGAACTCGATGAGCAAGCTGATGAGCCCGGGCGTGCGGATCGGCTGGATGCGGGCGGAGGGCCCGATCCTGGACACCCTGGCGGTGGCCAAGGCCGCGATCTCCATGCAGTCCTCGGTGGTGGACCAGCTGACGGTCGCCCGCTATCTCGAGACCACGGATCTGGATGCGCATGTCGCCCGGGTGAGCGCGGTGTACCGCGATCGCCGCGACGCGATGGCGGCGGCGATCGCCCCGGTGCTGCCCGACGGCGCGCATGTCACCCACCCCGAAGGCGGGATGTTCCTGTGGGCCGCGCTCGGCGAGGGCTACGACGCCCAGCTCATGCTCCCCGAGGCGGTCGCGGCCGGTGTCGCCTACCTGCCAGGGTGGTCCTTCTTCGCCGACCACGCAGACCGCTCCACCATGCGCCTGAGCTTCGTCACCCATTCCCCGGCCGTGATCGAGGAGGCCATCGGGCACCTGGGCGAGGTCATCGCCCAGCACGCCGAGGGCTGAGCGCCGCCTCTCCCGGCTTCCGCCAGCGCAGGGTCGCCCGGAACCCCTCCCGCCGGCGGATCACCGCGCCGGGCAGCAGCACGCCCGCCTGCTCCCGCAGGGTGCCGAGGGACCAGGCCGCCTTCCGCACCGGGACGGTCGGGCCGGGCTCCGCGGAGCGCGCCGGCCGTGGATGCTTCGCCAGGCCGATCAGCGGGTTCGTGACGACACCCGCGAGATCCCAGACCTGATCGCACGTGGTGACGGGCCTGGTGAGCGTGACCACGAGCAGCCGCCCGCCAGGACGCAGCAGTGCCCGCGCGTGACCCAGCGCGGCATCGAGCTCCATGTGATGCAGGGAGGCCACCATGGTCACGGCGTCGTAGTGCTCCGCATGCTCCGGCAGGGCGGCGTGCTCGGCGAGGGTGCGCCGCCGGATCCTCACCGGGGAGGGCGGCGCGAAGCGGGTGGCGGAGGCGAAGGCCATCTCCGGATCGGGATCGATCCCCTCGACCTGTCCGCCCGGGCCGAGCGCGCCGGCGAGCGCCGCCACCAGATCGCCCCGCCCGCAGCCGACGTCGAGAACCCGGGCGGTGCCCGTGGGCAGGTGGCGCAGGATCCAGGGGTGGAAGTGCGCGTTGTGGTTCCACGGGTGTCGGGCGTTGACGGCGGCCAGGATGCGGCCCGCCCGACGGACCAGCGGGTTGTCGGTGGTGCGCACGTTCCAGGCATCGTTCATCGGCTGCTCCGCCCCGATCTCGTACGCGTGCTCGTCCCTGTCCTCGTGACTGTCGTCATCGCCGTCCTCGCACCTGTCCTCATCGCCGTCCTCATCTCGTCAGCTCCCGCAGCCGGACTCGCGCCATCAGCGCCATCACCGCGGTGAGCACCACGGCTCCGCCGAGCAGCCACGCGGGTCCCAGCAGGCCGAGACCGGCGAGCACCGCACCGCAGACGAGGGCGAGCAGGATCGCGTCGGACTGCCAGGCCAGCATCGGAAGGATCGAGAGGTCGCCCTGGGCGGTGGGCATCGGGGTGACCAGGGCCAGCGGGAGCGGCCCCTTCGCCGCATCCCGGACTCGCCCGATGATCATCACCGGCGCCAGGGCGACCGGCAGCAGCACCGCCTCCCACAGCCCCGTCCCCGACAGCCCCGGCCCGCCGTCGACGGCGAACCCGGCCGCGACGACGCCGGTGAGAGTGCCTCCGAGGGCGGCGAGCAGGCTCAGCAGGAGCAGCGGCGCGATCGCGTGCAGCACCACCTGGGTCGCGGCCGACTGCCCGAACAGGGCCGGGGCGCCGAGGGTGTGGACCCCGTGCCGTATCCCGTCGACCAGGGTGCCGCCGGCGCCCCACAGCGCCGCGGCGCCCAGCAGCACGGCTCCCCACGACAGGGGACCGGTGAGAAGGGTGGAACCGGCCAGCACTGCGGCCGCCAGCAGGCTCGTGACCACACCGACGACGAACCGTTCCGGGCTGCGCAGCCAGGAGACCGCATCGCGCCTGGCGTACAGCAGCACCAGCGGCCGCGGACCGATCGCGCGCAGGCGGCGGCCGGCCGAGGGCGGGGTGCGGAACATCCCCGAGGCCCCGGCGAGGTCCCCGGTGGTGGCGAGCGTGCCCGCGGAATCCCACCGCGCGGCCTGCTCCCGCAGCACGCTTCCTCGCACACGGTCGAGCAGGAGGATGCCCACCCCGCTCACCAGGAGACCGGCGAGCAGCAGCCCTGGCGCCCAGAGCCCGACCCCCGGCGCAGTGCCCATCCCTTCGGACGCCATCGGGTAGGCGCGCCCGGGCCCCGGCATCCCCGGCAGGAAGGAGCCGAGCACCGAGGCGGCCGCCAGGCCGCCCGCCAGCAGGCGACGGGCTCCGCCTCGCAGCAGCTCACCGCTCAGCCAGGCCCCACCGAGCAGCAGACCGGTGCCCGCCGCCGCGATCACGAAGTGCACCGCCCCGCTCGTCGCGGCGTGCGCGGCGCTGACGAGGGTGACGGCGACCAGCGCTGCCGCTGTGAGCGCCGCGAGCACGGGCACCAGCAGCGCGCGAGCCAGGGGACGCCACAGTGCCGTGCGCCGGCGGATCCCGCTCGCGGCGAGGGTGGCGGTGAAGAACGGTGGGAGCAGCGCCGGGCCCCGCACCGCGCCGAGCAGCACCAGCGCAGCGGCCGCGGCGAAGGCGAGGGAGGTGGTGGCCTGCGGCGCGAGGGGGTGGGCCAGCGCCGGGATCACATCGGGACGCGCCAGCAGCGAGCCGGCCATCTGCAGGCCCGGAGCCGCGATCACCAGGGCGCTCAGCGCCACGACGTACAGCAGGTAGAGCACGTCGGCGCGGGTGCGGGCCTGGGAGCGCTGCGCCCACACCTCGCGGACCGCGGTGAGCTCTCCGCTCACGGCGCGTCCTCGAGGTGGAGCCGGGAGTCGGCGAGCGCCTCGAGCAGTCGGGGGCTGTGAGTGGCCACCACCACGGCGGTCCCGGCCTCGGCCCGGGCACGGAGGGCGAGGATCACCAGCTCGAGACGGTCGGCGTCCAGTCGCTGCTCGGGCTCGTCGAGCAGCAGCACCCGGGCGGGACGGGCGAAGGTCAGGGCGAGGGAGACCAGCTGGGTCTGGCCGCTGGAGAGCTCGTGCGGGAAGCGGCGGCCCAGCTCGGTGATCCCCAGCTCCTCGAGCAGCTCCGCAGCGCGCTCGGCGCCGTCGGCCGCCGGGATCCCCCAGGTGGCAGCGATGAACTGCAGGTGCTCGGAGACGGTGAGGTCCCTCGCCGTCTGCGGCGGCCCGATGAGAGCTCCGAGCGCGCAGCGGAAGGCGCGGTCTCGATCGTCCGGGACCCGGCCCTCGATCCGCACCGTGCCCGCCGTGGGATCGATGAGCCCGGCGAGCACCCGCAGCAGGGTGGTCTTCCCGGAGCCGTTGGCACCGGTCAGCGCCAGAACCTCCCCTGCTCGGACGCCGCCGGTCGCCTCGAGCAGCAGCACGTTGTCGTCGACCACGACGCCGACGTCCTCGAAGCGGACGAGCTGGGTCTCGGCATCGGTCGTCGCAGCGGCAGAGGTCATGCCCTCATACAACCGCATCGTCGGGCGGGAAGCTCTCCGACTTCCGTCGACGTCGACGTCTCGGCGGGAGCCGTCGCCCGCGTCCACCGGGGATCGGTGTGATCCAGACGGAAACGTCATGCTCTGGATATGTTGTCAGATCCGTGAGAGAATGGGGTGGCGCCGTCGTAGGTGCCGCCACCCTGTTCCTGCAGGTCGAGCGGCACTCGAGCTGTTCTCATCACCCCGTTCTCCGGACTCTGACCGAGTCCTGGTGGCATGGGGTGCGGCCGCCTCGACCCCACCAGGTCCGGGGTACCGCCGGCGCGCAGGTCCACTGAGGAGGTACCCCTTGTCCGTTGCCGCTGCATCCGTCGACACGACCGTCCCGAAGGTCGGCGACGTGCTCACCCACCCCGTCCACGGGCCGGTGCGCATCGTCTCCCTGTGCACCCGCACGGTGCGCGACACCGAACGGGAGTATGTCGACCTGGTGGTCATCGATGACGAGATGCGCATCTCGGTGCCGGCCGACGGCAAGGACGTCATCGGCCTGCGCCCGCTGCTGGGCGAGTCCGAGATCGTCGAGATGATCGCACAGCTCGCCGAGCCGATCCCCGCCCCGGAGAAGAAGGCCTCCTGGGCCCACCGCATCAAGTCCCTGCAGATGCAGCTGCAGACCGGCCGCCTCACCGATCGCGTCGAGGTCATCCGCTCGATCGTGCGCGACTCGGGCGGCACTCCGTCGAGCCTCGCCGAGCGCAACCTGCTCAGGCAGGCCATCGATCCGCTGGCCTCCGAGATCGCGATCGCCCGCGGGGTGCCGCGCGAAGGCGCCCAGGAGCTGCTGCAGAGCACCGCGGAGAACGCCCTCGAGGCGGACGCCGCCTGATCGGGCGCACCCGCACCCTCACGACGGCGGCCCTGCGGGCCGCCCTGCTGCCCCGCCTCATCTCCCCCGGGTCCCCCCGGAGGGTGTGACGCGGGGCAGTATCCGTGACAGCCATATCCCGCCGGCGACGCAGACGGCCCCGGTCGCCGCGCCGGCGATCGCCACCGGCGCGAAGAGCGTGATCCCGGTGACGACCAGGGGCGCTGCCAGCCGGCCGGCACCGAGCATGGTGTTCCACCAGGCGAGATAGGCGGTGCGTCCGTGCACCGGGGACACATCGATCCCCAGGGTCATCACGATCCCCGAGCCCAGTCCGTTGCCCAGCCCGATCAGCAGCGAGGGCACCAGCAGTGCGATCAGCGCCGCCGTCCGTCCGTGATCCATGAGCACCGTGCCGAGCAGGGCGAGCAGCAGGAACCCGACGCCCATCAGGAGGGCGCAGGGCACCGCGACCGCCGCGCGGCCGTAGCGATCCATGAGGGTCCCGGCGGGCAGCACCAGCAGGATCTCCAGCGCCGCGCTGACGCCGAACACGATCGAGATCCATACTGGGTCCAGGCCGAGAGCATCACCCAGGAGCGGCACGATCACCGGCCGGTTCACCCGGGCCATCATCACCGGGGCGATGCCCGCTCCCACCGCGACCATCCGACCCAGCACCGCTCGGTCCAGGCCTCTGCGGGCCTCGCTGCGGGGACGACGGCTCCCGCCCGGCGGGGCGGGCCGAGGCCCCGTCTCCCCCGGCGGCAGGAAGACGGCGATCATCACGGTGCCCGCTGCGGCGGCGACGGCGAACAGGACGAACACCCAGGCCATCGAGCCCAGCGCCATCACCACCGCGCCGAGCAGCGGCCCGATCACCTCGCCGATGCGGATCACCCCGCCGAACAGGGTCATTCCGCGGGCGCGCATCGTCGGCGGCAGCGCGGAGCCGAGATAGGACTGTCGCCCCAGGTGCCACACCTGCATGGCCACCGCCATCACCAGCAGCAGCAGCACCAGGGCCACTCGGTGGACCGCATCGCCCCCGCCTCCGCCCAGCACCGGCCCGATCACCGCAAAGGCGGCGAGGTTGGAGAGCACCAGCAGCACCCCCGTGAGCACGAGCGCGGATCGTGCCCCGATCCGTGCGATCAGCCGCCCGGCGGGGATCGGCCCGAGGAAGGAGGTGAGCCCGAAGATCGTGGTGATCGCTGCGGCCTGCGGGACGCTGAAGCCGAGGTCCCGCGCCAGGAGCGGCACCACCGGCATCAGGGCCGCGAGGCCCACGAACTCCAGCAGGGTCGGGGCGTAGACGGACGGGACCAGCGTGCGCAGCACCCGCCGCGAGCTGCCCGGATCACGGGGGGAGGAGCTCGCAGCGGGGGTGGTCACCGAGCGAGTCTGTCACCCGGTCGTGAGCCAGGGCAAAGAGTTCCGCCGACCGGACGCGAGCGGCTCAGACCTCGAGGTGGCGACGCACGGTCTCGCGCTCGCCCGCACGCGCGACCTGCTCGTCGACCCCGGCTGCGATCGCTTCCGCGGCCCACCGCACCGACCAGGCGCGCAGGTAGTCCGCGCCCTGCGGTCCGTGCAGCCAGTCCGGGGTGGGGGCCGGGGCGGGCACCAGGCAGGTGCCGCGCCAGCCGTCGGTGTGTGCGGCGAGGGCGAGCAGGGCGATCTCCCAGCCGACAGCCACGGAGCCGGGCCCCTGCCGTGCGAACTCCTCGGACCCGCGCCGCACGGTATGTCGCAGGCGCAGCTGCGTGGTGCCGTCGTCCTCGGGATCGAGACGGAGCAGCAGGGGCTCCTCCGCCCCGTCAGCTCCCGGTTGCCAGGTCAGCGAGAGCCGATGGGGCTCCGCGATCTGCAGCACACGGCCCGACACCCCTCCGGGCGCCTCGAATCTGCCGCCCTCGTGAAGGTCGCCGGAGACCGGCCCGAGCCAGCGTGCGAGCTCGGCGGGCCTGGTGAGCAGCGGCCACAGCCGGGCCGGGGCGAGGGCGATGTTCGTGGTGAGGGTGAGGACGGCACGCACCCGGCGGTGCCCGCCGGGGGTCGACCCATCGATCCCGAGCTCGTCGATCTCGAGCTCGCCGTTCTCGAGTTCATCGATCTCGAGCGCACGTCGCACCGCATCCACCACGGGCAGCGACTCCGTGACAGTCATCTTCTCCTCGGAAGGGTCTCGGCCGCTCCGCACCGGCGCTGAGCGCGGATGCGGACGAGGGCAGACTAGCCCACGAGTGCGCTCCACGGCCACGGCTGCCCCCACGCCCCGCCGACCTCCTCCGCCGCCGCCTCCGCCTCCGCCGCCGCTGCCGCTGCCGCTGCCGCTGCCGCTGCCGCTGCCGCTGCCCGTACGATGGCGCCCGTGACTGCTGAGCATTCCTTCCGACCTGCCGAGTTCACGGCCCACCTCTTCGATCTGGACGGGGTCATCACCCCCACCGCCGAGGTCCACATGCGGGCATGGTCCCGGATGTTCGAGGAGTTCCTCTCCTCACGAGGTGTCACGGAGCCGTACACGGAGGCGGACTACTTCGCCCACGTCGACGGCAAGCCCCGGTACGACGGGGTGCGGGCCCTGCTCACCTCCCGAGCGATCACCCTGCCCGAGGGCGAGGACTCCGACCCCGGGGACCAGACTCCGGGCGAGGAGACCGTGCGCGGCCTCGGCAATCGCAAGAACGAGCTGGTCCTGGCGCTGCTCCGCGCCGAGGGCGTGGCGCCCTATCCGGGCACGATCGCCTTCCTCGACGCCCTTCCCGCGGGCGCGCGCCTGGCGATCGTCTCCTCCTCGCGCAATGCCGAGGAGGTGCTGCGCGGGGCAGGCCTGCTGGAGCGCTTCGAGCACATCGTCGACGGCAACGTCGCCGCCCGGGAGGGACTGCCCGGCAAACCCGCACCGGACACCTTCACCCACGCCGCACGGCTGCTCGGCGTGGACCCCGCACGGTCGGTGGTCTACGAGGACGCCGTCTCCGGCGTGCGAGCCGGTGCCGCCGGAGACTTCGGCGCCGTCGTCGGGGTCGACCGCGGAGCCGGCACGGCCGAGCTCGCCGAGGCCGGCGCCACCCTCGTCGTCGTCGATCTGGAGGAGCTGGCATGAGTCGCCGCCGTTCCGTGCCCGCCGATCCCGTCGACCGCACCCACCTGCCGCTGGACGAGTGGCGCCTGGTCGAGTCCCGACCGAACGGCGACCTCGGCCATCTGGAGACCCTCTTCGCGACCGCCAACGGCTACCTGGGCATGCGCGGCACGCCGGAGGAGGGCCGCGACGTGGACAGTCACGGCACCTTCCTCAACGGCTTCCACGAAACGTGGCAGATCAACCACGCGGAGTCCGCCTTCGGCTTCGCACGCACCGGGCAGACCATGATCTCCGTGCCGGACTCCTCCGTGATGAAGCTGTACGTGGACGACGAGCCGCTGCTGCTGTCGATCGCGGACCTCGTGGAATACGAGCGCTGGATCGACTTCCGCGACGGGGTGCTGCGACGCGAGCTGATCTGGCGGACCCCGGCGGGCAAGCGGGTCCGGGTCAGCTCCTCCCGCATGGTGTCCTTCGCCCAGCGGCATCTCGCCCTGATGACGCTGCGGGTGGAGATGCTCGACGGCGACGCCCCGATCGCGATCTCCTCGCAGATCCTGAACCGGGAGGACTTCCGGGACGACTTCGGCGCCGGGGTCGACGGCAGCCCGGTCACCGACAAGGCCGATCCGCGCCGGACCACCGATTTCACCCACCGTGTGCTCGAACCGCTCCAGGACTGGCACAGCGATCGCCGCATGCTGCTCGGCTACCGGGTGGCGAACTCCGGCATGACCCTGGCCATCGGCGCGGACCACGAGGTGGAGTCCGACGCCCTGGTCGAGCAGCTCGTGGACACCACCGCCGACCTCGGCCGCCAGGTGGTCCGCGCCGAGCTCGGCCAGGGCCAGGCGCTGACCGTCCGCAAGGCGGTGGCCTACCACTCCTCGCGCTCGGTCCCCCACCGCGAGCTCTTCGACCGCTGCCGGCGCACCCTGGACCGGGTGCGCGGTGCGGGATTCGACGCGCAGCACGAGGAGCAGCGAGAGTATCTCGCGGACTTCTGGCGGAGCTCGGACGTCGAGCTGCCCGGGCAGCCCGCCGCCCAGCAGGCGACCCGCTGGTGCCTGTTCCAGCTCGCCCAGGCCGCGGCCCGCTCCGACCAGTGGGGGATCCCGGCCAAGGGCGTCACCGGATCGGGCTACGAGGGGCACTACTTCTGGGACAGCGAGATCTACGTGGTCCCGTTCCTCACCTTCACGCAGCCGCGCTGGGCGCGCAATGCGCTGCGCTTCCGCACGAACCTGCTGCCCAAGGCTCGGGAGCGGGCGCGGGAGCTGAACCAGCGCGGGGCCCTGTACCCCTGGCGCACGATCAACGGCGACGAGGCCTCGGCCTATTACGCCGCGGGCACCGCGCAGTACCACATCGATGCCGATGTCGCCTACGCCTTCGCCCAGTACGCCGACGTCACCGGCGACCTCGACTTCCAGCACCGCGACGGGGTGCAGGTGCTGGTGGAGACCGCCCGGATGTGGGCGGATCTCGGCTTCTGGCGGCTGCGGACAGATGGTGGCGCGAGCTTCCACATCAACGGCGTGACCGGCCCCGACGAGTACACGACCGTGGTGAACAACAACATGTTCACCAACGTCATGGCCCGCTTCAACCTGCGCCGCGCGGCCCGGGCGGTGCGCGAGCTGCGGGAGGCTGACGCGAGCGCCTACGACGTGCTGCGGGTCGAGCTGGGTCTGGACGAGATGGAGCTCGAGCAGTGGGAGGACTGCGCGGAGGGCATGCACGTGGCCAAGGACTCCTCGCTGGGGATCCATCTCCAGGAGGATCGCTTCCTGGAACGGGAGATCTGGGACCTCTCCAGCACTCCTGAGGAGGCCTTCCCCCTGCTGCTGAACTTCCATCCGCTGGTGATCTACCGCTTCCAGGTGCTCAAGCAGGCGGATGTGGTGCTGGCGCTGTTCCTGCGCGGCAGCGAGTTCACCGCCGAGGAGAAGCGGGCGGACTTCGAGTACTACGACCCGATCACCACCGGTGACTCCTCGCTCTCCGCCGTGGTCCAGTCGATCATGGCGGCGGAGGTCGGGCACCAGAAGGCGGCGCTGGACTACTTCCGCGCCGGACTCTTCGTAGACCTCGGGAACCTCCACCACAACACCTCGGACGGCGTGCACATCGCGTCCGCCGGCGGGGTCTGGAACGCGCTCGTCCACGGCTTTGGCGGCATGCGCCACGACGAGGGACGCCTCTCCTTCGATCCGCGCCTGCCGGCCGACTGGCCCGAGCTGTCCTTCCCGCTCACGGTGCGCGCCTCCCGTTTCCGCGTGCGCCTGGTGCGCGAGGAGATCTCCTTCACCCTCGAGTCCGGGGACGAGATCGAGGTCACGGTGCGAGGCGAAGCCGTCACGGTGGGTGCCGCGGGCGTCTCGGTCGCTCTCGCCGACCAGGGCCCGCTGCTCGATGATGCGGTGCTGGCCAGGCCGGTCGGTCTGGGCGATGAGCGCGCCGACGGCTCGATCATGACCTCCTTCGTGCCGACCGACCCCGACGATCCGTGGGCGTACCCGGTCGCGGACGACCCCGACGACATCATCGAACGGAGCTGACGGCGCGGTGCCGCACCCTCACCGCGCCCGCCTGGTGGAATAGGCTCCACCCGCGCCCGTCCCGGGCGTCCCGCCCCTGATCCCGGAGCAAAAGCACGGTGAGAGCCTCCCGCCCGCCCAGGCCGCAGCCGGTGGTCGAGATCTCCCGACCCCGGCTGAGCATCCTCCATGTCCTGAACCGGGTGCGGATGCGGCTGCTGGACATCCAGGTGTGGGACGTGGCCGGGACGATGACGTTCTATCTCCTGCTCTCGCTGTTCCCGGGGGCGGTCGCCGTGGTGTCCCTGATGTCGCTGATCGGCATCGAGGTCGAGACCCTCACAGCGCTGTCCGGGATGATCACCGAGATCTTCCCGACCCTGGACCCTCGCCCCTTCCTGTCCGCGATCCGCGCGGTCTCCTCCACCAGCGGTGGTGTGCTGGGGCTGCTGCTGGGCACCCTCGGATCGCTGCTGTCGGCCTCGAACGGGGTCGCCGCCTTCCATCGTGCGCTGCATCGGGTCTTCGACACCCGGGAGGGCCGCCCCTTCCTCTGGTTCCGCACGATCGTGTTCGGAGAGACGATGCTGATCGTCTCGGTGGTGCTGCTGGCGGTCGGAATGATCATCGTGGGGGGCGAGGCCTCGCAGCGGATCGGTGAGGTCGTCGGCATCCCGCGGATCGCCTTCGCCGCCTGGAACCTCGTGAAGTGGCCGATCCTCCTGGTGATCCTGATCATCGGGGTCTCCCTGGCCTACTACCTGTTCCCCAACGTGCGGCTGCCCCGCTACCGGCTGATGACCCTCGGCTCCATCGTGAGCGTGCTGGTGCTCTTCGGCACCGCGCTCGTGGCCGGGCAGCTGCTGGTCTATGCGACCCGCTTCGCGGAGATCCTCACGGCGCTCAACGGTCTCATCGCGATCCTGATCCTGATGTGGCTGGCGAACATCGTGGTGATCTCCGGAGCAGCACTGGACGCGGAGTTCCTGCGCGCCCGCCAGATCGCACTCGGCCTGGACGCCTGGCACCATCTGGAGCTCGCCCCCCACGCCACCCACACCCTGGACTTCCTGGCCGGCGACGCGGCCCGGGCCGAGGAGCTGGGACGTCTGGTGGCCGACGCCGCGCGCAACGGGCGATCCCTGGAGCAGCGACGCGGACCGTGGATCGTCGACGCCCGCCATCCGCTCGCGGTCAATCCGCCCGCGCGCCGCCGCCTCGTCGAGGAGGCCGCCCCCACCGCCCCCAACCACCCCGACGGTCCGGACGGTCCCGACGGCCCCGACGGCCCGCCCCGCACAGGAGAGACCCACGAATGACCATCCGCCCGATCACGATCGTCGGCCATCGTGCCCTGGCCCAGCGCACCCGACGGGTCCGCGAGGTCACCGACGAGCTCCGCTCCCTGGTGGCGGACATGTTCGAGACGAACGATGCCGCCTCCGGCGCCGGTCTCGCCGCACCGCAGGTCGGCTCCCGCTGGCGCCTGTTCGTCTACTCCTGCCCGGATGCGGGGGGAACGCTGCAGCGCGGGGTCGTGCTGAATCCCGTGCTCGAGCGCTTCGGCGGGATCGCCCTGGACGCGGAGACCCTCGAGGGCTGCCTCTCCGTGCCCGGCGAGGGCTATCCCACCGCTCGTCATCGCGGCGCCCGGGTCACCGGCACCGACCTGGAAGGGACGGAGGTCGTCGTCGAGGACGAGGGCGGGGTGCTCGCCCGCGCGCTGCAGCACGAGGTCGATCACCTCGAGGGCTCGCTCTACCTCGATCGGCTGTCGCCCGCGCGCAAGCGCGAGGCGCTGGATGCGGTGCGGGACCGGGGGTGGCGTGCTCGCGGCATCCTCACCTGGGATCCCCGAGAGCTCGAGGCCGCCGACGTGTGAGTCCACTCCCCGGCGCGGACCACCAGCGCGGGCCGTCGGAGGCCGCGCGCTCCGAGGGCATCCGCGCAGCCCACCGGCGTCCGAGCGGTCACACCGGTCCAGCGCCCACAGCTCGCTCACCGATGAGCTGGCTATCCTGGCGGCATGGAACGTCCGTGCCTCTCCCGCCGCCATGCCCTCCTGCTCCCCGCCACCGCGGCCGGGGTCGGTGGTCTCGCAGCCTGTGCGCCCGAGGACGAGGGCTTCGGCACCGCGGAGCCGCTGCGGGCTGACGACGGCGCGATCCCGCTGGACGACATCCCCGAGAACGAGAGCACCCTGGTGAACTTCGGCGGCGAGCAGCCCTTCGTGCTGCTGGTGCGCGGCACCGGGGACGAGCTGGCCGGATATTCCGGCTACTGCACCCACAACGGCTGCGCCCTGCGTCAGGAGCAGACCCAGCTCGACTGCCCGTGCCACGGTTCGCGCTTCGATGCGACGAACGGGGAGGTCCTGGTGGGCCCCGCCACGCGCCACCTGCCCGAGGTCGCCGTGTCCGTGCAGGACGGCCTCGTGCGCCGTGAGCGGTGAGCCGTCGATGACCCCCGCATCGACGCCCTCCTCTCCGGGATCGGCGCCCTCCTCCCCGGGGCCGAAACCCGCGCAGACCCATCGAGACGTCGTCTCGTTCGTCCGTCGTGGCGAGCGGCTCAGCCAGGGCCGGCAGAACGCCTGGGACCGGCTCTCGCCGACCTATGTGATCGACCCGCCGCGCGGGCACCGCGACACCCTGCCGGCGAAGGGCAGCCGTCTCGACCTGGAGCAGGTCTTCGGCAGGCGCGCGGAGCTCGTGGTCGAGGTGGGCAGCGGCACCGGCGACAACATCGTCGCCGCCGCGCTCTCCCATCCCGAGCGCGACCATCTCGGCGTCGAGGTGTACCTCCCGGGGCTGGCGCAGACCCTCAGCCGGGTCGAGCGCGAGGGGTGCCCGCCGAACCTGCGCATGCTCCCCCTGGACGCGCAGGGAGCGCTTCCCGCGATGCTGCCCGAGGAGTCGATCGACCAGCTGTGGGTGTACTTCGCCGATCCATGGCCCAAGCAGCGCCACCACAAGCGCCGTCTGATCAATCCTCCGTTCCTCGACGCGGTGCTGCCGCTGCTCGCCGACGGCGCCGCCTTCCGCCTCGCCACCGACTGGGCCCAGTACGCCCATCACATGCGCTCCCACCTGGACGTACGCTCCGAGCTCGCCCTGCTTCATCCCGACGGCCCGGCCCCCTCGGGGATTTCCTCCGATGCGATCCCGCCGAACATCCCGAGCACCGGGTGGGCACCACGATTCGAGGGTCGTGTGAAGACCGGCTTCGAGAACAAGGGCCGGGCCGCGGGACGCTTAATATGGGACCTTGCGTACACCCGCGTGCCCCGGCGCCCGGTGACGGACTGGGCCCCGGGCATCGGGGCGCCGACGGCACCGTGAGAGTCTTCGTCGGCACCGTGAGAGAGGGACACGAATGACCGACCCCGCCGATGTCGATCTCCCCGCCGACTGGGAGGACGACGACCAGCCCGAGCCCGGGCGCCGACGCGGGCGCCGCGCCGCCCTCATCGCCCTGGGCCTCGTCGCCGTGCTGGTCCTCGGCGTCGGCCTGGTCATCGGGAACTATCTCCGAGGCCTCAACGACTCCTACGAGAAGCGCACCGTCGTGGAGATCACCCGCGGAGCCTCCGACGGCGAGCGCCCCGAGTCGATCGACGGGGCGGGCCGCAACTTCCTGCTGCTGGGCTCCGACAAGCGCTCCTCCGAGGACGCCGCCTCGGAGGGGGTCAGCGGTGAGCGCTCCGACGTCATGATGCTCGTGCACGTCTCCGACGACAACGAGAGCGTCTACATCACGTCCTTCCCCCGCGATCTCTACGTCGACGTCCCGGGGCACGGCAAGGACCGCATCAACTCGGCCCTGGCCTATGGCGGTGTAGGACTCGCGGTGACCACGGTCGAGAACTACACCGGGGTCCCCATCGACCATGTCGCGCTCATCGACTTCGACGGCATCGAGGGACTCGTCGACGCTCTCGGCGGGGTCGACGTCGACGTGCCGGTCTCCTTCGAGGCGGGCGGTCACCAGTACACCGAGGGCACCCAGAGCATGAACGGCGAGGAGGCGCTGACCTTCGTCCGCGAGCGCAAGCAGTTCGCCGAGGGCGACTTCCAGCGCAACCGGAATCAGCAGGCGGTCCTCAAGGGCATCGTCGACAAGCTGATCAGCGCCGATACCCTCAGCGACCCGGGCCGGCTCGCCGAGACGATCGACACGATCTCCCCGTTCCTCACCACGGACTCGGGACTCAGCTCCTCGGCGATGGTCGAACTGGGCCTGTCCCTGCGCAGCGTCCGCAGCGGCGACCTCTACTACCTCGCGGTCCCCCACAGCGGCCCGACCACGACCAGCGGCGGCGCCAGCGTGGTCGGCACCGACGAGGAGGGGATGGACGTGCTGCGGGAGGCGCTGCGCACCGACGACATGGGAACCTACTACGCTCAGCACGCAGGAACCTTCTGATCATCCCGATCTCCTGCACCGGCTGGACCGCCGGTCACCCCGACGCCTGGAGGAAACAGTGGCAAATCCGCTCGTGAGCATCGCCGTCCCCGTGGCCGGAATCCTCGCCGCCACGGTCGGCAACAAGGCCGCCGCGGCGGCCTGGGGTGCCGTCTTCGGCGAGGACGCCCCCACCGTCAAGGCGCAGAAGTCCGCACAGAAGGACGTCGTCAAGCGGCGGAAGCAGGCGAAGAAGGACGGCGCCTCGAAGGCCGAGATCGCCGCCATCAAGGATCCAGACGACGACCAGCCGGTCTGGAAGATGATGCTGTGGGCCACGGTCTCCGGCGTCATCCTGCAGGGCCTGCGCGTCGCCGCCAAGCGCGGGGCGAAGGCTGGGACCGAGCGGCTGACCACGCGGCGTCCCCGCCCCAACCGCGGCTGAGCGGTCCTCGCCACCGCCTCACACAGGAGGGCGCCCCGCATCGCTGCGGGGCGCCCTCCTGCGCGTCAGAGCCTGCGAGCCAGGGGTGATGCGGCTCAGAACTCCGGGACGTCCACGCCTTCGCTGAGCGTGTCCAGAGAGTCGCCGGTGACCAGGAAGCCCACGCGGCGCACCAGCGAGACCGCATGATCGCCGATCCGCTCGTAGAAGCGGATCAGCAGCGTCAGGTCGATGACCTGGGCGTGGGTGTAGAGCTCGTCGGGGCTGCTGGAGATCTCGCGCGAGATCTGGAGCATCAGGGCGTCGAGCTCGTCGTCCTGCTTCTCGACCTGCGCCGCGAGCGCCAGATCTCGGTTCTCGATCACCTGGGAGGCGCCCTGGAGCGCGGTCAGGCCGAGCTCGGACATCCGGGCGATCTGCGCGCGGTGCTGCTCGGGCACCGCGATGTCCGGGTGCGCGCGTCGTGCGACCAGCGCGACGTGCGCGGCGAGATCGCCCATGCGCTCGAGCGAGGAGCTCATGCGCAGCGTGGCGACCAGCAGGCGCAGATCGGTGGCCACCGGCGACTGCCGGGCCAGCAGCTCGACGGCCTTCGCGTCGAGCTCCACCTGACGCTCGTCGAGGTGCGGATCGGCCGTGACGACGCGCTCCGCCCGTGCCAGGTCTCCTTCGAGCAGGGACGCCGTCGCCCCCTCGAGGGCCGTCCCGACCATCTCGGCCATGTCGAGCAGATCGTCGACGATGTGCCGCAGGTCGCTCTGGTACGCCTCGCGCATGGTGTGTGCTCCTCAATCAGTTGATACCTTCGCCCTGATCATCGCAATCCCGGGTGAACAGACAGCGGCGATCGGTGAACTCGAAGCGTAGTCCCCGTGAACTCCTCGACCCATTGTCGCCGCTCCCGGGGGTCCGTGCGGCCTGTTCGCCTCCTGGGGCCTAGGCTGTGCAGGTGACCCCGACTGCTCTTCTCGTGCTCGCCGGCGCGATCGGTCTGGTGATCGGCGTCGCCGCGACGCTGGCCCTCGCCCGCCCCGCGCGGCAGGAGCCGGCGACACCGGCGTCCCTCGGGCCCGCGATCCCGGACGCGACCTCGGAGGTGCTGGCGATCCTCTCCTCCGCGTACGTCGTGCTCGACGGCAGCGGGGACGTGCTGCGGGCCTCTCCCCTGGCCTACTCCTACGGGATCGTCCGCGCGGCCGAGGGCGACTACCCGCGGCTGGCGAGCGCCGAGCTGGTGGACCTCGCAGCGGACGTCGGCCGCAACGGCGGATTCCGCGACGAGCGCCTGACCCTGCACCGCTCGAGCCAGAGCGATGCCGAATCCGTGATCGACGTGCGCATCGGCGCGCTCGGCGAGCACGGAGCCCTGCTGCTGGCCGATGACCTCACCCGTGCCGTCCGGGTCGAGGAGACCCGACGCGACTTCGTGGCCAATGTGTCCCATGAGCTGAAGACGCCGGTCGGCGCGATCACCCTGCTGGCCGAGACGATGGAGGACGCCGCCGAGGACCCCGACGCCGTGCGCCGCTTCGCCGAACGCATGCAGAGCGAGACGCGCCGCCTCTCCCATCTGGTGCAGGAGATCATCGAGCTCTCCCGGGTCCAGGGCAACTCCGCACTGCCCGATGCCGAACCGGTCGACATCGACGACGTCGTCGAGAGCGCCGTCTCCCTGAACCGAAACTTCGCTCTCGGCTCGAAGATCGAGGTCAGCGTCGGCGGCGCGGCCGGGCTGCAGGTCTTCGGCTCCGCCGCCATGCTCACCACGGCGCTGTCGAACCTGATCTCCAACGCGATCTCCTACTCCGATCCCCGCACCCGGGTGGGGGTGTCGGTGCGCCGCGAGGGCGGGATGGTCGAGATCTCCGTCAAGGACCAGGGGATCGGCATCTCCAAGGAGAACCTCGAGCGCGTCTTCGAACGCTTCTTCCGGGTGGACCGGGCCCGCTCCCGAGCCACCGGCGGATCCGGTCTGGGCCTCGCGATCGTGAAGCACATCGCGAGCGACCACGGCGGGGAGGTCACCGCCTGGTCGATGCCCTCCCAGGGATCCACGTTCACGCTCCGGCTGCCCGAGATGGGCCGCACCGAGACCATCACCGTGGGCGCGCGCCAGGCAGCCGCGGCGGAGGCCGCCGAGTCGGCACGCAACGCGCGACCGGGCACTGCCGAGGCGCCTGACGCTGCGGCGCAGCCGGACACCGGCCCGACTCCGGACCGCGCCACGGCTCCGGACGCTGCCACAGCGCCCTCGCGGGACGCACATACCATGACGACCGAAGACCGGTCCGGGAAGGGACACTGACATGACACGCATCCTGATCGTGGAGGACGAGGAGTCGTTCTCGGACCCGCTGTCCTACTCGCTGCGGAAGGAGGGGTACGAGGTCGCCGTCGCCGACAACGGCACCGACGGACTGCGGATCTTCTCCGCCCACGGTGCGGATCTGGTGCTGCTGGACCTCATGCTCCCCGGGATGAGCGGCACCGAGGTGTGCCGGGAGATCCGCCGCACCTCGACGGTCCCGGTCATCATGCTCACCGCGAAGGACGACGAGTTCGACAAGGTGCTGGGCCTCGAGCTCGGTGCGGATGACTACGTCACCAAGCCCTATTCCTCGCGCGAGCTGCTCGCCCGTATCAAGGCCGTGCTCCGCCGCGGTCAGGACTCCGCGGAGTCGGAGGAGAACTCCACCCTGAGCACGGGGAACATCATGATGGACGTGGAACGTCACGTGGTCGAGGTGCGCGGCGAGGAGATCGCGCTGCCGCTGAAGGAGTTCGAGCTGCTGGAGATGCTGCTGCGCAACGTGGACCGCGTGCTCACCCGCGGCCAGCTCATCGACAGGGTCTGGGGCGCCAACTACGTGGGCGATACGAAGACCCTCGACGTGCACGTCAAGCGTCTGCGCGCGAAGATCGAGGCCGATCCCAAGAACCCGGTGCACCTGGTCACCGTGCGCGGCCTGGGGTACAAGTTCGAATCCGGCAGCTGACCGGCGGAGGAGGCGGACGCGGACAGGGCCTCGCCGGATCTCCGATGCGCAGAACGCCCCGCAGCCGAGCTGCGGGGCGTTCTGCGTGGCACGTGGTGCGGCGGTGAGCACTCAGCTCGCGGCCGGCTCCTCGAACTGGTAGTGCTCGAGGGTGGTCTCCAGCGTGGGCAGGGAGATCGTGGTGACGTAGCCCGCGGCGGTGAGGTCCAGCTCCAGGATCGCTCCGGGGACCACGTCGGCCGCGCCGACCGGGACCAGCTCGCGACCCTCACCCGGGCCGAGCTCCACGGTTCCCTGCGCCGGGACCTGCACCTCGGTGGCGAAGAGGGTGTCGCCCTCGCCGGTCCTGCCCTCCACCTGGACGGCGATCTCCTCGTCGGAGTAGTTCACGACCGTCGCGGAGAAGACCGGGGTGCCGTCCTCCTCGAAGATCAGGACGGCGTTCCGCACCCCGGCGTAGAGGCTGTCCTCCACCATGATGTTCCCGTTGGTGCCGTCGGCCGCCTGATAGAACGCCTTGGTCTGCACCGGGGACAGGTACGTGCAGCCGGTGGCCGCGAGCGCCAGGCCCAGGGCTGCGGCGGAGAGCACGAGACGGCGGGAACGGCGCACTGGGGACTCCTGTTCGATGCCGCTGAGCGGCGGGGACGTTCAGAGAAAGCACTGACAGGGTACCGCACCGCCGACCCCCTTCCGGCGACCGCGGCACCGCGGCGTGACCCGGTCGACGCGCACCATCGCCGCCGCCCCGCACGACGGTTCCCCCGCGGGACGCCGGGAGGTGCTGCAGGTGCCCCGCAGACGCTCTCCCGGTAAGCGCTCGACCGGGGTGAGCCACCAGGTCGGCGCGCATTTTACCACGACCCCTCGGTGCTAGACTGATCGGCGGAAAGGGGACCCACCACATGAACTTTGCCGTCGGCGAGACCGTCGTCTACCCGCACCATGGTGCCGCGCTCATCGAAGAGGTCAAGACCCGCACCATCAAGGGCGAGGACCGCACCTACCTCAAGCTGAAGGTCGCCCAGGGTGATCTGACCATCGAGGTCCCTGCTGCGAACGTCGACCTCGTCGGCGTGCGCGATGTCGTGGACAAGGAGGGCCTCGAGGAGGTCTTCGAGGTGCTCCGTCAGCCCTACACGGAGGAGCCTACGAACTGGTCCCGCCGCTACAAGGCGAACGTCGAGAAGCTCGCCTCGGGGGATGTCAAGAAGGTGGCCGAGGTCGTCCGCGATCTGTGGCGCCGTGATCAGGACCGCGGCCTGTCCGCCGGGGAGAAGCGGATGCTGGCCAAGGCACGGCAGATCCTGGTCTCCGAGCTCGCCCTCGCGGAGAAGACCGACGAGGCCAGCGCCGAGACCATCCTCGACGAGGTCCTCGCCTCCTGAGCACGCCCCTCCCCATGTTGTCCGCACCGATCCGGTCCGCCGCCGTGCGGCCCGTCGTCCTCGCCCTCGCGCCGCGTGCTGCGGGCCTGTCCCCCGGCCTCTCGACGCCGAGCCTCGAACGGCTCGGCGGATCGCGGCTCGTCGATCGCCTGCTGAGCACCCTGCAGGGTGCGGGCCTGCCGACGCCGCTGGTGGTAACCTCGCGGGCCTCCGCACCCCAGCTCCGCGAGGCGCTGGGGCCCGAGGTTCCCGTGGACGCCGTCGCCGGCGATCGTCGTGCGGCGCTGCGTGCAGCTCTCGACCGCACCGAGGAGGAGCTGCTGCTGGTCCACGACGCCGAACGCGCCCTCACCCCGGTCGATGTCGTCCTCGGCGTGCTCTCCGGGCTGCATGACGAGGTCGAGGCCGTGGTGCCGGTGGTCGCGATGACGGACTCCGTCAAGGAGGTCCGCCCCGAGGGCCTGCGCAACATCGACCGCGCCACCCTGACCGGGCTGCAGAGTCCGCGACTGCTGCGCCGAGAGCTGCTGGAGTCGGTGCTCGCGGACGAGAGACCGACCACCGCGCGGGCGGCCGCCGTCGGCGGCGATTTCGGAGGCTTCGACGAGATCCGCACCGCGCTCGAGATCGGCGCGCGCGTGGGGACGGTGCACGGCTCCCATGCCGGTTTCGCGGTGCTGGACCGGCTCAGCCTGTGGCAGGCTCAGATTTCCCTCGGGCTGGCACGGGACACCTCGCATCGCCACGGCCTGGCCCGCCGCAGCTGACTGCCCCGTCAGGGCGCGGCAGACCGCCGTGGCAGGCACAGCGGGCAGCGGGCCCGGCTCAGCGATCCCGTCGGCTCCGCCACACCGTGCGGAACTCCTCCGCCATCCGGCCGGGCTTGGACAGCGTGCGCACGGGCAGGCTGGTCGCGAGCTCACCGGGGTCACGTCGGAGGCGCCGCATCAGGCGCCGGGGCTTGCTGGAGATGCGCTGGCGAAGGTCCGGCAGATACGCCTCGGAGACGTCGAGCCTGGTCACGGCACCGCAACCCGTGCACTGGATCTGGGACACGAAGCGCCCTGCATAGACGACCACGTGCTCCGCCTCCTGATCGCAGGCGGTGCAGCGCAGGAAGCTCTCCTCGATGCTCATCGTCTCCTCCTCACCCGGTCCTCAAACCTAGCGCGCTGACCACGTCCTGGGCCAGGAGCAGATCCTGTGCGTAGGTGATCTTGAAGTTGGTCTCCTCGCCGCGGACCCAGGTCACGGGGATGTCCGTGTACTCCTCGGCGCAGGAGGCGGTGTCGGTGCCCACGAAGCCGTCGCGGGCCGCCGCCTCGTAGGCGTCGAGGATCGTCGCCCCGTGGAAGCCCTGTGGGGTCTGCACTCGCACCAGGGCGCCTCCCCCGAGGTCGCCGCCGGCGGATAGGGTGTCGCCCTCCCCCGCCCCGGCGATGTCGGTCGCGGGGATCCCCGGCACCGCACCACCGCACTCCCTGGCGGCATGCAGCACCGCGGAGACCAGGCCGTGGGAGACCAGGGGGCGAGCGGCGTCATGGATGAGGACCGTGTCGATCGCTCCGCTGTCGATGCGGTCGGCGAGATGCCGCAGCGCCAGCAGCTCCGACTCCTGCCGGGTCTCCCCGCCGGTGATGATCTCCAGCGGGGAGTCGGTCTCGCGGGACTCCACGAAGCGTGCATGCTCGAGGTCCTCCGGGCGGACCACGAACACCAGCAGCCCGATGCCCTCGACGGCGGCGAGCGTGTTCAGACCCCAGCCGGCGATGCTCCGCCCGGCCAGCGGCAGGAAGGCCTTGTTGATCCCGGCCCCGACCCGTGTGCCGGATCCGCCGGCGAGCACCACGCCGGCGGCCCGGCCGTGCAGGCGGCGGGCGCGGGGGCGGCGGGGCTGGTTCACGCGGGCAATCGTAGACGTCCCGTGGTCACTCGTGGATCGTCCAGCGAGGACGTGACAGAATCGACCTCCGCCGGTGCCACCGACGGGCACCGTCCGAGCTGGTGCGGCGCCCGCGGCCCGAGCGCCGCTGACCCCGGTCCCGACCGGCCCCACCCTCTTCACAGCCCAGGAGATCGAATGCTCACCATCGCCATCGTGTGCGGCGCAGGGATCGCCACCTCCGCACTGATCGCTGAGCAGGTGCGCGACCACATCGCCTCCCGCGGCCGCGAGACGCATGTCGTCCAGGCCACGGTCATGGATCTGCTCTCGCCCGACTTCCACGCCGATCTGGTGGTCAGCACCGTGGATCTGCCGGACGCCCTGGGCGTCCCGCAGGTCTCCGGGATGCCGCTGCTGCTCGGCACGAATCCTCAGGTGACGTTCGACGACATCGACCGCCTGCTGGTGCGGATCGAGGGCGGAGGCTCGGACACGAGCAGCGAGGGACGATGACCGTGCCCGCACCCCTGCCGCGGGTGGGCATCGGAGTGGACGTGCACGCCTTCGCCCCTGCCGAGGCCGGGCGCGAGCTGTGGGTGGCCGGTCTGCGCTGGGAGGACGGGCCCGGACTGGCCGGCCACTCGGATGCGGACGTCGCCTGTCATGCCGCCTGCGACGCCCTGTTCTCCGCCGCCGGGATCGGCGACCTGGGGTCGCACTTCGGAGTGGACCGCCCCGAGTGGGCAGGAGCCTCCGGGGCGCGCCTGCTGGGCGAGGCCGCGCGACGGGTGCGGGAGGCCGGCTTCGAGATCGGCAACATCGCAGTGCAGGTGATCGGCAACCGGCCTCGGCTCTCCCGCCGACGCGACGAGGCCTGCGCCGCCATGAGCACAGCAGCCGGTGCACCGGTCACCGTCTCGGGCAGCACCACCGACGCCCTGGGCCTCACGGGACGCGGCGAGGGCGTGGCGGCGATGGCGACGGCGCTCGTCCTGCCGACGAGCCCGGCGGGGGCGAGCTCCCGGATCACAGAGGAAGGCCTGACCGCAGCGGAAGGAACGTCATGACCGAGCCCGCGCACGGCACCGACCTCCCGGTCCGGGCCCCGGATGTGGAGGCCGCCGCCGAGCGTCTCGCTGCGGTGCTGCACCGCTCTCCCCTCCAGCTCAGCGAGCGGCTCAGCGAGCTGGCCGGGGTCCCGGTCTGGCTGAAGCGGGAGGACCTCCAGTCCGTGCGCTCGTACAAGCTGCGCGGTGCGCACCTCTTCCTCGACTCCCTCGACCAGGCGTCACGGGAGGCGGGGGTGGTCGCCGCGAGCGCGGGCAACCATGCCCAGGGCGTCGCCCAGGCGTGCCGCGCCCTCGGCGTGCACGGGCGGATCTACGTTCCCGGCACGACACCGCGGCAGAAGCGTGAGCGGATCACGGCGATCGGCGGTGACCTGGTCGAGCTGATCCTGATCGGGGACACCTTCGACGATGCCGCCGAAGCCGCGGCCGACGATGCCGAGCGGACCGGCGCCACCCAGGTCCCACCCTTCGACCATCCGATCATCATGGCCGGCCAGGGCACCGTCGCCCTCGAGGCGGCCGAGCAGCTCCGCGTCGAGCATGGTCGCGAGCTGGGGACCATGGTGGTGCCCGTGGGCGGGGGCGGTCTGCTGGGGGGAAGCGGTGCCTGGCTGCGGGAGCGGAGCCCGGCGACGCGTATCATCGGGGTCGAGCCCGCCGGCGCGGTCTCGATGGCCGCGGCGCTGCGGGCCGGACGCCCGGTCACCCTCCATGAGATGGACCGCTTCGTCGACGGCGCCGCCGTGCGCCGGGTGGGCGCCGGTCCGCTGCGGATGGTGCAGGCCATCGACCCCGAGCTGGTCTCGGTGGAGGAGGGCGCGATCTGCACGGAGATGCTCGAGCTGTACCAGGTCGAGGGGATCATCGCCGAGCCCGCGGGGGCGCTGGCCGCCGCCGCGGTCGCGACCGGCATCATCGAGCACCTGGGGCGTGGCGGGCTCGATGCCGCCGATCCGGCGGAGGAGACCGGTGATGTGGTGGTGGTCGTCTCCGGTGGCAACAATGACGTCTCGAGGTATCACGAGGTGGTGGAGCGCTCCCTCGTGCACGAGGGGCTCAAGCACTACTTCCTGGTGACCTTCCCGCAGGAGCCGGGCGCGCTGCGTCGATTCCTGGACCGGGTGCTGGGACCGAATGACGACATCGTGCTGTTCGACTACATCAAGCGCAACAACCGCGAGGAGGGTCCTGCCCTGGTGGGTCTCGAGATCGGCGACCGCGAGGACCTCGAGCCGCTGATGTCGCGGATGGCCGCCTCGAACATGGAGATCGAGCGGATCGACCCCCATGACCCGATCTATCGCTATCTCACCTGAGCTCACCTGGACGGGTCCCTCGCGACCGCGCCGGAGGCGGGTGAGGGTTGCTGGCGCCGAGGAGACGTCCGGGCGCGAGCGGCCGGTCCCCGCGCGAGGGACCGAGCCGTCGCCGGATCAGGCCTCCGGGTACGCCTCGACGTCCGGAGTGATCGCGGCTGCGGCCTCCCGTGCCTCGACGGCGGAACGGACGATGTCGTCCAGTCCGTGCTCGGACTTCCACCCCAGCGTGCCGGCGATGCGGTCCCCGGAGCAGACCAGCCGGGCCGGATCCCCGGCGCGGCGCTCCCCGATCTCCGGGGTGATCTCGATGCCCTTGGCGCGGGCGATCGCGTCGATCACCTCGAGCACGCTCGATCCCTCGCCGGTGCCGACGTTGAAGGTGCGGTGGGGACGCTCCTCGCCGCGCAGGTAGTCCAGCGCCGCGATGTGGGCGTGGGCGAGGTCGAGGACGTGCACGTAGTCGCGGATGCAGGTGCCGTCGGGGGTGTCGTAGTCGTCGCCGAACACGATCGGGGACTTCCCCTGCTCGAGACGGTCCAGGACGATCGGCACCAGGTTCATCACGGCGGTGTCGGCCAGCTCGGGCCATCCGGCTCCGGCGACGTTGAAGTACCGCAGAGCGACGCTGCGCATGCCGTGGGCCCGCTCGGCATCGGCGAGCATCCACTCCCCCACGTACTTGGTCGCCCCGTAGGGGTTGATCGGCTGCGGGGAGAGGTCCTCGGTGACGAGGTCGACGTCCGGCACACCGTAGACGGCGGCGGAGGAGGAGAACACCACGTCGCGCACCCCGGCGCTCGCGCAGGCGGAGAGCACATTGGCGAGCCCGCCGATGTTGTCGTGCCAGTACATCTCGGGGTTCTCGACGGACTCCCCCACCTGCTTGTGAGCGGCGAAGTGGATGACCGAATCTGCGCCGGAGGCCCGCATGGCGAAGGCCAGCTTCTCGCGCGCGTCCGGCTGCGTCACGTCGAGCTCGAGAAGCTCGGCCCCTTCTGTGCGATGGAGCAGGCCCGTGGCGAGGTTGTCGACCACGATCACCTTCTGCCCCTGCTCCACGAGGAGTCGCACCACGTGCGATCCGATGTATCCGGCGCCACCTATCACGAGAGTCGTCATGCGCGGGATCCTACCGGGAGCCGGATGCGCCGCAGCACCGGACCGCGCCGCCGGAGCGGTCAGGTCAGCGGCGCGGTCCCGTCAGGTCCAGGAGCTGGCGACGGGGCGGCCCTCGTTGTAGCCGGCCGCGCCCTGCAGTCCGATCACCGCACGCTCACGGAATTCGGCGGTGTCGGAGGCACCGGCGTAGGTGTAGGAGGAGCGAACCCCGGCGGTGATCTCGTCGAGCAGGTCCTCGACCCCGCCCTTCCCCTCGGAGAGGTACATGCGCGAGGTGGAGATGCCCTCCTCGAACAGTCCCTTGCGGGCGCGGGCGAAGGCATCCTCGTGCGCGGTGCGGTGGGAGACGGCCCGCTTGGAGGCCATGCCGAAGGACTCCTTGTAGCGGCGGCCGCTCTCGTCGGTGCGCATCTGTCCTGGCGACTCGTAGGTGCCGGCGAACCAGGAGCCGATCATCACGTTCGAGGCGCCGGCGGCGAGCGCGAGCGCGACGTCGCGGGGGTGGCGCACGCCGCCGTCGGCCCAGACGTGACCGCCCAGTCGACGGGCCTCGGCAGCGCACTCGAGCACGGCGGAGAACTGGGGGCGTCCCACTCCGGTCATCATCCGGGTGGTGCACATGGCGCCCGGCCCGACGCCGACCTTGACGATGTCGGCACCGGCCTCGATGAGCTCCCGGGTGCCCTCGGCGGTGACGATGTTCCCGGCCACCAGGCGCACGGCGGTGCCTTCGCGGGGGCCCAGCACCGCACGCGCGCCGCGTAGCGCCTCGAGCATCTTGTCCTGGTGCCCATGGGCGGTGTCCAGCACGATCACGTCGGCGCCGACCTCGACCAGGTCCCGCACCCGGGCGGTGACGTCCGCATTGACTCCGACGGCGACCGCGACGCGCAGTCGGCCCTCGGCGTCGGTCGCGGGCCGGTAGATGGTCGAGCGCAGCACTCCGGTGGCGGTGAGGATGCCGCGCAGCACGCCCTCGTCGTCGACGACGATCGCGGCGTCATGGTGGGTGGCGGCGATCCGTGCGTGCAGCCGTGCGGGCTCGACGGCGAGGTCCGACGGGCGCAGCACCGGCACGTCCTCGCTGAGCACCTCGCCGACCTCGGAGAACGAGTCACGGCCGGCGATCTCCTCGGCGGAGACGGTGCCGAGCGGGCGGCGCTGATCGTCGACGACCACCACGATGCCGTGCGGGCGCTTGGGCAGCAGATCCGCGGCCTGGCCGAGCGTCCCGGAGACGGTGAGGGTGAGCGGATGGTCGACCAGCAGATCCCGGGCCTTCACCGAGCGGACGATCGAGTCGATCCGTTCCGGGGAGAGGTCCTGCGGGAGCACGGCCAGGCCCCCACGACGAGCCATCACCTCGGCCATCCGTCGACCGGTCACGGCCGTCATATTGGCCGCGACCAGCGGGATCGTGGTGCCTGTGCCGTCATCGCTGCCGAGGTCCACATCGAAGCGGGAGGTGACGGCGGAACGATTGGGGAGGAAGAAGCATTCGTCGTAGGTGAGGTCCGTCGACGGAGTGTGAAGAAGACGCATACAGCCAGGATACGGATTCTCGGCGTGCTCCCTGCGACGCACCTCCACGAGGCCCTCACAGGCTGATGCGGGATGTCCGGGAGGGAGAATCTAGGATGGGGCGCATGACGGACCCCACCCCGGACACTCCCCGCAGGCGCCGTCGGTCCGGCAGACACCAGCAGCCGGCCCGGCGTCCGCAGACGCCGCCGCTGCCTCCGGAAGAAGCACGCCGGAATCGCGACGCCGCGTTCGGGGGATCGAATCCCAAGCGCACCTGGCTCGGCGGCGGTTCGGCGGAGTCCGCTCCTTCGGCCTCCTCCGCCTCCTCGGCCGCAGAACCTGCCGCTGAGGTGACCTCCACGATCGTGCCTGCTCCGGCTGAGCGCCCTGCGGCAGCGCCCAGCGCTCCGAAGCCCACGACCCCGGAACACACCGCGGCCCCGACGCCGGGCCCGGGCAGCGACGCACAGCGCCCGGTGGCCCCGCAGCGCCCGCGCGGGCGACGCGCCGCCTTCCCGGTCGAGCAGCTCGGCGGGACGGCCGCCGGTGCGTCGCGCAGTGCGTCCTCCCCCGGCCCGGCCTTCCCTGGCTCCCCGGGTGCGGCCCCTGAGCGGGAGTCATCCACCCTCGGCACGGAGCATGCCGGCGCGGCAGGATCGTCCGACGGCGTCGCGGCCGCCTCGGCGTCCCGGGGGCGGCGCCGCGCGGCCCTGCACCCCGAGCCTCCCACCGAGCAGAACCTCTGGTCGGTGGGCTCACCCGATTCCCCCGCACAGGACGCCGCCCAGGAGGAAGCGATCGGCGCGCGCGATGGTGCCGTCACCGCGGAGCAAGAGACGGCCGCACGCTCGACGCCCGGGGAGACCGACCGCGCAGACCGTGCTCGGCCGGCGGCCGCCGCCGGTGTCGGCGCGGCTGCCGGCGTCGGGGCGACTGCGGGGGCGGCTGCCGGCACCGCAGCCACAGCGGGTGCCCCTGCCGGAGCCGGGCGCTCCGGCGCCTCACGTTCGAGCGGCCACAGCTCCGGCGGTTCCAGCTCCGGCGCCTCCGGTTCCGGCGGTTCCAGCGGTTCCAGCGGTTCCGGCGGTTCCGGCGGTTCCGGCGGTTCCGGCTCCGACGGCTCCGGCAGTTCCCGCTCAGGCAGCCGTCAGGACCGTTCAGGGTCACTGCCGGCTGTCGCGTTCTGGACCGTGCTCACCTCACTCGTGCCGGGCTCGGGCCTGGTGACGACCCGGATGCGCCGAGTCGGCCTTGCACTGCTGGCGGTGCTCGCCCTCGTCCTCGTGGCCGGCGGCGCGTTCCTGCTGCTCGGTGAGCCCCTGCGCACCGGCGTGATGCTCGCGTCGCGGCGAGGTGTGCTGATCGCTGCGATGGTCACGGTCACGGTCGTGGGGATCGTGTGGGCGCTGCAGATCGTGCTGGCGAACCTCGCGCACTCGACCCGGGAGCGCCTCGCCGGGGCCAAGCGCTATGTGGCACTGGCACTGGCAGCACTCATGGTGGTCGGCGTCGCACTGCCGTTCGGGCGCGGGGTCCAGTCGCTGTGGGCGCTGCAGGGACTGATGGGCTCCGAGTCGGTCTTCGGCGGCGACGCGCGCGGGGACCATCCGTTCACCTCCAGCAAGGATCCGTGGGCGAACACCGGACGTCTGAACATCCTGCTGCTGGGCCAGGACGCCGGTGCGGACCGCACAGGCACCCGTCCCGACACCCTCATGGTGGCCTCGATCGACACCGCGACCGGACAGACCGCACTGTTCTCCATCCCGCGGAACCTCGAAGGGGTCGAGTTTCCCGAGGGCACGGCGGCAGCCGAGGTGTTCCCCGACGGCTTCGACTACTTCGGCCGGAATCAGAACCTGATCAACGCGGTGTGGACCTGGGCGGAGGATCGTCCGGACCTCTTCCCGAATGATCCGGAGCCGGGCCTGACGGCCACGCGGTGGGCCGTCGAGGAGACCCTCGGCCTCGAGATGGACTACTACGCGATGGTGAACCTCCAGGGCTTCGAGGATCTCGTCGACGCCCTCGGTGGGGTCGAGATGGTCGTCGAGCGCCGAATCCCCATCGGCGGCGGCGCCTCCGAGGTCGAGGGCTACATCGAGCCGGGAGAGCAGACCCTCGACGGCTTCCACGCGCTCTGGTACGCCCGCTCCCGCGAGGGGTCCAACGACTTCAACCGCATGTGCCGCCAGCAGCGCATCGTGCGAGCCGTCTCCGAGGAGGCAGATCCGACCACTCTCGCCCTCTCCATCCCCCGACTGGTCAACGCCACCGAGGACAACATCGTCACGGACATCCCGGTCTCCAACCTGGATGCCTTCGTCGATCTCGCCCTGCGGGTCAAGGACGGCGGCTTCACCTCCTACCCGATCACGCAGGATGTCACCTTCTCCGGGAATCCGGATTGGGAGTACCTCGAGGAGTGGACCGCCGCCTCCATCGAGGACTCGATGGAGCAGGACTCGCCGGAGTCCGTGCTCGGGGACACCGAGCCGGGCTCGACCGAGCCTGCGGAGACGGGCACGCCGCCGGAGGACGAGGAGGAGACCGGCTCCGAGGGGGCCGGGTCCGAGGAGACCTCGGGCGAGGAGGAGCCCGGCTCCGGATCGGAGGAGGGGGAGGACTCCGAGAAGACCCCTGGTGACGGTGAGAAGTCGAACGCGAAGCCCGAGATCGAGAAGGACCCGCTGAAGTCCTGCCTCCCCGGCTACGAGGAGTGATCCCGGGATCCGACTGATCCCGGAGCCCGGCTGATCCCGGGATCTGCCAGCGGCTGCTGACCCCTCCGGCTGTCAGTCCACGAGCTGCAGCAGAGCGTTCTCGATCAGCTCGGGCATCGCAGGGTGGATCCAGTACTGCGCGGCGGCGATGTCGCGCGCCGTCTGCCCGGTGCTCATCGCCTGGATCAGCAGCTGGACCAGGGTGGTGGCCTCGGGACCGATCAGATGCGCGCCGAGGATCTCGGTGGTCTGCGCATCGGCGATCAGCTTCACGAACCCCGTGGAGTCCTCCATCGCCCAGCCGTAGGCGATCGAGCCGTACTCCTGGACGGCGACCGCCACCTCGCGACCGCTGCGGCGGGCCTCCTCCTCGTCCATGCCCACCCAGGCGACCTGCGGGTGGGTGAACACCCCGCTGGGAATCGGCATGGTGTCGGAGCGGCGCAGCTGCTCGGGGTGGAGGATGTTGTGCCGCACGATGCGCTGCTCGTGGTTGGCGACGTGCTTGAGCTGATGCGGGCTGGAGATGTCGCCGAAGGCCCACAGCCCCTCGAGCGCCGCTCCCCCACCGAGCACCCGCTGCTGGGCGTCGACCAGCACCCGGCCGTCCTCGGAGATGTCGATCCCGGCGGCGGTGACGTCCAGGAGGTCGGAGTTGGGGCGGCGGCCGACGGCGACCAGCAGCTCCTCCGCCTGCACGAGGCCCTCTTCGCCGTCGCGCTCTCCCCTCAGCTCGACGCCCTCCGCGGTGCGTCGCACCGCGGTGGTGGAGAAGTGCGTCTCCAGGGTGAGGCGCTGGCCGAGGAGCTCGGTGAGCCGTGCGGAGATGTCCGCGTCCGCCGCGCGCAGCACTCGCCCGGAGCGGGCGATCAGCGTGACCTCGACGCCGAGCGAGGAGAAGATGTGGGCCATCTCCACGGCCACCACCCCGGAGCCGAGGATCGCGAGCGAGGCAGGCAGCTTCTCGATCCGCATGATGGTGTCCGAGGTGTGGGCGGCGACCTCGGCGAGGCCGTCGATGGGCGGCAGCACCGGACGGGACCCGGCACCCAGGACGATCGTGTCGGCGGTGAGGGTCCGCTCGCTCCCATCGTGCCCGAGCACCCGCAGCCGGCGCTCGCCCACGAAGCTCGCGGTCCCGCGCAGCAGGGTGAGGTGGGCATTGTCCGGGTGCTCCCGGCGGTACTCCTCGCCCCCGGCGGAGATCGGGTCGATGCGGCCGAAGATCCGGTCCCGGATCGCCGGCCAGTCCACGTGCTGCAGCTCCTCGGTGAGACCGAAGCGGGCGGAGTCCTCGGGGGTGTGCGCGAGGTTCGCGGTGTGCACGAACATCTTGGTGGGGATGCAGCCGAGGTTCAGGCACGTGCCGCCGAACACATGGTCCGGGCCCACCCCCCGGTCGATGTACACGATGCTGCGGTCCGCGAACTCTGGGCCGGGGAAGGAGTTGCCTGATCCGGAGCCGATCAGAGCGATGTCGTAATGCGTCGAGTCGTCCATCGGCCCAGGCTAGCCGCCTCCGGGAGCGGGTGGCAGAATGACGCGGGCGCACGTGACCGCCGTCCCTGACCCGCGCCCCAGTGCCAGGTCCAGTGCCCCGTCCATGAGCCATGTCCCTGAGCGCCTTGCCCGTGCCGCGTCCCCGCGTCACACCCCGAGCCGCGTCCCTGGTCCGGGTCGCCGTCCCCGATGAGGAGTCCGCTGATGTCCTCCCCCGCCCATCCCGCCGATGCCCACGACCTGATCCGGGTGCGCGGCGCCCGGGAGAACAATCTGCGCGACGTCTCGCTGGACATCCCCAAGCGTCGTCTCACCGTCTTCACGGGAGTCTCCGGCTCCGGCAAGAGCTCGCTGGTCTTCGCGACCATCGCCGCCGAGTCCCAGCGCATGATCGACGAGACATATCCGGCGTTCGTGCAGGGCTTCATGCCGTCCCTGGCCCGGCCGGACGTGGACGAGCTGCAGGGCCTGACCACCGCGATCATCGTGGACCAGGAGCGGATGGGGGCGAACGTGCGCTCCACCGTCGGCACCGTCACCGATGCCAGCTCCTACCTGCGCACCCTGTTCTCGCTGCTCGCCACCCCGCATGTCGGCGGGCCGGGCGCCTACTCCTTCAACGTCCCCAGCGTCACCGCCTCCGGGGCGATGACGGTGCAGAAGGGCGCGAAGACCATCGCGGAGAAGGCCACGTACTCCCGCGTGGGCGGCATGTGCCCGCGCTGCGAGGGCATGGGGCGCGTCTCCGACGTCGACCTCGCCGAGCTGTACGACGAGGAGAAGACGCTCGAGGAGGGCCCCTTCACGATCCCGAACTACGCCCCCGGCGGCTGGTACGTGAAGATCTTCTCGCAGTCCGGCTTCTACCCCGCGGACAAGCCCATCAGGTCCTTCACGAAGCGGCAGCTGCACGACTTCCTGTACAAGGAGCCCACGAAGATCTCGATCGAGGGCATGAACATGACCTACGAGGGTCTGATCCCGAAGATCCAGAAGTCCATGCTGAACAAGGACCGCGAGTCGATGCAGCCGCATGTGCGCGCCTTCGTGGACCGGGCGGTCAGGTTCATCACCTGTCCCGAGTGCGAGGGCACCCGCCTGGCCGAGCACGCGCGCACCTCGTTGATCGACGGGGTCTCGATCGCTGAGGCGACCGCCCTGCAGATCACGGAGCTCGCGCAGTGGGTCGAGGCGCTGTGCGCCCAGCACAGCGGCCCGACGGTCGCACCGCTGCTGACGAACCTCTCCGCCCTGCTGGACTCGTTCGTGCGGATCGGACTGGGCTACCTCTCCCTGGACCGTCCCTCCGGGACGCTCTCGGGGGGCGAGTCGCAGCGCACCCGGATGATCCGCCACCTCGGCTCCGCCCTGACCGATGTCACCTACGTCTTCGACGAGCCCACCATCGGTCTGCACCCCCACGACATCACGACCATGAACGAGCTGCTGCTGGCGCTGCGGGACAAGGGCAACACGGTCCTCGTCGTCGAGCACAAGCCCGAGACGATCGCGATCGCGGACCATGTCGTCGATCTCGGACCGCGCGCCGGCACCCACGGCGGTCAGCTGCAGTTCGAGGGCGACGTCGCGGGACTGCGCGCCTCCGACACGCTGACCGGACGGCACCTCGATACGCGCATCGCGCTCAAGGAGCAGGTCCGCGAGCGCACCGGTGCGCTCGAGGTGCGGGGCGCGGACCAGCACAACCTGCAGGACGTCGACGTCGACATCCCGCTCGGGGTGCTCAGCGTGATCACGGGCGTGGCCGGCTCCGGCAAGAGCTCGCTCGTGCACGGCTCGCTGCCCCACGGTGCCGACGTCACGGTCGTGGACCAGTCCGCGATCCGCGGCTCGCGACGCTCGAACCCCGCGACCTACACCGGGCTGCTCGACCCGATCCGCAAGGCCTTCGCGAAGGCGAACGGGGTCAAGCCCTCCCTGTTCTCGCCGAACTCGGAGGGTGCCTGCCCGGTCTGCAAGGGTGCCGGCGTCATCTATACCGAGCTGGGTTTCATGGAGACCGTCACCACCCCCTGCGAGGAGTGCGAGGGGCGCCGCTTCCAGGCCTCCGTGCTCGAGCACACCCTGGGAGGCAAGCACATCGCCGAGGTGCTGCTGATGTCGGTGGAGGAGGCGCGCGCGCACTTCACCTCCGAGGGGGCGAAGGTGCCGGCCGCCGCGAAGCTGCTGGGCCACATGGATGACGTGGGGCTCGGCTATCTCACGATCGGCCAGCCCCTGACCTCGCTCTCCGGCGGGGAGCGCCAGCGGCTCAAGCTCGCCACCCATCTGGGAGACAAGGGCGGGATCTTCGTGCTCGACGAGCCCACCACCGGACTGCACCTGTCCGATGTCGAGAACCTGCTCGCCCTGCTGGACCGGCTGGTGGACACGGGCCGGACGGTGATCGTCATCGAGCATCACCAGGCGGTCATGGCCCACGCCGACTGGATCATCGACCTCGGGCCCGGTGCCGGGGCCGAGGGCGGTCGGGTCGTGTTCGAGGGCACACCCGCGACGCTGGTCGCGGAGGCCGAGACCCTGACCGGACGGCATCTGAGGGAGTACGTGGGCGGCTGAGCACGTCGGGGGTGTGCCGCCTGGGCCGCACCCTGCGGGCGGCGGACGTACCCTGACTGCTGTGTCCCGTCCGCAGCCCGTGCTCCCCCTCGCCCTGTCTCCCTGGCTCGAGGCCCTGGCCTGCCCGTTGTGCCGACAGCCGCTGCGCCTCGAGGAGCGGACGCTGCGCTGCCCGGGCCGGCACAGCTTCGACCTGGCCCGGGCCGGCTACGCCTCGCTGCTCACCGGCGCCCGCGCCACCAGCGGGGACGATGACGACATGGCCCGGGCCCGGGACTCCTTCCTCGCCACCGGCGCCTATGAGGGGCTGCGGGAGGCGCTCTGCGAGCTCGCCCCCGGGGCCGCACGTCGGATCCTCGACATCGGCGGCGGCACGGGCTATTACCTCTCGGGCCTGCTGGACCACCTGCCTGCCGCGCAGGGCATGGTGGTGGACACCTCGGTGCGTGCGCTGCGCTTCGCCGCCCGCGCGCATGAACGGGCGGCCGCAGCCGCCTGGGATGTGTTCTCCCCGTTCCCGCTGCGGGACGGGACGGTCGATCTGGTGCTCGACGTGTTCGCGCCCCGCAATCCGGCCGAGTTCGCGCGGGTGCTCGCCCCGGGCGGCCATCTGCTCGTGATCCGGCCTGCCGCGGACCATCTCGCCGAATTGCGGGCGCTCGTTCCGGGGATGGTGGGACTGGACCCGCACAAGGAGGAGCGGCTGCACACCTCCCTGGACCCGCTGTTCAGCACCGAGGAGCGCCGGGAGACGCGCTTCCCGCTCACGCTCTCGGCCCGATCCGCCAGGGATCTGGTGGCGATGACGCCGAGCGCGCGGCACGTGGACGAGGCGTCCCTCCAGGGGATTCTCGCCGGGACGGTCACCATCTCGGTGGTGGCGAGCCTGCACCGGCGTCGCTGAACCGAGCCTGCACCGGCGTCGCTGGGCCGGCCCGGCAGCACCCACCCCGCGCGGCCGCTTAGGCTGGAGCCTTCCCGTGCCCTCTCGCCCTGAAGGAGCGTCCGTGGCTGATCGCCGCTGCGTGTTCATCGACTTCGACGGAACCTTCGCCCATCAGGGCGTCGCCCCTCTCGCCCATGCCGCGGCGGTCAGTGCCGCTCGGGAGAACGGCCATGCGGTGCTGCTGTGCACCGGGCGGCCGGCCTCCATCGTGGCCGACGAGGTGGCCGCGCTGTTCGATGGCGTCGTGGCCTCGGCAGGTGCCTGGGTGCGGATCGGCGACCAGCAGCTGGAGGACCGCCGCTTCCCCACCGAGCTCGGCCGGCGCGCGGTCGAGGTGCTGCTCGGCCACGACGTCACCTTCGTGCTCGAGACCCCCGAGGCGCTGCTGTGCACCCCTGGCTCCGCCGAGGAGCTGCGCAGCAGGGTGCGACCCGCCCCGCCCGAGGGGGTCGGCCGCGGGTTGCAGGACCTGCTGGACGCGATCGCCCTGCCCGAGGAGCTCGCATCGCATTCCTTCGCGAAGATCTCCGTGTGGGGCTCCCCGGTGCCGGTGGAGGATCTCGCAGCGGAGATCGGTCCCGAGGTGGGGGCCCTGCCGAACTCGATCAGCGCGGGGGTGAGCTCCGGGGAGCTGCATCTGACCAGCATCGACAAGGCCGACGGCGTGCGTCGGGTCGCCGCCCACCTGGGGATGGATCTCGCGGCGACCGTGGGGATCGGCGACGGGATGAACGATCTGGGGATGCTGCGGGCCACCGGCACCTCGATCGCGATCGCAGGAGCTCCGGCAGCGGTGCTGGAGGCGGCCGACGGCGAGGCGGTGCCCGGGCCCCAGGAACATGGGATCGTCGTCGCCTTCGAGCGTCTCGGCCTGCTCTGAGCCGCTCCAGCCCCTGCTCACCCTCCACGCCACCACCGCGTCACCCGCGCCCATGGCGAGCAGTCAGCGGCGGTGCAGCCCCATCAGCACCACCCCGAGGGACATCACCAGCGCTCCGGCACCGAGCAGGATGACACCCTGCGGTGTCAGCGCAGCCTGGAACTGCCCCTGGAACTGCTGCACGATCGGGCCGAGGAACACCGCCTGATCCACGGCATCGGGCACCACCTGCTCGATCCGCGCCGCGAGCCACCACACACCGGCTCCGGCCAGGATGCCGCAGAGGCCTGCGAAGGCGAGCAGCGTGCGGCGGTGCGCTCCGATCAGCAGCGCCGCCACCACCAGCACCGCAGCGGCGGGACCGGCCCAGGCAGCCCATGGTGTCACCGACGAGACTGCGGTGAGCAGGGGCACATCCGGGATGGTGGCCAGGGTGACGGTGGCGTCATCGGGGCGAGGGATGGCGATCGGGAGGTGCTCCTCGACCGGGGTGAGTATCCGATCGATCGCCGGGGCCAGGTCGACGTCGAGGTCGGAGGGCCCCGGCGTGAACAGGGCGTGGTGCAGCTCGACCATGGCGGCCTCCCAGAGGGTCCCGTAGACCTCGGTCCCGGTGAGGTTCTCCGCCTGCTCCTCGGCCAGCGGCGTCAGCTGCTCCTGAACCCATCCCGGGACCCTCTCGTCCCCCAGGATCTCCTCGACCGCGCTGTCGCTCATGGTGCGCTGGAACTCGGGATCATCGGCGAGCGGCACGGTGACCGCCAGGAAGCCGTCGCGCTCGACAACGTGGTCGTGGAGCCAGACGGCGGGCAGCCAGATGGCGCCGAGCACGGCGGCGGCCAGCAGCAGGGCGACGGCGAGGAGATCACGGACGGAATGCACCCGCTCACGGTACCGGGCCTCCGCGGTGCCGGCCTGCCCCACAGGCAGGCCTCCACAGGAACCTCACGGTTCGCGGTGGTCACTCCAGGAGACGTCCCCCGGGAGTCGTCCCCGGGAATGGGAGCGGCCCCGCTCCCTCGAGGAGGGGGCGGGGCCGTGAGCGAGCGGGACGATCAGCCGACGCGGATGAAGGTCCAGCTGCCGGAGTAGATGTTGCGCTCGGAGGTGTCCACGCGGCTGTTGCCGGCGTCGACGAACTGGTTGCCACCGGCGTAGATGCCGATGTGACCGGGCTTGTAGACCAGGTCGCCGGGCTGCGCCTGCGAGCGGGGGATGACGGTGCCGACGGCGGCCTGGTCGCCTGCACCGCGGGGCAGGTTCACACCGTGCTGGGCGTAGACCCACTGGACGAAGCCGGAGCAGTCCCAGCCAGAGGTGGAGGTGCCGCCGTAGACGTACGGAGTGCCGATCCCGGAACGGGCGGTGGCCAGGATCGAGCTGCCCTTGCCGGCGGACGGCGCCGGGGCGGACTCCTGCGAGGAGGACTCCTGCTGGGACTCGTCGGAGGACGAGGAGGTCTCGCCCTCGGAGTCGTCGGCCTGGGTGCTGTCGCCCTCGGTGCTGGAGCGCTCCGAGGAGCGGCTGGAGCCGTCGTCCTCGCGGGTCTCGGTGCCGGTCTCCTCCTGCGCAGCCGCTTCCTCGGCGGCCTGGCGCTCGGCGGCCTCGGCAGCCTCAGCGGCCTCCGCTGCGGCGATCTCCTCCTCCGTGGGGCCGACCTCGATCGAGATGGCGCCTGCGACGGGGGCGAGAGCGGGCTCGGCCTTCGCGTCCGCACCCTTCTCGGTCGCGGGGAGGCCGACGGCCGGAGCGACGGCGGGTGCCAGCATCGCCGGAGCGGCATCCGCCTGGGGGGCGTCGGCCTGGGGCTCGGCGGTGGCGGCGGAGGCGCCGCCGAACAGCATCGCGGCGGCCATCGCGGCGCCGGCACCGGCGCGACCTGCGCGGGACACCGGGGTCACGGCGCGCACCGGGCGACGGTGGGTGGAGTGAGCAGTCTTGGTCACGTATGGCTCCCAGCCCCGGGGCACTGCCCTCGCGCGAGTGGACGTCTCGCATCCCGATCCGGTGCGCGACGGGGCTCTCCGGGGGGAATGCCGGGACTCTTCGCGTCCTGGCACGCCCTCGACAGTAGGGGGTGCGAGGGCCGAACGTCAGGGTGACTGGAAGGTTCTGGGGAGAGCTTGACGGAGCCTTTACCCGGCGTCGAGCGCGGTGACGTGGAGCTGATCGGCGACGACCTCGGTCACTGCGACCTCGCCCCCCTCCGGGCTGCTGAGGACGATGCTCCCGCCGACTCGCTCCACACCCACCTCGGTTCCCGGAAAAATGCCGTGACGTGCGAGTTCGCCGAGCAGCTCGACGTCGCTCTGCACGCGTTCGCCGATCCTCTCCAGGCGCACACGCAGGTGCTGCCCGTCGGCGACGGCCTCGCTCAGCTCCTGGCCGGGGTTGGACAGGGCTTTACCCATCTCGGTGGCCTGAGTCTCCTCGATGCCGAGCGCTGCGAGCCCGGGGATCGGGTTGCCGTAGGGGTCGACGTACGGGGGTGCCATCTGCAGCGCGAGGCGCTTCTCGACCTCGAGGCTCATGACGTGCTCCCAGCGGCATGCCTCCTCGTGGACATGGGCGTAGTCCAGCCCGATGACGTCCAGCAGGTGCCGTTCGGCGAGCCGGTGCTTGCGCATCACGTCGGTGGCGACCGCGTTGCCCTGTTCGGTGAGCCGGATCCGTCGCTGGTCGTCGAGGTGCAGCAATCCGTCCCGCTCCATCCGAGCGACCGTCTGGGAGACCGTGGGGCCTGAGTGGCCCAGTCGCTCGGCGATCCGGGCCCGCATCGGGGCGACGCCGGCTTCGTGGAGCTCGAACACCGTCTTCAAGTACATCTCGGTGGTGTCGATGAGATCTCCGGACACAGGGTCCCCTCCTTGGTCGGGCGCACAGCAGGCTGAGAACAGTTTAGTCGCCCGCCTGACAGACCGGTCCCGATTCAGCCCAGGGCACCCAGCAGGTGGAGACCGACGAGAAGCCCGTTGAGGAGCACATGAGCCAGCACACAGGCCCAGAGCCGCCGCCAACGACTCCAGATCACCCCGAGGGCGATCCCTGTGGTCCCCTGCAGTGCGATCGCCTGCAGGGCGTTCGCCCACAGAGGCCCCTCTCCGTGGGAGCCGGAGTGCATGAGGCCGAAGAGGAGGGAGGCGCAGAGGATGCCGGTCCAGGGACCGGCGAGAGCCTCCAGGCGGGTCTGCAGCAACCTGCGGAACAGGACCTCCTCGCCGAGTCCGGCGGTGACCGCCGTCGCCGTCGCCGCGATGATCAGCATCGCCGCAGGGGGCCAGGTGCTAGGCGGTGCCGGCGCGAAGGGGCCGAGGTTCGAGAGCACCCCGAGCACGAGCACCGGCGCCAGAATGATCCAGGGCGCCGCCCGAGGCCGGCTCACCTCCACGCTGTGCCCGCCTCGACGACCCAGCACGCCGAACACGAGCACCGGCACCACGACGAACATGGCGAACTTCAGCAGCACGTAGTCCTCGGGCAGGGGCAGCAACGGCACCAGGAGCGTGAAGCCGATGGCCAGAGCGGCCAGCCCTCCGGTCTCTCCGAGAGCGCGTGCTCGGCGGCGCACCGTGACCGAGCTGCCACCTCGCCCAGTCGGCAGCAGCAGCGTCAGCACGATCGTGAGAGCGGCCGGGACCAGCAGCAGCGGCAGGGCCCTCGGCGCGTACCCGGGATCGGCCGAGACGACGACGCCCTCGGGGGTGCGGAGCATCGTCACCGTGAACGCGAGTGCGAAGAGTCCGAGCAGGCATCCGAGAACGACAGGGTGATCGGTGCGTGCGCCGGATGACGGGCGCGAGATCGGATCCGAGGAAGCGGGACTCATGAGCCAACGGCGCTGCGGCAGAGTGCCGAGCCCGAGTCCGAGCCGGAGACCGATACAGAGGCAGAGGGGGAACCGCGCATGAGGATATCCTGCACGGCGCTCGAGGCCAGCGCCTCCGCCATCAGGAGGAGATGCCGCCGCAGCAGTGCACGGACGCCACAGACGCCACAGACGCCACAGACGCCACAGACGCACGATGCCCCGGATCCTGAGCGGATCCGGGGCATCGCCGAGGGGTCCTGTCGCCAGGTCCCGCCATCGGACTCGTCGGCCTCAACCGGCCGAGCCGCACATGCCGGCTCTCAGGCCTGGCCCTTCATGATCTCGCGCATGAGATCGGCGGTCTCGGTGGGGGTCTTGCCCACCTTGACGCCGGCGGCCTCGAGGGCCTCCTTCTTGGCCTGCGCGGTGCCCGCGGAGCCGGAGACGATGGCGCCGGCGTGGCCCATGGTCTTGCCCTCGGGGGCGGTGAAGCCCGCGACGTAGCCGACGACCGGCTTGGTGACGTTGGCCTTGATGTACTCGGCCGCACGCTCCTCGGCGTCGCCGCCGATCTCGCCGATCATCACGATGCCAGCGGTCTCCGGATCGTTCTCGAACGCCTCGAGGGCGTCGATGTGGGTGGTGCCGATGACCGGGTCGCCGCCGATGCCGATGGCCGTGGTGAAGCCGATGTCGGAGAGCTCGTACATCATCTGGTAGGTCAGGGTGCCGGACTTGGAGACCAGGCCCAGCTTGCCCGCACCGGTGATGTTCGAGGGGGTGATGCCCGCGTTGGACTTGCCGGGGCTGATCAGGCCCGGGCAGTTCGGCCCGATGATCCGGGTGGTGCCCTTGGCCTGCGAGTAGTTGAAGAACTCGGCGGAGTCCTTGACCGGGATGCCCTCGGTGATGACGACCAGGAGCTCGATCGCCGCATCGATGGCTTCGAGTGCGGCGTCCTTGGCGAACTTCGGCGGCACGAAGACCACCGAGACGTTCGCACCGGTGGCCTCCATGGCCTCGGCGACGGTCCCGAAGACCGGGACCTCCGCGCCGCCCTCGAAGGACACGGACTGGCCGGCCTTGCGCGGGTTCACGCCGCCGACGATGTTCGTGCCCGAGTCGAGCATGCGCTGGGAGTGCTTCATGCCCTCCGAGCCCGTCATGCCCTGGACGATGACCTTGCTGTTCTCATCGAGAAAGATAGACATGTCGGGTGCTGCTCACTTTCCTGCGGCGGCGAGCTCGGCGACCTTCGCGGCGCCGCCGTCCATGGTGTCGGCCTGGGTGACGAGGGGGTGGGCGAAGTCGGCGAGGATCTTGCGACCCTCCTCGACGTTGTTGCCATCGAGACGGACCACGAGCGGCTTGGTCGCGGCGTCGCCGAGCTTCTTCAGCGCGCCGACGATGCCGTTGGCGACCGCGTCGCAGGCGGTGATGCCGCCGAACACGTTGACGAACACGGCAGAGACCTGCTCGTCGCCGAGAATGACGTCGAGGCCGTTGGCCATCACCTCGGCGGAGGCGCCGCCGCCGATGTCGAGGAAGTTCGCGGGCTTGACCGTGTGCTTCTCACCGGCGTAGGCGACCACGTCGAGGGTGGACATGACCAGGCCCGCGCCGTTGCCGATGATGCCGACCTCGCCGTCGAGCTTGACGTAGTTGAGGTCCAGGGCCTTGGCCTTAGTCTCCAGCGGGTCCTCGGAGGAGACGTCGACGAGCTCGGCGTGATCCTCGTGGCGGAACTCAGCGTTGTCGTCGAGGGTGATCTTGCCGTCCAGGGCCACGATGTCCCCGGCACCGGTCTTCACCAGCGGGTTCACCTCGACCAGGGTGGCGTCCTCGTTCTTGTAGACGTCCCAGAGCTTCTGCAGCACCGGGGCGACCTTGTGCGCGGTCTCTTCGTCGAAGTTCGCGGCCTGCACGATCTCCGCAGCCTTGGCCTCGTCGATGCCGATGGTGGGGTCCACGGCCACACGGGCGAGCGCCTCGGGGCGCTCGACGGCGAGCTGCTCGATCTCCACGCCGCCCTCGACCGAGCACATGGCCAGGTAGTTGCGGTTCGCTCGGTCCAGCAGCAGCGAGAAGTAGTACTCCTCGGCGATGTCGGCCCCGGCCGCGATCATGACGCGGTGCACGGTGTGGCCCTTGATGTCCATACCGAGGATCTCGGAGGCCTTCTGCTCCGCCTCCTCAGGGGACTTGGCGATCTTGACGCCGCCGGCCTTGCCACGACCACCGGTCTTCACCTGCGCCTTGACGACGACGACCGGCGTGCCGAGCTTCTCTGCTCCGGCCTTGGCGGCTGCCGGATCCTCCGCGACGACTCCTCCGAGCACGGGCACGCCGTGCTTCTCGAAGAGATCGCGGGCCTGGTACTCATACAGGTCCACGGGGTGCGTTTCCTCTCGATGTCGGCAGTGGGCGGCAGGCCGCACTGGCCTCGATGCCACCCCTGGGAACAGGCTCAGGGTATCGCTTCTGCCTCGCCCCTCGGGCCACCGCGCCCGGTGTGCGGGGAGTCTCACTCCGTCGGCCGTGCACCGGCCCGACGGGTGTCGGCTGACTCGGCGCTCGGGCCCGCCCACCCGCGCCGACCCGCGGCGACCGGGCGCCACCAGACGGAACGGGGCGCGCCCAGGCGGGGCGACTACCATGACGGGATGAGTCGACGACCCCGCAGCCTGGTCCAGCGCGTGCGCGATCACATCGGGTTCAGTGTGGTCGCGATCGGCGTGCTGTTCATCGTGCTGCGCCTGCTCGGGGTGCGCTCGACCTTTGCCGGCTTCGCGATGTCCGTGGCCATCACGCTGGCCCTGAACGTGGGGCTGTCCTACTACCAGGAGCACCGGGCACGGAACCCGCGACCGCAGCGACAGGTGCGAGGCGGCGGTGACATCCGCTTTCGCGAGGACGACCGACGCCACGATCCCCGGGACGTCGATCACAGGGACATCCGCACCCGGGACGTCGATGACCGGGAGCGCACCACACCGCGGCGCCGCGCCCCGCGCGACGAGATCCGCTGAGCCGAGGAGACGTCATGGCCGACTGGAAGACCTACGCGAAGGCCGCACGGAACACCGCGCGCAGGCAGGCCCCCGGAGCGAAGGACGCCGCCCGTCGAGCCTCCGACCGGGCAGGCGACTACGCGCGCGCCGCCGGGAAGGCGGTCGACGGGGGGCGGCGCAGCGACGAGGCACCGCGACGCACGACCAGCGACGACTCCGGCTCCCCGACCTCGTCGCCGTCGAGTTCGACGACCTCGGCCCCGCGACCCGCCGTGGACGGCGCGCACCTGCGCAAGGAGGCCGCTGCCTATTACACGGTGGCCAGTCGGCGCATGACCGCGGCGAACATCGGCCCGCGGATCATGCGGTCCCTGCGCGATGCGCTGCTCATCGGGCTCTCCCTCTTCGTGATCTGGGCAGTGCTCGCCGCCGCAGGAATCCCGATCCCCTTCACGACGGTGCTGATCATCGTGGGGTTGATCGTGGTGGTCAGCTTCGGCACCGGGCTGTACGCGCAGTGGCACCGCTCCCGCGACGCTCTCGAGAACACCGAGGATCCGCGCGAACGCTGAGCGGTGAGAGCGGGTGCAGGCCCACCTGGGACGTTTTGCCTCCCCCGGCCCGCAGCCCGGTGGTGCACCGGAGCGGTCACCGCCTCGAGGGGTCCCGGCCGGGTACCGTCACCCCATGACCTCGACCCCGTCCTCCGGCGCCGGCCTGCACCACCTCGAGCTGTGGACCGCGGACCTCACCGTCTCCGAGCCCGCCTGGGACTGGTTGCTGACCTCGCTGGGGTGGGCGCCCGAACGGGTCGAGGGCTGGGAGCTGGGACGCATCTGGCGCCATCCCGACGACGCCTATCTGGTGCTCGAGCAGTCCGCGGACGTGCTCGGCGAGCGCGCCGAGCGTCGCTCCCCCGGAATGAACCACCTGGCCCTGCGGGTCGCCGACCGGAGCACGCTGGACGCGATACGGGCCGCGGCGCCCCGCCACGGCTGGCAGGAGCTGTTCGGTGACCGATACCCGCACGCCGGCGGCGAGAACCACACGGCCTGGTACGGCGAGGACCCCCACGGCCTCGAGGTGGAGCTCGTCGCGCCGCTCTGATCCGAACGGGGAGCAGAGCCCGACGGTCAGAGTTTGGTGATCGCGGCGTACCGCAGCACCAGGCGCTTCGTGCCGTGCGGGGCCTTGAACTGCACCTCGATCTGGGTCTTCTCGCCCTGACCGGCGACCTCGGTGACGGTCCCCATCCCGAAGGAGTCGTGGGTGATCCGATCCCCGACGGCGAGCTGCGGCAGCTTGTCCACCGGGGTGGCCTTGCGACCCGACCCCATGCTGGGGCGCTTGATGTCGCTGCGCCCGCCGCCGATCCCGCCGCTGAAGGAGGGCCCACGACCGGTGCCGGGTCCGCCGCCCCCGTAGCCACCTGAGCCTCCCCCCGAGAAGCCGGAGCCGCGGTGGCCGCCGCCGAACCCGGCACCGCTGAGCGTGGACCCGGCGCGCGCGACGTCCAGCACCGCCTCGGGGACCTCGTCGAGGAATCGACTGGCGGGCATGTACTGGGTCTGCCCCCACAGAGCGCGCATCTGGGCCCGGGTCAGATAGAGCTTCTCGCGGGCACGGGTGATGCCCACGTAGGCCAGGCGCCGTTCCTCCTCGAGCTCGTCGGGATCGCTCAGCGTGCGGTTGTGCGGGAAGGTGCCGTCCTCCATCCCGGTGAGGAACACGACGGGGAACTCGAGCCCCTTGGCGGTGTGGAGGGTCATCAGGGTGACGAACTGATCCTCCTCGCCGGGGATCTGGTCTGCATCGGCCACCAGGGAGACCTTCTCCAGAAAACGGTCCACGAGGCTCGCCTCGGGGTCATCGGGAGCAGCCAGCGCCGCCTCCGGTGCGATATCGGCACCGGGAACCTGCGCGACGGTCGTGGTCGCACCGGGGCCGACCCCAGCGCTGTCGTTCTCCGTCGACCCATCGGTCCCCGCAGCGCTGTCCGTCCCCGCAGCGCTGTCAGCCTCCTCAGCGCCGCCGGTCCCGCTCACCCCGCCGGTCTCCCTCTCGTCCTCGTACTCACTGGCGACGGCGTCGGCCTCCTCCATCTGCGCCTCGAACTCGGCGGCGACGCTGATCAGCTCGGCGAGGTTCTCCAGGCGGGACTCGTCCTGCGGATCGTCACTGCCCTGCAGCTCGGCGTCATAGCCGGAGCGCCGCAGGATCGCCTCGAGCAGGTCCGCAGGACCGGTGCCGTCGGCCGCGAGCTGCTGGAGGTCCTCGAGCATCGCCACGAAGGTGCGCACGGCGTTCAGCGAGCGGGTGGCGATGCCGGGGGCCTCCTCGGCGCGGCGCAGGGCCTCGCCGAAGCCGATCCGCTCCCGTTCGGCGAGCATCGCGATCGCCGCCTCGGCCCGATCTCCGATGCCGCGCTTGGGGACGTTGAGGATGCGGCGCAGGTTGATCTCGTCGGCCGGGTTGGTGAGCACCTGCAGGTAGGCGATCGCGTCCTTGATCTCGCGGCGCTCGTAGAAGCGGGTGCCGCCGACCACCTTGTACGGCAGGCCGACACGGATCAGCTGGTCCTCGAGCGCGCGGGACTGAGCGTTGGCGCGGTAGAAGATCGCAATGTCGCCGGCACGACGGCCGTCGTCGACCAGGGCATCGATCTGCCGGCCGATGTACCGCGCCTCCTCCCGCTCGTCGTCCGCGACGTAGAGCGTGATCTTCTCGCCCTGCCCCTGGTCGGTCCACAGGTTCTTCTTGCGACGCCCCTCGTTCTCCTCGATCACCGAGTTCGCGGCGGACAGGATGTTCTGGGTGGAGCGGTAGTTCTGCTCCAGCACGATGGTGCGCGCGGTGGGAAAGTCCTGTTCGAACTCGACGATGTTCCGGATCGTCGCGCCGCGGAAGGCGTAGATCGACTGGTCGGAGTCGCCCACCACGGTGAGGTCGGCGTGGGGGTCCTCCCCCACCAGTTCCCGCACCAGCTGGTACTGGGCGGTGTTGGTGTCCTGGTACTCGTCCACCAGCAGGTGGCGGAAGCGGCGGCGGTAGCCCTCCCGGATCGCAGGGTTCTCCCGCAGCAGCGTGACGGTCAGGCCGATGAGGTCGTCGAAGTCCACCGCATTGGCCTGGCGCAGCCTCTCGGTGTAGTTCGTATAGATCTTCGCGAGGGTCCGCTCGAAGGGGTTCTTCGCACTCTCGGCCTGGTCGGCGAAGTCGATCGGGTCCGTCAGGTCGTTCTTCAGCGTGGAGATGCGAGAGGCCAGCGCCCGCGGGGCGTGCTTCTTGGTGTCGAGCTCGAGGTCCTTGGCGATGGTGGTGATCAGCCGCAGCGAGTCGGCGCTGTCGTAGATCGTGAAGGAGCTCTTCAGCCCGGCCGCCACGGCATCCCGGCGCAGGATCCGCACGCAGGCGCTGTGGAAGGTGGACACCCACATGCTGCGGGCGACCGGTCCCACCAGCTCGCCCACCCGCTCGCGCATCTCGGCGGCGGCCTTGTTGGTGAAGGTGATGGCGAGGATCTCTCCGGGCAGCGCCTCCCCGGAGCGCAGCAGGTGGGCGATGCGCCGGGTGAGCACTCGGGTCTTGCCGGAGCCGGCGCCGGCGACGATCAGCAGCGGGCTGCCTCGGTGCTCGACCGCTTCACGCTGCGCAGGGTTCAGCCCCTCGGTGAGCTCACCGAGGTGCGGACGCTCCCGCTGCGCGTCTCCCCCTGCCCACGACGGAGCACCGGCGGCCGCGCGCTCCGCCGGGTGCGGTGCATCGGACAGCTCGGCCAGGGGCTGCGGCACCCGGTCGCTCTCCGGCGGCGGGGCATCATCCTCGGGCGCCTCGTCGTGGGGCGGCTCGTCATACGGCGGTTCATCGTAGGGGGGCTCCTCGAGCGGCGGCCGGTCCTGCGTCGCCCCTCCCGGCCCGGGCGCTCCCCCGGACCCCGCCCGGTCATGGGCGGACGGGGTCACCGAGACCCCGTCGAGGCGGCGGAAGGCATCGGGCAGCGAAAGATCGTCGAAGAGAGAGCTCATGGGGTTCCAGGATAGGGCCGGGCCCGACAGCACGGATGCTGTCGGGCCCGGTGTGGACGGAGCAGAGGTGAGGAGGGCCCGTTCGGGCAGGTGTCTCAGACGAACACGGCGATGACGATGTTCGCGATGATCGCGGTGGGGATGCCGAACCACACCGGCGACGGGGTCTCGGTGCCCTTCTTGTGCGCGACGAAGGCCAGCGCCACGGCGACCAGTGCGACCACGAGCTTGATCCCGAGCTTCATATGGTTCGGGTCCCCGCCGATCGAGACCAGCGCGGCCAGGACGATGCCGAAGACGAGCGCGCCCGCGGTGGCGTGCGCCATGCCCTTGTTCGGCTGGCGGGTACGGGCAGCTGCCACCCAGGTGCCGAGCGCCACGGCCCAGCAGATCATGTGCAGCACGACGAAGAGGGAGATCAGAAAGGACATGACACCATGTTAGATCCTTCCGCCTGAGAGGTCTCTGCTCGCCCCGTGCGAGAATCACCGCATGTCAGCGGCCCCCTCCGACTCTCCCGATCCGTCCGACGGCTCCGCCTCCGACCGTCGTGACGCGGCGGGCGGCACCCACGAGCCGGAGCACCTCGGATGGCTGCCGCAGGACCTCGCCCAGCTCGACGCCGAGCACCCCCCTCGGCTCCCCCGGGGCCGTCTCCTGGCCGGCCTGCTCTCCGCCGCTCTGGTGATCGCCCTGCTCGCCTGGGCCCTGCCGTGGGCCACCGGAGCGAGCTGGACGCAGATCCTCGGCACGCTCGGCGACCTCCCCGCCTGGGCGGTTCCCGCCATGGTGGCGCTGGGGGTGGGAGCCCTGCTGCTGGAGGCGGTGACGGTGCGCACGGCGCTGCCCGGTGCCCGCTGGTCCGGAGCCCTGTGGGGGCACTCCGCGGCCGGGGCCACCGCCCTCGCGCTGCCCGGCGGGACCGCTCTCGGACTGGGTCTGATGGCGTGGATCCTCCGCCGTACAGGGCTGGCGCTGCCGGTGATCCTCACCGGCATCGTCGCCGCCTCCCTGGTGGAGATGGTGCTCACCTCGGTGCTGGTCCCGGTCCTCGGTCTCGGGGCCTACGCGCTGAGCTCGGCGATGGCCCCCGCCGGGATCTCCCTGCCCGGGGCCCTCTGGGCGGCGCTGCTGGCCGTGCTCGGCGCGGCGCTGTCCCTGGTCCTGACGGCCGTGCTGCTGCGCAGAAGAGTGCTGACCTCCGTCCTCGCACAGCTCGGCGCGGTGGTTCCCGAGCACCTCCGCGAGGGGATCCTCCTCCAGCGGGACGCCCTGGTGCGGATGCTCCGCCGACGCCCGCTGCCCCTGCTGGTCCCGACGCTCGGCGCCCGGGTGCTGCAGTGGCTCGCCCTGGTCATCGCGATCGAGGCGGTCGGCGCCGAGGTCCCGCTGCTGCTGACCATCGCGATCTTCGCCCTCGGCCGCGTGCTGTCCCTGGTGCCGCTCACGCCCGGCGGCGCAGGCATCACCGAGGCGGTCGGCGCGGCGGCGCTGGTGGGTCTGGGCGTGGCATCGGCCGACGCCGCCGGTGCGATGCTCCTGCTGCTCGTGACGATGCTCGTGGTGCCGCTGGTGGCCGGTGCGCTCGGGATCATCGCGGCGTTCACCCGCTCTGTGGACGGGCACCCCGCGCAGATCCGCCGCCGGCGGTGATCATGCTGGCGGGCATGCTCGCCCGGTCACGACGGGCCTCGTCGTGACGGGCCCGGTCACTCGCCCTCGTCATAGTCGGGGGTCTCGATGCCGAGGGAGTGCGAGGGGTGTGCGAGGAAGCCCTCGTCGGTGCCGGGGAGCAGCGGATACCCGCCGATGCTCGCACCATGCTCGGTGCCCACGAACGCGGCGACATCCGCGACATGGAGATGCGCCTCATCCCCCTTGCCGAGGAACCCGGCGCCGGCGTAACCGCCCAGGCGCCGACCGCTGCTCCGCTCTGCGGCCAGAGCCGCCTCGTCCAGCCGACGTGCGCTCGCCCGCAGGCCGCTCGCGATGCGCCCGAGCTCGGGGTACTGCTCGAGCGTCCAGCGCTCATGCACCTGCTCACCCAGATCCCGGGTCCCAGGGTCCTCCGCCCGGGAGAGCTCCACGAGGGAGTTGGCCAGGCGGAGCCGCAGGATCGTGAGTCGGTCGGCGGCATGGCGCAGCGAGTCCGCCTGCCCGCGCATCGAACGCGGCTCAGAGGTCATCGAGGTTCTCCTTCGCACTGCGGGCCGATGCCGACGTGTCAGGATGCTCGGCGTCTCGGGGCGACCTCATCGTAGGCGCTGCCTGGACGGAGGTCATCAGCCAGTCGTCCAGGAGCGCGACCGCCCGGGAGCGGGCATCGGCGTCGGAGAGGAAGACATCGTGGCGGGCTCCTGCGATCGCCTCCCTCCGCACGTGCGGCCCCAGGCGGGCGGCCGCCGCGGCGAGCGAGTGCACGTCCAGCACCGAGTCCGCGCGGCGCATCTCCTCGGTGAACCTCCGCCCGAACCGGGACCGCTCCGCATGGAGCACGAGGACCGGGATCGGGAGGGGACCGGCGGTGGCCAGACGGCGCTGGCCATCGATGATGGCGCTGAGCGTGACGGCCGGGAAGGGATGGCCCCCAGGAGGCTTCAGGGCGAGGTCGTACTCGTAGCGGCCCCCGAAGTCACGGTGGGTGGAGCGGGCGTAGTGGGTGGTGCCCGAGGGGAAGATCGGGCGCCGATGCAGGCGTTCGGACAGCAGCCGCACGGGCGCCTGCGCGAGTGTGCGGGTCACCGGACCCAGATGCATCTCGAGCCATGGCGAGTTCAGAGCCAGTGCCCGCACCGTCCCGGGATGGCGCTGTGCCCACAGGGCCGCGGTGAGTCCCCCGGTCGAATGGGCCAGCAGCACCGGCGGTCGCTCCCGCCCGATGATCCTCAGGGACGCGTCGATCTCGGCGTCATAGCGGTTGAGATGGTCGATCTCGGTGGCGGTCTGGCCGGGCAGCAGGCTGCGCCCGTGCTTGCGCAGGTCCAGCCCCCAGACGTCGTGCCCACGACTGCCCAGATGCTCCATGAGCTCCCGGTCGAGGACGTAGTCGGACCAGCCATGCATCAGCAGGATCGGCGGCGGCGCGCTCGTGGCAGGACCGGCAGCTCGGGCGGGATCGACAGCTCGGACGGCACCCGCCTCCCCCGAGTCGCGGTGAATCAGCGTGGCGACCAGCGGGCCCTCGTCGTCGGAGCCCAGCTCGATCCGGTGCGTCCGATACCCCTCCCCCAGGAGCGGGTCCGTGCTCACACGTCCTTGGAGCTGTCCCGCAGCAGCTCGACGACCTCGTCCCGTCGGTAGCGGCGGTGACCGCCGAGCGTGCGCATGTAGGTGAGCTTGCCGGCCTGCGCCCAGCGCGTGACCGTCTTCGGGTCGACATGGAACATCTTGGCGACCTCGGCGGGAGTCAGCAGCTCAATGGTTTCCTCGTCACCCGGTGACGGGTACTCCGTGGATCCGTTCATGGGGCGTGTGACCTTTCACTGCGGGCAACGGCGCACCTGCCCAACCCCGACCGGTCTCGGGCAGGCACCGGGATACAGACTAGTCGGTAAGAAGGGGTTGCACGTGACCATCCCGCCCCAAGAGAAGGGTATTCGCTGAACCGCTCGGACGAGCCCCTGCCGCCTCGGGCCGGGTGCTCAGCAGTCCAAAGGGATGTCCGGCACGTCTCGCGCCTCGGAGTTCGCCGGACGGCGGGCCGCTCATGTACCCTGAGTCCACGAAACTAATGCCATCTTCCGGGTCGACAAGAACACCGGGCAGCCGACGCACAGGGGGTCAGATCCATGGGTCGCGGCCGACAGAAAGCCAAGCACACCAAGGTGGCTCGGGACCTCAAGTACTACAGCCCGCCGACCGACCTCACGGCTCTGCAGCGCGAGCTGCAGTCCCAGCGTGACGAGGTCTCCCGCGCCGGCGGAGACGACCGGGCCGAGGACAGCGACGACTGGGCCGACGAGGACGCTCCGTCCGCACATCGCCGCTGAGGACGCACCGGCATCACGCCGGGACCACCGTGACACCGCACGAGGGCCGACCTGATGGTCGGCCCTCGTGCTGTCTGCGGAGGAGCTGAGCACAGCGGCTCCGGCGGGTCCAGCCGGGACGGGCAGGACCCGCCGGAGTCGGTCAGGACCAGCCGGGGTGCTGGCCGGTGAGCATCACGGCGCCGCCGTCGACGCCCTTGGCGCCCGCGACCACGTGCTCGAGCGCGGCGCCCGGTTCCGGCAGCGAATCCTCGCCGACGACCTCGCCGATCACCCGGGCGCCGAGTCCTCGCTCGGACAGCACCGCGAGCGTCGCGTCCGCCCGTTCGGGGTCGACCAGTGCGACCATCCCGATCCCCATGTTCAACGTGCCCTCGAGATCCAGCTGGGGCACCGAGCCCCAGTGCGCGACCTGCGAGAACACTGATCCCGGCTCCCACCGGGAGCGGTCGACCCGGGCGGCGAGCCCGCGCGGCATCACGCGGGCGAGGTTCGCGGCCAGTCCCCCACCGGTGACATGGCTCAGCGCGTGGACGGCTCCGACGGTGCGGACATCCTTCAGCACCGCGAGCAGGTCGGCGGTGTAGATCCGGGTGGGCTCGAGGAGCTCCTCGCCCAGGCTGCGACCGAAGTCCGCGACCTGCGCGTCCAGCGCGAGCCCTGCCGCCGAGACCACGGCGCGGACCAGGGAGTAGCCGTTGGAGTGCAGGCCCGAGGCGTCCATCCCGATCACCACGTCGCCGGCCCGGACCCGGTCGGGGCCGAGCAGCGCGTCCGCCTCGACCACGCCCACTGCGGCGCCGGCCACGTCATAGTCCTCGGGGGCCATCAGACCGGGGTGCTCGGCCGTCTCGCCGCCCACCAGCGCGCAGCCTGCCAGGCGGCAGCCCTCCGCGATCCCACGGACGATATCGGCGATCCGCTCGGGCTCCACCTGACCACAGGCGATGTAATCGGTCATGGCCAGCGGCTCGGCGCCGACGACGATGATGTCGTCGACGACCATGCCCACCAGGTCCCGACCGATGGTGTCGTGGATATCCAGCTCGCGGGCGATCGCGATCTTGGTGCCCACGCCGTCGGTCGAGGAGGCCAGCAGCGGGCGGCGGTAGTCCTTCAGCGCGCTGACGTCGACCAGGCCGGCGAAGGCACCGATCCCGCCGAGCACCTGCGGGCCGTGCGTCGCCGCGACCGCTTCCTTCATCAGCTCGACGGCACGATCACCGGCGGCGGTGTCCACCCCGGAGTCGGCATAGGTGATCCCGGCGGGGCGGGAGTCCTGAGGGCTGGGGCTGGTGGTGTTCATGCATCCTTCTCGGCGACGGCGGCTCCGGGCTGAGGAGCCTGGATGATGCCCTGGGCGCGGGCCACGGGCTCGGGCAGGGTGACGGGGTATTTCCCCGAGAAGCAGGCGGTGCACAGCGCGGACTCCGGCTGCCCGGTGGCGGCGACCATCCCCTCCTCGGTGATGTAGCCGAGCGAATCGGCGCCGAGAGAGCGGGCGATCTCCTCGATCCCGAGGCCGTTGGCGATCAGCTCCGCCCGGGAGGCGAAATCGATTCCGTAGAAGCAGGGCCAGCGCACCGGCGGGGAGGAGATCCGCACGTGGACCTCGGCGGCTCCGGCCTCCCGCAGCATCCGCACCACGGCCCGCTGCGTGTTGCCGCGCACGATCGAGTCGTCGACGACCACCAGGCGCTTGCCCTCGATGACGTCTCGCAACGGGTTGAGCTTGAGACGGATGCCGAGCTGGCGGATGGTCTGGGAGGGCTGGATGAAGGTGCGGCCCACGTACGCGTTCTTCACCATTCCCTGGCCGTAGGGGATGCCCGACTCCTGGGCGTAGCCGATCGCGGCGGGCGTGCCGGACTCCGGGGTCGGGATCACCAGATCCGCCTCGACGGGATGCTCGCGGGCCAGCTGACGGCCCATCTCCGTGCGGGCCTCGTTCACGCTGCGCCCGGCGATGTGGGTATCGGGACGGGCGAGGTAGGCGTACTCGAACACGCAGCCCTTGGGCTCGGGCGGCATCACCTGCTCGGAGCGCAGGCCCTGCTCGTCGATGACGATCATCTCGCCGGGGGCGACCTCGCGCACGAAGCTCGCACCGCAGATGTCCAGGGCAGCGGTCTCCGAGGCGACGACCCATCCACGGTCCAGCCGTCCCAGCACCAGCGGCCGGATCCCCTGCGGATCCCTCGCGGCGTAGAGCGTGGTCTCCGTCATCAGGGTGAAGCAGTAGGCGCCGTGGAGGCGCGGCATCAGCTCACGCAGGGAGTCCGCGAGGGACCCCTCGGTGTTCAGCAGCGCGGTGACCAGGGCGGTGTCGGTGGTGTTGCCGCGAGCTATCTCCCCGGTGCGCGGGGTGCCGTGGCGCTCTTCGATGAGATCCAGCAGCTCCTCGGTGTTGACCAGGTTGCCGTTGTGGGCGAGCGCCACAGTGCCCTCGGGTCGGGGGCCGAGCGCCGGCTGGGCGTTGGACCAGACAGAGCCGCCGGTGGTCGAGTACCGGGTGTGACCGATCGCCATGTGACCCTGGAGGCCGCTGAGCGCGGCCTCGTCGAAGACCTGCGAGACCAGCCCCATGTCCTTGTAGACCAGGATCTGAGAGCCGTCGCTGGTCGCGATGCCGGCGGATTCCTGCCCGCGGTGCTGCAGCGCATACAGCCCGTAGTAGGTCAGTTTCGAGACGTCCTCGCCGGGGGCGAAGACACCGAAGACTCCGCAGGCATCCTGCGGACCCTTCTCCCCGGGGAGCAGGTCATGGGAGAGTTTTCCGTCGCCGCGAGCCACCGGACCATAGTGCCACAGGCGGATCCTCGGCCGTCATTCCGTCCGCTGTGGGATCAGCGACGTCGCGAGCCGGAGCCGCGATGCTTCAGCGAGTCCACGAGCGCCGCGATCGCCGCGAGCGGCAGGCCGACGAACACGGCGGCGAGCAGCACGTAGTTGAGCACCCCGCCGATGTCCGCGAAGGCGAACAGAGGCGCACTGAGCAGCGCCGCGAGCGCGGGCACCGCGATCGCGAGGGCGACCCAGAAGCCCAGGGTGGGGGTGCGCCCGCGACGGACGTACAGGCTGGTGCCCCCGTCCTCGGGCCGGGCCTCCTCGCCCCCCGGGACGTCGTCGGCCGGCGCGGCGTCGTCCGCCGTCCCGGCGTCGTCCGCCGTCTCGGCCTCGTCCGACGATTCGGCGTCGCCCGGCATGTCGACTTCGTCCGGCGTCTCGGCGTTCTTCTCAGGGACGTTCACAGCGCTCACAGCTCTCAGAGTTCTCCAGCGGCATCGACCGCCGCGGCGACGATCGCCGGGTCGGTACGGGTCTCAGGGGCTCCGGCCTCGACCGGGGCACCGGGGCGCCGGCGGGCGGACAGGTGGATGTCGGCGACTCCGGTGCGGCCCACGAGGTCACCGAGATCGGCGGGCCGCACCCCGCCCCCGGCGCAGATGTCCAGCAGGCCTTCGGCGGCGTCGACCATCGCGGCCAGGTCCTCGGCGCCGTCGAGGGCTCGGGGGGCGCCTCCGGAGCTGAGCACCCGGTGGGTCCCGAGGCCGAGCAGGGTCCGCACGGCCTGCTCCCGCTGCGAGCGGTCCGCGAGGGCGTCGACCGCACGATGCACGGTGAGGGTGACGCCTCGCAGCGCGCTGCTGCCGGCGGTGAGGGCTCCATCGCGGACGGTCTCGAGCGCCGCGATGTCCAGCTCTCCCGCTTCCGTGAGCGCCCCGAACACCACGCCGGCGGCCCCGGCGGTGACCGCCTCCCCCGCCTGGCGGGCCATCAGGGCGATCTCCTCGGCGCCGTAGGCGAACTCCTCGGGACGGTCCAGGAAGTCGCCGTGCTCGGCGCGGGAGCGGATCAGCACGTGCACATCGAAGTGCGGCTTGGCATCGCGCGCGGCCACCAGGGCGGCGGCTCGGGAGGTGCAGGCCTCGACCAGCTCGGCAGGCGGGGTGAGGCCCCCGCGGGCGAGGTCCACGCACAGCTCCACCCGATCGGCGCCGGCGTGTGCGGCGACCTCGAGGCCGGCCAGGTCCTCGACGGCGATCTCGACGTTGATGCTCATGACTTCTCGGTTCCCGCGTCGGTCCCCGCGCCGCCGCGCTCCCGGGCGGTGCGCACGATCCAACGCGGACCGAGCAGCGGCAGCAGCTCGCTCAGGTCGCTGCGCTCCCCGCTGGCGCGGACGCGCCCGTCGGCCGCCGCCTGCTCCCAGTCGAGATCGCCGCTCACCAGCGCGAGCCAGGTCGCGGCGTCGGTCTCGACCACTGCGGGCGGGGTACCGCGAGTATGGCGGGTGCCCGCGATGGCCTGCACCGCCGCGTAGGGCGGGACCCTCAGCTCGACGGCGCCGCCGGGATGCTCCTCGGCGAACATCTCCAGGGTGTGCCGGACGGCTGGGGCGAGGACGGCTCGGCCGGCGTCCTCGGGCGAGCTGGCCCACGAGCCGAGGGCGCTGCGCCCCGCCTCGCGATCGGTACGACGGGTCACCACGTCAGCCTGCCACCGCCGGCAGCAGGTCGTGGACGGCGATGGTCGCGGCGCGGTCGGGGCCCACCCCGATGGCGCTGATCCGGCAGCCTGCGAGCTCCTCGAGACGACGGACATAGGCGCGGGCGTTCTCGGGCAGCTCCTCGAAGGTGCGGGCCTCGGAGAGGTCCTCGGTCCAGCCCGGGAGCGTCTCGTAGACGGGGGTGGCGTGGTGGAAGTCGGTCTGCGTCATCGGCATCTCGCGATGGATCACGCCGTCGACGTCGTAGCCGGTGCAGATCGGCACCTCGTCGATGCCGGTGAGCACGTCGAGCTTGGTCAGCACGATGTCGGTGAAACCGTTGATGCGCACCGCGTGGCGGATCATCAGCGCGTCGTACCAGCCGCAGCGGCGCGGGCGCCCGGTGTTCACGCCCACCTCGCCGCCGACCCGCTGCAGGTACTCGCCCCACTTGTCCTCGAGCTCGGTGGGGAACGGTCCGGCACCCACCCGGGTGGTGTACGCCTTGACGATCCCGATCACCCTGTCGATCCGGGTGGGGCCGATGCCGGTGCCCGTGCAGGCACCGCCCGCAGTGGGGTTGGAGCTGGTGACGAAGGGGTAGGTGCCGTGGTCGACGTCGAGGTAGGTCGCCTGGCCGCCCTCCATGAGGACCACCTCGTCACGGTCCAGGGCCTCGTTGAGCAGCAGCGTGGTGTCCACCACCATCGGCCGCAGCCGCTCCGCGTACGAGAGCAGGTTCTCGACGATCTCCTCGACCTCGACCGCTCGACGGTTATAGAGCTTGACCAGCAGCTCGTTCTTCTGACGCAGGGCGCCCTCGATCTTCTGGCGCAGTATCGACTCGTCGTAGAGGTCCTGGACGCGGATGCCGAGGCGGCCGATCTTGTCCATGTAGGCGGGGCCGATGCCGCGCCCGGTGGTGCCGATGGCGCGCTTGCCCAGGAAACGCTCGGTGACCTTGTCGAGGGTCTGGTGGTACGGGGCCACGATGTGCGCATTGGCGCTGATGCGCAGCCGCGAGGTGTCCACCCCGCGGGAGGTGAGCATCTCGATCTCCTCGAACAGCGCACCGAGGTGCACCACCACACCGTTGCCGATCACGGGCGTGACCTGCGGGGAGAGGATGCCCGCGGGAAGGAGCTTGAGCTCGAACTTCTCTCCGTCGACGACCACGGTGTGGCCGGCGTTGTTGCCTCCATTGGGCTTGACCACGTAGTCGACCCGCTCTCCGAGGAGGTCGGTGGCCTTGCCCTTCCCTTCGTCACCCCACTGGGCTCCGACGATTACGACGGCGGGCATGGCGACTCCTGGGAACGGGAACAGAGAAGAACAGGACTGTCCTTCGGTCGGGCGGGCGGCGCCGCGCAGTGCACGGGCCGCGAGGATCCTACCAAGCAGTCCAGCACACGCTCTGGACGTGCAGCCGTCGGCCCTGACGCCCCCGGCTGCTCGAGCCTCTTCAGCCCAGCAGGCTCGGGTCGGCCTCGCGCAGGAAGGCGGTCACACGATCGGCCTCGGCCTGGTCACCGAGCCGACGGGAGGTCTCCCCCAGCATCGCCAGCGCGCGCAGGAAGCCGCGATTGGGAGCGTGGGAGGCGGGGATCGGGCCCTGGCCGCGCCAGCCGGACTTGCGCAGGGCGTCCAGGCCGCGGTGATAGCCGGTGCGGGCGTAGGCGTAGGCGGCGACCTCCTCACCATCGCCCAGCGCATCCTCGGCGAGCGTCGCCCACGCGAGAGGGGAGTCGAGATGGCGGGCGACGACGTCCGTCGGATCGCCGTCGACCAGCTCTTCGGCCACCTGGGTGTCGACGAAGTCGTCGGGCAGTCGGGTCTCGGGAATGCCCAGGAGGTTCCCGCTGGTGAGGTTATCGGTACGATCAGCCATGACAGCATCGTAGGCGGTGTCGCCCGATGACCACATGACCAGAATGATTCATCCATGTCACACACGCAGGACGGCTCCGAGCTCCTCACCGGGCCCGGTGCGGGAGGGCTGCTCCGCTCGGCCGTCGGGAACTCCGGTGGAGTGCTGCACAGCTGGCAGCTCGATCATGTCGACCACCGGCCGGGACGCAGCACCAAGGCGCTGTACCGGACGCAGGTGTCCTGGCCCGAGCTGGATGGCCCGCAGGCCCCGGCCCGCGAGGAGCTCTTCGGCGCGAGCGCCCATATCGGCGAGCGCGAGAAGAATCTCTACGTCGCCGAGCAGACCCTGGTGATGACCGACGGCGACATCAACGTGCGCGTGTGGCGCTACCCCCACGATCCCTGGCTGCCGATGCTCCCGCAGGTCTGCTACCCGGACATCGTCGGACGCACCCTCCATGATCTGGGAGTCTCGATCGGGACGGACCCCTCCGTGCCGATCGCCATCGATGTCGTCTCCTACCGCCCCGGCCGCCGTGCAGTGCTGCGCGTCTCCCAGGGAGACCGGGCCCTGTACCTCAAGGTCATGCAGCCCCATCGCAGCGGCGAGATCGTGGACCGCCACCACCGTCTGCTCGCGGCGGGCGTGCCTGTGCCCGAGGTGGTCGCCCACCACAACGGGCTGGTCGTCCTCGCGGAGCTGCCGGGCCGTCCGCTCGCCCGTGCCGTGATCGACGAGGGCGTGGACTCCTGCCGCGCCGAGGACCTGGTGGCCCTGCTGGACCGGCTCCCGGCCTCCATGTACTCGTTGTCGCTGCGCCCGCCGTGGACGGATTCCGTCGAGTTCTACGCCGGGATCGTCAGCTCCTCCGTCCCCTCGCTCGGACCGCGGCTGGATTCCCTGGTGCGCGCGATCCGCGACGGTCTGGCCGCCCTGGAGCAGCGGATGGACATGCGCCCGCACGACGTGGTCCACGGGGACTTCTACGAGGCACAGGTCTTCGTCGAGCACGGGAAGGTGGTGGGCCTGCTCGACATCGACACCGTGGGCCCGGGCCGCCGGGCCGACGACCTCGCCTGTCTGCTCGCCCACCTCAGCGTCCTGGCCGACTACGGCAATGCCGGCCGCATCGACCGCGCCATGCAGGAGCGCGTCGAGGAGGCGACCGGCACCTGGCACGAGATGTTCTCCGAGCGTGTCGATCCCACCGAGCTGGCCCTGCGCTCCGCGGGCGTGGTGCTGTCCCTGGCGACCGGCCCCCACCGCCAGCAGGAGGCGTCCTGGGAGGCCGCGACCGAGGCGATCGTGCGCGTCGCCGAGGAGTGGGTCGCCCAGGCCCGTCTGGCCGAGACGCGACGGCGCGAGGCCGCGGTCGCCGCGCAGGCGGCGAACGGCCCGGTCACCGGCTCACGTCCCGTCGAGCAGCCTGCTCCGGCGCTGGAGCCGACGGGGGTGCGTCAGGCGCCGCCGTCCACCGCACCTCCCGCCGTGCGTCCCTCGGTCGCCCCGCAGCACGGGGCCTCGGCACCCGCGCAGCAGTCCGCACCGCCGGTCCGGTCCGCGCCTCAGCAGTCCGCACCGCCGGTGCAGTCGAATCTCACGCAGGCCGCGCCGGCGCAGTCGGCTCCGCCGCAGGGCGCACCACTGCGCTCTGCGCCGACGCAGCCGCCGGCCCCGCCGCCCGCACCGCATCGCCACGGGCCGGTGCAGCACCCGGCCGCGCCCCAGCAGTCGGCACCTTCGCTGCAGTCCGCTCCGCAGCCGTTCTCGGCACCGCCCGAGCACACCGGGCCCCCGCCCCAGCCGGCCGCGGATCGCGAACCGACGCCGGTCACCCAGCCGCTGCCGCCCCAGGGAGCAACCGGCAGTGACCTCGACGACGGCGACGACTCCCCCACCCAGGAACGACGGATCGACTCGATCCTGCCCCGCTGACCACCGGCGGACCTGTCACCGGCTCGTCGCTGCCCACTCCACTGGCTGTGTCACCATCAGGGCATGCGTGCAGTGCTCCAGAGAGTCGACGGTGCCCAGGTCGAGGTCGACGGCGAGGTGATCGGGGCCGTCGAGGGCGAAGGGCTCCTGGCCCTGGTGGGCGTGACCCACGAGGACGGTCCCGAGCAGGTCGCGACGATCGCCCGCAAGATCTGCGAGCTGCGGATCCTGGACGGCGAGCGATCCGTCCTGGACGCTGGCGCTCACGTGCTGGTGGTCTCCCAGTTCACCCTCTACGGCGACGCCCGCAAGGGACGTCGGCCGTCATGGAGCGGCGCCGCTCCCGGTGCCGTCGCCGAGCCGCTCGTGGACGAGGTCGTCGACGCGATCCGTGCACGCGGGGTCACCGTCTCGACCGGCCGCTTCGGCGCCACGATGCGTGTGGGGCTCACCAACGACGGACCCTTCACGATCCTGCTCGAGGCCTGATCCCCGGCGGGAGCGCTCAGCCCAGCATCAGCGCAGACAGCTCGGCCACGGTCGCGACCCGCGGAAGGTCGGCCGCCTGCTCGAGCGGACCGCCGTATCCCCAGCCGACCAGCAGCGCGAGGATCCCGTGCTCTGCGGCACCCTCGGCGTCGTGGATCCTGTCCCCGATCATCACGGTCCCGGTCCTGCTCTGCGGAGCATTGGCGAGGTCCAGGCGCTCGAGAACGCTGCCGATCACCGCCGACTTGTCGTTCCTGCCCGAGGCGCGGTCGGTGCCGCCGATCACCGCGAAGCGGTCCGCGAGACCCTGGTGCTCGAGCAGGCGGCGCGCCGTCGTCTCGGGCTTGTTGGTCGCGATCGCGAGGGTGCGCCCTGCCTCGGCGAGCTCGTCCAGCAGCTCTGGGATCCCCGGGTAGGGCGGGGCGTCGAGCAGGCCGTGGGCCCGGTAGTGCGCGGCGTACGCCAGGCGCAGCTGCTCGGAGCGCTCGGCGCTCAGCCCGAGGGTCCCGCGGAAGGAGCTCGACAGCGGAGGCCCGATGAACGTGCGCAGCACCTCCGGCTCCGGGAGCGGCTCGCCGCAGATGGCGAAGGCGTGGGCGAGACCGTCGAGAATGCCGGGACCGGAGTCCACGAGCGTCCCGTCCAGATCGAGCAGGACCACGGGGATGTCGACGAGGGAGCCGGGAGCTGTGCTGAGCATGGGGCGACCCTAGCCCGGCGCATGGGGCGACCTCAGCCCGGCCGCCGCGGCCGGCGAGCTCGACAACCAATGAGCAGGGAGCGCATCCGTCCTCCTGCGACGTTAGGCTGGGGCCATGACCTACACACTCGTGCTGCTCCGCCACGGCGAGAGCGACTGGAATGCGAAGAACCTGTTCACCGGCTGGGTCGATGTGGCCCTCACCGAGAAGGGCCGCCTGGAGGCGACCGAGGGCGGTGACCTCCTGAAGGAGGCCGGGATCCTCCCCGATGTTGTGCACACCTCGCTGCAGCGCCGCGCCATCATGACCGCGAACCTCGCCCTCGACGCCGCGGACCGCCACTGGATCCCCGTCAAGCGCGACTGGCGCCTGAACGAGCGTCACTACGGTGCCCTGCAGGGCATGGACAAGGCCGAGATCCGGGAGAAGTACGGCGAGGAGCAGTTCATGGCCTGGCGCCGCTCCTACGACACCCCGCCGCCGGAGATCGAGTTCGGCAGTGAGTTCAGCCAGGACCAGGACCCGCAGTATGCGGACCTCGGCGACCAGCTGCCGAGGTCCGAGTGCCTCAAGGACGTCGTCGAGCGCTTCCTGCCGTACTGGGAGGAGGGCGTCAAGCCCGACCTCACCGCAGGGAGGACCGTGCTGATCGCCGCGCACGGCAACTCGCTGCGCGCGCTGGTGAAGTACCTCGACGGCATCTCCGACGAGGAGATCTCCGGCCTGAACATCCCCACCGGCCAGCCGCTGGTCTACGAGCTGGACGAGGACTTCCAGCCCGTCGAGAAGGGCGGTCGCTACCTCGACCCGGTCGCCGCGAAGGCCGCCGCCGAGGCCGTCGCGAATCAGGGCAAGAAGTGAGCTGAGCCCGTCGCTCCACGTCGGCGCCCCCTCCCTGCGGAGGGGGCGCCGACGTGTTCTCCCGTCCTCTCGCGCCGGCCCGCGGGTCCGAGCCGCCGGGTGCGTGTCAATGGGCAGACCTCCCCATCCGTCGCCCTTCCCCCAGGCGTCCATCCCTGCATAGCGTCGGGGCGCCGGTGAACCGGCAGCACTGTCCCCGAAGCACGGACGAGGTACTCCCCATGACGACCATCGCTCCCGACCGCAGGACGTTCCTGAAGACACTGGGGGTGACCGCTGCGGCCGGCCTCGGCACGCTCACCCTCGCCCCCCGCGCCTCCGCCGCCGGCGAAGTGGTTCTCCCCACCACCTACCAGCAGCAGCCGAACGTCTTCTACTGCGGGCCGACAGCTGTCGCGATCGCCCTGAGCGCGACGGTGCGACCCCCAGGCCTGGACACGCTCGCCGCCGAGCTCGGCACCACCGACAACGGCACGAACTTCGGCGCCGTCTCCCCCGTGCTCACCGGTCGGCTGGCCGACGCGACCTACCGCGACCAGTGGATCGCGGGCACGAACGCCACCCAGGCCGATGCGGATCTGCTGTGGGAGCGCGCCACGACCAACGTCGACACCGGCTATGCGACCGTCTGCAACTGGTGGGTCGTGGCCGGGGACTACCCGAACTGGGGTGGCAACACGAGCGACATCTTCCACTTCGTGACCATCGACGGCTACGACTCCGCTCACCGGACCCTGCGCATCGCAGATCCTGCAGGTTCCACGCTCACCGATGCGCTGCCCAGCCACCACTGGCTCACCGTGGAGCAGGTGGCGACCTACTGCGCCGGTCGCGGCTACTTCTGGTGAGCCGCCGTCGCCCATGACGCATCGGCCCCGAGGTCAGCTCCTCGGGGCCGGTGCCGGCCGCCGGAGCTCAGCGCCGCTTGCGGGTGCCGAACAGTCCGCGGGTGATCTCGCGGCCCAGCACGGTGCCGGCCGAACGGAGGAAGGACTTCACAGCGGGCTTCTCGAAGAACCCCGGGTCCTCCTTCTTCGTCCTGGTCGTCGGCACCTTCTCCGCCGAGCCTCCCGAGGCGGCGGACTTCTCCGCCTCGGCGTCCTCGAGCGCCGCCGCATCCTTCTCGGCCCGCGCGGCGAGGATCTCGTAGGCGGATTCGTTGTCGACCGCCGTGCCGTATTCCTCCTGCAGCGGCGAGGCGGCGACGGCGGCGGAGATGACCTCGGTGCCCGCGGGATCCATCGAGGATTCCGGGGCGCGCACCGCGGTGATCGCGACCGGGGTCGGGGCGCCGTCCTCGCTCATCACCGTGACGATCGCCTCGCCGGTGCCGAGCGCGGGGATCACCTCGACCAGGGCGTGCTCAGAGGTGGGGAAGGTCGACGCCGTCGCCTTGAGCGCCTTGGCGTCGTCGGGCGTGAAGGCGCGCAGCGCATGCTGGACGCGATTGCCGAGCTGGGCGAGCACGTCGCCGGGGATGTCCTTCGGGGTCTGGGTGATGAAGAAGATGCCCACGCCCTTGGAGCGGATCAGGCGCACTGTCTGGACCACCTGGTCCAGGAACGCCTTGGAGGCGTCCTTGAACAGCAGGTGGGCCTCGTCGAGGAAGAAGACGAGCTTCGGCACCTCGGCGTCGCCCACCTCGGGCAGGTCCTGGTAGAGCTCGGCCAGCATCCACATCATGAAGGTGGAGAACAGCGCCGGGCGGGAGGCGACCCCGGGCAGCTCCAGGCAGGAGATGATCCCGGTGCCGTCCTCGGCCTTCCGCAGCAGCTGCTGCGGGTCGAAGGCGGGCTCGCCGAAGAAGTCGTCCGCCCCGGAGGCCTCGAAGGCGGTGAGGCTGCGCAGGATCACCCCGGCGGTGGCGGTGGAGATCCCACCGATGCCCTTGAGCTCGTCCTTGCCCTCGTCGGAGGTGAGGAACTGGATCAGGGCGCGCAGGTCCTTGAGGTCCAGCAGCGCCAGGCCCTGGGCGTCCGCGTAGTGGAAGATCAGCCCGAGCGAGGACTCCTGGGTCTCGTTGAGCTCGAGCACCTTGGACAGCAGCACCGGACCGAAGTCGCTCACGGTGGTGCGGATCGGCACGCCCTCGCCCTGTCCCCCGAGCGTGAAGAACTCGGTCGGAGCGGCGCGGGAGACCCACTCCTGGCCCCGGGCGGCGGCGCGTGCGGTGAGCTCCTCGGAGGGCTCGCCGGGCACTGCGATGCCGGAGAGGTCGCCCTTCATGTCCGCGACGAAGACGGACGCCCCGGCGTGCGCCGCCTGCTCGGCGATCACCTGCAGGGTGCGGGTCTTGCCGGTGCCGGTGGCGCCGGCGATCAGGCCATGGCGATTCAGCATTCCCACCGCCAGGTTCACCGGGACGGCGGCGTTGGGCTCCTCGCCCTCGATCATCGCGCCGAGGTGGATCCGGCCGCCCTCGAAGGCGTAGGCATCGCGCACCGCGAGGGCTGAGGGGCTGAGCTCGCCCTCCGAGGGCGCAGCGGGGGCGGCCGGTGCCTCGGGGGTGGGGGCGGTGTCGTCGTTGTTCGTGCTCATTTTCGGGCTCCTCCTGCGTCGGCGCAGGCCGACGTGTGCGTGGTCTCGACCCTGGAATCGTAGCGGCCCAGCTCACATCCGGCGGCCGACGGGCGCTACCGTGTGCGCATGACCGATCGTCGTGATGCCCAGCTCGAGGTCCTCGGCGATCCGCCGCAGGCCCTCCGCGCCCTGTCCCCGCTCTCCCCCGCCGAGGTGCGGGTGATGCTCACCGCGCCGTCACGGCCCGCGCTGCTCGAGCAGCTCGGGATCACCGGCGCCGACGCCGCGGAGCTCGGCCCGCTCGCCGACGCCGCCGCGGCCGACCACGAGCTGCTCGCGGAGATCACCGAGATCGCCGATGCGCTGCGGTCGGCGGCAGGGCTCGAGGTGCCGGCGCTCGACCTCGCCGCGCAGAAGGAGCACCACGACGCCCTCCAGCAGCGGCTCGCTCCGGGCGAGGGGCTGCTGCCGATCCTCGCCTTCCTGGTCTCGACCTCGACGGTGCGCGCGTGGCATGCCGCTCGAGGCCTCGACGAGCAGCTCTCCTGGCGGGTGCTCGCCGATCTGGGCCAGCAGATGCGGGTGCACCGGCGCGGCACCGAGCAGCTCGGGCTCCATCAGCTGAACTGGGTCACCGGCAACTGGGCCGGCCGCCTGGTGCACCTGGGCCGCCTGCAGTTCGACCTCAGTCGTCGGCGCGTGGCACGACTGGAGCAGGGCGCCGAGCGGACGGGACCGGACGAGCCGCAGCGCTGGGTGATCGGCACCCACATCCCTGCCACCGGGCCGCTGGATCCGAAGTCCGTCGAGGAGTCCTTCGCGGCGGCCACCGCGTACTTCACCGCGCACTACCCCGACCTGGGGCTGGACCGGCCCGCCGGGGCACCTGCCTTCGGCCACGAGTTCACCTGCGACTCCTGGCTGCTCAGCGACGAGTTCGCGGAGATCGCCGGCCCGGAGTCGAACCTCGCCCGTTTCGCCTCCCTCTGGGAGCGGATCGGCAGCGATCCGCACGGCGGCGACGGCGCGCTCTTCTTCGTCTTCGGGAAGCGGCCGCCGTTCGATCCGGCCGCACTCCCCCGTCGTACCCGTCTGGAGGCCGGAGTGGCCGAGCGCCTGGCCGATGGCCGCGGCTGGACGACGGGCAGCGGGCGACTGGTGCGCTGAGGGCTCGGCTCAGAACACCGAATCACCCTCGTCGTAGCGGTCGAGCACCTCGTCGAAGGCGCTGCCCAGGTCGATGCCACGGGCCATGGACACGGCGAATGCGGTGCGGGTGACGGCGAAGCCGATCTGGACCGAGAGCGTCGCCTGCTCCTGCGCATGCTCCTCGTCGAGGGCGGCGGCGAGGGTCTCGACCATCTCCGTCTGCACCGACAGGAGATTGCCCGAGGAGAGGGTGTGCAGCTTCGGCTCCGAGGCCATCACCTGCTTCTTCAGCTCCCGCAGCTCCGGGTCCACGGGTGCGGCCGCGAGCGCCTCGCGCATCACCGAGCGCAGCGCCTCCCGGGGGCCGAGCTCCGCGATCCTCGCCCGCAGCTTCTCGGAGATCCCCTCGCCGCTCTGCAGGAGCACCCCGATGATCGCGGATTCCTTGGTGGTCCAGTGGTTGAAGAAGGTACGGGTGGAGACCCCCGCCCGCTGCGCGATGGCCTCCACGGTGACTCCGGCCAGTCCGTGCTCGTGGACGAGTTCGAGGGCGGCTCGATGCATGGCCAGGCGGGACTGGCGCTTCTTCAGCTCGCGCAGTCCGAGACTCTCCTCTGGCGGTGTCTTCTCGTCGGTCACGCCCCCATCGTAGGTCCGACAGATCACAGAACCTGCATTCACTGAAATAGTGCAGTCACTGCAACAGTTCGTTAGCATGTCATGCCGAGGCCCACTGGCGCGCCTCGACCACGGGACGCCCGGAAGGGCCCTCCCACCCGTCACCTCCGCACCCCGCTCTCCCGAGGAGTTCAGTGAGCACGCCACCGTCCAGCGCGTCGTCCGCGGCACCGTCGACCGCGCAGTCCGCAGCACCGTCCGCCGCGCCATCCACCGCCCCGTCCGCCGACGCCCCCGCCTTCACGGGCCTGGACCGTCAGGGCACGCTCGTCTTCGTCGGCCTCATGCTGGGCATGTTCGTCGCCTCCCTCTCGCAGACCATCGTCGGCCCCGCGATGCCCCGCATCGTCGGCGAGCTCGGCGGGATCGAGCACTACAGCTGGATCGCGACCGCTGCCATGCTGGTCTCCGCCGTCTCGGTCCCTGTGGTCGGCAAGCTCTCCGACCTCTACGGACGGCGCTGGTTCTACCTTGGCGGCCTGGCGATCTTCATGCTCGGCTCGGTCCTGGCCGGCATGGCCCAGGGCTTCTGGTTCCTGGTCTTCGCCCGCGCCGTGCAGGGCCTCGGCATGGGCACCCTGATGCCGCTGAGCCAGACCATCATCGGCGACATCATCCCGCCCCGTCAGCGCGGCAAGTATCAGGGCATCATGGGCGCCGTCTTCGGCGTGACCTCGATCGCCGGGCCGCTCATCGGCGGCCTGGTCACCGATCACCTCGGCTGGCGCTGGCTGTTCTACCTGACCCTGCCGATCGGTGTCGCGGCCTTCGCCTTCATCCTGAGGTTCCTGCACCTGGAGAAGGCCGATCAGCACGGCAGGGTCGACTTCGCCGGCATCCTCACCCTCACCCCGGGGCTCGTCCTCGGGCTGCTCGCGACCACCTGGGGCGGCGGCGACTTCGCCTGGACCTCCCCCGTGATCCTCGGGATGTATGCGCTGGCCGCTGCCTTCCTGATCGCCTTCGTGATCATCGAGACCAGGGTCGAGGAGCCTCTGCTGCCGATGCACCTGCTGCTGCGACCCATCGTCGCCCTGTCGGTCGCAGCATCGTTCGCGATCGCGGTCGCCATGTTCGGCGCGATCATCTACATCCCCGTCTACGCGCAGGGCGTCATGGGCGTCTCCGCCACCCGGTCCGGCATGATCCTGGTCCCCCAGTCGGTCGCCATGATCCTCACCTCGATCATCGTGGGCCTGCTGATCTCGAGGACGGGGCGCTACCGACCGTTCCTCATCGCCGGCGGCATCGTCATGGTGATCGGCTACGGCCTGCTGGTCGCCCTCGAGCACGGGGACTCCCAGTGGCATCTCACCCTGGCGATGATCGTGATCGGCCTGGGCCTGGGCCTGTCGATGCAGGTGTACACACTGATCGTGCAGAACGCGGTCGCGCGGCGAGAGCTCGGCACGGCCACCGCGGCGATCCAGTTCTTCCGCAACATCGGCTCGACCGTGGGCACCGCGGTGCTCGGCACCGTGATGACCGCCTCGATGTCCACCTCGATCACCACGCAGATCCAGGCGCTGCCCGCGAAGGAGCTCGCCGCCCTGCAGGCCTCCGGCGGCGCCGACGTCTCGGGCCTGGAGAACGCGGCGCTGGACCCCTCCGCCCTCTCCGATCTGCCCCCGATCCTCGTCGAGCCGATCCGGATGGGCATGGGCGAGGCGATGCACATGGTGTTCCTCACCGCCGTGCCCTTCGCCGTCGTGGCGCTGGTGCTCTCGCTGTTCATCAAGCACGTGCCGCTGCGCGAGACCGTCGAATCCGCCGACGAGCTCGCCGTCCGGCCGGGTGCCGACGCGGCTGCGGAGCTCGGCGGCACCGGCACCGAGCCGGAGGACCTCCACCCCCGCACCGGCCCGATCCCGGTGGTCGAGGCGGAGGAGCCCGAGAGTGCGGCTGAGGTCGGCGTGAAATAATTGGCGGATGCTGCTGACCGATCACGTCCCGCCCACGATGCCCACCTCCCTGGAGGGCCGGCTGACCACCAGGGTGCCCATCGAGGCGGACGTCGACGCGGTCGTCGCGCTGGTCACCGCGGACATCCGCCGACACACCCCGGACGGGGCGGCCGACGAGGCCGGGGTGCGCTCGCGGATGGTGGGGCTGAAGTCCTGGGCCCGTCGACAAGTCGTGGTGGTGCCCGTCTCCGACGACGGCTCCCCCTCGCTCGACCAGGCCCCCGTCGGCTGGATCGCCCTGGAGGACCGGGCCACCGGCCGCACCAACGTCCAGTTCGTGATCGCCGAGGACGCCCCTGAACGGGACGCCCTCGCCGCCGCGCTGCTGGACTGGGCGGTCGAGGTGGGCGGCTCTTTCGCCCGGGCCCGCGGGGTGGAGCGCACCCAGCTGGACGCCGATGCGAACGAGCTCGACACCGACCGCGGCCGCCTTCTCCAGGCGGCGGGCTACTCGATGGTGCGCACCTGGCTGCACATGCGGCGGCCCGTCGATCCCGCCGAGGCCGACCAGCTGCCCGCACCGCGCGCGGGCACCCGGGTGCGGCAGGTGCACCGCCACGAGTCCGGGCTCCCCATCGCCCAGGACGTGCGCACCGTGCACCGGATGCTCGAGGAGTCCTTCGCCGACCACTTCAACTCCTACCGGGAGTCCTTCGCCGAGTTCGTCCAGCGTCTCATCGAGAACCCCGAGGAGGCGGGCTGGGACCACTGGTGGATCGCCGAGATCGACCGGGGCGGCGTCTGGCTGCCCGCCGGAGGCCTGGTCGCCGCCGTGGTCCCGAGGACCGAGACCCTGGGCGAGGGCACCTACCTCGAGTACCTGGGCGTGCATCGCTCCGCCCGCGGGCACGGGATCGCGAAGGCGCTGCTGAACGCCTCGATCCTGGACGCCATCGAGCGGGGCCGCACCCACGTGGACCTCGAGGTCGACGACGACTCCCCCACCGGCGCCGACGGACTCTACGGTGCGATGGGCTGGGAGTCCTTCGAGCGCACCCGGTCCTGGCACTCCTCGGCACCGACGCACCCCTCGCGCCTGCTCGAGCCGCCGCCCCAGCACTGAGCGGCCCCGCAGCTCCGGCTAGCGTGTCGTGCCCGGCCAGCGTGACGAAGCGGGGGGAATCCCGGCCGGATTCCCCCCGCTTCGTCACACTCGCGAGCTCTGTGGGCGATGCTCTGTGGGCGAGCTCTGCGGGCGATGCTCGGCGACTCAGCGCGCCTCACGCCCGGTGGGTGCGCCTCACTCCCACTCGATGGTGCCGGGGGGCTTGGAGGTGATGTCGAGGGTGACGCGGTTGATCTCGCTGACCTCGTTGGTGATGCGGGTGGAGATCTTCGAGAGCACGTCGTAGGGCACCTTGGCCCAGTCCGCGGTCATCGCGTCGTCGCTGGTGACGGGGCGCAGCACGATCGGGTGTCCGTACGTGCGGCCGTCGCCCTGGACGCCCACGGAGCGCACGTCCGCCAGCAGCACGACGGGGCACTGCCAGATGGTGCGATCCAGGCCCGCGGCGGTCAGCTCGGCGCGGGCGATCGCGTCGGCCGCGCGCAGGATGTCCAGGCGCGCCTTGGTGACCTCGCCGATGCTGCGGATGCCGAGGCCCGGGCCGGGGAACGGCTGGCGCCAGACGATCTCGTCGGGCAGGCCGAGCTCGGAGCCGACGGCACGGACCTCGTCCTTGAACAGGGCGCGCAGCGGCTCGACCAGTTCGAAGGAGAGGTCCTCGGGCAGGCCGCCCACATTGTGGTGGCTCTTGATGTTCGCCGCGCCCTCGCCGCCGCCGGACTCGACGACGTCCGGGTAGAGGGTGCCCTGGACCAGGAAGGTCTTCGGTGCGGAGGCCGCGGTGTGGGCTGCCTCCCCCATCCCCTCGACGACACCCTGCTCGCGCAGGATGTCCGCCTGGGCCTGCTCGAAGCTGCGGATGAACTCGCGGCCGATGATCTTGCGCTTGGTCTCGGGATCGGTGACCCCGGCGAGCGCGGTGAGGAACTGCTCCTCTGCATCGACCATGACCAGCTTCGCACCGCCGGTGGAGTCGCCGAAGGCCTGCTCGATCTGCGCGGACTCGTCCTGGCGCATGAGGCCGTGGTTCACGTACACGCAGGTGAGGCGGTCACCGATCGCGCGCTGCACGAGCGCGGCGGCGACGGCGGAGTCCACGCCGCCGGAGAGGCCGCAGATCGCGGTGCCCTCGCCCACCTGGGCGCGGATCCGCTCGAGCTGCTCCTCGATGACGTTGCCCGTGGTCCAGGCCGCCTCGATGCCCGCGCCGCGGTGCAGGAAGTTCTCGAGCACCTCCTGGCCGCGGTCGGAGTGGCCCACCTCGGGGTGCCACTGCACGCCGTAGAGCCGCTTCTCGGTGTTCTCGAAGGCGGCGACGGGGCTGCCGGACGAGGTCGCGACCACCTCGAAGCCCGCGGGGGCCGCAGTGACGGAGTCACCGTGGCTCATCCACACGTTCTGCTCGAGATCCTGGCTGCTGAGCAGCTGCGAGGTGCCGTCGATGCTCTCCAGTCGGGTGGCGCCGTATTCACGCACCCCCGTCGGTGCGACGGTGCCGTCCAGCGCCGCGGCCATGGACTGGAAGCCGTAGCAGAGCCCGAGGACCGGCACGCCGGCCTCGAGCAGCGCCGGGTCCAGGCGCGGGGCGCCCTCGGCGTAGACGGAGCTGGGCCCGCCGGAGAGGATGATCGCGCGAGGCTGCTTGGCCAGGATCTTCTCGGCGGGCATCGAATGCGGGACGACCTCGGAGTAGACCCGGGCCTCCCGCACGCGGCGGGCGATGAGCTGTGCGTACTGGGCGCCGAAGTCGACGACGAGGACGGGGCGCTGGTCGGTGTCGTTCACCCGGCCGAGTCTACGTGCGAGGCCACCCCGCGGGCGCTCGCGTCCGGCCCGCGAGGGCGCAATCCTCGTCACGCTCCGCGTCGTGCGTCGTGCGTCGGCTTCCCGCTTCCGCGCGGCCGGTGCGCTCAGGAGCGGGCGTCGTCGGCCGACCGGGCCTCGTCCTGCAGGGTGGGCCGACGGGCGAGGTCCGACTCGACCTTCTGATGGGTCCAGCGCTCCCCGAAGAAGGACAGCACCGGGATCACGCCGAAGAACATCAGCAGCAGCATCCGCGGCAGGCCCCAGCGCATCTTGATCCACAGGTCGAAGGCGAGGACCACGTAGACCATGTAGATGAGGCCGTGGATCGGGGACCAGGTCTTGGAGATCTGGGTCCAGGTGTCGGAGGTCGTGGTGAACGGTCCCTCGCCGCCGAACACGACGTAGCGCATGATCATGATCGCCACCAGCACCAGCAGCGCGATGCCCTCCACGATGGAGGCCACTCGGAAGCGGGCGAACGAGGTCCTGGCGGCGGTTTCGTCGAGGGGGCGGGGTGCGGGCACGGGTCACACGTCCTTGTCGGTGGGAGAGGGAGCGGCCGACGGGGCGGCCGGGGAGCGAGAGGAGCCGACGCCGGCCGGCGCAGGCTCGGTGGACACGTCGACAGGCTCGTGCGAGTGGTCGTCGGGCTCAGCGGCGCCGCCGTCGGGCTCGTGGAGCATCTCCTCCATCGCCTCGCGGCGATCGGCGACCTCGTCGAGGTGCGCGGCACGGACCGAGCGCCACCACAGGTAGAGGAAGAAGCCGCCGAACAGCACCCACTGCAGGGAGTAGCCGATGTTCTGCCAGTTCAGTCCACGGGAGAACTCCGACTCCGCGGCGGGCAGGGGCTGCAGGGCACCGGCCGGATCCTCGAGCGCGACATAGCCGGCGAACATCGGCGAGCCCCACTCGTTGACCAGCAGAGGAGTCGCGATCTCGGCGGCGACGCCCTGGTCCACACCGCTGGAGGCTGCCTCGCTGGCCTCGAGCCGGCCACTGATCTCGACCTCGCCCTGCGGGGGCGCGGGAGCCATCGAGGGATCCACCTCGCCGTCGGCACCGGTGAGCTCCGCCGCAGGGAGCCAGCCACGGGCGACCGGGAGGCGGGCCTGCGTGCCGTCCTCGAGGTCCAGCAGCAGGGAGGAGACGACGAGCACCGCCTCGGTGCCCCCGATGTTCCTGGCGGGCACGACCACCTGTTCACCGGGCACATAGCGGCCGGTCGCGGTGACGGTGTCGCCCACGATCGAGTTGGTGACGGCATCTCCCACCCCGACCACGTCACGGATGTCGCCGAGCTGCTGGGAGCCGGCGGCGTCGGCCGTGATCGCCTGGTGGGCGCGGTCCCACTGCCAGGTGGCGAGCAGACCGCACACCACGGTCGCCACCACCATCAGGGCGAGCAGCCCCAGGAATCGGGGGCGGAGGGCGACGCGGAGCATCCCCCCATGGTACGAGCCGCCGCTGGGACGGACCCCGGGCAGCGACCTCTCTCACACCCTTTCCCGTCAGCTCGCGCACCCGTCCCCGTCAGCCTCCCCGATGCCATCCCTCGACCACCTCGCCCCCGGTGGAGATCCGCACCCACTGGTCCCGTCCCACCGGCCGATCCCGCCTCTATGCTGGAGCCGTGTCCCAGAGTGTGTATATCGCCAGCCCGGAGGGAATGACCGGCAAGTCGATGGTGGCTTTCGGTCTCCTCGAAGCCCTCGCCTCGCGGTCCGACCGCGTCGGGGTGTTCCGCCCCGTCGTCCAGTCCGATCGCTCCCGTGACTACGCCGTCAACCTGCTGACCAGCCACCCCGCGGTCGACCAGGCCTACGAGGACGCGATCGGGGTGGACCATCAGCTGGTGCTCTCCGATCCCGACACCGCGCACGAGCGGATCCTGGCCCGTCATCGCGAGCTCGCCGAGCGCTACTCGGTGCTGGTGGTCCTGGGCTCGGACTACGACGACCTCGCCAACCCCACCGAGCTCGCCTTCAACGCCGAGGTGGCCGCCAACATGGGCGCCCCCGTGGTGGTGGTGCTGTCCGGCCTGGATCGCAGTCCGGACCAGATCGCGGCGCTGGCCGCCGTCTCCGTGGGCGAGTTCGGAGGCCATCACGCGCTGCCGATCGCCGTGGTCGTCAACCGGGCCGAGACCGGATCGCTCGATGCGATCCGGGACGCGGTCTCCGCGAAGGTCCCCGGCCCGCTGGTGGCCGCGATCCCTGAGAACCCGGTGATCCTCGCCCCCTCGGTGCAGGAGCTGAAGGACTCCGTGGGCGGCACCCTGCTGCAGGGGAATCCCGAATGGCTGGAGCGTGTCGCGGTGGGCACGGTCATCGCCGCGATGAGCCTGCCCAACGTGCTCAGCCGCCTCACCGAGAACTGCACGGTCATCGCGCCCGGCGATCGCTACGACCTGCTCCCCGGCCTGGTCATGGCGCAGCAGTCCGGCACCTTCCCGGCCCTGTCCTCGATCGTGCTGACCGGCGGCTACGACGTGCCCGAGGAGGTGAGCCGATTGATCTCCGGCGTCCAGCAGGACCTGCCGGTGCTGGCCACCGACCTCTCCACCTTCGAGACCGCGGTGAAGGTCGCGAAGTCCCGCGGCCGGCTCGACGTGGCCAGCCCGCAGAAGATGGATGCTGCCCGCCGCGCCGTCGCCGAGCACCTGCCGATCCCGGAGATGCTCAGCGCCCTCGAGGTGAGCCGCAGCGAGGTCGTCACGCCCATGATGTTCGAGTTCGAGCTGCTGGCCCGGGCCCGAGGGGCGAAGAAGACCATCGTGCTGCCCGAGGGGGACGAGCCGCGGATCATCGCCGCCGCCGAGGCGATCCTCGCCCGCGGTGTCGCCGATCTGGTGCTGCTGGGCGAGGAGAACTCCATCCGCGCGAAGGCCTCCCAGCTCGGTCACGACATCTCCGAGGCCCGCGTGGTCTCCCCCCAGGACGAGGAGCACGTGGAGCGCTACGCCGCGGAGTACGCGCGGCTGCGGGCGAAGAAGGGCGTCACCCTCGAGCAGGCCCGGGAGAAGGTCCAGGACGTCTCCTACTTCGGCACCATGATGGTGCAGCTGGGAGAGGCCGACGGCATGGTCTCCGGCGCGGTCCACTCCACCGCCCACACCATCCGGCCCTCCTTCGAGATCATCAAGACCAAGCCGGGCGCGAAGATCGTCTCCTCGGTGTTCCTGATGGCGCTCGAGGACCGTGTGCTGGTCTACGGCGACTGCGCGGTGAACCCCGATCCGACGGCCGAGCAGCTGGCGGACATCGCGGTGCAGTCCGCCGCGACCGCCGAGCAGTTCGGGATCGACCCCCGCATCGCGATGCTGTCCTACTCGACCGGCACCTCCGGCACCGGCGCGGACGTCGACAAGGTCCGCGAGGCCACCTCCCTGGTGCGCGCCGACGCGCCGCAGCTGGACGTCGAGGGCCCGATCCAGTACGACGCGGCGGTGGACGCCTCGGTGGCGAAGACCAAGCTGCCGGACTCCTCGGTCGCCGGCCGCGCGACCGTGTTCGTCTTCCCGGACCTGAACACCGGCAACAACACCTACAAGGCCGTCCAGCGCTCGGCCGGGGCGATCGCCATCGGCCCTGTCCTGCAGGGGCTGAACAAGCCGGTCAACGACCTCTCCCGCGGAGCGCTCGTCGACGACATCATCAACACCGTGGTGATCACCGCCATCCAGGCCCAGGCGGCCGATGCCGAGACGGCCGCGACGAACGAGACGAAGGAGAACGCATGACCTCCCCCTCCCCCGCCGGTGCTGCCAGCTCGTCGTCCGTCGGCACCGCGTCCGACGGCACCGCGTCCGACGGCACTGCGTCCGACGGCGCCGAGCACGTCCCGGGCCTGCCGGACGCCGCGACGGTGCTGGTGCTGAACTCGGGCTCCTCGTCCCTGAAGTTCCAGCTGCTGGACCCGGTCGCGGAGGAGGTCTTCGCCTCCGGCGTCGTCGAGCGGATCGGTCTGGACGGCGGGGTCGCCCGCCTGGAGACGGGCTCGGTCACCCAGCCGTTCCAGGGCGAGGTGCCCGACCACGTCGTCGCCATGGAGGTGGTGATGCGGCTGTTCGAGGAGGCCGGGCTCTCCCTCGAGGAGGCGAACGTGGTGGCGGTCGGGCACCGGGTGGTGCAGGGCGGTGCGCGCTTCTCGGCGCCGAAGCTCATCGACTCCTGGGTGCGGGACCAGATCGCGGATCTCGGGGCGCTCGCGCCGCTGCACAACCCGGCCGCGGTCGACGGCATCGATGCGGCCCGCAAGCTGTTCCCCTCGATCCCGCACGTGGCCGTCTTCGACACCGCGTTCTTCACCTCGCTCCCCGAGGCGGCACGCACCTACGCGCTGAACAAGCAGGTCGCGGACGAGTACCGCATCCGCCGCTATGGCGCCCACGGCACCAGCCACCGGTACGTCTCCGAGCAGGTCACCGAGCATTTCTCGGCGAAGGGGAAGGACGTCTCGGATCTGCGCCAGATCGTGCTCCACCTCGGCAACGGCGCCTCCGCCTCGGCCGTGCGCGGCGGAGAGCCGGTGGACACCTCGATGGGGCTCACCCCGCTCGAGGGCCTGGTGATGGGCACGCGCACGGGAGACATCGATCCGGCGGTGTACGCGCACCTCTCGCGCAGCGCGGGGATGGGCATCGACGAGATCGACACCCTGCTGAACAAGCACTCCGGGATGCAGGGATTGTGCGGGATGAGCGACTTCCGCGACATCACCGCCGCGATCCGTGACGGGAACCAGGATGCCGAGCTCGCGATGCAGGTGTACGTGCACCGGCTGCGCAAGTACGTCGGGTCCTACGCCTTCGTGCTCGGCGGTCTCGACGCGATCGCCTTCACGGCGGGGATCGGCGAGAACGTGCCGGAGGTGCGCGAGCGCCTGCTGGCGGGCCTCGAGGGATTCGGCATCCAGCTGGATCCCGCGCGCAACGCCGAGCGCGCCAAGGGCGTGCGGGTCATCTCCACCGACGACTCCCCCGTCACGGTGCTGGTCGTTCCCACCGACGAGGAGCTCGCGATCGCTCAGCAGTCCCTCGAGCTCGCCCGCGCACAGAGCTGAACGGACGCCGCCGACGAAGAGCGGTCTCCCGTCGGCCGGGCAGGAGCGTCGCATGGTCGACGTGGCGGACACCGCGATCATGAGCTTCGGCCCGGCGACCTCCGCGGTCCTCGAGGCGCGTGCCCCTGCACCCACGGGCTCGGCCGCCCCGCACGTGTGGTGACGCGCGCGGTCCTCCCCGCCGGCCGTCCACCGGGGAGTCCTCCCCATGGGCGGAACGCTCCCGGGGCCCTACTCTGAGTGCAACCGTTCCGCACAGCGCAGGGGGATCTCGATGTACCAGCAGCCTCAGGGCTATGGCCAGCCGTACGGCGACGCCCCGCCGCCGCGCCGGCGCCGTGGCCTCAAGCGAACCATCTTCGGGGTGCTGGGGATCCTCGCCAACGGCGTCGGCCTGGTGGTGATGCCGTTCCTGGTCGGCATGATCGGTGCCGTGCTCACCGTGGGGGCCTCGCAGAACCTCACCGCACTCGATCCTCAGCACGCCACGATCGAGGGGGACTCGATGCGCGTCTACTCCCTCGCCGTCCCTGCGGAGCACACGGGCACCGTGGAGTGCGCGGTGACCGGCGGCGACGCCGTGCTCACGTCGGAGAGCTCCGACTACTCCGTCGGGACGATCGACGGCACCGACTACTACGACGTGTACGACCTGCAGATCTCGGGCAGTGACGAGGTGACCGTGGAGTGCACGGGCACGGAGGCGCTGGGGCTGTGGGATGCCGGCATGGGCGGGACCCTCATCAGCTTCGGCATCGGATTCCTGGTGCCGGTCGTGCTCGGTCTGCTCTCCGTGGCGCTGACGATCTGGGGGATCGTGGCGCTGGTGCGTTCCACCTGAGCGCGCCCGCGGCCGTTCCGCTCCGAATCGGTCAGCCGCGGTTCTCCTCCGCGGGGCTCGCGATGTCCGCCTCGTCGGCGCCCTTCCCCTCGGCATCCGCCCCGGCCTCGAAGAGCCGAGCGCTGCCACTGGTGTACAGCGAGGTCGGCGTATACCCCGCGTAGACCGAGGTGGGCGTGTAGACCGGGGTCGAGGTCTCGAGCGCCTCGCCCAGCGGCTCGACCGCCCGCTGCGGCGAGGGCGAGAGCGGGGTGGTTGAGAGCCGGGCCGTCAAGTTCACCGGCGCGGCCGACGCCACAGGCTCGGTGGCAGACGCAGACGATTCTCCGGAGACCACCGGTTCAGCCGGTTCCCCAGTCTCTACAGGCACAGCCGACTCGGCCATGACCGCCGACTCCGCCGGCACAGCGTCCTCACCAGGTCCTGCAGCTGATCCGGTCGCGGCCTCCTGCTCCACCTCGTCACCGACGACGCCCTTGACCTCATGCTCGTCGGCGGGCGCGTCGACGTTCTTCTCAGAGCTCTCCTCGGTCGCAGCGTCCTCGAGTCCCGCATACCGCATCGTCGGGATCGGGTCCCGGTCCTCGGCGAGTTGGAGCGCTTCCTCGAGCGTCGTCGGCTGGGCCGTCTGCGGCCGGGGGCGCGGCCGTGACGAGCGGGGGCGCCGGCGCGGAGAGTCTCCGGAGAAGGAGTCGTCCTCGGACTCCTTGCCCGACTGCTTCATCGCGAACTGCACCAGCGCGAACACGACGACCATGACCACGACGCCGAAGAACTCCATGGAAGGCCCCTCCCCCGAACTCTCCTGAGGCAGATCATTGTGCCACTGCCCACCAGTCGGCATCGCACACCGGCCCATCGGCGGCGCACCACGACCTGCCGGCGGCGCACCTCGCGACCTGCGGGCGGTGCGCTCCGCGTGCTGTCAGCGGCGCAGCTCTGCGGCCCGTCGCTGCCCTGCCTCGAGGCAGGCGATCGCCCAGCCCTGATGGTCGTGGATCAGCTCGTCACGCCAGGGGATGCCGAGCACCTCGGCCATCTCCCAACGATCCTCGATGCTGAGGTCACGGAAGGGGGCGCTCGGGACGCTCAGCCGGCCGCCGTCCCGCCGGGAGTCGTCGTCCGATGCCGCGCCACCGGTCCGGGAGCGGGCGCTGCGGGCAGGCTCGTCCTTCCGGACCGGCCTCCGCGCCCCACCGGCCTGACGCAGCAGGGTCGGCACGATGAACAGCAGCCAGAGCACGAGCGTCAGAGGCAGGAATCCCGTGACAGGTCGCAGCAGCCACGGCACGATGTACGGCACCATCTCCGCGCGCAGGGTCCACGGCGCGAAGGGCAGCAGCACCACCAGTGCGAGCACGGCGGCGAGGAGCAGCAGGAGCAGTGCGCGGACCAGCAGCTTCCCGCCGTCTCCCCGCGTGGGCCGTTCCGTCTCCAGGGCGCGGTCGCGGTTCATCATGAGCGGCCACCGTCCGTCCCTGCCTCGTCGTCGGCCGCAGTCCTCGTGCCCTCGGCCTCAGCGCCCGCCTCCGCGGATCCCTCGCCCGTGCTCCCTGAGCCTCCGCCCGCACTGCGCTCGGAGCTGTACAGAGAGGTGGAGGTGTACACGGAACCGGAGTAGCTCGGCGTCCACCCCGGTGCTGACAGGTGGTCCCCGTCGGCAGCGTGCTCGGCGGTCTGCTCCTCGCCCCGGAGTGCCGGGCCCGCATCACGCAGCGGCTCGGCGCGGGACGCGACACCGCCCGCCTCCTCGACGACGGGCTCGGTGCCGGGCGAGGCATCACCAGGCGCCTCGGGCACCGGCGGGGTGCTGGGCGCGACACCACCGGGCTGCTCGGCGCGCCGGACACCAACAGGTCCCGTGTGCACCGCGCGCAGGATCTCGAGGACACCGCGGGCACCACCCGCCGTCTCGAAGTCCGTGTGCCAGGGCAGCCCGGCCGAGCGCGCCATCTCCCGCAGCTCCTCGACGCTGATCCGGAGACGACCGGTGTCCTGCTGGTCCTGCGCCAGGATCCGTCCGTCGTCGGAGAAGATGATCTCCTCCCCGCGCACCGGGCGGGAGCGGCGTGCTCCCTCAGCCGTGCGCGGCGAGCCAGCAGTCTGCGATGCGCTGTCGGCCGATGTGGCCGCAGCCGCCTCGTCGGCAGCCTGGGCCCTCCTCGCCGAGAACCACGGCAGCACGGCCAGGATCACGATCAGGATGACGGCCACGGACGGCGCGAAGCGGTTCCACAGCAGGTCCTGGAGGATGTAGGGACCCCGTCCGTCCAGCAGGACCCGCACCCAGATCTGGACGCTCTGGCCTGGCGTGGGAAACGGACCGTAGAACGGCCCGAACAGCAGGAGCATGCAGACTGCGGTGGTCAGCAGACCCAGTGCCAGCACCACCAGCGGGGGCAGCGCACGACGGGTCCGCGCGATGCCGCGACCGCCGGTCACCTCGCTCATAGGCCGCCCCGACGGTTCACGAGGTCGTCACGACCTCGATGCGCTGGAACTCCTTCAGGTCGAGGTAGCCCGTGGTGGCCATCGCATGGCGCAGCGCGCCGACGAGGTTGGTGGTGCCGTCTGCCGTGACCGAGGGGCCGAAGAGGATCTGTTCGAGCGGCCCGGCGGTGCCGACGGGCACTCGGTGGCCGCGGGTGAGCGTGGGGTGGTGGGCCTCGCTGCCCCAGTGGTGACCGCGCCCGGGTGCCTCTTCGGCGCGGGCGAGCGCCGCGCCGACCATGAGCCCGTCGGCGCCGCAGGCGATGGCCTTGACCAGGTCGCCGGAGCGGCCCAGTCCCCCGTCGGCGATGACGTGCACATAGCGGCCACCGGATTCGTCCATGTAGTCGCGGCGGGCCGCGGCGACGTCAGCCACCGCGCTGGCCAGCGGGACGGAGATGCCGAGGGTCTCCTGGGTGGTCTGGGAGGCGCCGCCGCCGAAGCCGACCAGCACGCCGGCGGCACCGGTGCGCATCAGGTGCAGCGCCGCGGTGTAGGTGGCGCAGCCGCCGACGATCACCGGGACGTCGAGCTCGTAGATGAACCTCTTGAGGTTCAGCGGCTCCCGGCCGGTGGAGACGTGCTCGGCGGAGACGGTGGTGCCGCGGATGAAGAACAGATCCACTCCGGCGTCCACGACCGTCTTCCAGTGCTCCTGGGTGCGCTGCGGGGACAGCGAGCCGGCGGCCGTGACCCCCGCATCGCGCAGCTGCTGGAGCCGATCGCGGATCAGCTCGGGCTTGATCGGCTCGTCGTAGACCGAGCGCATCACCTCGACGGCCTCGTCATCGGCGGCCTGGGCGATGCGGTCGAACTGCGCGGTCGGGTCCTCGTAGCGGGTCCACAGGCCCTCGAGGTCCAGCACCCCGAGGCCGCCGAGCCGGCCGAGCTGGATCGCCGTCTCAGGTGACATGAGGGAGTCCATGGGGGCGGCGAAGATCGGGATGTCGAAGTGGTAGGCGTCCACCTGCCAGGAGGTGGAGACGTCCTCCGGGTCCCGGGTGCGCCGGGAGGGGACCACCGCCACGTCGTCGAAGCTGTAGCTGCGGCGTCCCCGCTTGTTGCGGCCGATCTCGATCTCGCTCATCACGTCGGGCAGTCTACCGTCGCCGTCCCCCGCCCCGATCCCCGGGGCTGGCCAGGCGCGTCGCGGGCTACCGTGGCCGGATGCACCCCGACGACGCCCCCGGCCAGGATTCCGGCCCCGGCCCTTCCTCGGACCTCGCCCGGACCCCGCGACTCGACGCGCACGGAATGCCCGCAGGGACAGTCGACGGCGGGGAACCGGACGCGCAGTCCGTCCGCGAGCGCGGCCCCTCGCTGTGGGCACCGGCGCTGGTCGCCGTCGCCGGTGTCGCACTGACCGTGCTCGCGGTCGTAGAGCTGGTGCAGCCTCCCCCGGCCGCCGGAGAGGCACGGCCGATGGGCCCTCTGGCGCTGGCCGCGGCACTGGCCCTCGGCGGTTTCTCCCTCGCCCGGCAGCTGCAGCTGCTCGGCCTCGCGACCTCACGCTCGCGTCGCCGCGCGGCCGGAGCCGAGCTGCCGGAGGCGCCCTGGCAGCTCACCGAGGAGCATTCCCTGCACGGCATCTGGGTGATCGGGACGGGTGCCTCGGTCGCGCTGATGGGGCTGCTGGGGCTGTGGTCGCTGTGGGACGGGCGGCCCTCCGGCCTCGAGCCCGGCTGGCCGCTGCTGCTGGTCGGTGCGCTGACAGCCCTCGTCGGCCATCTCGTCCGGGTGCGCACCACCGAGGCGTGGGAGCGCGCAGGAGAGGCGCCGTGACCTGCTCGCGCAGGTGACCTCACGGGTCGGGCGTCGGGCAGGCGACCTGGTCAGGCAGGTGAGCTGGTCTGTGGTCAGAGCGGCCAGGCGGTGTTGACGTCCGGGGTCTTGCCCTTCTTCGTGAGCCACTCGTTCATCCCCTCGGCCCAGCGTCGGTGCCAGCCCGTCTGCTCCCGGTGCAGATCCTCGAGCGTCGAGCCGGCGACCTTCGGATACGTGGCGGCGATCGCGCGCACCACGTCCAGAGTGGCGGAGACGTCGACGTCGGCGGTGTGGAGGCGGCCATCCTGCTCGAGACCGTAGTGCGCGAGCACATCGGTGAGGGTGCGCTTGCCCTTGCGGTATCGGTCCACGCCGCGGTCCACGACGAGTCCGTCGATGACCGGGGCGATGTCGTGGCCGAGCCGCTGGGTGAGGGTGGGCAGGCCCAGGCGGGTCAGCTCGTTCTCGAGGATCGAGAGATCGAAGCTGATGTTGAAGGCGACCAGCGGGACGTCCTTCGCGAGGGCGTCGACGATCATGGTGGCGACCTCGTCGAGCGCGTCGGCGGCCCTCATCCCATGGGCTCGGGCGTGCTCGGTGCTGATGCCGTGCACGCGCTGCGCCGGCTCGGGGATGTCCATCTCGGGGTCGATCAGCCAGGTCGCGACGGTCTCGTTCTCCCGGCCCGGACCCACCGAGTGGACCAGGGCGACGGTGACGATCCGGTCGCTCGCCACGTTCGTCCCCGTGGTCTCGGTGTCGAAACCGAGCAGGGGGGCATCGATCCAGGAGGTAGTGCTCGCGCTCATGCGCCCAGCCTAGACGGGACCGCCGACGCCGGCGGCCGCGGGCCCGGCACTGTGGACAGAACGGAACGGGGGACTCTGCGGAACGGGGGACTCTGCGGAACGGTGGACACAGCGCCGCAGCGGAGGAAGGATCACCCGTGCCGTTCCCGGATCCCCGGACGGCACCCCTGGCCGAGGAGCTCCCATGCCCGCACCCGCGCTGTACCTGCACCTGCCCGGCACCGCCGCCGAGGCGCTGGAGTTCTATCGCGGGGTGTTCGGCGGCGAGGTCCAGCAGTTCACCTTCGCGCAGTTCGAGCGGACCGACGGCCCCGCCACGGCGATCGCTCATGGGCAGCTGGCCGGCGCGGTGGACCTGTTCGTCTCCGATGCCGGTGAGGCGGATGAGCCGTTCACCGCACGCGGGCTCATGGTGGCGCTGCTGGGCACTGCCGAGCCGACGACGCTGCGCACCTGGTTCGCCTCCCTCGCCGAGGGAGGCGAGGTGGTGGATCCGCTGCAGCGACGCCCCTGGGGAGATTCCGACGGGCAGGTGCGGGACCGCTACGGGGTGCAGTGGCTGATCGGCTACCAGCACGGCACCGACGCGGCGGCGCAGGCCGCGACCACCGCGGACTGAGCGGTCCGCCGTCGGTCCGCTCGCCGCGCCGTGTCGCGCCTCCGCCCCGGCTCAGTGCGAGCTGTAGTTCGGGGCCTCCATGATCGCGGCCATGTCGTGGGGGTGGGACTCCTTGAGTCCGGCCGCGGTGATGCGCACGAACTGGCCCTTCTCCTTGAGCTCGGGCACCGTGTTCGCGCCGACGTAGAACATCGACTGGTGCAGCCCGCCGGTCAGCTGGTGCACGACGGAACCGAGCTGTCCCTTGTAGGAGACACGGCCCTCGATGCCCTCGGGCACGATCTTGTCGTCGCTGGGGACGTCGGCCTGGAAGTAGCGGTCCTTGGAGAAGGACTTCTTGCCGCGCGAGGACATCGCGCCGAGCGAGCCCATGCCGCGGTAGGCCTTGTACTGCTTGCCGCCGACGAGCACGACCTCGCCCGGGGACTCCTCGGTGCCCGCCAGCAGGGAGCCGACCATGACGGTGTCCGCGCCCGCGACGAGCGCCTTCGCGATGTCGCCGGAGTACTGCAGGCCGCCGTCGCCGATCAGCGGCACCCCGGCGGGGCCGCAGGCCTTGGCGGCCTCGTGGATCGCGGTGATCTGCGGGACGCCGACGCCGGCGACCACGCGGGTGGTGCAGATGGAGCCCGGCCCCACGCCGACCTTCACGGCATCGGCCCCGGCGTCCACCAGCGCCTGCGCACCGGGGCGGGTGGCGACGTTGCCGCCGATCACCTGCACGTCGCGGAAGGCGGGATCCCCCTTGAGGGTGCGGATCATCTCCAGCGCGAGGCGGGCGTGACCGTTCGCGGTGTCCACCACGAGCACGTCCACGCCGGCGTCGCGCAGCGCCCCGGCCCGCTCGAGGGAGTCCCCGAAGAAGCCCACGCCGGCGCCGACCAGCAGGCGGCCCTGGCCGTCTTTGGAGGCGTCGGGGAACTGCTCGGACTTCACGAAGTCCTTGACCGTGATCAGCCCGGTCAGCCGGCCCTCGGCATCGACCAGCGGCAGCCGCTCGCGCTTGTTCTTGCGCAGCATGGCGGTGGCCTGCTCCGGGGTGACGTCCTCCGGAGCGGTGAACAGCTCGGTGGTCATCACGTCGGCGACCTTGGTGCTGGCCCACTCGGCGACCGGGATGAAGCGCAGATCGCGGTTGGTGCAGATGCCGATGAGACGCTCATCGGCGGCGACCACCGGCAGGCCGGAGACGCGGAACTGGCCGCACAGGGCGTCGAAGTCCTCGAGGGTGGCGTCGGGGCCGATGGTGACGGGGTTGGTGATGCGACCGGTCTGGGTGCGCTTGACGAGGTCGACCTGGTGGGCCTGGTCCTCGATCGAGAGGTTGCGGTGGAGGATGCCGATGCCGCCGTGCCGGGCCATCGCGATCGCCATCCGCGACTCGGTGACCGTGTCCATCGCGGCACTCGCCAGCGGGATCCGCAGGGAGATCTCGCGGGTGAGGCGACTGGTGGTGTCCGCCTCCGAGGGGATCACGTCGGTCTCCCCGGGCAGCAGCAGCACGTCGTCGTAGGTGAGTCCGATGAAACCGAAGGGATCCGCGCTCGTCATGGATCGATGGTAGCGGTGCGGACCGGGACCGTGCTGTCTCGCCCACCACAGCAGAGCTTCCCGCTCAGACCTCTGACCTGCGACGTCCCGCAGAGTGGGCGGGATCACGCGGGGTCAGCAGGCGCGAGCCCGACAGGTCGCGTTCTTCGGAAGCGCGGTCCCGGCGCACCGGATGTTCTCGCGATGTTCACCCTGGACGCGTTGACGGCCTAGAGTGGCCGCGCCCCCTCGCGGGGAGTGTCTGCTGCCGTTGCGCACCCGTCGCTCTCCCTCCTCCTCACCCCAGGGACACCGACGATGCCCGGCACTCCCCCTCAGACGACCTCCGATGCCCCCTCCGGCGCGGGCTTCCTCGGCCCGGACCGCAACTGGCATCTCGGCGCCGGCCTGATGACGCTGGCGACCGTGGTCGCCTTCACGATCTGGTCCTTCTCCCACACCGGGACCGACGTGAACGCCTTCCTGCTCGTCCTCGCGATCGCCTTCGGCTTGTTCATGGCGTTCAACATCGGCGGCAACGACGTCGCCAACTCCTTCGGCACCAGCGTCGGAGCGGGAACGCTGACCATGAAGCAGGCGCTCGTGGTCGCCGCCGTGTTCGAGGTCTCCGGGGCGATCCTCGCCGGCGGTTCCGTCACCGAGACCGTGCGCAGCGGCATCGTCGACATCGACGGCATGCACATGGACCCGCTGTCCTTCGCCTACATCATGATGGCGGCCCTGCTGGGTGCCGCCGTCTGGCTGCTGCTGGCCACCCGGATGGGGTGGCCGGTCTCGACCACCCACGCGCTCATCGGCGGGATCGTCGGTGCCGCGGTCACCACCGGTGCGGTCACCGGGACCGGTGGGTTCGAGATGGTCCAGTGGGGGGAGATCGGTCAGATCGCGATCTCCTGGGTCCTCTCCCCGCTGCTCGGCGGCATCGCCGCGTACCTGCTGTTCGGCGCGATCAAGCGCCACATCCTCGCGCCTGCCGCGCGCGCCATCGCCCTTGGCTCCCGCGGTTTCGACGACTCCGAGGACGACGACGAGGACGAGGACGAGGACGAGGACGAGCAGTCGCGCCACGTTCCCGGCTATGAGCGCGTCTCCGAGCTCCAGCAGTCCGCCTTCGCCGAGTCCGCCGCACTGGACCTGACGCCGGGAAGCCCGGGGGCGGAGCTCGCGGAACAGGCCTCGCACCTGTCCAAGAAGGAGCGCAAGTCAGCACGCAAGGTCGAGCGTCGGGCCGCTTACCACGCGCTCGAGAAGCGCGTGCCCCCGCTCGCCGCGGGTGCCGCCGTGCTGCTCGCGGCGATGCTCGTCTTCAAGGGCCTGAAGAACGTGGGACTGGACCTCACGCTCGGCAGCGGCGTGCTGCTGCTGGCGATGCTCGCGATGGCAGTGTGGATGGCCACCACCGTGTTCGCCCGCGCCCTGAAGAAGCAGTCGATCTCCCGCGCCACCTTCATCATGTTCAGCTGGATGCAGGTCTTCACGGCCTGCGCCTTCGCCTTCAGCCACGGCGCCAATGACATCGCCAACGCCATCGGTCCCTTCGTCGCCGTCCTCGATGTGCTGCGCACCGGCGCGATCGGCGAGGAGGCCGCGGTGCCGGCGGCGGCCCTGGTCGCCTTCGGCATCGCCCTGGTCTCGGGACTGTGGTTCGTGGGCCGCAAGGTGATCCACACCGTGGGCTCCGGTCTGACCGCGATGCACCCCTCCTCCGGCTTCGCCGCCGAGCTCGCCGCCGCCACGATCGTGCTGCTGGCCTCGGTGCTCGGGCTGCCGGTCTCCTCGACCCACATCCTGATCGGTGCTGTGCTCGGCGTCGGGATCGTCAACCACGCGGCGAACTGGAAGCTGATGCGGCCGATCTTCCTGGCCTGGATCATCACGCTCCCCGCCGCGGCCGGCATCGGCGCCGTCGTGGTCCTGGTGCTGCGCGCGGTCTTCTGAGGCGCACCGGAACCGCCTCGCAGCAGCGGTCTCCGCGCCGTCCGTCAGATTCGCCGGGTCTGCGGCCTCAGGGCCCGGGGTCCCCATCCCTCCGCGGCTCCTTGCCGCCGAGGACGCGCCGCACCCTGTCGAACTCGGCCTGGAACGCGGCGTCGTCCTCCGCGTACTCCTCTTGCCAGGGCATGCCGAGCCGCTCCGCCAGCTCGCGACGCTTCCGCTCCCGACGGGCGCGGCGCAGCTCCTGCACCACGAGGCCCCGCGACGGCGCCGGGCGCAGCCCGGCGGCGGCCTGGAGGACGCGCAGGCCGTCGAAGGCGGCGTCGTCCCAGCCGCTCTCGGGCACCACCCACTGCCGCAGAGGCGCCTCGTCCTCGGCGTCACCGCTCGGCCCCGCCCCCGCTGGTCCGTCGCCCAGCGGTCCGGCGCCGTGCAGCCCGATCAGCGCCATTCCGCCGCGCTCGGCGTCCCCTGTCGCGTAGCGGACCTGGCCGAGCGTGCCCCGATCGGTGATGCGCAGCCCCCGCCGCAGGGCGAGCGTGCCGGTGCGGTCGTCGAACAGCACCACCCGATGTGTCAGCACCAGCGGGACCAGCGCCCACAGCGCGAACAGCAGCCACAGGGCGAGGGCGCCCAGCAGCAGCTGTGCCCACGCGGGGGCGAGGAGCTGTTCGAGCAGTCCGTCGTGCCCGCCGCGCAGCCGGGTGCTCCGCCATTGCTGGAGCGCCGCCCCGCCGAAGGGGCTCAGCAGCAGCGAGACCAGGGGCAGGCCGATGAGCGCGCCGGGCACGTAGCGGGAGCGGACGCTGGGCCCCACGATGACCGCTCCCGACCGGGTGCGTCGCGGCGCGGGGACCGCGCCTGCCGATTCGAGGGGTCGGGGATCTGTCACCTGGACAGGGTACGAGACCCCGGGGTCAGCTCCCGTTCGCTGGTGAACTCCCGGCGCTCCGCCGTGAACGGGTCCTCGAAGGCGAGGCGGCGCGCGAGCAGCTGCAGGGGCATCCCCGGCTCCGGGACGGAGTGGGGATAGAGGTCCTCCCCCAGGATCGGGGCGCCGCGCGCAGCGAGCTGGACGCGCAGCTGGTGGGTGCGTCCCGTGCGCGGTGCGAGGCGCAGGTGACGCACGTCGTCCTCCCGCGTGGAGAGCACCTCGAGGACGGTCTCGGCGTTCGGCTCGCCCGGCAGCACCTGGGTCCTCAGCTCACCCCGTTCCTTGATCAGGCGGTCCCGCAGCACGGCCCGCTCCCCCGCAGACAGCGCCAGTGTGCACGCCGATGTCCGTGCCACAAGCGCCTCGTACTCCTTGTCCACCTCCCGGTCGGCGAAGAGCCGCTGGTAGGCAGGTCGCTCCTCGGGACGGATCCCGAAGGCGAGCACACCCGCGGTGCGCCGGTCCAGACGATGCAGCGGCACCAGCTTCTCGATCCCGGTCTCGCGGCGCAGTCGCACCAGTGCGCTGGCGAGCACATGCGCCCCGCGGGGCATGGTGGCCATGTCATGCGGTTTGTCGATCACCAGCAGGTGATCGTCCAGGTGCAGCACGGGGAGCTCGACGTCGGGGATCGCCTCGGGGCGCAGCTCGCGGTGGAACCACAGCTCATCGCCAGGTCGCACCGGGTCCTCGACGTCCCAGGCCCGACCGTCGGCGTCGACGATCTCCCCGGCGGCGAAACGAGCGGTGAGCGCGGTGGCGCCCGGGTCCGCGAGGGCGGGGAAGCGTGCCTGCAGAGCCTCGAGGGCTCCGGGAGCCTCGCCGTCGGCGGTGATCCCTGCGGGCACCAGCCAGCGCACCGCATCCAGCCCGTGGCGCTGTGCCAGGGGCGGGGGCCGACGCCGCGACCGGCGTCGGGCTGCACGCCCGGGTCGAGCTCCCGTGCTCACAGACCCCACACGATGAAGGTGAGCAGGTTGTGTCCGATGTAGAACAGCAGCAGCACGGCCAGGAGCAGATTGGGGTGCCGGTCCACGAAGCTCATCGCCTGGGGCGCCTGCCGGCGCAGCTCGGCGGGGGTGATCGCATCGATGTGCTCGATGCGCACCCCTGCCTCCCGCGCTCGGTGCAGCGCCATCTCCTGGGCGCGGGGGCCGAAGAACCGGCTGGAGACGGCCAGGAGCCGGCGGTCGTCGGGGTCCATCACGTACACGCCGTCGTACGCGGTCTCCGGGGCATCGAGCATCTCTGCCGGTGTGGCGCCGCGATCGATGTCTCTCGCAGCGATGACCAGACCCACCTCGTCCCAGCGCACCGGGCGGGTGCGGCGGAACAGGCTCCGCAGTTCGAAGCCCTCCGCGTCGAGGTGCAGCCAGGAGGTCAGCACCCGCAGGCACGCCACCGTCACCATCGCCGCGACGAGCCCCCAGAGGATCAGCGGGAGCGTGAACACCAGATCGTGCATCAGCGCCGGATCCCGCCACAGCCGCTGGCCGACGAAGCTGATGATCACCAGGAACTCGAGCACCACGACGAAGACGAACCCGACCACCAGCGTGCCGACCACCACGGAGACGGGTGGGCCGAAGGTCCGGGTGGGGAGGTGTCCATCCTGAACCGGCGTCGACGAGTCCGGGATGCTGATCACCACTGTTCCTCCGCCCGTCGACCCGATGTGACTCAGCCCATCTTAGGCCGTGCAGCGACAGTCCGGTGACGGCGCGCCCCGTGGCGGACAGGGCACGCCGTCGCTCCCGACCAGCACTGATGGACGGACGACCGCAGCCCGACGTCACCGCCCGCGCTGCACCGAGCGTGCTCGGGGTCAGCACGCTCGCCCCGCCCACCTCGTATCCCTCGGCGCCCGTCTGCGTGAAGCCCCGGACCCCGCCGGGAGCGGTCGCCGCACGACGACAGGGGCGGACGGTCCGGGTCTCCCCGGGCCGTCCGCCCCTGTGGAACGGGTGCCGACCTTCCGGTCAGCGCACCTCGATCACTCCTGCTCGTCGTCCTTCTTCTCGATGACGAGGGTCTCGGTCGTCAGGACCATGCCCGCGATCGAGGCCGCGTTGCGCAGTGCGCTGCGGGTGACCTTCACCGGGTCGATGATCCCGGCGGAGACGAGGTCGATGTACTCGCCGGTCGCGGCGTTCAGACCGGTGCCGATCTGAGCCTCCTTGACCTTCTCGACCACGACGTAGCCCTCGAGACCCGCGTTCTCGGCGATCCAGCGCAGCGGCTCGACGACGGCGCGGGCCACGGCGCGGACGCCCACGGCCTCATCGCCCTCGAGGCCGAGGCCGTCTGCGAGGACGGAGGACGCCTGGACGATGGCGCTGCCGCCACCGGCCACGATGCCCTCTTCGATGGCAGCGCGGGTCGCGGAGACCGCGTCCTCGATGCGCATCTTCTTCTCCTTGAGCTCCACCTCGGTGTGAGCCCCGACCTTGATCACGGAGACGCCACCGGCCAGCTTCGCGAGGCGCTCCTGGAGCTTCTCGCGATCCCAGTCGGAATCGGTGTTCTCGATCTCGGCACGGATCTGTGCGACCCGGTCCGCGACCGCCTGGTCGTCACCGGCGCCGCCCACGATGGTGGTGGAGTCCTTGGTGATGACCACGCGGCCGGCCTGGCCGAGCACGTCGGTGTCGACGGTCTTGAGGTCCAGGCCGAGGTCGGAGGTGATGACCTGAGCACCGGTGAGCACCGCGATGTCCTGCAGCATCGCCTTGCGGCGGTCGCCGAAGGCCGGAGCCTTGACCGCGGCACCCTTGAAGTTGCCGCGGATCTTGTTGACGACCAGCGTGGACAGTGCCTCGCCGTCGACGTCCTCCGCGATGATGAACAGCGGCTTGCCACCCTCGACGACCTTCTCCAGCAGCGGCAGGATGTCCGCCACGGCGGAGATCTTGCCCTGGTGCAACAGCACCTGGGCGTCCTCGAGGACGGTCTCCTGGCGGTCTGCGTCGGTGACGAAGTGCGGGGAGATGTAGCCCTTGTCGAACTGCATGCCCTCGGTGAAGTCGAGCTCCATCGCGGTGGTGGAGGACTCCTCCACCGTGATGACCCCGTCCTTGCCGACCTTGTCGAAGGCCTCGGCGAGCAGGTCGCCGATCTCGCGGTCCTGGCTGGACACGGAGGCGACGGAGGCGATCTGCGCCTTGCCGTCGACCGGGGTCGAGATCTCGGCGAGCTTCTCCGAGAGCGCGTCCACGGCCTTCTCGATGCCGCGCTTCAGGGCCGACGGAGCGGCGCCGGAGGCGACGTTGCGCAAGCCCTCGTGCACGATGGCCTGAGCGAGGACGGTGGCGGTGGTGGTGCCGTCGCCGGCCACGTCGTTGGTCTTGGTCGCGACCTCCTTCGTGAGCTGCGCGCCGAGGTTCTCGTAGGGATCCTCGAGCTCGATCTCACGGGCGATGGTCACGCCGTCGTTGGTGATGGTGGGGGCGCCCCACTTCTTGTCGAGGACGACGTTGCGGCCGCGGGGGCCGAGCGTCACCTTGACGGTGTTGGCGAGCTTGTCGACGCCGCGCTCGAGGGCGCGACGCGCGTCCTCGTTGTACAAGATCTCCTTGGCCATAGGGTTCAGGCCTCGATGATCGCGAGGATGTCGCGGGCGCCGAGGACGAGGAACTCGTCGTTGCCGTACTTGAGCTCGGTGCCGCCGTACTTGGAGAAGACGACCTTGTCACCGACCTTGACGTCCATGGGGACGCGCTCGCCCTTGTCGTCGAAGCGGCCGGCGCCGACGGCGACGACCTCGCCCTCCTGGGGCTTCTCCTTCGCGGTGTCCGGGATGACCAGGCCGGAGGCCGTGGTCTGCTCGGCCTCGAGCGGCTTGACGACGACGCGATCCTCGAGGGGCTTGATGGAGACCGACATGCGGCTCACTCCTTCATGAAGAGATGTGACTCTGCGTGAGTTATTGGGTGGCGGGATCGGTTCCCGATCGTCGTCGCGGTGCCGACCGGGGGGTGATCCCTGCGGCAGTCTCTGGCACTCTCGGCCGTCGACTGCCAACGAGGGCAACTGTAGGACCTCGGCTGGCACTCATGCAAGACGAGTGCCAGATGCACGCTCTCAGCAGATCTCCCCCCGTCCCTCGAGGGACCCCCTCCCACCTCCGAGCGAGCACCCTCGCACCTCTGCCTGCGGCACCCGCTCAGGAGGCCCACCTCGCCGTGGGCGTCGAGCCCGATCGAACACACCACGATCAACGGGAGGGGCACGCCCGGCATGCTGTCGCATCGACCAGCACTCTCCTGGCACCCGGAGAGATTTCGCGGATCAGGCGACGAGCACCAGGTCACACCCTTTTTGTGAAGCGGGCAACTTATGACCGAAAAGCCATGACGACAGCCTTGTCAAGGGGATAAAAAGAGGGTGTAGATCTTGCCGGAGCACCTGCGATCCAGGGCTTCGACGGTCACGCCACTCCTCTCCGAAAGGGCATCGATCATGACCTTCTTCCGCACCCTCAGCTCCGCTCTGGGCCGCCTCTCCGACCGCATGCAGGGCCAGGACGTCGAGCGCGATCAGCTCGTGCCCACCGGTCGATTCAACAGTGACGTCGCCGCGATCGCCCGCTCCCACTCCAGCCAGGGGATCAGCCCCATCGGGATGGACCGCTGAGCACCCCCCGCTGACGAAGCCCTTGCAGACCACGTCTGCGAGGGCTTCTGCACGTCCGGGGCGGCCCGCTCAGCGGCCTGCGGCCGCGACGATCTGCGCGACCTGCTCGGGCGTGAAGCGGTAGACCGGTGCGTCCAGGTCGCCGAGCACGTCCCCCCGGTTGGGATGCACCGCGCTGATCACCCGCGGCGCTCCCTCCCCGAGCTCCACCACACTCGCACCGGACAGCGCGAGCGACTGCTCGTGCGCACCCTCGGCGAGCGGGTCCACGACGTTGGTCACTCCTGGCGCCACCTGGACGGGGATCCCGCCGATCGCTCCCGTCATCGCATGGTGGTAGTGACCGGAGAGCACGATCTGCACGTCCGAGCCCTCGAGCACTGCCTCGAGCTCCGCGAGTCCGTCGAGATCCAGGGCGCGCAGCAGCGCGGTCGCGGCGACCAGCGGAGGATGATGCATCGCCAGCACCGTCCCTCCCGGCACGGGATGCTCCAGCACGTCACCCAGCCATGCGAGCTGCTCCGGCTCGAGATGCCCGTACCCGGCCCCGGGCACGCTCGTGTCCAGCACCACCACGCGCCCTCCGCCCGGCAGCTCCTCGACCCGGTCCTGCCGCTCGACCAGCCGCTGGCCGGGAGCGATGTCCGCACCGTAGACGGCGGAGACGTCATGGTTGCCCATCACCACCACGAGCGGCGCCCCGAGTGCCGCGGCGAATGGGTCGAGGATCTCGTGCAGCAGCCGATAGCTCCCGCTGGTGCCGTCCTCGGAGGCGTCCCCGGTATGGACCACGACGTCGATGCCGCGCAGGCTCTCGAGCCGCTCCAGCAGGCCGCGCAGGGCCGCCGCGGTGTCGATGCGGTCATAGTGCCGCGCCGCGGGATCGCCGTACAGATGGGTGTCGGTCAGGTGGAGGATGCGCATGTCGGAACCGTATCCATCACAGGTGTCCGGAGGGTGAAGTCGCCTCCCGCTTCAGCCCTGCCTTCTCGCTGATCTCCTGCCGCTCGTGCCTCGCAGCACGTCGATCAGCCCAGCACCTTCCCGACTGATCTCCTGCCGCTCGTGCCTCGCAGCACGTCGATCAGCCCAGCGCCCCCACCCATTCCGTCTCCCCATCGTCGAAGATCTGGTGCTTCCATATGGGCACCCTCTGCTTGACGGTGTCCACCAGGTCGTCGCAGGCGGCGAAGGCCTGCTTGCGGTGAGGGGCGGCCACGGCGCACACCAGGGCCGAGTCGCCGATCTCCAGGGGACCGTGGCGATGAGCGACGGCGACCAGGGAGTCCGGATAGCGCTCGGCGATCTCGGAGGCGACCTCGGCGATGACCTCCCCGGCGGTGGGATGCGCGGAATACTCCAGGCGCTCCACCCCGCGACCGCCGTCGTGATCACGCACCACGCCGTCGAAGGTCACCACGGCACCGCACCGCGGATCGGCGACCGCCGCGATCACCCGCTGCAGCGACAGCGGGGTCTCGCTGATCTCCGCGAGACGGACCCGGACAGTGGTCTCGCCCATCGCGGGGTCACCAGGGATGTGGAGGCCGCCGCCCGTGGCATCAGCGAGCGCGGCATCGGCGAGCGCGGCGTCACCTCCCGCCGCACCGAAGGGGGTCCTGCCGCGGGAGGGGTCGGAGGGATCGGTGGTGCTCACGCGTGGTCCCCTCCGTCGCGCTGCTCCAGCAGGTGGTCCAGGAGCGGGTCGAGCACCGCGATGCCGTCCTCGACGCCGCCGCGGGAGCCCGGCAGGTTGACCACGAAGCTGCGACCGGCCATTCCGGCGACGCCGCGGCTGAGCAGCGCCGTCGCCTTCTTCTGCACGCCGCGTCGGCGCACCTCCTCGAGGATCCCGGGCATCTCCCGATCGATCAGCGGTGCTGTCTGCTCGGGGGTGACGTCGCTGGGGCTGATCCCTGTGCCCCCGGAGGTGATGATGATGTCGATGTCGTCCCCGATGGCTGCGGCGAGCGCCCGCCCGACCTCCGGTCCATCGCTGACCACCAGCTTGTCCACGGAGTCGAGATCGCGCCCGCGGAGCCATTCCTGCAGCCGGGGCCCGGTGCGGTCCTCGTAGGTGCCGTCGGCCGCGCGCGTGGAGGCGATGAGGATCCGGGCCGTGCCGTGCAGAGCGGGACCCTCCGCGGGGTCCGCGCGCGCCGTGCAGTCCTCGTCGCTCCGTCGAGCCGGGACCTCCTTCATCCCTGGTCCTCCCGTTCTGTCTCGCCGCGAGTCTTTGCCTCGCCGCTGGTCTCCGACCCGCCACTGGTCCCCGCATCGGCGCGGCTCCAGTCCCCGCTCTTCCCGCCGGACTTCGAGAGCACCTGAACCCCCTCGATGGTCGCGAGGTGGTCCACCGCCTTGATCATGTCGTACACGGTCAGCGCCGCGACGGTGGCGGCGGTGAGCGCCTCCATCTCGACCCCGGTGACGCCTCTGGTGCGCACCCGGGCGATGATCTCCACCCGGTCCTCGCGGGGCACGAGGTCCAGCTCGACCCCGGACAGCGGCAGCGGATGGCACAGCGGGATCAGGTCCGGGGTGCGCTTGGCCCCCATGATCCCGGCGATCCGGGCCGTGGCCAGCGCCTCCCCCTTGGGCAGGTCGCCGCTGGCGATGCGTCCGACGACGTCGGTCCGGGTGCGCAGCACCGCCCGAGCGGTCGCCTCGCGAGAGGTGACGGCCTTGTCCGTCACGTCGACCATGTGGGCGGAGCCGTCGGCCCGCACGTGCGAGAGGTCGTTCATGAGTCTCCTCCGGGGATCAGCAGGGTCTCGAGCAGGTCGCCGTCACGGACCAGGGCGGTCCCCGGTGGCACGCGGACCAGCGCGTCCGCGGCGGCATACCCGCCGATGAGGTGGGAGGAGGCGCCGCCCACCAGGCGCACCCGTCCCGACGGAAGCACTCGGGCGCGTCGGTACTGGTCCAGCGCCTCCGGTGAGCTCTCCTCGGCCTCGAGCTGCAGCGGGAGGCGCAGCCGCCGGCGCTCCGGGGCCCCGAGAGCGGGTCTCGCGATGAGCTCGCAGCTGAGCAGGGCGGAGACGGGGTTGCCGGGGAAGGCGAGCCAGGGCACCCGGCGGCCGTCCACCTCGACGGTGCCGATGCCCTGCGGGCCGCCGGGCTGCAGGGCGAGCGTCGCGAAGGCGAGGATGACCCCGTCGTGCGCGGCGGCGTGCCGCACCACCTCGTAGGCGCCCATGCTCACGCCTCCGCTGGTGACGACGAGCTCGGCATCCAGGGCACGGATCTGCGTGCGGAGATGCTCCAGCAGGGTCTCTGCCTCGTCCGGCACGACGGCGGTGTGCACCACCTCGGCGCCGGCGTCGGTGAGCGCTGCGGCGAGCCCTGGCCCGTTCGCATCGAACAGGGCGCCGGGGGCGGGGGCCCCGGTCCGTGCAGGGCGCACCTCGGAGCCTGTGGACAGCACGATCGTGCGCACTCGCGCGCGGACCGCGATGTCGCGCACCCCGCAGGCCGCGAGGTGGGCTATGCGGGGTGGGGTGAGCAGACGGTCCTCGCGCAGAACGGTGTCCCCGCGGTGGGTGTCCGAGCCGCGCCGGCGCACGAACCGTCCCCCCTCCACGGACGCCGGAGTGAGGGTGACGCTCGTGGTCTCGGCGGTGACGGAGCGGGACCGGACAGCGCCGGAACGGACAGCGCCGCTCGCGGCAGCTGCGGCGAAACGACCGTCGGCGCTCTCCTCGACCGGGACCACCAGATCGGCCCCGTCCGGGAGCGGGGCGCCGGTCATGATCGGGCGCGCCGTGCCGGGCTCGAGGACGCCGGGTCCGTCCCCCGCAGCGATCACCGGACCCAGCGGAAGGGTCACGGCGACGCCGGCCCCGGCGAGGTCCCCGGCGGCGAGGGCGAAGCCGTCCATCTGCGAGTTGTCGAGGCCCGGGACATCGACCCGTGCGCGCTGCTCGGCGACGGCGACCCGGCCGACGGCACGCCCGTCGAGCGGAATCACCTCGGTGCCGCTCACGGACCCCAGCAGGGCGGCGGCATCCGCCACATGATCGGTCAGGGGGATCCGCTGGTCACCGGACATGGCGTGTTCACTCCTCGGTGCCGGGCTGCTCGAAGGCGCCGCACGGGGTCTGCACCCCGCGGCGTCCCTTCAGTATGGCGCGCCCGCGGGACCATCGCTCCGCCACCGCGGCAGCTGACCGCCTATCCTGGGAGCAGATCCCGGGCGCAGATCCCGTCCGGGACCGGACCGCAGCGGAAGGAGGTGAGCGCATGGCGTCGCGCCGCATCTCCCTGGGGATGCCGACCCCGCGCAGGACCGACGAGCAGACCACGTCCCTGCCGGACACCTCGGATCGGCCCGCGACCTCCGCGCTCGCCGATCGCTTCGGCCGTGAGGCGACCGATCTGCGGCTGTCCCTCACGGACTTCTGCAACCTGCGCTGCACCTACTGCATGCCCGCGTCCGGGATGACGTTCCTGAAGAAGGACCAGCTGCTGAGCGTGGACGAGGTGGTGCGCCTGGTGGGGATCGGCGTGGAGCGGCTGGGCATCGAGCAGGTGCGCTTCACCGGCGGCGAACCGCTGACCCGCCCCGACCTCGAGGAGATCATCGCGGGAGTGGCCGCGCTCCCCCGGCGTCCGGACATCTCGCTGACCACGAACGCGATCGGGCTCGATCATCGGGCGGGACCGTTGCGCGCGGCCGGGCTGGACCGGATCAACGTCTCGCTGGACTCGGTGGTCTCGGAGACCTTCGAGCGCCTCACCCGGCGTCCCCTGCTGCACCGGGTGCTGGCCGGTATCGACGGCGCCCGCGAGGCGGGCCTGGACCCGATCAAGATCAACACGGTGCTGCTGCCCGGGGTCAACGATCTCGAGCTCCCCGACCTGCTGGACTGGTGCCTGGACCGGGGACTCCAGCTGCGTGTGATCGAGCAGATGCCGTTGGATGCGGACCACATCTGGGACCGCGGCGAGATGGTCACCGCCGGGGACGTCCACTCCATGCTCGCCGGCCGCTTCACCCTCGCCCCGGTGGCCGAAGCCCGCAACGGCGCACCCGCCGAGCTCTTCGAGGTGACTGACAGCGCCGACGGCCGCCACCGCGGCCGGGTGGGCATCATCGCGTCGGTGACCCGTCCCTTCTGCGCCGACTGCCGCCGCACCCGCCTCACCGCCGAGGGTCGGGTGCGCACCTGCCTGTTCTCTCGCGAGGAGACCGATCTGCGCGGCGCACTGCGCTCCGGCGCTGAGGACGAAGAGATCGCCGAGATCTGGCGCGCCGCCCAGTGGGGCAAGAAGGCCGGCCACGGCATGGACCGGGAGGATTTCGTCCAGCCGGAGCGCCCGATGAGCGCGATCGGCGGATGAGGACGCTCAATGGATGGGGACGATCGACCGTTGAGGGAGATCGACGGATGAGAGAGAGGTGATGACCACGGAGGACAAGGAGTCCGACCTCACCGCCTCGGTGCCGCAGGTCAGAGTGCGTCTGTTCGCCGGCGCCGCCGCTGCGTACGGAGCGGACCAGGTGCAGGTGAGGGCCCGCACGCTGCAGGGAGCAGTCGACGCTCTCCGGTCCGGCGCCTCGGACGACGCCGTACGGGTGATCGAGCGCTCGAGCCTGCTGCTGAATGCAGTGGCCTGCACGGATCGCGATCGGGTGCTCGTCGACGGCGATCGCGTGGACGTCCTGCCGCCCTTCGCCGGGGGCTGAGTTCAGCCCGCCGGCGTCGCCGTCACCTCGACCGCGCTGCCCTCGACGGCGCTGAAGCCTCCGCGCAGGGAGCGAACTGTGATCCCTCGCGCAGCAAGAGCACGCTGGGTGCTCGCCGAGCGGGAGCCGGCCGCGCAGTAGAGCAGCACCCCCTCAAGCGCTTTCGCCGCACTGTCGTCGGCCGCTGCGAGCACCACCCCCATCGGCATGTGCTCCGCACCGCGGATCATGCCGCCGGTCAGCTCGTGCTCCTCACGGATATCGATCACCCGCACCCCGTTCTCCAGCAGGCCGGGCAGCTCGGCCACCGTCACCTCGTCGGCAGCCGGTCCCGTCGGCCCCGGGAGCCCGCAGGTGGCCATCACATCCTCGATCGCCTCGACCGGACGGCGCTGCGGATCCCGCGCGAGGGGCAGCTCGTCCCAGCGGGCGCGCAGTGCGTCGAACAGGGCGAGCTTCCCGAACAGCACCTCCCCCATGCCGGCGAGCACCTTCACCGCCTCCATCGCCATGGTCGAGCCGATCACTCCGCACAGCATCCCCAGCACCCCGGCCTCGGCACAGCTGGGCACCTCACCCGGCCGCGGCGGCACCGGATGCACGTCCCGGTAGGTGACACCGCGCCCGCCCGCCCCCCAGAACACGCTGACCTGGCCGGCGAAACCGAGGATCGACCCCCACACCAGCGGGATGTCCAGCAGCTCACAGGCATCGGAAGCCAGGTAGCGGGTGGGGAAGTTGTCAGTGCCGTCGAGCACCAGGTGATGACCTTCGAGCATCTCGAGCGCATTCTCGGGAGTGACCGCAGCCGCCACGGCGCGCACCGTGATCTGCGGGTTCAGCGCCTGCAGATGCTCCGCGGCGGCCACGGCCTTGGAGCGGCCCACGTCCGCCTGCGTGAACAGCACCTGGCGGTGGAGGTTGGTCGCGTCCACGGTGTCCGGGTCGAACAGGGTGATCTCCCCGATGCCGGCGGCTGCGAGATAGCTCAGCACCGGGGCGCCGAGCCCCCCCGCGCCGATCACCGCGACCCGGGCGGCCGCGAGCCGCCGTTGCCCCTGAGCTCCCAGCTCGGGCAGCCGCACCTGGCGGAGGTAGCGCTCCTCGGTGACCGCGGGGGGCAGCGCGCTGACCGAGCGGTCACGAATATCCGGGAGAGCACGGCTTTCGGCCCCGGAACGGCCCTCATGCACAGTGCCTCCGAAAACTCCATGTCTTTCCACCATGTGAGGTAGTCTCCCCCACGGCCACGCACTGTGGCGGCCGGATACCGATGGATAACAATTCGGCCATGGAGCCGTGACGAGCGCGAAGATGCGACTCGGGGTGCCCTACAGTGCAGAAACCTGCTCAGAGGATCCGCACAGTGGCGGACCGAGCCCCGATCATGTGAGGAATCCTGACGATGCGATCACGTTCGTCTGCCTGGAGGCGTCTGAGCCGCTGCGATGTCGTTCAGACGCACCCGGTCTCCCGTGCGATCGTCACCGACTCCGCCCCGGGAGTCCGTGAATGACCAAGTACATCCTGCGGCGGTTCGTCAACTACCTCATCCTCACGGTGGTCGCGACCGTCTTCGCGTACATTGCTGCGAGCCTGTTCTTCTTCCCCCGACGGCGCTACCTCGGGATCAATCCCCCGATCCCGGAGGAGTCGGTCGACGGCATCCTCAGCGCCTACGGAGTCAATGACAAGGATCCCGTCCTGCTGCGCACCTGGTGGTGGATCGAGCGGGTCCTCTTCGAACCGCTGACCGAGAAACTGGGTCAGGACCTCCAGGGCAACTGGGTGGTCCTCGAGATCATCGGTCGTTCTGGGCTGAGCCTGCGCCTGCTCCTGCTGGGCGCCCTGCTGGCAGCGGTCCTCGGCGTCACGCTCGGCGTGTGGGGGGCAGTGCGCCAGTACAAGGCCTCGGACCAGATCGTCTCCTACGCCTCGTTCATCCTCATCTCCACCCCGACCTTCGTGGGCGGCGTGATCCTGATGATTCTGGCCACCAACTTCAACCAGCTGCTGGGTTTCCAGGCGATCCGCTTCACCGGTCCCTACACGCCGGGCATCACGGGCTTCTTCCCCCAGGTATGGGACGGGTTCGTGCACCTGCTGCTGCCCACGATCGCCCTGACGTTGTTCGGTGCCGCCGGGTACTCGCGCTACCAGCGCTCCCTGATGCTCGACGTGCTGGGCAGCGACTTCATCCGCACCGCCCGGGCGAAGGGCGCGACCCGCAACCAGGCGCTGGTCAAGCACGGCGTGCGCGTCGCGCTGATCCCGATGTCCACCTACTTCGCCTACAGCTTCGGCACCCTGGTGGCCGGCTCGGCCTTCCTCGAGATCATCTTCTCGTGGGACGGCATGGGCAAGTACGGCATCGTCGCCGTGCAGACCTCCGACGTGAACGCGCTGGCCGGGAACGTCTGCTTCACCGCGATCCTGCTGCTGTTCAGCTCCACCCTGTCCGAAGTGCTGTATGCGGCACTCGACCCGAGAGTGAGGGTCTGACATGTCGATGAGCACTCAGCCTCCCGCTGACCACAGCTCGGATCTCGCCAGCGATATCGAGCCCACCGCGACCCTGATCGCCGATAAGTCCGGACAGTCCGCCGAGGAGAAGCAGAAGCCGCATCGTCCGATCTCCCGCAGCCGTCTGGTCTGGCGCCGTCTGAAGGGCAAGCCGAACTTCTACATCGGCGGCGCGATCGTGGCTCTGATCGTCGGCTTCGCCCTGTTCGGCGACTTCTTCAACATCTATGAGCAGGGCCAGCAGGACGTCTTCAACTTCAACTCCCCGCCCAGCGCCCAGCACTACTTCGGCACCGACGCGATCGGCGTTGACCTCTACGCCTCGATGACCTCGGCGCTGCGGAAGTCGCTGCTGATCGGCTTCCTCGCCGCGCCCACGGCCACGCTGGTCGCAGCGATCATGGGGTCGCTTGCCGGGTACCTCGGCGGACCCTTCGAGATGTTCACCAACTGGCTGATCAACCTGCTGCTGGTGCTGCCGGTCTTCTACGTGCTGATGATCGTCTCCCCCGCCATCGCGGACCCGAGCAACCTTCCCGCTGCGCTCCAGTGGCTCGGGTTCCTTCCCGCCTGGGGGCTGCTGGTCATCGCGATCGGGCTGTTCAGCTGGATGATCATGGCCCAGATCGTGAAGAACCAGACGAAGTCGCTCAAGGAGCGCGAATACGTCAAGGCCGCGCGCTACATGGGCGTGAGCACGCCGACCATCCTGCGTCGCCACATCGTCCCCAACGTCGCCTCGCTGCTGATCATCGACGGTGCCCTCGGCGTGGCCATGGCGATCCTGGCCGAGACCTCGCTGTCCTTCTTCGGCCTGGGCATCCAGGCGCCGGACGTCTCCCTGGGCACCCTGCTGCAGGACGGCACCGGCGCCGCCGTCTCCCGCCCGTGGCTGTTCGTGATCCCGGCGGCCTTCCTGGTCGCGCTGCTGACCGGCGTCGCCCTCGTGGGCGATGCCCTGCGCGACGCCATCGACCCCACCAGTGAGGTGAACCGTGCCTGAGCCTCTGCTGCAGGTCAAGGACCTGACCGTCACCTTCCCCAACTCCACCGGCGGTGTGCGCGCCGTGCGTGGGGTGGACTACACCGTCGACGAGGGCGAGTTCCTCGGCATCGTCGGCGAATCCGGTTCCGGGAAGTCCGTCTCCTCCCTCGCGGTGATGGGACTGCTGCCGAGCTCCGCGAGGATCGACGGGGACATCACCTTCCGCGGTGAGTCCCTCCTGGGGATGAGCGATCGTGCGCTCTCGAAGCTGCGCGGCCGCGACATCGCGATGATCTTCCAGGATCCGCTCTCGGCACTGACCCCGGTGTACACCATCGGCCAGCAGATCCGGGAGGCCCTGACTCTCCACGACAAGAACCTCCACCCGCGCACCGCCGAGAAGCGGGCGGTGGAGCTGCTGAAGATCGTCGGGATCCCGGCGCCCGAGCGGCGCGTCAAGGCCTTCCCGCACGAGTTCTCCGGTGGCATGCGCCAGCGGGCGATGATCGCGATCGCGATCGCGAACGATCCGACGCTGATCATCGCCGACGAGCCCACGACGGCGCTGGACGTGACGATCCAGGCACAGATCCTCGAGGTGCTGCAGAAGGCCAAGGAGGTCACGGGGGCGGCCGTTGTGCTGATCACCCACGACCTCGGCGTTGTCGCCGGAAACGTGGATCGCGTGGCTGTGATGTACGCGGGCAAGCTGGTCGAGAAGGGCCCGGTCGAAGAGGTGTTCCGCGCCCCGCGGATGCCGTACACGATGGGCCTGCTGCGCTCGGTGCCGAACATGCTCACCGCCGGCAAGGAGCGGCTGGTCCCCCTCGAGGGGCGCCCGCCGAACCTCGCCGAGCTGCCTCCGGGCTGCCCCTTCGCGGATCGCTGCCCCGCGGTGCAGGAGCGCTGCCTCACCACGGAGCCGGAGCTGCTGACCGTGCTCGACGACGGTCGCGAGGCCGCCTGTCACCGGGCCGACGAGATCGCGGCGGGCACCCTGAAGCCCTCGGACATCTTCCCGCGTCCTGCCCACGAGGAGCGGGCGCTCAAGACCAGCGGCGACCAGCAGCCGGTGGTCCGCGCCGAGGACCTGGTGCGCCACTTCCCGCTGTACAAGGGCTCGGTGTTCCGTCGCGTGGTGGGCGCTGTGAAGGCCGTCGACGGGGTGGACTTCGAGGTTTTTCCCGGCGAGACCCTCGGCCTGGTGGGCGAGTCCGGTTCGGGCAAGTCCACCACGGCACTCGAGATCATGGAGCTGGTCAGCCCCCAGCGCGGCAGCCTCGAGGTCAACGGCAAGGACGTCGGGAAGCTCTCGAAGGCCGAGCGTCTGGCGATGCGGCAGGACGTGCAGATCGTCTTCCAGGACCCGATGGCAGCGGTCGATCCGCGAATGCCCGTCGGTGACATCATCGCCGAGCCCCTGACCGTCCACCGCGTCCCCCGTGCGGAGCGGGACCGGCGCGTGGTCGAGATGCTCGAGCTGGTGGGCCTGGCGCCGGAGATGACCGACCGCTACCCGCACGAGTTCTCGGGCGGTCAGCGCCAGCGCGTCGGCATCGCGCGCTCGCTGATCACGAACCCGAAGGTGCTGGTGCTGGACGAGCCCGTCTCCGCTCTGGACGTCTCGGTGCAGGCCGGCGTGATGAACCTGTTGGAGGACCTCCGCGAGCGGTTGAACCTGTCCTACTTGTTCGTCGCTCACGACCTCGCGATCGTCCGGGAGATCGCCGACAAGATCGCGGTGATGTACCTGGGACGGATCGTGGAGTACGGCCCCGTGCAGGAGGTGTACGAGAACCCTCGTCACCCCTATACCCGTGCGCTCATGAGCGCGGTGCCGGTACCGGATCCGCTGATCGAGCGTGAGCGCCGTCGGATCCTGCTCACCGGTGATCTGCCCAGCCCCGCCGAGGACATCCCGGGCTGCAACTTCGCCTCCCGGTGTCCGCTGTTCCGGATGCTCGACGAGGGCCGTCAGGCGAAGTGCCTCGGCGATGACCCGGCTGCCCTGCCCCACGGCGGCTCCCGGGTGGCCTGCCACCACGTCGACGAGATCGGCCGTCTGGACGACGCCGACATCTCTGCCCTGTCCCCCACCCCAGTTGACTGAGACTCCGCGTCCCAGCACCTCAGACCGCAGTACCCGCCCACGACCCAAGACCCCGTGCTGAGCTGCACAACACCCAGGAAGAGAGAAACCCATGAAGATCACGAGCACTCGTCGTCTTTTCCTCGCCGGCACCGGCGTGGTCGGTTCCGCCGCCGCGCTGGCCGCATGCGGTGGCCAGGCCACCGAGGAGGAGCAGCAGTCCCAGGCTGCGGAGGAGAACGAGCAGGCCGCTGAGGAACAGGGTGAGCTTCCCGGCACCGCCTGGGAGCGCATGGAGTATGACGAGGTCCCCGACGGCGGGACCCTGCGCAAGGCAATCCTCACCTTCCCGGCCAACTGGAACCGTGCCCACGTCGACGGCAACAACGCTGATACCGCCGAGATCTACTACACGATGGGTGAAGACTCCGTCATCATCGTCGACGAGTCCGGCAACAAGACCTTCAACCCGGACTATGTCGTCTCGGCGGAGCTGACCAGCGAGGACCCGCAGACAGTCTCTTTCAAGTACAACCCGGACGCGAAGTGGGACGACGGCTCCCCGATCGTGGTCGATGACCTCATCGCCGAGTGGAAGGCCACCAACGGTTCGAACGAGGAGTTCCTCGTCGTCTCCACCGTGGGCACGGAGCAGATCGAGTCGATCACCCAGACCGATGACGAGTTCTCCGGCGAGATCGTCTTCTCGAGCCCGTACATCGACTGGATCACCTTGGTGCACCCGGGCGGTCCGGCCTCCTCCTATGCCGACCCGGCCACCTTCAACGAGGCGTACGTGAGCGAGCCGCGACCCGGCAAGGGCCCGTTCACGGTCGACAACCTCGATCAGTCCGGCGGCGTGGTCACCCTCAAGCGCAACGAGCACTGGTGGGGCCGTGCGCCGAAGCTCGAGTCGATCATCTTCCAGGTGGTCGATCAGACCACCCAGCCGCAGTCCTTCGCCAACGGCGAGATCGACTGGCTGGACGTGGGCACCGGTGACGTGCTCACTCAGGCGAAGACCCGTGAGGATGCGGTCATCCAGAAGACCAACGGTCTGACCTGGACGCATCTGACCATCAACGCCAAGGGCGGCGACGGCGCTCTCGAGGACGTCAAGGTCCGTGAGGCGATGGCACGCGGTATCGACCGCGACGCGATCGGCCGCGCTGTGGTGGGCCCGCTCGAGGCTCCCGTCGTGCTGGTGGACAACTTCGTCTACATGCCCGGCCAGGAGGGCTACGAGGATTCCTTCGGGGGTCTGGAGTTCGATCCGGAAGCGGCGGGCGCTCTGCTCGACGAGGCCGGTTGGACGCTTGAGGGCGACCAGCGCACCAAAGACGGGAAGACGCTGGATCTGAGCATCATCATCCCGGCGGACACCAAGTCGAACTCCGATCGTGCCCGTCAGGTGCAGACGAATCTCAACGAGATCGGCTTCAACTGTGAGCTGCAGACGGTCCCTGCCGACGGCTACTTCCCGGACTACGTCCAGCCGAAGACTTTCGACATGGTGACGTTCTCATGGGTCGGTACCGCCTACCCCGAGTCCTCGTCGGTGAACCTCATGTACCCGCTCGATTCGGGGCAGAACTACACCAACTTCGCCGATGACCGGCTCGGCCCCCTCAACGAGGAGCTGAAGGCGGCCTTCGACCTGGAGGAGCGGCACCGGATCGCCAACGAGGTCTCGACGGTGATCGCGGAGTCGTTCGTGGTCATCCCGTTCTACGCGACACCGAACATCGTGGCCATCAAGGAGGGCGTCGTGAACACCGGTGCCTCGCTGTTCGAGACCACCGACTGGACCCAGGTCGGTATCAAGGCCTGATCGCCTGGACCTGAGGAGGGGCCGGGCCGC
>NZ_DASVGJ010000037.1:0-17392 GCF_036379615.1 Brachybacterium sp.
GATGCTCTACATCCAGCCCGACGAGTGCGTGGACTGCGGGGCCTGCGAGCCCGTCTGCCCCGTCGAGGCGATCTTCTACGAGGACGACACCCCGGACCAGTGGGCCGAGTACTACAAGGCCAACGTCGAGTTCTTCGACGATCTGGGTGCTCCCGGCGGCGCAGCGAAGATGGGCGTGATCGACAAGGATCACCCGATCATCGAGGCCCTGCCCACGCAGCCGAACCCCCTGGCCTGAGCCGTGGCGGAGTCCTCAGGGGCCGACCGAGCCCCGCGGCACGGCCTCGCCCGGCGCCTGCCCGCCTTCCCCTGGGATGCGCTGATCCCGGCCAAGCAGCGCGCCGCCGCCCATCCCGAGGGCATCGTCGACCTCTCCGTCGGCACCCCCGTCGATCCGACGCCCGCCTCGGTGCAGTCCGCTCTTGCCGCCGCCGCCGACAGTCCCGGCTACCCGACCACGATCGGCACCTCGGCTCTGCGCGAGGCGCTGGTGGCGTTCGTCCGTCGCCACCGCCGCGCCCCGGAGTCCCTCGACGTCGAGGGCGTGCTGCCCACGGTCGGCTCGAAGGAGCTCGTGGCCCATCTCCCGTTCCAGCTCGGGCTGGGCCTCGGCGACGTGGTCGCCTTCCCGCACATCGCCTACCCCACCTACGACATCGGTGCGCGCTTCGTCGGCGCGGAGCCGCTGGCCCTGGACATTGCGGCCCTCGCCGCCCAGGGGGACGCCGCGCTCCCGGATCCCGCGCTCGCCGACCGCATCCGGCTGCTCTGGCTGAACTCGCCCTCGAACCCCACCGGGGAGGTGCTCGACGTCGCGCAGCTGGCAGCTCTGGTGCAGTGGGCCCGCACGCGCGGGATCATCGTCGCCTCGGACGAGTGCTACGCCCTGCTGCCGTGGACGGTGGACGAGGTCCCCTCGGTGCTCGACCCGCGAGTCAACGGCGGCTCCCTCGACGGGCTGCTGTGCGTGTACTCGCTGTCCAAGCAGTCCAACCTCGCCGGGTACCGCGCGGCCTTCGTCGCCGGGGATCCCTCCCTGGTGGGGGAGCTGGTGGCCGTGCGCAAGCAGGCCGGGATGATGCTCCCCGGCCCGCTGCAGGCGGCCATGACCGTCGCCCTGGGCGATGACGACGCCCCGCGCGCGCAGCGTGAGATCTATCGCTCGCGCCGTGCCGTTCTCGAGGCCGCGCTGCGCTCCGCCGGGGGCACGATCCACGGCTCCCAGGCAGGTCTGTACCTGTGGACCACCTTCGGCGAGGAGGCGATGGCCAGTGTCGAACGCCTCGCAGACCACGGCATCCTGGTGGCCCCCGGGATGTTCTATGGTGTCGGTGGCGGGGCTTTCGTCCGGGTCGCCCTCACCGCGACCGACGAGCGGATCGCCGCCGCCGCCCGGCGTCTCGAACGCCTCTAGACACTTCGGCGCCCTGCGCGCCGCCCCGATCCGACCACGCACAACGGAGAGCCCATGGATCACACGACGACGTCCGCCCAGCTCGACCTGGGGGAGAAGTCCCTCGACCTCCCGATCATTCCGGCCGTGGAGGGCAATGCCGGCATCGCCATCGGCCCCCTGCGCAAGGAGACCGGGCAGGTCACCTACGACCCGGGCTTCATGAACACCGCGAACGCGAAGTCGTCGATCACCTACATCGACGGTGACGAGGGCATCCTGCGCTACCGCGGCTACCCGATCGAGCAGCTCGCCGAGAAGTCCAGCTACCTCGAGGTCTCCTACCTGCTGATCAACGGCGAGCTGCCCACCAAGGGACAGCTCGACAACTTCGAGGCGAAGGTCGAGCACCGCACTCTGCTCGACGAGCGCTTCAAGCGCATGTTCGACAACTTCCCGCGCGACGCCCACCCGATGGCCGTGCTCCAGGCCGGCACCTCCGCGCTGTCGACCTTCTACCAGGACTCCCTGGATCCCTTCGACGAGGAGCAGGTGCGGATCTCCGCGGTGCGGCTGCTCGCGAAGATGCCGACGATGGCCGCCTACGCTCATCGCATCGCCCAGGGCCACGCCCTGCTCTACCCGGACAACCGGCTCTCGCTGATCGAGAACTTCCTGCGCCTGACCTTCGGCTTCCCCGTCGAGGACTACATCGCGGACCCGGTCGTGGTGCGCGCGATGGAGCAGTTGCTGATCCTCCACGCCGATCACGAGCAGAACTGCTCCACCTCCGCGGTGCGGCTGGTCGGCTCCGCCCAGGCGAACCTGTTCACCTCGATCTCCGCCGGGATCGGCGCGCTCTCCGGCCCCGCCCACGGCGGTGCCAACGCCGCGGTGATGGACATGCTGGACCAGATCCAGGCCGAGAACATGGATCCCCGCGACTTCATGGAGAAGGTGAAGAACAAGGAGGACGGGATCCGCCTGATGGGCTTCGGCCACCGGGTGTACAAGAACTACGATCCCCGCGCCCGCATCGTCAAGAAGATCGCGGACGACGTGCTCGAGCGCCTCGGCGTCAACGACTCCCGCCTCGAGCTGGCGATGCAGCTCGAGGAGATCGCGCTGAAGGACGACTACTTCGTGGAGCGCAAGCTCTACCCCAACGTCGACTTCTACACGGGCCTGATCTACAAGGCGATCGGCTTCCCCACCGAGATGTTCACGGTGCTCTTCGCCATCGGCCGCCTGCCGGGCTGGATCGCCCAGTGGGAGGAGATGGTCCACGACCCGGAGACCAAGATCGGCCGCCCGCGCCAGATCTACACCGGGCACGCGGAGCGCCCCTACCAGGAGATGGCGGAGCGCACCGGCACCAGCGAGCTGCGCCTGGCCGAGCTGCAGGCCGACATCGCCAAGCGAGGCTGAACCGGTCGACGCTCGCTGGTCGCTGGTCGCTGGTCGCTGGTCGCTGGTCGCTGGTTGCTGGTCGCTGGTCGCTGGTCGCGGGTTGCCAGGAGCGGAGTGCCGCTCACTGGGCGTCGGTCTTCGGGCCGCCGGGTGCCGGCTCAGCGCCCGCTGACCAGGACCACCACCCGGTCCGGGTCGCCGCCCTCGGCGGCGGCCCAGCTCGCGGCCTCCTCGCCGGTGACCGCCCGGTCCCAGACTCGTCCCTGGTAGGACACCTGGAGCACGCCGTCGTCCGCCGCGCGGGCCACGGCCCAGTTCGCGAGCGCCCAGCCCAGGCCTTCGTCGCCCCCGGTGTCGATCACGACCGCGGTCGCGCCCGCCCCGTCCGGCAGCTGCGGGGCAGCGGAGGAGGCCGCGGCGAGACCGGAGCTGATCCGCCCTGACTCGACCGAGCGTGGGAACTGCCGCGCGAGCTGCTCGCGCACCTGCTCGGGGGAGACCGTCGCGCCGACCGCGCCGAGGGTGCACACCAGGTTCGCGCCGCTCTGGCCCGTCAGCGCCGAGGCGTAGAGCCGGCCCTCCGTCTCGTGGTCGCGGTACGCCTCCGGATGGCCCGAGCGCTGCACCCGTTGGGCGATGTCGTTGATATCGCCGCTGGCGTAGTCGGGGATCTCCTCGAGCGCATCGTAGAAGGCATTGGTGGAGTAGAGCGGATCCATGATCTGCTCCTCGCTGCCCCAGCCCTGCGAGGGCCGCTGCTGGAACAGCCCCAGCGAATCCCGATCCCCGTAGTCGATGTTCTGCAGCCGTGACTCCTGGAACGCAGTCGCCAGCGCGATCGAGGCGGCACGCGCCGGCAGCTGCCGGTCCACGGCGGTGGCGCTGATCAGGGCAGCATTGGCGGCCCGGTCCGTGGAGTAGCGATGGCTCGTCCCCAGTCCGGTGGCGAGGCAGGTGCCCTCATGGGCGGGGGAGCCGTAGCGCTGCAGCGCGACATAGCTGCCGCCGGCGATGCCCGCGAACAGCAGCACCATCACGAGCGGGACCGTGAGGTGGCGGGCGAAGGAGCCCCGGCCTCGATCTCCGCGCCCGCTGCGCCTCCCACCACGCACCGCCACCTCGTGCTCCCTCGACTCGTCCGGTCCGCGGATCGCCGGGTCAGTTAGCGTGCAGCGCGGCGTTGAGCTCGACGGTCTGGCCCTCGCGCGCCACCGCCTGCACCGCTCCGGTGAGCGAGTGGCGGCGGAACAGCAGATTCGGGACCCCGGAGAGATCTCGGGCTCGGACCACGTGCGGGCTGTCGGAGGCGGTGCCCGCCTCGCCGACGAGCTCCACCTTGGTGCCGGCGGTGACGTACAGGCCGGCCTCGACCACGCAGTCGTCACCGAGCGCGATGCCCACACCGGCTTCGGCGCCCACGAGCGAGCGACGGCCGATGCTCACCCGCTCAGTGCCTCCGCCGGAGAGGGTGCCCATGGTGGAGGCGCCGCCGCCGATGTCGGAGCCGTCCCCGACCACCACACCCTGGGAGATCCGGCCCTCGATCATCGAGGCGCCCAGGGTGCCGGCGTTGAAGTTCACGAACCCCTCGTGCATGACGGTCGTGCCCTCGGCGAGGTGGGCGCCCAGACGGACCCGGTCCGCATCCCCGATGCGCACTCCGACGGGCAGCACGTAGTCGACCATGCGGGGGAACTTGTCGAGGCTGAGCACCGTCGGAGTGCGGCCCGCGGCGATCAGACGCAGCCGGGTCTCCTCGAAGCCGGCCACGGCGCAGGGGCCCTCGGAGGTCCACACCACGTTGGTCAGCGTCCCGAACAGACCCTCCAGGTTCTGGGTGTTGGGCCGGACCAGCCGGTGAGAGAGCAGATGGAGACGCAGGTAGGCATCGGCGGCATCGGTCGGGGCCTCGGCGAGCGTGATCGAGCGGACCACGACCTCCTGGGTCGTTCCGCGCACCTCGTCCGCCCGGGCGGCGGCCGTGAGCTGGGCGTGCAACGGATGGGCCTCGATGTCCGAAGGCGCCTCGCCGAGCTGAGGCGATGGATACCATGCGTCCAGGAGCGTGCCGTCGGCACCGAGGGTGGTGAGTGCGATGCCCCAGGCCGTCGCGGCGGGGGATGTCGTTGTCGTCGTGCTCATACGTCGAGTCTACGAATCTCCGAGGCGCCGGGCTACGAGCAGCGCCCCGCACGGGGCGAACGGCACACTGCCGCAGGCTATATCGCGGGACCACGACCGCAGCACCACGGCGTCCGCGCCGATGGCCCACGGCTGATGCCGCGGTCTCACACCGCCGGCGGCTCCTCCTCCACCTGCGGGGTGGGTCCGATCCACTCCGTCGCACGGGACCGCCGCACGCTCTGCAGCTGGCGCCGGGAGCGCAGAAAGATCAGCAGCACGGCCACCGACAGCGAGGCGGAACCGCCGCCCAGCAGCCACGGCGCCCAGTGGGAGACCCCGCCCACGTCGCCCAGCATCGGGGAGATCAGCAGCAGTGCCGCTCCCGCCACGATCGCGAGCACCCCGGCGCCCACCAGCAGCGCGGGCCCGAGCGATCCCGCGATGGCCGGCCCCGCGGAGTCGCCCTGCAGGGGACGGTGCAGCGGCAGCCCCCGGCCGAGCTGACCGGGCCGGGAGACCGCCCAGTCCAGCAGGAGGCGATCCCGTCGCCGGGTCGCGACCGTGCCCACGAGCGCCGCGAGCGCTCCGGCCACGAGCCCGATGACCAGCAGCATCACCCCCTGCTCCGGGATCCGCTCGATGATCCCGGTCGCCTCGGAGCGGAGGCTCCGGATCACCACGACGGCGAGCATCGCGAACGCCACCACCAGCAGCCCGGCCTCGACCAGACGCAGCGGCACCTGGCGCGCCTCCTGCTCCGCCTGCGCGGCGGAGTCCCGCTCATCGGCCACGGGATCGGCGCCCTCCTCGAGCACCACCCGGCGCTCGTCGGCCAGTCGCTGGACGAACTCCTCGGTGTGGTGACCAGCGCGCAGGGACGGAGCGTACCGGGCGCGCTGCGCGGCGGTGAGCCAGGCCGTCATCACCAGTGCGTCGGCCGAGGCACGCTCCTCGGGCAGCAGATCGGCGCTGACGATCGCGCGGATCCTCGCGGCCTGGCGCCCGCCGAGGAGCCCCGGGGGCGGCGTCGGACCGCCGGACGGCAGGTGTCTCGGCGACGGTGCGGGAGTCGACATGGCGACATGCTCCCAGATCCGGGACCCTGCGCGGGGGAGAGAAGGGCCCGGTGTGCGAGAGCCGCCGCGGACAGCGCCATAATCAAGGGATGAACGCAGCCGCCGATCCCGTCCGCACCGTCGCCGTCGTCGGGGCGGGGCCGCGGGGCACGGCGGTCATCGAACGGCTCGTCTCCGCGTCCACCGCTCCCGCATGGCACGGGACGCTCACCGTGCACCTGATCGACCCGCTGGTGGGGCGGGGCGGAGCCGTCTGGCGGACCGACCAGAGCGATGTGCTGCTGATGAACACCACCACCTGCCAGACCACGATGTACCCCGACCAGTCCTGCCACGCGATGCTGCCCACGCCTCGCGGCGAGACCCTCGCCGACCACCTGGCCGCCGAAGGGCTGCGCCCCACCGACTACGCCTCCCGAGCGGCGCACGGCCGCTACCTCGCCCACGTCCTGGAGACCGCGAAGGCGGCCGCGGATCCGGAGCGGCTGCGGATCGTCGAGCACGCCGCGGAGGCCGTCGACGTGACCGGCCCGGCCGACGGGCCCCAGCGGGTGCGGCTGAGCGACGGGCGCGTGCTGCGCACCGATGCGGTCGCCCTTGCCCTCGGCCACCTCCCCACCGCGCTCTCCCCACGCTCCCAGCAGCTCGCCGATGCCGCCGAGCGCCACGGGCTGGTCCACCTCGGCCCCGCGAACCCGCTCGAGGTCGACTATCGGCAGCTGCTGGGCAGGGAGACGGTCGCCGTCCAGGGCATGGGGCTGAACTTCTACGATGCCATCGGCATGCTCACCGAGGTCGGCGGAGGCCGCTTCGAGAGCGATGACTCGGCACCCTCGGGCCTGCGCTACCTGCCCGGCGGTCAGGAACCGCGGCTGGTGGTCGGCTCCCGCTCCGGCATGGTCTACCGGCCCAAGCCCGACCTCGGCGATCGCCTCCCGGAGCCGTATCTCCCCGAGGTGCTCACGGGGGAGCGGGTGCTCGAGCTCGCGGTGCGCGCCGCCGGCGTCGACCACGAGCACGATGTGATGCCGCTGATGTTCGCGGAGCTGCGCCGGGCGCTGCGTCTCGGCGGATTCCCCGAGCTCGCGGACGATCAGCTCCTGCTCCCGCTGCTGTTCCCCTTCGGCCGCCGCGGCGGGGAGCGCCCGGTGCCGCACCGGAGCACCCGGGACGTGCTGAGGGAGGCGCTGCGCGCCGCGACCGAGCCCGATCCGGCCTGGGTGCTGATCTACCGGGTGCTGATCGCGCTGCGGATCCAGGTGAACCGGCTCACCGACCTCGGCGCGTACACCACCGACTCCGTCCGTCAGGACATCGACGGGCACCTCCGCAACGCCTTCGCCTCCTGGGCCTCGGGACCGCCCGTGCTGCGCGCCCGGCAGGTGCTCGCCCTCGAGGAGGCGGGCCTGCTGGAGTTCACCGGGCCGCGCATGCATCTGGACATCGACGACGAGGCGGGCCGCTTCGCCGTCCACGGGGCAGAGGGCGAGGCCGCCCTGTGCGACGGGGTGCTCGAAGCGCACCTGCCCCCGGTGGACCTGCCCGCCTACCGCAGTGCGCTGCTCGGCGCATGGCGCGAGAGGGGCGAGGTGCAGAAGGACTCCTGGGCCTCACGCGGCACACGCCGACGGATGCTCACCGGCTCCATCGCGGTGGACGGACTGTACGCGCCGGTCGGCGTCGACGGCACCGTCTACGAACGCCGCCTGCTGCTGGGCGTGCCCGTCAGCACCGCACAGCCCGGCTCCGCGATCTCCGCCGAGCCGGGCACGGGCGCGCAGCTGCTGCGCCACGCGGAGGCGGTCGCCCTGCGGCTCGCCCGAGCCGGAGGAGCGCTCGAGGACGACGTGGCACGATGACCGTCATGAACTCCCAGCCAGCGCCCCTCCTCGACCCCCACGCCGACATCGTCGACCTCACCGCCGCGATCGTCGACATCAACTCCGTCTCGGGGAACGAGCGAGCGCTCGCCGACGCGGTCGAGCAGTCACTGCGCGTCCACGCCCCCCACCTCGAGGTGCTGCGCGACGGGGACACCGTCATCGCCCGCACCCATCGGGGACTCGCCCAGCGGGTGCTGCTGGCCGGGCACCTGGACACCGTCCCGCTCGCGGACAACCTGCCCTCGACCCGTCGCACGCGCGATGGCCGCGAGGAGCTGGTCGGTCGGGGCACCTGCGATATGAAGGGCGGGGTCGCGGTGTTCCTCAAGCTCGCCGTCGAGGCGACCTCCGCCCCCGTGGACCTCACCTGGATCTTCTACGATCACGAGGAGGTCGCCGCGGCGGACAACGCCCTCACCCGGATCGCCGCCGAGCATCCCGAATACCTCCAGGCGGACTTCGCGATCCTCGGCGAACCCACCTCCGCCGGAGTCGAGGGCGGCTGCAAAGGCACCATGAAGCTCGAGGTCACCGCCCGGGGAGTCGCGGCCCACTCCGCCCGCGACTGGGTCGGCGACAACGCGATCCACCACCTGGCCCCGGTGCTCGAGCGCCTGGCGGCCTACGAAGCGCGCCGCGCGGTGATCGACGGCCTCGAGTACCGCGAGTGCCTCAACGCCGTCGCGATCACCGGCGGCATCGCCGGCAATGTGATCCCCGACCGGGCGAGCCTCACGGTGAACTACCGCTTCGCCCCCGACACCTCCGTCGAGCAGGCGGAGGCCCATGTGCGCGAGGTCTTCTCGGATCTCGACCTCGAGATCGAGGTGAGCGATGCCGCCGGCGGCGCGCTGCCGGGTCTGGACAAGGAGGCGGCGCGCTCCTTCCTCGCCGCACTCGGCGAGGGCGTGAGCGTCGCGGCCAAGCAGGGCTGGACCGATGTGGCGCGCTTCTCGGCACTCGGCACCCCGGCGGTGAACTTCGGCCCCGGCGATCCGCTGCTCGCCCACGCCGATGACGAGCACGTGCCGCTGGCGGACCTCGAGATGGCCCTGGCGGGCGTGCGCCGATTCCTCGCCGCCTGAGCCCGGTCCGGGCGCTACGCTCGATCCATGACGCCTGAGGAACGAGACCGCCACCGCAAGGGACCCATCACGCTGCGCGGCACCCAGCGCCCCGACCGCACCACCGACCAGCGGCTGCTGGAGGAGGACGGCCCGGTGGACTGGGTCCACGCCGACCCGTGGCGGGTGATGCGCATCCAGGCGGAGTTCGTCGAGGGCTTCGGCGCGCTCGCCGAGCTGGGCCCCGCGATCTCGATCTTCGGCTCCGCGCGGCTGCGCGAGGACAGCCCCTACTACGCCTGTGCGCAGGAGATCGCCGCCGGCATCGTGGAGATGGGCTACGCGGTCATCACCGGCGGCGGACCCGGGATCATGGAGGCGGGGAACAAGGGCGCGCAGGAGGCCGGGGGAGTCTCCGTGGGGCTCGGCATCGAACTGCCCCATGAACAGGGCCTCAACGAATACGTCGACCTCGGCGTCGACTTCCGGTACTTCTTCGCCCGCAAGACCATGTTCGTAAAGTACTCCAGCGGCTACGTGGTGATGCCCGGCGGCTTCGGCACCTTCGACGAGCTGTTCGAGGCGCTGTGCCTGATGCAGACGCACAAGATCGACATGTTCCCCGTGGTGCTGGTGGGGCGGGACTACTGGCAGGGGCTGCTGGACTGGCTGCGCACCGCCGTGGTCGACGGCGGGATGGTCAATGCGCCGGACATCGACCTGATGCGAGTGGTCGACACCGCGGAGGAGGCCCTCCAGGTGCTGCGCGAGGCCGCGCAGACGGACCCGGCGGCGAAGGACCCGCTGGCGAAGGACCCGGAGGCGGCGGATCCCCTCGACAGCACGGACGCGGCGGACGCGGCCGTGCGAGGATGACCGCCGTCAGCCCGATCGTGCTGCTCCTGCTGCTCGTCGCGGCGGTCGTGGCGGTGCTCATGGTGGGGGTCGCGACGGGTCGGAACGGGAACGGGATCGACCTTCCGCGACGGCGGCGGCGGACCCGGCGTGCGCATCGGTCCCGAGACCTGAGATAATGGCCACCGTACGCGCATTGTCCGAGGCCCCGTCCGGGGGAGCCACGCAAGGGCAGTGACTCATCAAGGAGGCACGATGGCTGCTATGAAGCCGCGCACCGGTGACGGTCCGCTCGAGGTCGTGGAGGAGGGTCGCAGCATCATCATGCGAGTCCCGCTCGAAGGGGGCGGCCGCCTGGTCGTCGAGATCGCCGCTTCGGAAGCCGTGGAGCTGCGGGACGCCCTCGAAGGCGTCATCAAGTAGCACATCACCAGCCCGGACCGCAGCCCCGCACCCCTCGGTGCGGGGCTGCGGTCGTCTCTGGAGGTCAGGTCTCGATCAGGGACGCAGCACCGCTGCGAGCACTCCGTCGCCGCTGCCGGTGAGCGCGGTGACCAGGTCCTCGGCCTCCGTGACCGCCTTCAGCAGGGAGCGCACGGACTGTGTCGTCGCGTCCCGTGCGGTCGGGTCGGGGACGCGGTCGTGGAACAGGGCGTGCGGGATGACCAGCACTCCGCCAGGGCGCAGCAGGCGACGCGCGTGCTCGAGCAGATCCAGGGAGTGGGGGTCATGGGCGGGGAAGCTGACCAGGTCGTAGGCATGGTCGGTGAGCCTCCCGACGACGTCGCGGGGCCTGCCGGCGATCGTGCGCACCCGGGGGGAGCGGATCCCGGCCTCGGCGAAGGCCTCCCGGGCGGCCCGCTGATTCTCGACCTCGAGGTCGATGGTGGTCAGCACCCCGTCCGGGTGCATGCCGGAGAGCAGATAGAGGGAGCCGACGCCGCTGCCGGTGCCGATCTCGACCGCTGAGCGCGCGCGGACCGAGGCGGCCAGCACCCGCATCAGCGCTCCGGCTCCGGGGAGGACCGGGGTGGCACCGAGCTCGTTGCCGCGCTCCCTGGCCCGGGCGAGGACCCCATCGTCGGAGAAGAGGGTCGCCTCGTCGACGAACTCCTCACCATGGGCCCAGCCGGCCACTTTTCCCGACGACATCCGTACTTCCTCTCGTTCACCCGTGCGATCTGGCTGATCCTACGACAGCCCTCGTGGCTGGGAGCCCGCGCGGGGCTCTCGATGCAATAATGACAGCGGATCATCAGACCTCGAGATGTACAGGTGGACAATGGGCGGCACCGGATTCATCGGCCTCGGCGGCTGGGAGCTCGTCGTGCTGCTCGTCGTGTTCCTGGTGGTCGTGGGACCGCAGCGGCTTCCGGACGTCACCCGTCAGCTGATCCACTGGGTGCGTCAGGCGCGTCGCTGGGTCGACGATTCGCGATCCACGGTCGAGGACGAGATGGGCATCGCCATCGAGGACCTCAAGAAGTACGACCCCCGTCAGTACGATCCGCGACGCATCATCCGCGAGGCCTGGGGCGACACCGACATCGAGGACCTGGTGCCCAGCAAGGAGGCGCTGAGCGTCGCCGCCGGTGGGGCCGCTGTCGGCGCCGCGGCGAAGAAGGGGTCGAAGTCCGGCTCCAAGTCCGCGAAGGACAAGGGCCCCCAGCGCGCGCCCTTCGACGACGAGGCCACCTGAGCCGCGGGCGCCCGAGCTCTCACCGAGCCCGGGCCGCCGTGACCCGACCTGTGCTCAGGACCGCGCGACGGTCAGCGGCAGCTTCATCCCGCCCAGCCCGCGCGGCTTGCGCACGAGAGCTCGGGCGACGCCCTTGAGCGCCATCGAGGTGGGGGAGTCGGGGTCCGAGACCACCAGCGGCACCCCGTGATCCGCCCCTTCGCGCAGTGCGGGATCCAGTCCCACGCGGCCGAGCACCGGCACGTCATGGCCGACGGCCCGGCCGAGTGTCTCCGCCACCCGGTCCCCGCCGCCGGTGCCGAAGACATCCATCACGGAGCCGTCGGGCAGGGTCAGCCCGGCCATGTTCTCGACCACCCCGGCAACCTCCTGCTCGGTCGAGGTGGACAGGGAGCCGACCCGCTCGGCCACCCCGGAGGCGGACTGCTGCGGCGTGGTGACCACGACCATCTGCGCACTCGGCAGCAGCTGGGCGACCGAGATCGCGACATCGCCGGTGCCGGGCGGCAGGTCCAGCAGCAGCACGTCCAGATCGCCCCAGAACACGTCCGAGGCGAACTGCTCGATCGCGCGATGCATCTTGGGACCGCGCCACACCACGGCCTGCCCCTCGGGGACGAACATGCCGATGCTCATGACGGCCACGCCATGCGCCTCGGGCGGCATCAGCAGGTCGGAGACCTTCGTGGGCTGATCGGTGATGCCGAACATGCCCGGCATCGAGAAGCCGTGGATGTCCGCGTCGATCACGCCCACCCGTAGTCCGTCGGCCGCCATCGCCGCGGCGAGGTTCGCGGTGACGGTGGACTTGCCGACCCCGCCCTTGCCGGAGGAGACCGCGAAGATGCGGGTCAGCGAGCCGGGCTGGTTGAAGGGGATCTGGCGGCGTCCCTGGCGCAGGCGATTGGTGAGCTCGCGCCGCTGCTCCTCGGTCATCGCACTGGTGGAGACCTCCACCCTGGCCAGGCCCGGGACGGTCGCGGTCGCCTCCGCCGTCTCGCGCTCGATGCGGTCGCGCATGGGGCAGCCCTCGATGGTCACGAGCACGTGGACCTTCGCGGTGCCCTCGGCATCGACCTCCACGGAGCCGACCATGCCGAGCTCGGTGATCGGGCGGTGGATCTCGGGGTCGATGACGCCGCTGAGCGCCTCGTGGATCTGGGCGACGCGGGCGTCGCCGGCGGCCTGCCAGGCGTCGGTGCCCGTCGGGGCCGTGCCGTCCGGGGCGGTGCCGTCCGGGGCGGTGTCATCTGGGGTGGTCACTGAGGGTGCTCCTCCTTCGGCGTGGTGGGGGTCCCGTCCCCGGTGCGGCGGTCCAGCGCAGCCTCGACCTCCTCGCGCAGGATCGTGCGCAGGGCGTCGGCGTCCGCGGCGGGCGCGGGAGGTGTGTCGAGCTCCTCGAGCAGGTCGCGCAGCTCCCCGCGCACGAAGTCGCGGGTGGCGACGTCGTTCAGGGCCAGTCGCAGCGAGGCGATCTCCCGGGTGATGAAGTCGGTGGTGGCGTGGTTGCGCTCGTTGGACTGGCGGTCCTGCTCGACCTGCACGCGGTCGCGGTCGTCCTGGCGGTTCTGCGCGAGCAGCAGCAGGGGCGCGGCGTAGGAGGCCTGCAGCGAGAGGATCAGCGTCAGCAGGGTGAAGTTCAGGGCGCGGGGATCGAACTGCGCGGATTCCGGGGCGAGGGAGTTCCAGGTGAGCCAGATCGCGCAGAACAGGGTCATCCCGACGAGGAACGCCGGGGTGCCCATCATGCGGGCGAAGCCCTCGGCGCCGCGTCCGAAGGCGTCGCCGCGGAAGGGATTGCGCAGCTGCCGCCGTCGCGGCGCCGGGTCGTCGAGCGGGGCGGGATTGTGCTCGGCCATGCTCACTCTCCCTTCGTGCGGTCCGCGGTGTCCTCGGCGTCACGGGCGGTGGCGCGGGCGATCTCGGTGAGATCGATCTGTCCGGTGGTCGGTGGGGGCTCGTCCTGCTCGCGCCAGTCGTCGGGCAGCACGTGGTCGAGCACGTCGTCGACGGTCACCGCGCCCAGCAGCCGGCCGTCGTCGTCCACCACGGGGATCGACACCAGGTTGTAGGTGGCCATCTCGCGGGTCACGAAGGACAGCGGCGCGGTGGGACCGACGGCGACCTTGTCCGGGTCGATGATCTCGCCGACGGGCCGGTCCGGGCGCTCCCGCAGCAGCTGCTGGAAGTGGACGATGCCCAGCAGCTTCCCGGTAGGGGTCTCGAGCGGGGAGCGGCACACGTGCACGGTCGAGGCGAGGGCGGCATGGACGGCCTCGCGGCTGATCAACGCCAGGCAGTGCGCGACCGGGGTCTCGGGGGCGACGATCAGCGGCTCCGTGGTCATCATGCCGCCGGCCGTGTACTCGTCGTAGGCGAGCAGGCGGCGCACGTCCTCCGCCTCCTCGGGCTCCATCAGGGTCAGCAGATGGGCGGCGACCTTCTCGGGCAGCTCCTGGACGAGGTCGGCGGCGTCGTCGGGATCCATGACGTCGAGGATGTCCGCGGCGCGGGTGGCGTCCAGCCCCGTCACCACCTCGACCCGGATGTCCTCCGGCAGCTCCTCGAGCACGTCCGCGAGGCGTTCGTCGGCCAGCTCCCCGGCGAGCTCGATGCGCCGCTTGGGCTCCAGCTCCTGGATGATCTCCGCGAGGTCCGCCGGGTTCAGGTCCTGGTAGGAGGCTGCCAGCAGATGCGCGGACTGCTCCTCCTGGGAGCCGTACAGCCCGGACACCTCGGTCAGCTCCACCGTGAGGGTCTCCCCGCGCGAGACCAGACGGCTCAGCGAGCTGCCCTTGCGCCGCCGTCGCAGGTGCAGGCGGGAGACGTCCCAGTCCCGGTGCCGGTTCTGGTCCAGCGCGATGTCCAGCACCGTCGCCTCACCGGAGCCGTCCTCCAGGGTGACCGCACGGTCCAGCAGCTCGCCGATCACCAGCAGCTCCCCGGTGCGCTTCTCGAACCGGCGCACGTTGAGCACCCCGGTGGAGATCACCTGACCGGGCGAGATCGACGTGACCCGCGTGATCGGCAGGAACACGCGGCGCTTCGCGCTGACCTCCACCACCAGGCCGACGGCCCGGGCGCTGGTGAGGCTCTGCGGCACCACCACCACGTCTCGGACCGTCGCCACCACATCTCCGATCGGATCGAAGACCGAGGTGCCGGCGAGCCGTGCCGCGTAGAAGCGCGGCTGCGCGGAGGTGCTCACCGCTGCAGCTCGGAGATCCAGCGCTCGACGTCCTCGGCGCGGCGGGGTGCGGCGGCCGAGAGGTTCTCGACGCCGTCGGCGGTCACCAGCACGTCATCCTCGATGCGCACGCCGATGCCGCGCATCTCGGTCGGGACCAGCAGATCGTTCTCCTTGAAGTAGAGCCCGGGCTCGATCGTGAAGACCATCCCCGGTGCGAGCTCCGCGTCGAGGTACATCTCGCGGCGTGCCTGGGCGCAGTCGTGGACGTCCATGCCCAGGTGGTGGCTGGTGCCGTGGGGCATCCAGCGGCGGTGCCACTGGCCCTCGGCGGACAGCGACTGCTCCGCAGTGCCCGGCAGCAGGCCCCACTCCTGCAGACGATGGGCGAGCACCTCCATCGCCGCGGCGTGCAGCTCGCGGAAGCGCAGGCCGGGGCGGGCGACGGCGAAGGCGGCGTCGGACGCCTCGAGCACAGCGTCGTAGATCTTCCGCTGAGCGGGGGTGAAGGTGCCGGAGACCGGCAGGGTGCGGGTGACGTCCGCGGTGTACAGCGAATCGATCTCGACCCCGGCATCGATCAGCACCAGCTCATCCGGCTTCACGACGCCGTTGTTGCGGGTCCAGTGCAGGGTGCAGGCATGGTCGCCGGCGGCCGCGATGGTGTCGTAGCCGACGCCGTTGCCGTCGGCCCGAGCGGTGGCGGCGAAGACGCCCTCGATGACCCGCTCGCCGCGCGGATGCCCGATGGCGTCGGGCAGCCGGCGGATGACGTCCTCGAAGCCGCGCAGGGTCGCATCGACCGCCGTGCGCATCTGGCCGATCTCGTACTCGTCCTTGACCAGTCGCTGCTCGCTCGCGGCTTCCTTCAGCGCGGCCATCTCCGCGGCCGCGTCCTCACCGCCGGGCAGGCCGTTCTGCTCCCGGATCTCCTGGACCATCTCCTCGATGCTCGCGTCCACGCTCGGCATCACCGTCAGGGACAGGTGAGCGCCGACGTCCTTGGCGAGGTGGTCGCGCAGCTCGTCGATGTGGCGCACCTCGATGCCGAGCCGCTGGGCGGCTTCGGCGACGGTGGGTCGCCGACCGACCCACATCTCGCCGTAACGGGCGTCGGCATAGAACTCGCTGGTATCGAAACCGGCGCGCGGGCGGAAGAAGTAGGTCGCCTCGGAGAGCGTGGGGTCCTCTGCCGACGGCTCGACCACGAGCACGCTGTCGGGCTCCTCATCGGTGCCCAGGCCCGAGTAGTACGCGAAGGCGGTGTCCGGCCGGAACGGGTAGTCGGTGTCGTTGGAGCGCACCTTCAGCACCCCGGCCGGCAGCACCAGGCGGGTTCCGGGAAGGCGTCGCGACAGGACGTGACGACGCTCCGGGGTGAAGTCCGCGGACTCGCGGCGCTCGGCATCGGGGACGGTCTCGTCCCAGCCCGAGGAGATGAACTCGCGGAAGGCCTCGTTGCTGGGGCGCTGCGAGCGGGAGTCCCCCCGCGAGGCGAGGTCCTTCATCCGCTCGCCGCCGGTGCTCTCGACGCTGTCGGTGCTCTCGGTGCTGCTGTTCTCGGTGCTCACCCCACGATGTTCTCATGGAGCGGTCTACCCTGGGCCTATGAGTGAGCGGTCCGACCCCGGCAGCAGTCAGCGCATCGATCTGCACTCGCACAGCACGTGGTCCGACGGCACCACGGACGTCAGCGAGCTGTTCGCGCAGGCCCGTGCCGCAGGGCTGGACGTGCTGGCCCTGACGGACCACGACACCGTCGCCGGCTGGTCCGAGCTGGCCGATGCCGTCAGCGCGAGCGGGGTCGCCGCAGTGCCCGGCATCGAGGTCTCCAGCGAAGCCGACAGCCGCAGCGTGCACCTGCTGGCCCTGCTGGTGGATCCCTCGGCGGAGACCGCTCTGGCCACCGAGATGGCCCGCGCCTGCGCCTCGCGCGAGGACCGGGCCCGGCACATGGTGGAGCTGATCTCCGCCGACCACCCGATCCGCTGGGAGGATGTGCAGTCGCAGGTCGCCGGGGAGAGCACCGTGATCGGTCGCCCGCACATCGCCGACGCGCTCGTGGAGGCCGGAGTGGTCCCCGACCGCTCGGCCGCGTTCACCGAGATCCTGCGGCCCGCGGGCCCGTATTACGTCCCCTATTACGCCCCCTCGCCGCATTCCGCGGTGCGGGCGATCGGTGAGGCGGGGGGCGTGTCCGTGCTCGCCCACCCCGGGTCCGTGACGCGGGACGATGACCTGCCGCTCGCCCTGCTCGAGTCGCTCGTCGAGGAAGGCCTGGACGGCATCGAGGTCGATCATCGCGAGCACGGCGCGGAGGAGACCGAGAGGCTGCGGGAGTTCGCGCGGAGCCACGACCTGCTGATCACAGGCGGCAGCGACTTCCACGGCACCGGCAAGCCGAACCAACTGGGGGAGAACCTCACCGCACCGGAGGTGCTGGAGGCGATCGCCGCCCGGGCCACCAGCGGCACGCGGATTCTGCGTCCCGGCGGCTGACGCACCGAGGGCTGCTGCGCTGCACGGGCACCGACCCCAGCAGACAGGCGCTGCCCCGGCAGCACGGGCCCGTGCAGCAGCACAGGCGCCGGCAGCAGCACAGCGGCCCCCGCCCCGGAAGGGGCAGGGGCCGCATCTGCTCGGGTCTCAGGTGCCCGGCGTGCTCAGCTGTCCGGCGGGATCAGCCCTCCTGCGGAGCCGA
>NZ_DASVGJ010000038.1:0-2305 GCF_036379615.1 Brachybacterium sp.
CCCCTCGCACTACAGTGCGAGGGGCCCGACGTCCGTCCGTACGAGACCGCCTGCTCCGTGGGCGCTCGCAGCGCTCGCAGGGCGACCGCCCAGCGCTCGAGGTGTGAGAGCTCGGCGCCGCAGGGGAGAGCTCAGCGCTCGCGCGGCGTGAGCTTCGGAGGCGGCGCCTCGGTGTCGAGGTGATCGGCCAGGGAGAGCAGGAAGTCGATCGCCGCGCGCCTCGCGGGCGAGGGCACGTCCCGGGCGATCTCAAGCATCCGCTCGTGCATCCCGCTGAGCCGCTCGCGCACCTGGGAGCGCGCATGGTCGGTGGCCACCACGATCCGCGAGCGTCGGTCGCTCGGATGCGGCGCACGCTCGAGATGGCCTGAGGCCGTGAGGCGATCCAGGAGCTTCGAGATCGAGGCGCCGGAGATCTCCAGGTGCTGGGCCAGGCGCAGCGGCGTGGCCGGATCCTCGGCCAGCTCATGGGCGATGACGAAATGCAGCGCCGCGAGATCGGTCGTGTTCATCTCCATGCCCGCGCTCACGCGTCGGCGCATCTCCTGATCGGCCCGTCGGAATCGCCGCACCGCGGAGAGCAGCTCCACGGCGGAGTCGTCGCCCTCGTACCAGTACGAGGGCGCCGTGTTCGCGTCCTCAGGTCGTGGCGCCTCGGTCATTCCCGGATGCTACAGTCGATTTACGTAGACAGGCTAAGCATCTCGGTGCAGGGATCCCCGAGTGACGATCTCAGCGTCATGATCTCGGCACCAGGATCCCGTGCTCGGCAACTGGGCACCAGCACCTCGAAGGAGGGTCATGACCGACAGCAGCACGGCGCGAATCGCCGTGGAGGACCACGTCATGCTCATGGATGCCGACGGCACCCCCTGCGGGCTGGCCCCGCGCGCCACTGTCCACTCCGCGCACACTCCGCTGCACCTGGCCTTCTCCTGCCACGTGGTCCGTGAGAACGGAGACGTGCTGCTCACGCGCCGCGCCCTGTCCAAGCGCACCTGGCCCGGGGTGTGGACGAACTCCTTCTGCGGCCACCCCCGCGAGGGCGAATCCTTCGCCGAGGCGATCTCCCGCCACGCCCGGCACGAGCTCGGGATGGCTGTGCGCGCCCCCGAGGTGACCCTCCCGGACTTCCGCTATCGCGCCGTGGACGCCTCCGGCATCGTCGAGAACGAGATCTGCCCGGTGTTCGTCGCCGCCGCCGCGGGCGAGCCGGTGCCGAACCCCGAAGAGGTCATGGACCTGAGGTGGGTCTCCCCCGACGAGCTCGCCGACCTGGTCGAGCTCTCGCCGTGGACGCTCAGCCCCTGGACCGCCCTGCAGGTCCCGCAGCTGCGCGGAAGCCTCGCCCGGGTCCCGGTGCGCGCCTCATGACCACCACCCACGACCTCGCCGTCGAGGCCGAGCTCCAGCGCCTGCTGGACCTCGGCACGAGGCGGCCCGGTCCGCTGCCGCTGTCCGACCACCACGATCTGTGGGCCGCGTTCTCCCGCTCCGTCGCCGGCGGCAAGCGGTTCCGTCCGAGCCTGCTGCTGTCCACCCACCAGGCGCTCGGCGGCGCGCGGGAACCTGCCGCGGTGCAGGTCGCCGCGGCCCTCGAACTGCTGCACACCGCTCTGGTGGTGCAGGACGACGTCATCGACGGGGATCAGGTGCGCCGCGGGGCACCCAGCCTGCCCGGCGGTGTCACGGCCGATGCCCGTCAGCGCGGTGCGGGCCCGGCCGCGGCGCAGCGGCTCGGGGTCGCGGCCGGCATCCTCGCCGGGGACCTGGGCCTGATCGCCGCGCTGCGTGCAGTTGCCCGCTGCGACGCCCCCGCGCCCGTGGTCGAGCGCCTGCAGGACCTGTTCGAGAGCACCCTGCACGCCACCGCCGCCGGGGAGCTGGCCGACGTGCGCCTCCAGCTGGAGCCGGCGGACAGCACCGCGGTGCTGCGGGAGACGCTCGCGGTCGCCGAGCTGAAGACGGCGCTGTACTCCTTCCAGCTGCCGCTGCGCGCCGGAGCACTCCTGGCCGATGCCTCCCCCGAGGTGCTCACCGCGCTCGATGAGATCGGCAGCCTGCTCGGCATCGGCTTCCAGCTGTTCGACGACCTGCTGGGAATGTTCGGCGACGAACGGCGCACCGGCAAGAGCGCGCTCGGCGACCTGCGCGAGGGCAAGCGCACCGCCCTGATCGCTCACGCCTCGACCACCGGCGCCTGGCCCGAGGTCCAGCTGCTGCTGGGCCGCGAGGACCTCGGTGAGGACGAGGCCCGCCACGCCCGCCGCCTGCTCACCAGCAGCGGATCCCGCGCCTGGGTCGA
>NZ_DASVGJ010000039.1:0-32048 GCF_036379615.1 Brachybacterium sp.
CCGACGCACGACGAGAGCGGGGCCTCGAGGGAAGATGCCCGCGAGGCCCCGCTCTCGTCGTGCGTCGGCGCTCTTCAGCGCCGCAGTGCTCGCCTCAGTGGACGGCCTTCTCCGCCGGGGTGCGGTAGTCGCCGCCGGTGGCCTCGTCGATGACGTGCTTCTCGTGGCCGGCGTGCTCGAGCGCGGCCCGCAGCTCCGCCGGGGTGACCGGCTCGATGCGGTCCTTGAAGAAGAAGCTCGTGGCCTTCGCCCGCAGCGCCGAGACGCCCTTGCCCGCCTTGAGGGGCCGGTAGTCGTCGTGCTGCACCAGCACCCAGCGATCGTGGTCGCTGAGCGGCGCGTGGATCTCGAGCATCTCACCGCTCTGCGTCCGCACCACGCGCGAGGTCTCCGCGCCGTGGAGCGCCTTCTGCCGCTTCTGGCGCTGTATCGACAGGCACAGCCGCTTGGTGATGTAGAAGGCGAGGACCGGTGCCACGAAGATGCCGATGCGGAACGCCCACGTCAGGTCATTGATCGACAGGTCGAGCGCGATCGCGATGAGGTCGTTCGTCGCTGCCAGCGCCAGGATCAGGTAGACCATGATCCACGCGACGCCGAGCCCGGTGCGGACCGGTGCGTTGTACGGCAGATCATTCAGGTGATGCTCGCGGTCATCGCCGGTCACCCACGCCTCGAGGAAGGGGTACAGCGCGAGCACGGCGAGCAGTCCGCCATAGACCGCGAAGGGGATCAGCATGTTCCACGACAGCACGTAACCGAAGACCGTCGACTCCCAGCCCGGCATCAGGCGGAGGCCGCCGTCCGTCCAGAGCATGTACCAGTCAGGCTGCGATCCGGCGGAGACGGGGGAGGGGTCGTAGGGACCGTAGACCCACACCGCGTTGATCGAGGTGGTCGCCGAGATCAGCGTGATGATGCCGAAGACCAGGAAGAAGAACCCGCCGGCCTTCGCCGCGTACACCGGGAACACCGGGAAGCCGACCACGTTGCGCTCGGAGCGGCCCGGACCGGGGTACTGGGTGTGCTTGTGCAGCACCAGCAGCACCAGGTGGATGCCGATCAGGGCCAGGATCATCGCCGGCACCAGCAGGATGTGGATCGTGAACAGGCGCGGGATGATGTCGGTGCCCGGGAACTCGCCGCCGAACAGCAGCATCGACAGATAGGTGCCGACGATCGGGAGAGCCTTCATCAGGCCGTCGATCACACGCAGACCGTTGCCGGAGAGCACGTCGTCCGGGAGGGAGTAGCCGGAGAAGCCGGCCACCATGCCCAGCACCATCAGGGTGAAGCCGACGAGCCAGTTGAGCTCGCGAGGCTTGCGGAACGCGCCGGTGAAGAACACTCGGAACATGTGCACGAAGATCGCGACCATGAACACGAGCGCCGACCAGTGGTGCATTTGACGGAACAGCAGGCCGCCGCGGAGCTCGAAGGAGATCTCGAGGGTCGACTCGAAGGCGCGGGACATCGTGATGCCCTGCATCGCCTCGTAGGGGCCGCTGTAGACGACCTCCTCCATGGAGGGGTCGAAGAACATGGTGAGGAAGGTGCCCGAGATCAGCAGGATCACGAAGCTGTAGAGCGCGACCTCGCCGAACATGAACGACCAGTGGTCGGGGAAGATCTTGCGGGCGAAGAACTTGACGAAGCCGCCGCCCGTGAGCCGCTGGTCGAGCCAGTCGGCTCCGACGCCGCCGAGCTTGTAGGCCCGGGTGTCGCTGAGCGGGGTGGAAGCCTGCTTCCGGGGGCTGGGAGTCGTGGTCGTCACGTGATCACTTGTCCTCGGGTGCGTCGGAGAGGGGCTTCTCCTTGTGGATGTTCCAGAAGCTGGGGCCGATCGGCTCCTCGAAGTCGCCGGGGGCCACCAGGTAGCCCTCGTCATCGACCTCGATCTTCAGCTGCGGCAGAGGGCGGTGCGCCGGACCGAAGATCACCTTGGCGCCGTCGGTGACGTCGAAGGTGGACTGGTGGCAGGGGCACAGCATGTGGTGGGTCTGCTGCTCGTAGAGCGCCACCGGGCAGCCGACGTGCGTGCAGATCTTCGAGAACGCGAGCACTCCGTCGACGCCCATCGCAGCGCTGGCCTCGTCCTTGTAGAGCGCCGGGTCGAACCGCACGATCACGGCGGCGGCCTTGGCACGCTCCTCGAGGTGGTGCGGCGTCTCGTGGGTCAGGCCCTCGGGCATGACGTGGAAGATCGAGTTCATCGCGACATCGGAGAGCTTGATCGGCGTGCCGTCATGGTCGCGAGCGAGGCGCTGGCCCTTGTGGTGGCCCCAGAAGGTGTGGTGGAGCTTGTTGCCGGGCAGGGGGCCGAGCGTCGACAGCGGCGCGAGCACCGCGATCGGCAGCGCCGCGAGCGAGGCAACCATCGCGGTGACGATCAGGGGGCGGCGGGCGATCCCCGACTCCTCGAGGCCGTCGTTGATGATGCCGACGGCGGCCTCACGCGTCTCGTCCGAGCTGCGGATGTCGTGACGCTCCTCGACCATCTCCTCATCGGGCATGAGGGTCTTGGCCCAGTGGACCGCAGCCGCACCGATGAAGAACACCGCGATCGCGAGGCCCAGGCCGGTGATGAGGTTCGACCACCACAGAGCGCTCGGCGAGCCCTCCTCGGCGAAGACGTTCATCCCGGTGGGTGTGACCACGAAGTACGCCGCGACGAAGAGCACGGAGCCGATCACGCTCAGGACGAACATCCCGGCGACGACGCGCTCGGCGCGCTTCTCCGCGGACTTCGAGAGGTCCGCCTGCCGGTGGACGTGAGGAGGCAGGCCCGGGTTCGGGAAGCCGCCGCCCTCCTTCGGGGCGATCGCGCTGACACCACGGGCGGGGGAGCTGCCGTCGAGGTTGTTGTTCATGCTCGCATTCACTTGGCCTTCGCCCCCAGCCACACGGCGGTGCCGAGGAGCAGGGACAGGATGATCGTCCACGCGTACAGCCCTTCGGTCACCGGACCGAGGGAGCCCAGGGAGACGCCGCCGGGGGAGCCGGTCTCTTCGAGGGTCTCGAGGTAGGTGATCACGTCACGCTTGTCCGAGGGGGACAGGTTGGTGTCGTTGAAGACAGGCATGTTCTGGGGCCCGGTCTCCATCGCCTCGAAGACGTGCTTGCCCTCGAGCCCGGTCACGGGCGGGGCGTACTTGCCGCGGGTGAGGGCACCGCCGGCGCCGGCGGCGTTGTGGCACATGGCGCAGTTGATGCGGAAGATCTCGCCGCCCTTGGTGGCGTTCCCCTTGCTGGTGTCCAGCCACTCCTCGTCCGGGACGGCGGGGCCGGGGCCGAGCGAGGCGACGTACGCGGCCAGCTGGCGGGTCTGCTCCTCGTTCATCTGCGGGGGCTTGCGGGCCGCCTGCGCGCCGGAGTGCTGCATCGGCATGCGTCCGGTGCCCACCTGGAAGTCGACGGCGGCGGCGCCGACGCCGATGAGCGAGGGGCCGAGGGTGGAGCCGTCAGCGTCCATGAGGCCCTCGGCATTGCGGCCGTGGCAGGTCGCGCAGTTGGCGAGGAAGAGCGCCTCGCCCTCTGCGACGTCACTCTCCGTGTAGGCCTCGGCCTGTGCCGTCTGCGGCTGCAGGGCCGCGTACAGCCCGCCGGTCGCGACGAGCGCGAGGAGCAGGATCACGAGTAGCGCCATCGGGTGATGGCGACGTGCGGCGAGAGCCTTCACGGTTCGGACCTCGATTCGTGGAGGGGACGGGCTGAGGAGGGGGGACGTGCTGGGGAAGTGCCGGACGCTGCGGGTCCGGCACCGCTGCCGATCAGAAGATGCTCCAGTTGAAGTCCACCGGGATCGCGTGTCCGGAGCCGCCGAGCGACATGATCGGATCGAGCATGTAGACGATGAAGAACAGCACGATCCACACCACGTCGACGAAGTGCCAGTAGTACGAGATGCAGATGGCGGAGACCTGCTCGTGCGCGGTGAAGTTCTCCGCCGCGTAGGCGCGCAGCAGCACCATCAGGAAGGCGATGAGGCCGCCGACCACGTGGATGCCGTGGAAACCGGTGGAGAGGTAGAAGACCGAGCTGAACGGCGAGGACGACATCGTCACACCGTGATGGACGAGCTCGGTGTACTCGTACGCCTGGCCGGAGACGAAGACCGCACCGAGGATGAAGGTGAGCGTGTACCACTCGATCATTCCCCAGCCGGCGATGTTGAAGATCGAGCCCTCGCGGCGCTTGCGGGGCGGGAAGGGCGATCCCCACGGGAACCTGCCCTCGGCCATGAACACGCCGATCTGGCAGGTCACCGAGCTGAAGACCAGGATCGAGGTGTTCACCAGCGCGAAGCCGTGGGTGAAGTTCGATTGGCCATCCGCGAAGGTGTCAGGGGCCATGGAGCGCAACGTGAAGTACATGGCGAACAGGCCGCCGAAGAACATCAGCTCGCTGGCCAGCCAGACGAGGGTGCCGATCTGCGTCGGGTTCGGGCGGCCGACCGCTGGGGCGGCAGCGGGAGAGGGGCGCTCAGTCAGGGTCGCAGTAGTCACGTCACCATTATGTCGTGTCGTCAGATTCGGTGTGCTGGTACACGACGACCGAACACATCGCGGGGCCTGCGCCCCGGGCGGACCCAGCCAGCATATCCCTCCTGACGACGTGTCACGAACCGGGACACGCTTCCAGTCAGTGCTGGTCGTCGGCCGGGTGCAGGGCCGTGACCGTTCCGTGATCCGCACCGTGAGCAGGTCGACTGCGGGCCGGGTCGGGATGCGATGATCGGGGCATGAGCGAGAACACTCCGACCTGGTCCCGGATCACCGCCCGCCTCGTGCGCGGCGAGGAGCTGGAAGCGGCCGAGGCCGCCTGGGCGATGGACGAGGTCATGGCCGGAGCGTCGAGCCCCGTGCAGCTGGCCGGCTTCCTGGTCGCGCTCCAGGCCAAGGGGGTCACCAGCACGGAGCTGGAGGCGCTCGCGGACTCGATGATCGCTCACGCCCACGAGGTGCGGGCCCCGCGACGGGCGATCGACATCGTCGGCACCGGCGGCGACCTCGCCCAGACGGTGAACATCTCCACGATGGCCTCGGTGGTGATCGCTTCGACCGGGCGTCCGGTGGTCAAGCACGGCAACCGTGCCTCGACGTCGAAGTCCGGCTCGGCGGACGTGCTCGAGGCGCTCGGGGTGCGACTGGACCTTCCGGTGCCGGTGGTGGAGCGCCTGGTGTCGGAGGTCGGGATGACGTTCCTCTTCGCGCAGGTCTTCCATCCGTCGATGAAGTTCGCGGCCGAGGCGCGCCGCGGCCTGGGCATCCCCACCGTGATGAACATCCTGGGGCCGATCACCAATCCGGCTCGGCCGCAGGCCAGTGCCGTCGGGGTCGCGGATCCTGTGATCGCACCGACCGTCGCCGGCGTCTTCGCCTCGCGCGGCACCAGCGCACTCGTCTTCCGCGGCCAGGACGGTCTCGACGAGCTCACGGTCACGGCCCCCTCGGACGTGTGGGAGGTGCGCGGCGGCGACGTGCGCGAGCATGCGCTGGATCCGGCGGAGCTGCTCGACATCCCGCGCAGCGGCCATGATGCGCTCCGGGGAGGGACCGCCGAGGAGAACGCACGCGTCGCCCGTGACCTCTACGCCGGTGAGCTCGAGGGGCGCATGGGTCCGATCCGTGATGCCGTGCTGCTCAATGCCGCCGCCGGGGTCCTCGCGTTCGACGGGATCGGGCAGGAGGCGTCCGACGGTTTCGAGGACCGCTTCACGGCGGCGTTCATCGAGGTGGAATCAGCCCTCGTCTCGGGCCGTCCCGCGGCTCTCCTGGAGCGTTGGGCCGCCGTCTCGCAGGCGGAGTTCGTCGGTCGCGACTGAGCAGCACGGGGTTGCCGCTCCGCCCCGGACCGGCGGTGCTCAGCCGTCGATGCCGAGGTCGAAGGCGGCGTCGAGATCGCGCTTCGAGTAGGTCTTGAAGGCGATGTTCGTGGTGGTGTCGAGCACACCATCGACCCGGCTGAGCGCTCCTGCGATGACACCGGCGAGCTCCTCGTGCGCCCGCACCCGTGCCACGGCGATCAGATCGACATCACCGGTGACCGAGTACACCTGCTCGATCCCCTCGATGTCCACGATCTGCTGGGCGACCTCGGGGATCCGGCTGGGCTCGACGACGATCGAGACGATGGCGGTGATCATGGAATCTCCTTCGACGGGCTGCCGCGCGCGATGGGCGCGACGGATGTGGTGAGCTCAGCGTGTGGCGCCGATGCTCCGCCCCGAGCCTATGCCTCCTCGCCGGGGGCGGTCCGGGTGAAGCGCCGTGCGAGATGCTCGGGATCGAAACGAGCCCGCGCCGGCACCTGCCAGCTCCCGTCCACGAGCACGGTGCGTACGCCCTCGCCCTCCAGCCAGCTCAGCAGGATCTCGGCCTCCTGGTGATACCCCTGGCAGAGCGGGGCGGCGAGCTCCGACTCCCCGACCCCGGTCATGGCCAGCGACCGCGCGAAGGGCAGCGGATCCTTGCCCGCTGCGACCAGGGTGGTGCCGGAGAATCGGCCGTGACGCACGGCGAGGAGCTCCCATCCCTGACCTCCGATCACCGCCTCCGTGCTGGCGCGGGCGGCGACCAGGAGCGGGACCTCGGCCAGGACGCGCAGCCGCGAGGCGCGCCGAGCCGCCGTGAGGAAGAGGAGTGCGCGGCGGCGCAGGGTCTCCGCCTCTTCGTAGCGGCCGGCCTCCACATGGGAACGGAGCCTCGTCGCGACGTGGTCGAGCACCTCGGAGGGGTCCTGCGTCATCGCCCGGCGGATCCTCGCGCGGGGGGAGGCGTCGCTGTCGCCGGCTTCGCCGAGCGTGCGCGCGGAGTCCCCCTCGAGCGATGCCGCGCGTCCCAGGATCGCGTCCATGAGCAGTCCGCGCAGCGGCTCGAGGTCATGGCGGGAGGCGAGGGGGCCGATCTGCGCGGAGCCATCGGCCTCGGACTTCGCCAGCCGGGCGGCGCGCAGCCCCTGAGAGCCGGGTCCCAGCCGCAGCCAATGGGCCTTCTCCGGGTGGAGGCCGTGACGGTTCGAGGGCGGCTTCTCCCGGGCGATGATCCGCAGTTCCCGGATGCCCGCCTCGGTGGGGGTGGCGCAGTCGATCACCCGGATCGACTCGGCCCGCGGGAGCATGTCCAGCACCTTGCGGCGGGTCTCCGCGGGGGTGAAGTAGGTGCGCACCCGGGTGCGCACGTTGCGGGATGTCCCCACGTACAGCACCGACCCCGCGGCATCGAGGAACTGGTACACCCCCGGCACCGCAGGGAGGTCGGCGGCCAGGTGCTTCTTGCGCAGCTGGGTCGGGGTCGCGCGGCGGTGCGCAGTGACGAGGTCCTCGAGCGTGGAGGCGCCGGCGGGACCCAGGCGCTCGATGATCGCGTGCAGCACATCGACGGTCGCGCGCGCGTCGGAGAGCGCTCGGTGGTCCGGGGTGATGCTCGCGCCCACGTGCCGGGCGAGGGTGGACAGCTTGTGGTCGCGCACCTCGTCACGGCGGTAGACGCTCCGGGCCAGGGCGAGGGTGTCCAGCACCGGGGGCTTCGGCCAGGAGATCTCGCAGGCCGCAGCCTGAGCGCTCAGGAAGCCGATGTCGAAACGGGCGTTGTGCGCCACCAGCGCCGCGTCCCCGGTGAAGTCCAGGAACATCGGCAGCACGGTGCGGATTGACGGGGCTCCCGCGACAGCCGCATCGGTGATGCCGGTGAGGGAGGCGATATAGGCGGGGATCGGGCGCTCCGGGTCCACGAAGGTGCGGAACTCGCCGAGGACCTCCCCGCCGCGGACCTTCACGGCGCCGATCTCGGTGATGGCATCGGCCGCGGGATCTGTGCCGGTGGTCTCCAGGTCCACGACGACGAGCGTCGCCTCTGCCAGCGGGGTCCCGAGATCGTCGAAGCTCAGCTGGCGGCGTGCGGACATGGTCGAAGCGTACGACGGAGCCCGGACGTCCGACGCGGCCCGAACCGTCGGGCCCGCCCTGCTCTGCGCATCAGGGCCGGCCGACGGGCATGCCACGCCCCTCGTGCCAGGGCTGACCGCCGTGCCGGGGCTGACCGTCGTACCGGGCCCACCGGCGACGTGGGCCCGGCCATCGCGCCGGCGCGGGCCCGCAGACCACGGGCCCGCGCCGAGCGATCAGCTCGTCGGCTTCTTGGCGGAGTAGATCTTCTCGATCACGGGGGCCAGGTCCTTGACCACGACGTTGCGCTTGAGCTTCAGCGAGGGGGTGAGGTAGCCGTTCTCCTCGGTGAAGTCCGAATCGATGACTTCGAACGCGCGGATCGACTCCGCCCGGGAGACCGACTCGTTCGCGCGATCCACGACCGTCTGCAGCTCCGCCCGGACACGGTCGTGCGTCGCGGCCTCCGTGACGCTCAGCTCCGGCAGTCCGTTGTTCTTCAGCCAGGTGCCGAGCATCTCCGGATCCAGGGTGAGGATGGCGGCGACGAAGGGCTTCTGGTCGCCGATCACCACGCACTGGCTGACCAGAGGGTGGGAGCGGAGCTGGTCCTCGAGCTGCGCCGGGGAGATGTTCTTGCCCCCGGCGGTGACGATGACCTCCTTGCTGCGTCCCGTGATCGTGAGATTGCCGTGCTCGTCCAGGGCGCCCAGGTCGCCGGTGCGGAACCAGCCGTCCCGCAGGGACTCGGCGGTCGCCTCGGGGTTGTTGTGATAGCCGGCGAAGACCATCACGCCCTTGACCAGGATCTCGCCCGTCTCGTCGATCGCGACGGTGGATCCCGGCAGCGGCGGGCCGACGGTGCCGGGGCGCACGTCCCAGGGCAGGTTCACGCTGATCGGGGCGGTGGTCTCCGTGAGCCCGTAGCCCTCGAGGATGGTCACGCCGATGCCGCGGAAGAAGTGGGAGAGGCGCGCTCCCAGCGGTGCCCCGCCGGAGACGGCCCACCGGACCTGGCCGCCCATCGCCTGGCGCAGCTTGCCGTAGACCAGCTTGTCGAAGACGGCGTGCTTGGCCTTGAGCGTGAAGGGCACCTTGCCCTCGGAGAGCGCCTTCGAGTAGGCGATCGCGGCCTCCGCGGCGGCGGCGAAGATCCTGCCCTTGCCACCGGTGATGGCCTTGGCCTCGGCACCGTTGTAGACCTTCTCGAAGACTCGCGGCACGGCCAGCAGGAAGGTCGGCTTGAACGCGGCCAGATCCGGCAGCAGGTTCTTCGTGTCCGGTGTGAAGGCGGTGGTGACCGGCCACGCGGCGGCGAGCACCGTGATCAGCCGTGCGAAGACGTGCGCCATCGGCAGGAACATCAGCAGGCGGGAGCCCGGCGGCAGCACCTGCTCTCCCAGCAGGTTCACCGCACTGCGCGTCGTGTCCACGAAGTTCGCATGGGTGAGCGTGGCGCCCTTGGGACGGCCGGTGGTGCCGGAGGTGTAGATGATGGTGGCGACATCCGTCATGGACCGGGAGGTGCGGCGCGCCTCGAGATCCTCGTCGCTCACCTCGGCGCCGCGTGCCTTCAGCTCCTCGAAGATGCCGTCATCCAGGACCCCGATATGGGCGAGCTCCGGGAGATCGCCGCGCACGGACTCGACGTCCTCCCGATGACGGGTGGTCTCGACCAGCACGTACTTCGCGGCGGCGTCGGAGGCGATCCACTGGATCTGACTGGGGGAGGAGGTCTCGTAGATCGGGACGCTGGTGCCGCCGGCCCACCAGACGGCCCAGTCCGCGAGCGCCCACTCGTACCGGGTGCGGGAGAGGATCGCGACCACGTCACCCGAGCCGAGCCCGCTCGCGATGAGCCCCTTGGCGACCGCCTTGACCTCGTCGATGAAGTCCGCGGTGCTGACGGGGGAGTAGGAGCCGTCCTCCTGGACGAGTTCGTAGATGGGAACGGACGGGTTCGTGCGGAGGCGGTCGAGCAGGAGATCCGTCGTGTTCTCATCGGGGCGGCTCTCGTGCTGCGGCGGCGAGGTGAACTGCTTCATCGAATCTCCTTTGATCCGGCCAGGTGCGCGCGTCGGGTTCTGACACCTGCCCGGAAGCGCTGGTGGGGTCAGCGCGATTCTACGTCAGGTGAGCTCTACCATGTACCACGACAGGCAGGTGGGCGACGGTTCTGAGATCTCGGCGCCCGGATGCGGACGACAGGAACGGACAGGGGCGGCATGCTCTCCATCGGAGTGGACATCGGCGGGACCAAGATCGCGGCCGGAGTGGTCGACGAGAACGGCGAGATCACCGCCGCCACCACACGCACCACGCCCGCGACCGATGCCGCGCTGATCGAGGCCGCGGTGGCGGATGCGGTGGCGGAGCTCCGCGCGGACCACGACGTGGTGGGGGTCGGGGTGGGAGCGGCCGGCTTCGTGGGTGCGGACCGTCGCACCGTGAACTTCGCCGCCAACCTCGCGTGGCGACAGCACCCGCTCGCGGAGGAGATCGAGCGGCTCACCGGCCTGCCCGTCGTGGTCGAGAACGACGCGAACGCGGCCGGGTGGGCCGAGTACCGCTTCGGCGCCGCCGCCGGCGCGGCCCACATGCTCATGGTGACCGTCGGCACCGGACTCGGCGGCGCGATCGTGCTGGACGGCCAGCTGGTGCGCGGCAGCGCCGGGTTCGCCGGGGAGATCGCGCACATGACCGCGGTGCCGGACGGCCAGTGGTGCGGCTGCGGACGCCGCGGCTGCCTCGAGCAGTACACGGCAGGCACCGCCCTGGTGCGCACCGCCAAGCGCCGCGCGGCGACCGGCGACCCGCTGCTGGGCCCGCTGCTCCAGGCCGCGGGTGGGGATCGGACGTCGATCGACGGCCCGCTGATCACACGCCTCGCCCAGCAGGGGGACCCCGGCTCGCAGGAGCTGATCGCGGAGATCGGCAGCTGGCTGGGCATGGGCATGGCCTCGATCGCCACCCTGCTGGATCCTGAGGTGATCGTCGTCGGCGGAGGGGTCGCCGCCGCAGGGGATCTTCTGCTGGATCCTGCGCGAGAGGCCTACGCCAAGAACCTCACGGCGCGGTCGCACCGGCCGGTGGCTCCGTTCGTCGTGGCCGGCATGGGCAACCGGGCCGGGATCGTCGGCGCCGCGGATCTGGCCCGCTGAGCCCGCGCGCCGGACGCGCTCGCTGAGCGACCCTCGCCCAGGCCCCGGCCCGTCGGCTCCCGCGTCGTCCCACGGTGCCGTTACCGGGCCCGTGAACGCCCTCGTCAGACTTCGGCGCCGTCGTCCCCTTCGTGGCGGCGTTCGCGCGGCGCGCGGAGCAGCAGGGCGATCATGCCCCCCAGCGCCGCGAGGCCGCCGAGCCACCCGAGCACGCCGGGCAGCGACGGGGTCACCGTCACCACCAGCATCAGCACGAATCCGCCGAGGAGCGCCGTCCAGGACCACATCGATGCATCCGACGGGGTGGGCAGGTCAGGGTCCGGCTGCTCGAAATCGCCGTAGAGCACATCGTCGTCATCGAGCTCCCGGGGCCCGGCGGCACCGCGAAGACCGGCGGTGGGGTCCGGACCTCCGGCGGCGGGATGCGCGGCGCGGGACCTGGCCACGGACTCCGGGCCGGGCGGTTCCGAGGGAGAGTCCGCGCTGAAGCTCCACAGCGAGTCGTCCCCGTCGTCCTCGGAGTCGTGCCCGAGCTCCGAGCGGTGCTCCTGCATCGAGGGGTGCTCCGGCGCCGCGGGTTCTCGAGGCGCGTCCCCGGGGCGCAGCACCATCCCCTCGCCCTCGAGCATCCGAGCGAACTCGGCATCCACGTCCCGGGGGTCCGGGGACGGCCCGCGGTCCGTGTTCATCCGCGCCCCCCGACCCTCACCGGGACATGCTCGTCGAGGAACCGTGCGGAGGTCTCGAAGAGCAGGGTCGCGTCGTGGTCCAGGGTCGCCAGATGATGGCTGCGGGGGAGGGGGAGACGCTCCACCGGGCCGCGCACTCCGGCCGCGATGATGTCGCTGTCGGTGGGCGGGACGGTGTGGTCCACGCTCGAGGTGGCCAGCAGCAGCGGCAGCTCCACGGCGCCGAGCCCCTGACGCGTGCGCCGGAACAGGCGTCGCAGCTGGGCCACGGCCCGGACGGGCAGGCGCTCGTAGGCCTCCTCCTGGGCACCGGCCCGGGCGATGTCGGAACCGATGCCCGGCAGGGTGGGCACGAGCGGAGCGATCAGGCCGGCGGCCGTCGCCATCGCCGGCAGGGTCATGCCGGGGTTCACGGCGACCACGGCGGCCAGGCGCCCGTGCAGCTCGGGGTCCTCGGCGAGCGCGAGGGCGAGGGCGCCGCCCATGGACAGCCCGCCGACGGCGATCGGACCGTGCTCCTCGGAGAGCTCGAGCGCAGCGTCGCGCACGCACCCGTACCAGTCCTGCCATGTGCTCGCCGCGAGCTCGCGCTCGGTGAGGGCATGGCCGGGCAGCAGCGGCAGCTCGACGGCCCAGCCGCGAGCGGCGTGGTCCTCGGCCCAGGGCCGCATCGACTGCGGGGAGCCGGTGAATCCGTGGCACAGGAGCAGCCCACCGCGCGGGTTAGAGTGATCCCGCGCGCGCCACGGGCGGGACAGTTCGCTGAACGCCATGGGTCCATCGTCGCATCCGGACCCGCCAGGTTCATCCCGACCCCGCCAGGTTCCTCCCGACCGCACCAGATCGCGCCACGACCCAGGAGTGCTGCTGTGCTGTACGAGATCGCCAAGCCCTTCGTCATGGCTGTGGTGAGGGTGCTGTGGAATCCCACGATCAGCGGGACGGAGCACATCCCGGACCGCGGCCCGGTGATCCTGGCGTCCAACCATCAGGCGTACTCGGACACCGTCTTCCTCCCCGGGCAGGTGCGCCGCAGCGTTCATTTCCTGGGGAAGTCGGACATCTTCGACGGCCGCTCGCCGGTGCACCGCCTCGTGGCGGCGATCATGCGCGGGATCCGGGTGATGCCGGTGGACCGCAGCGGCGGCAGCGCCTCCCAGACGGCGATCCAGGCGGGACTGGCCGTGCTCGCCGGAGGGAACGTCCTGGGCATCTATCCGGAGGGAACCCGCAGCCCGGACGGCCGGCTGCACCGGGGCAAGACCGGCGTGGCCCGCTTCGCTCTCGCGAGCGGTGCTCCGGTCGTGCCGGTCGCGATGCTCGGCGCCTTCGAGGCGCAGCGCGGACGGAAGTACTTCCCGCGCCGTCGACCGCGCATCCGGGCGGTCGTCGGCCCTCCGGTCGATGTGCAGGCCGTGCTCGACGCGCAGGGAGGTGTCACGGAGGCCGAGCTCCTGCGAGCGGTCACCGATGCGGTGATGGACAGCATCCAGGCCCTGTCCGGTCAGGAGAGGGTCGACGAGTACGCGATCACCGTGAAGCGACGGCTGCGTGCCGCAGAGGGCGCATCCCGAGATCCGGAGGAACCCGGCACGACGGTGTGACGGACCGCCCGCTGGGACCGGCCCACCTCGGCGCAGGGGACTGGCTACCCTGAGCGGGTGACTCAATTCAGCTCCGACGCCCCTGCCCGCGCCCACGCCTTCACGCTGTCCTCGGCCGATGACGGTCTGGCGGCTCTCGGCACCTGGCGCGAGTATCCGCGGGTGCAGCAGCCGGTGTGGCCCGACGAGACGGCGCGGAAGAAGACCTTCGACGATCTGCGCGCCGCCCCGCCGCTGGTGTTCGCCGGCGAGGTCGACGTGCTGCGCGAACGCGTGGCGGCCGCAGCCCGGGGCGAGGCGTTCCTCCTGGCCGGTGGTGACTGCGCGGAGACCTTCGCGGACTCCACCGCGGACAGGATCCGCAACAAGATCCGCACGATCCTGCAGATGGCGGCCGTGCTCACCTACGGCGCCTCGCTGCCCGTGGTGAAGATGGGGCGGATGGCCGGGCAGTTCGCCAAGCCGCGCTCCGCCGACGAGGAGACCCGGGACGGGGTGACTCTGCCCACCTACCGCGGTGATGCGGTCAACGAGTTCGACTTCACCCCGGAGTCGCGGATCCCTGATCCGGCCCGTCTGTGGAAGACCTACACCACCAGCGCGTCCACGCTGAACCTGCTGCGCGCCTTCACCGGCGGCGGGTTCGCGGACCTGCGCGAGGTGCACTCCTGGAACCGGGGCTTCACCTCCGGCGCCGGCTACGACCGCTACGAGGAGCTCGCCGGTCAGATCGACAAGGCCGTGCGTTTCATGGACGCCATCGGTGCAGACTTCGACGCGCTGAAGGTGGTCGAGTTCTACGCCTCCCACGAGGCGCTGCTGCTGGACTACGAAGAGGCCCTCTCGCGGATCGACTCGCGCACCGGGGAGATCTATGACTGCTCCGGCCACTTCCTGTGGATCGGGGAGCGCACCCGTCAGCTCGACGGCGCCCATGTCGACTTCATGGCCCGCGTGCGCAACCCCATCGGCGTCAAGCTCGGTCCCACCGCGACCGTCGATGAGGCCCTGCGCCTGATCGACCGGCTGGACCCGGAGCGGGAACCGGGGCGACTCACGTTCATCACCCGCATGGGCGCCGAGAAGATCCGAGATCGGCTCCCGGCACTGGTCGCCGGTGTACGGGATTCCGGGGCGCAGGTGGCCTGGGTGACCGATCCGATGCACGGCAACACGATCACCTCCTCGAACGGGTACAAGACCCGCCGCTTCGAGGACATCCTCGACGAGGTCGTGGGCTTCTTCGAGGTCCACCAGGGGCTGGGCACGATCCCCGCCGGTCTGCACATGGAGCTCACCGGTGATGATGTCACCGAGGTGCTCGGCGGTGCCGGCTCGATCGACGAGGAGGGCCTGACCCGCCGGTACGAGACCCTCGTGGACCCGCGGCTGAACCATCAGCAGTCCCTCGAGCTGGCCTTCCTGGTCGCGGAGATGCTCTCCCGCCGCTGATCCGGCGGCTCCATGCAGTGCGCCGGGGCCTCCCACTGCGGGAGACCCCGGCGCACTGCTGTGCACCCGGCCCGCTCAGAACACCTTGAGCGTGATCGTCGAGCCCTTCTCGAGCTCGCCGCCGGCGGTCGCCGACTGCTCGTACACCAGGCCGAAGACCGGATCTCCCTTGTCGTGGACCACGTCCACCGCGAACCCGGCGCCCTCGAGCGTCGCCTTCGCCTCCGCCTCCGGCTTCCGGAAGACGTCCGGGACGGTCACCATCTCCGGGCCGAGCGAGGTCACCACGTGCACGGTGTCACCGCGGAAAAGTGTGCCCGAGGCGGGGCTCTGCGAGATCACGGCGCCGCGGGGAACGCTGCCGGAGTGCGCCTGTGCGCTGGTGACCTCGAAGCCCGCCGCCTCCAGCGCGCTGCGGGCGTCGGCGCCGCCGCGCCCGGTCTGGTCGGGGACCGAGAGTGGTTGGCGACCCTGGGAGACCACGACGTGCACCTCGCCGCCGGCGGGCAGCGCCTCGGCCTCCGAGCTCTGGGAGATGACCTCTCCCTCCGGCACCGTCTCGGAGTACTCGGATTCGTCCTCCACGAGCTCCAGGCCGAGCGCCTCGACCTCGGCGCGGGCCTCCTCGAGCTCGGAGCCCTCGAGCGGTGGGACCGGGAAGGTCTGCTCGCCCTTGGACACCATCACCTCGACCGGGGCGCCCTTCTTCACGGTGGCGCCGGTGGAGGGCGAGACGGAGATGACGTGCCCGGCCGGAACCGTGTCGTCGAACTGCTCCTGGGTGGTCACCGCCAGATCGGAGGCCGTCAGCGCCGACTCCGCGTCCGCGAGCGGGGTCCCGACGACCAGGGGGACCGAGCGGTCCGCCCCCGGGCCCGTGTTCAGGTACCAGTCGCCACCTGTCCATGCCCCGGCGACGAGCGCCGCCGCCAGGCTCAGCGCTGCGAGCATCGCGATCGGGCGCGAGCGGCGATGGGTGCCCTGCGGGAGATGGCGACCGCGCGGGGTGCGCGGAGCTCGCATCACCACCGTGCGTCGGTCGTTCTCCCCGGTCGAGGCCGACTCGTCCGTCTCGGTCCCCGTCTCCGCCTCGGTGCCGGACCGTCCGTCGAGCTCCGCGGGGGTGCCGGGAGCGCCGTCGCCGGGTGCGGCTCCCTCCTCCCCCGTCTCCCGCTGCTCGCCGGATGCCGGGGGGACAGATGCTCCGTCCTGCGTCTCGTCGCGGACGCTGTCACCGCCGGCCAGGAGCGCCGAGGGGAAGGCGCGGGGGCCGTGATCGAGCTCGGAGGCGACCTCTTCGAGCGAGGTGGTCATCCGGGGCACGTCCGAGGTGTCGGCGTCCTCGCGCGCCTGCGGCCGGGAGGCGAGCACGGCGGGGGACAGGGTCGCGATGAGCTCCTGGACCGCTCTCAGCAGATCCGCAGCGGTGGCCGGGCGCTGCTCCACCGGTCGTGCGGCAGCCCAGGTGACCAGGGAGTCGAGCTCGCGCGGGATGCCCGAGACCAGCGCGGAGGGCGCGGGGATGTCCTCGTGGACGTGCTGGAAGGCGATGTGCACCGGCTGCTCGCCGAGGAAGGGCTGGCGCCCGGTGAGCATCTCGAACAGCACGATCCCGAGGGAGTACAGGTCGCTGCGCTCATCGGCGTGACCGCGGGTGACGACCTCGGGGCTGATGTAGGCGACCGTGCCCAGCAGGGCGGCGCTCGCGGAGGAGTTGTTCGAGCCGGTCGCGCGGGCCAGACCGAAATCGGCGACCTTCACGACCTCCTCGTGATCGATGAGGATGTTCTCGGGCTTGATATCACGGTGGACGATGCCGGCCTCGTGCGCGGCGACCAGCGCCTGCAGCACCTGCGCCGTGATCCCGAGGCTCTCGCCGAGGGTGAGCCGCTCCTGCGCGACGACGCGGGCCCGCAGCGTCTCGCCCTCGACCAGCTCCATCGCGAGGTAGATGCGGTCCCCGTCCTCGCCCTGGTCGAAGACGCCCACGACATTGCGATGGGCCAGGCGAGCGGCGGAGCGCGCCTCTCGACCGAACCGACGGCGGAAGTCCTCGTCCATCGCCAGATGGGGATGCATGATCTTCAGGGCGACCACGCGGTCCAGCCGCTGGTCGTGGCCTCGGTGCACGGTGGCCATTCCGCCGCGCGCGATCGGCTCCTCGACCCGGTAGCGGTCGTCGAGGAGCTGGCTGATGCCGGGGGAAGTCGACGTCGCCGTGCTCACGAGGTCAATCTAGGTCGCCGGAGGACGAGGATCAGGCACCGACACACGGCGCACGGTGTCCGGAATGTGTGGTGCGGCATGTATGGCGTGATCGTGGTTGCGACGCCTCGGGGATGCGCGCGGACGCGCCGACGTGGCACTCTGGTGCCGTGAACGACCTCGATGCACTCATCCCCGACTGGCTCACCCTCCCGGACGTCGCGCTGCAGCTGGACGTGGAGGTCTCGCGCGTGCGGCGTCTGATCGACGAGGGGCAGCTGATCTCGGTGCGCCGCGGGGATCCCGTCGTGCGCATGGTGCCGGCGCTTCTGGTCCGTGAGGACGGTCCTATCCCGCACCTGGCCGGCACCATCACCATCCTGCGGGACGGCGGTTTCGAGGACGAGGAACTGCTGGCCTGGCTGTTCACCGTGGACGAGAGCCTGCCGGGGCGACCGGTGGACCAGCTCCGTCAGGGCCAGCGCGGCGAGGTGCGCCGACGCGCCCTCGCGCTCGCCCTCTGAGCCGGGGGCGTTCCGGCCCGGCGCCGCGCTCAGACGGTCCTCTCACGGCAAGGGTCCTCAGACGGTCAGGGACTCGACGTCCGTGGCCAGTGCGGCGAGGGCGGCGAGTCCGGAGCGCCCGGCGTCCCCCAGCATCGTCGCCTCGTCGAGCAGCGTTCGACCACGGGCCGCCCGCTCCCTGACCTCCTGCGCCACCGAGGCCACCGCCCCCGTGGAGTGCATCAGCTCGTGGACGGCGGCGATCTCCTCCTCGGAGGCGTCCGCGCGCCCGACGACACTGTTCAGCAGGGCTCGACCGCCGACGTCGGTCGCGGACTCGGTGCGTGCCAGCAGCACGGTGCGCTTGCCTTCGACGATGTCCCCTCCGATCGGCTTGCCGGTCTGGTCCGGGACCCCGATCACGCTGAGCAGGTCGTCCCGGAGCTGGAAGGCCGTGCCGACCTCGATCGCCCAGGTCGAGAGCTTCTCCAGAGCGGGTTCGGGGGCTCCCTGCAGGGCGGCGCCGATACGCACCGGTCGCAGCACCGTGTAGGGCACCGTCTTCCAGCGGATCACCGAGAGTGCGGCCTGCTCCGCATCAGGGGCCGAGGCGTAGCCGCCCGCCTGATGCAGGATGTCGAGGTACTGCCCGGACATCACCTCTGTGCGCAGGGCATCGAACTCCCGGTGGGCGGCGGCCACCTCCGCCGGACCGCCCTGGACGCCTGCGGCCGTCTGCTCGGCCCAGCTCAGCGCGAGATCCCCGAGGACGATCGCGACCGCCACCCCGTAATCCTCCGCGGAGCCGGCGAGAGAGCGGTCGCGGTGCTGGGCCTGGGACTGCACGTGGAGTGCGGGGCGTCCGCGACGGACGGGGGAGTGGTCGATGACGTCGTCATGCATCAGAGCCGCCGCCTGCACCAGCTCGATCCCGGTCCCGTACCGGGCGAGGGCGTCGATCTCGATGTCGGAGGGTTCCCGGCCGAGGGCCGCGACACCGCCCCAGAAGCAGAAGCGGGGGCGCAGCAGCTTTCCGCCCTCGAGATACCCCTGGAGGGCATCGACCAGCTCTGCGGCTTCCGGCGAGATCTGAGCGAGCTGCTCGCGACGCGAGGAGAGCTCGGCGCGCGTGGTCTCGCCGATTCGCGCGACCAGCAGCTCGTCGAGATCCTGCAGGTGAGCGTCCTCGGGGCGGGGATCGGCGGAGGTCATCGGGGGAGCGTCCTTTCTCGCGGGCACCCGATCCTCCCACGCTCGGCCATGAGACTTCCTGCACGCAGAGTGCCGACGGCTCCGGGACGGTTCCTCCACACCGCCTCTCCGTCCCCATCCGCGCCGTGGCCGCCCCGCGCACCCTCGTCCTCGGCCAGGGTCTCCCGCATGACGATGAACACCACCCCTGCCGACCCCGACCGACATCTCCTCGCGCTGGAGGACCCCGCCGAGACGCTCGCCGCCGCTCGACTGCACCTCGGCGAGTCCTGCTCCGACAGCCTGATCCTGGTGAGCCGCAGCGAGGGGGCGAGCTCCGCGATGATCACCCGCTCCCGGCTGCGCGACCTGCTGGGGAACGAGGGAGGTGAGCTCATGCGACGTCACCTGACGATGCGACGAGAGCGCGGCTGTCGCGCGAGCCATGCACTGATCGTCCTGGGCGACGGCTATCAGCAGATGCTGGGGTCCGTCGTCGAGGACGTGCTGCTGCGCGCGGGGAGACTCGTGCTCGCAGCCGCCCGATCGGCGGATGCCGAGGACGACTCCGGTGAGGGCGGGGGCCTCCCCGCGACGTTGCACGTGCGAGGTGCGGCGGCGTCGACCAGCTGGAGGGTCGATCTGGATCCTGCCCCTGCCGGCTCCGGTCGGGTGCGGCTGACGGACTGCGGAGGCCTGCGCGAATTCTCCGACACTCACGTCGTCGCCTCCGCCGTCCTCGGCGGTCTGCCCGTGCCCCGCGCCGGACTGCATGCGGCCCGGCTGGCGGAGATCGGTGCGTCCCTGGAGCTGCCACCGGTGGACCTCAGCTCCGACGCCGACCCCGAACAGCTCTTCTCGAGGGGACAGGAGGCGCTGGCGACACTGCTCGCGGGCTCTGGGCCGCTCTCCTCGCCGGAGATGATGACGAAGTGTGAACAGATCGCGGCGCTGCTCTCCGCCATCGCCGTGGACCGGCTGCACTGGGAGCTGCTCGCGCGCTGCGTGGAGCATGGCAGCGGCCGCGTGATCGATCGGGAGACTCTTCTGCAGACGCTGGTCTCCGATCGGGAGTGGATTCCACACGACGACGTCTGTGCAGGTGGGCAGTGGTATCTGGTGCTCGAGCAGCTCCGCTGGGTCGCGGTGGCGGCGATGGAGGGAGGCGACCCGACCACGCGGGCCAGAGCGCGCTCGGCATGGCGGGGTCTCACCTCGCTGCTGGTGCTCCTGGCATGGTGGAACCATCGCTTCGCGACCGCCGGGCATCTCGTGGACGAGCTGCGCGCGCGGGAGCCCGAGTCGACTCTGGCACCCTTGCTCTCACGGATGACCGACACCCCGATCTTCCCCGCCTGGTGGCCCGGCGCCTGACCTGAGGCGCTGGCCGCGACAGGCCGGGAGGCGCCCGAAGGAGCAGCACCGATGACCGTTCTCGGAGAGCACCGCAGCGTCGGCGCGGCCCCCTCCGTCCAGGAGGGACCTGCGGGAAGCCCCCGGTCCACCGCGTCCCCCGCATCGCACGCCGACGTGCGCACAGGCGCCCTCGGCGGTGCGTGGCATCCCGCCCGGGGCGCGGGAGAGCGGCGCTTCGCGCGGATCGGGGCGCTGGGCCTGGAGAGCGGCACCGTGCTCGAGGACGTCACCATGGCCTACGAGAGCTGGGGGACCCTCGACCCCGACGGGGGCAACGCCGTGCTCGTCCTCCATGCGCTGACCGGGGATTCCCACGTTCGCGGACGGGCGGACGACTCCCATCCGAGCCCGGGATGGTGGGAAGAGATCGTCGGACCGGGCCGACCGATCGACACCGACCGTTTCCACGTCATCGCCCCCAACGTCCTGGGCGGCTGTCAAGGATCCACCGGTCCCAGCTCACCGGGCCCGGAGGGCGCCCCCTACGGCTCCCGCTTCCCGACGATCACCACTCGGGATCAGGTCGTGGCGGAGAGGAGCCTGCGCGAGCAGCTGGGCATCGAGCGCTGGGCGCTGGTGATCGGCGGCTCGATGGGCGGGATGCGCGCCATCGAATGGGCCGTCTCCTTCCCGGACGAGGTGGCCCGACTCGGGGTGATCGCCTCCTCCGCCCGTGCGACGGCCGATCAGATCGCGTGGAACTCCACCCAGATCGCCTCCATCAGGCTCGACCCCGAGTTCCGGGATGGGGACTATTACGACCAGGGAGCAGGCCCCAGGAGGGGCCTCGGTCTCGCGCGCCGCATCGCGCACACCACCTACCGCACCGGTGCAGAGCTCGAGGAGCGGTTCGGCAACACCGCGCAGGGCGGTGAGGACCCCTTCGACGGCCGGGGGCGGCACCAGGTGACCAGCTACCTGGACCACCACGGGGTCAAGCTCGCCCGTCGGTTCGATGCGAACTCCTACATCGCGCTCGCCGAGACGATGAGCACGCACGACGTCGGTCGGGACAGGGGAGGGGTGGCCGCCGCGCTCCAGCGCGTGAGCGCACGGACCCTCGTCGTCGCGATCGACTCCGATCGGCTGTTCCCGCCGGACCTCGTCCAGGAGGTGGCCACCCATATCCCCCGAGCCGAGTGGCACCTGGCCTCCTCCCCGATCGGGCACGACGCCTTCCTGCTCGCCCACCCGGGGCTGGAGAAGTGGATCGCCGCGCTCCTGGACGACTAAGCTGACCGGGGCGCCTGTCGCTCCGGACGACGCCGTCGGCCCTGGAGCCGTCGAACAGGCCCGTCGCACGCACCCGTCGCACGCAGAGGAGACGTCGCATGACCATCGTCGTGGGGTACTCCCCGTCAGGGCAGGGTCGGGCCGCACTGCGCGCGGCCGTGCGCTACGCCGCGCGCACCGCTGAGGGACTGGCCATCGCCTCCCACCAGTACCACGATCCCGAGCGAGGGATGACCGCAGCCTCCGAGTCGGAGGTCCGTGCGGAGGTCGCGCTGTCCGACCTCGACTGCGGGGACATCACGGTGCACAGCAGCCCGGAGCGGGACATCGGTGAGTTCCTCCTCTCGGTGGTCGATGAAGTCCACGCGAGCCTGGTCGTGATCGGGCTGCGCCGGAAGCCGCCGATCGGCAAGCTCAACCTCGGGGCATCGGCTCGCCGGGTCGTGCTCGGCGCGCCGTGCCCGGTGCTCGCGGTCAAGGACGACTCGGCGAGCGGTGCGACCATCCCGCCCCGGAGCTCCTGAGAGGGCGGACTGGACCGGCGCCCTGAACGAGCGGGAATAAACCCCCTTGAGGGACGGTTATACTCGACATGCTTGACGGCACCGTGCGTTCGTGCGCCGTGAAACCGGGACAGACCGGTTCACGCCACGGGACGGCGACCGCGAGCCGCGCCGAGAAGACCGATCGCCCGAGTGTGGCGGACCGCCCGCACCGGGCCGCCGCCGGAAGAAGGAACTCTGTGACCTCCTCCAGTACTGCTGAGACCTCCACCACGCCGAAGCGCTCGAAGCGCGCCGCGGCCACGAAGGCAGCGGAGAGCACCGAGGCCGAGGCCGTCGAGACCGACGGCGCGGACTCCTCGGAGCCCACCGCCAAGACCGCCGCCAAGAAGACCGCCGCGGCGAAGGCCCCTGCCAAGAAGACCGCCCCCCGCAAGACCGCAGCGAAGAAGGCCGCCGTCGCTCCCAAGGGCGCCGAGGCCGAGTCGGAGCCCGAGGAGGACGGCGAGGACGCCGAGACGTCCAAGCCGACCTCCGCCACGGACGCGAAGGTCGAGGCCTCCGGCGGATTCGTCTACAACGCCGCCGTCGACGACGCCCCTGCCCAGCAGGTCGTCACCGCGGGCGCCACGGCCGACCCGGTCAAGGACTACCTCAAGCAGATCGGCAAGGTCGCGCTGCTGAACGCCGCCCAGGAGGTCGAGCTCGCCGAGCGCATCGAGGCAGGCCTCTATGCCGAGCAGAACCTCAAGGGGGACGAGACCCTCAAGGACAAGAACGGCCGCCTCACCAAGCACGGTCGTGAGCTGACGATGATCGTGGAGGACGGCCGCGCCGCCAAGGACCATCTGCTCGAAGCGAACCTCCGTCTCGTGGTGTCCCTGGCCAAGCGGTACACCGGGCGCGGCATGCTGTTCCTGGACCTCATCCAGGAGGGCAACCTGGGCCTGATCCGCGCCGTCGAGAAGTTCGACTACGCCAAGGGCTACAAGTTCTCCACCTACGCCACCTGGTGGATCCGTCAGGCCATCACCCGCGCCATGGCGGACCAGGCCCGCACGATCCGCATCCCCGTGCACATGGTCGAGGTCATCAACAAGCTCGCCCGTGTCCAGCGTCAGATGCTCCAGGACCTGGGCCGCGAGCCCACCCCGGAGGAGCTCGCGAAGGAGCTGGACATGACGCCCGAGAAGGTCGTCGAGGTCCAGAAGTACGGCCGTGAGCCGATCTCCCTGCACACCCCGCTCGGCGAGGACGGCGACAGCGAGTTCGGCGACCTGATCGAGGACTCCGAGGCCGTGGTCCCGGCCGATGCGGTGAGCTTCACCCTGCTGCAGGAGCAGCTGCACTCGGTGCTGGACACCCTCTCCGAGCGCGAGGCCGGCGTGGTCTCCATGCGCTTCGGCCTCGAGGACGGCCAGCCCAAGACCCTCGACGAGATCGGCAAGGTCTACGGCGTGACCCGTGAGCGGATCCGCCAGATCGAGTCCAAGACCATGTCGAAGCTGCGCCACCCCTCGCGCTCCCAGGTGCTGCGGGACTACCTCGACTGAGCGGACGTCCTGGCACGGCGACGGTCCACGGGCCCGGATTCTGCGGAATCCGGGCCCGTGCTCGGTCCCGGCCCCACGATCGAGCACTGTGACGGCATGGATGAGGACGGAGAAGCAATGATGAGCACCCGGGCGGAGCCCGGCAGGACGACGGACATGTCGACGGATACGCCGACTGACCCGTCGACGGACATGCCGACCGACGCGCCGACGGACATGCCGACCGACGCGCCGACGGACGCGACGGCCGGCGCTGCGAGAGGTGAGCCGCCTCTGCACATCCACCGCGTCCGTGCTGCGGACTGGGCCTCTCACCGCGAGCTGCGCCTGGCGATGCTGACCGCGGATCCGGACGCTTTCTGGGCCGACCTCGACGAAGCCCGTGCCCGCACCGAGCAGCAGTGGCGGGAGGAGGCCGCCGGACCCCGCGTGCACCTGCAGGCCCGTCGCGGCGACGAGGTGGTGGGCGGCATCGCCCTGCTGCCTGCCGGCTACACCCCGCAGCATCCGATCCCGGAGGACTGCGCCCACATCGTGTCCCTGTGGGTGCGGCCCGAGGCGCGCGGGAACGGCCTCTCCCGCCCGCTGTTCGGCGCCCTCGCGCGTCTCGCGATCGACCTGGGCCGCCCGGACCTGCGGCTGGACGTGGACGAGTCCAACCTCGCCGCCCAGCGGCTGTACGAGCGAATCGGCTTCGAGGCGACAGGTGCCCGGGACCCTCGCGAGGGACGCAGCACCGCCTGGGTCGAGTACGCGATCCGGGCCGAGCGTCTGCTGGAGAACTGACCGGCACCGGGCCGCACGTGCTCCGAGGCGCGGACCGCCGGGCGCTGCATCACGGGGACGGCGATGCGTGGGCGACGTCGCTGCAGGGCTGATGCTCCGGGGAGGACGGTGCGGGGAGAAGCGGGAGGGGACGACGAAGGGCGCCCACCCTCGGGTGGACGCCCTTCGTCTGGCGCCGGGACGCCGTGGCAGGTTCGGGTTCAGTCGTCGACGGGCTCCGGCTTGAGGTGGAGTCGCTCGGTCTCGTCGATGATCTCGGCGGCGATGTCCGTGAAGGCATCCTGGTGGGCGCGCGCGTGGTGCGCGCAGAACATCAGTTCGCCGCCGGCCTCGAGGAGCACCTTGACGTACGCCTGGGCGCCGCAGCGATCGCAGCGGTCGTGTGCCGTCAGCCGGGGGGCTTCGAGAGTCAGGTTCATGGAGTCATTTGTAGCATCGCCGACCGCTGCCGGGGCAGTGTCCGCACCCCTGGTTCGCTGGGGGCGCAACAGCGTGTGAGCGAGGCCGCGCACAGGGAGCAGGGCCGAGGCTGTGAGCGGGACGGCACCGCCCAATGCCGGGTTCTGCGGGCCGGGACCCGTAGGATCCGAGGGGTGTCCACCACCACCGCTGCGAAGAAGTCCGCCTACGACGCGCGCAACCTCCAGGTCCTCGAGGGCCTCGAGGCCGTGCGCAAGCGTCCCGGGATGTATATCGGCTCCACCGACTCCCGAGGCCTCATGCACTGCCTCTGGGAGATCCTCGACAACGCCGTGGACGAGGCGCTCGGCGGGCACGGCGACTCGATCGAGGTGATCCTCCATCCGGATCATTCGGTCGAGGTCCGGGACACCGGGCGCGGCGTCCCGGTGGACGTCGAGCCGCGCACCGGCCTGACCGGCGTCGAGGTCGTCTACACCAAGCTCCACGCGGGCGGGAAGTTCGGCGGCGGCTCGTACGCGGCCTCCGGCGGCCTCCACGGTGTCGGCGCGAGCGTGGTCAACGCCCTCTCGGGCCGTCTCGACGTCGAGGTGGACCGTGGCGGCAAGGTCTATGCGATGAGCTTCCAGCGCGGGACGCCGGGCACCTTCGCCGACGCCGACGGGCCGGACCCCGACTCGACGTTCACCCCGGCGGACGGCCCGGGGGAGCTGCGTGTGGTCGGCAAGGCGAAGCGCGGCGTGACCGGCACCCGGGTGCGCTACTGGGCGGACCCGCAGATCTTCGTCAAGGGCTCCCACTTCTCGCTCGACGACCTCACCCGGCGCTCCCGGCAGACCGCCTTCCTGGTCCCCGGCCTGCAGCTCTCGGTCACCGACCATCGGCCCGAGGCCTCCCCGGACCAGCCCGCGACCCGCACCTACAAGTACGACGGCGGCATCAGCGAGTTCGTCGAGTACCTCGCTCAGGACCAGAAGATCACCGATGTGATCCGTCTGCAGGGCACCGGCGACTACACCGAGACCATCCCCGTGCTCGATGCGAAGGGCCACATGGTCTCCACCGAGGTGGAGCGCTCCTGCGAGGTCGACATCGCCCTGCGCTGGGGCGCGGACTTCGACTCCACCCTGCGCTCCTTCGTGAACATCGTCGCCACGCCCAAGGGCGGTACCCATATCACCGGCTTCGAGCAGGCGATGGTCAAGACCGTGCGCAAGCAGGTCGAGAACAACGCCCGCCGCGTCAAGTTCAACGCGAAGAACGAGAAGATCGAGAAGGACGACACGCTCGCGGGGCTCACCGCGGTGGTCAGCGTGCGCATCGACGAGCCGCAGTTCGAGGGCCAGACCAAGGAGGTCCTCGGCACTCCCGCGATCCGGGCGATCGTCGCCAAGGTCGTCGAGGAGCGGCTGACGGAGTTCCTCACCTCCACCAAGAAGGAGGAGAAGGAGCAGGCCAACCTGGTCATCGACAAGGTGGTCTCGGAGATGCGCGCCCGCATCGCCGCCCGCATGCACAAGGAGGTCTCGCGCCGCAAGAACGCGCTGGAGTCCTCGACCATGCCCACCAAGCTCGCCGACTGCCGCACCCATGATGTGGAGCGCTCCGAGCTGTTCATCGTCGAGGGCGACAGCGCGCTGGGCACCGCGAAGAACGCCCGCTCCTCCGAGTATCAGGCGCTGCTGCCGATCCGCGGCAAGATCCTGAACACGCAGAAGGCGTCCGTCACGGACATGCTGAAGAACACGGAGTGCGCGGCGATCATCCAGGTCATCGGCGCCGGTTCCGGGCGCACCTTCGACCTGGACGCCGCCCGCTACGGCAAGATCATCATGATGACCGACGCCGATGTCGACGGTGCCCATATCCGCACCCTGCTGCTGACCCTGTTCCATCGCTATATGCGGCCCCTGGTCGAGGCGGGCCGCGTCTACGCCGCGGTGCCACCGCTGCACCGGGTGGAGATCGTCCACGGCGGCAAGAAGAAGAACGAGCTGGTCTACACCTATTCCGAGGCGGAGCTGAACAAGCTGCTGAAGAACCTCGAGCGCCGCGGCAAGCGCTACAAGGAGCCGATCCAGCGCTACAAGGGCCTGGGGGAGATGGATGCCGACCAGCTCGCCGATACCACCATGGATCCGGGCCACCGCACCCTGCGCCGGGTGCGGATCGAGGATGCCGAGGCCGCCAGCGCCGTCTTCGAGCTGCTGATGGGTTCGGAGGTCGCCCCGCGCAAGCAGTTCATCATCGAGGGCGCCGAGGAGCTCGACCTGGAGAGGATCGACGCATGAGCCTCGCCGTCCGTGTGATCCCCTGCCTCGACGTCGATGCGGGACGCGTCGTCAAGGGCGTGAACTTCAAGGATCTCCGCGATGCCGGTGACCCCGTGGAGCTCGCCGCCCGCTATGGCGCCGAAGGGGCCGACGAACTGACCTTCCTCGATGTCACCGCCTCCTCCGGCGGCCGGGACACCATGATCGACGTGGTGCGTCGCACTGCCGAGCAGATCTTCATCCCGCTGACCGTCGGCGGCGGGGTGCGCTCCGTGACGGACGTCGACCAGCTGCTGCGCGCGGGCGCCGATAAGTGCGGAGTGAACACGGCCGCGATCGCCCGCCCCGAGGTGATCTCCGAGATCTCCCGCCGATTCGGCAACCAGGTTCTCGTGCTCTCGATCGACGCCCGACGCGTCACCGAGGAGACCCCCGAGGGCACGGCCCGCAGCGGGTCGGGCTTCGAGGTCACCACCCACGGCGGACGACGGGGCACCGGCATCGACGCGATCGCCTGGATCCGTGAGGTCACCGAGCGGGGCGCGGGCGAGATCCTGCTGAACTCGATGGATGCCGACGGCACCGAGCAGGGCTTCGATCTCGAGCTGATCCGCCTCGCCCGCGAGGCGACGAGCCTGCCGCTGATCGCCTCCGGCGGTGCCGGGACGCCCGATGACTTCGCGCCCGCGGTCCATGCCGGCGCCGACGCGGTGCTCGCCGCGAGCGTGTTCCACTTCCAGCAGATGACGATCGCGGAGGCGAAGGCGGCCATGGCCGCCGAGGGTCTTCCCGTGCGGTGAGCGCTCCGCTCTCGGTCGCTCCGCGGGGCGGCCACGCCGCCGCTCCGCTCCGTTCCCGACTGGCCCGGGCGGCGCTCGTGGGCATCCTCGTGCTGCTGCTCGGCGCCGGCTGGCTGCTGTGGGACAACCGTCGCCTGGACCTCACCCAGTACGACGTCCCTCTCGCCTCCCTGCCCGCCGCGGCCGACGGCCTCCGGATCGCGCAGGTCTCCGATCTGCACGCCGCGGACTTCGGCTCCTTCCAGGACAGGCTGATCTCCGGCGTGGAGTCGGGGCAGCCCGACCTCATCGCGCTCACCGGCGACCTCATCGACCACCGCACCGCGGATATCTCGGGCGTGCTCGACGTGGCCGAGCGGCTCTGGGCGATCGCCCCGACGTACATGGTGCTGGGCAATCATGAGGCGGATTCTCCTCGTCAGAGCGCGTTGCTGACCGGTCTCGAGGAGCGGGGTGTGGTGGTGCTGCGGGACGAGTCGACGACAGTGCAGGTGGCCGGCGCCGTTGTGACGCTCATCGGGCTCGACGATCCTCGCGTGCGGGCCGCCGCCGGGCTGTCTGCGCGGGACCCGGCTGCGCTGCTCTCCGCGCTCTCCCCGCAGGAGTCCGCCCTCACGATCCTGCTCGCCCACCGCCCCGAGCTGTTCGAGAGGTATCTGGGCGAGGGGATCGACCTGGTCCTGTCCGGGCACGCGCACGGCGGCCAGGTGCGCGTGCCGGGGATCGGCGGCCTGTACGCACCGCACCAGGGCTGGCTGCCGGAGCTCAGTGAAGGCGTGCACGAGCGCCAGGGCACCACGATGGTGATCAGCCGTGGGCTCGGCAACAGCATCGCCGGGGTGCGGGTGAACGACCCCCGCGAGCTCGTGCTGATCGACCTGCGCCGGGCGGGCTGAGTCGGGGAGGCGCCGAGGCCGGCGTGATCCTGTCAGTCTATTCTCTCTTGGTATACCCACCGTGTATTGTCGGCGCATGAGCACCGCACATGCCCTGCTGGGACTGCTGGATCGGTCGCCGGCCTACGGGTACTCCCTCAAGCACGACTATGACGAGCTGCTCAGCCCGGACAGACCGCTCGCCTTCGGGCAGGTCTACTCCTCCCTGGCTCGTTTCGAGCGGCAGGGATGGGCCGAGATCCTCACCGTCGAGAGCGGTTCCGGGCCGGAGCGCAAGCTCTACGGCATCACCTCGGACGGAGTGGCAGAGCTCGACAGCTGGATCACCACGCCTCAGACCACCGGTGCTTTCGCGGCCTCCACCCTGTTCGTCAGGATCTCGATCGCCCTGCTCTCCGGGAGGGACGCTCAGGAGGTCCTCGTCGCACAGCGGCGCAGTCACATGGAACGCATGCGTGAGCTGACCTCCCGGCGCCGCGGCGCCGAGCCGGCAGTGCTCCTCCATCTCGACTACGAGCTTGCCCATCTCGATGCCGACCTCCGCTGGATCCAGGAAGCAGACCAGCGGCTCGAGGCCCTGCGCGAGCAGTGGAAGACCGTCGATCCTCGCCGGTCCGATGAGGAGGGAGTCCGACGATGACCGCCGCGTCAGCACGCCGCGGGCACGATGTCGCCGATCCGAGCGGGAGACTCCGAGGATCCTCAGGTGACAGGCTCGTGGACGAGACGGACGGCTCCGGCGTGAGCCGCCCCGAGGCGTCCCATGTCGTCGACCTGCACAGTGTTCGGGTCGCCTACGGTGAGGAACCCGCGCTGCGCGGGATCGACCTGCAGATCACCGCAGGGGAGCAGATCGCTGTGATGGGGCCGTCGGGCTGCGGGAAGTCGACCCTGCTGCACGTGCTCGCTGGAGTGCTGGAGGCAGACGACGGCACGCTGTGCGTGCTCGGGGAGGATCTCGGCGCACTGCGGGAGAAGGACCGCGCCCAGCTCCGACTCGCGCGCATGGGCATGGTGTTCCAGTTCGGCGACCTGATCGGCGAGCTGACACTGCGCGAGAACCTCGCCCTCCCTCTCCAACTGCTCGGCGGGAAGCCGGCGAGGATCGGGCCCGAGGTCGAGTCGATGCTCGACCGGCTCGATCTGGGAGACGTCGCGGACCGCCGCGCCGCCCAGGTCTCGGGCGGTCAGGCGCAGCGCGCCGCCGTCGGCCGCGCGCTGATCCATCAGCCCGCACTGCTGCTCGCCGACGAGCCCACCGGCGCGCTGGACACCGTCGCCGCGGACACGGTGATGGAGGCGCTGATGGACACCGTCACCGAGCAGGGCACGACCCTCGTGGTCGTCACCCACGACAACCGCGTCGCCGCGCACCTGGACCGACTGGTGAGCATGCGCGACGGGGAGCTGGTGGGCTGAGATGCTGCCCTCCCTGCGCCTCGGGCTCACCCTCGCGCTGCGCGCCACCGATCACGGACGTTTCCGCGCCGGGAGCGCTCTGCTGGTGACTCTGAGCGGTTGCCTGCTGCTGGTCGTGGTGCTGTCGCTGCTCGACGCGGCCCGCCCCCGCAGCCTCGCGCCCGGGATCGTCATGTCGGAGGTTGCGGGGATGATCCTGCCCGGCATCGTGGCCCTCGCGATCAGTCTGCCCGTGCTGGCCGCCGCGACCGCGACCGGGCGCATGTCCGAGCTGAGCCGCTCCCGACGCGGGGCGCGGCTGCAGCTGCTCGGCATGCGCCGCCGGGATCAAATGCTGGTGGGGGTGGGCGAGTCCCTGCCTCCTGCTCTCCTCGGTGCGGTGGCTGGCCACGGGATCGGTGCGCTCCTCGTGCCCCAGGTCGGGCGGGCACTACTCGGGATGGCGACTGTGCCGAGCGCCGTCCCGGCGGCGTCCCTCGTCGCGCTCGCGGTGCCGCTGTGCCTGGTCGCCGGGAGCGCGCTGCCGTCCCGCGGCTCCCGCGCAGGGGATCTCGCCAGAGCCCGGGGCGAGGTGTCCCGGCGACCCGGGCTCTGGCGTGTTGCGGTCCTGGTGCTCGGCGTGGTGATGCTGGTGCTCGGCTGGAGCCTGCAGAGCGTCTCGAACCCGGTGCTCACCGTGCTCTTCCTCGGCGGCGCGGGGCTGGCCGCGCTGGGCAGCGTCCTCCTGCCCGCTGTGCTGGTGCGAGGAGGCGCCGATCTTCTCCTTCTGCGGCGCGCCCCGGCGACGGTCGTGGCGGGCAGGCGGCTGCAGTCCCAGCCCGCCGTCCTGGGAAGGGTTCTGAGCGCACTGGTGATCGGCGTGGTGGTGACCACCGCCGCGCAGGGACTGATCAGCGTCCTCTCAGCAGCGCCGATCTATCAGGCCGGCCTGCACTACCGGAACGTCGAGGCTGTCGCGGAGACTCCCACGCTCTCCAGCCCGGTCTCCGTCGCCGAGCTGGAGGGTGCTCTCGCGAGCATCGACGGGGTGCGAGAGGTCACGTACAGCAGCCGAGGGTTCGTCGCCGACCCTGGGGTCCCTCCGGGGGAGCATGCGTTCAGCGCGCTGGTCTCGACCTGCGAGGATCTCCAGATCCTGCGACCTGAGGTGGCGGGATGCCGGGACGATCGAGCGGCCTGGATCCCGGCGACGTCGGAGCTCGGCCAGGGGACCCCTCCGCAGGGGGCCGTGGAGCTGTACGGAACCGTCTACGACGAGAGCACAGGAGGGTTCGGGGACCCCGTGCTGGCGCTCGAGGTCGCGGAGACGGACCTCTCCCGGGTGCACGGTCTTCCCGCGTGGCAGGATACGGAACCCGCTGCAACCCTGTTCGTCCCGCGGGCGATGGTCACGGAGGCGCAGATCTGGCAGCTGGGCGGACGAGAGGCGAGGATCACTGCGGATCCCCGCCCCGATCTCCCGGCAGAACTGCAGGCGCAGGGCATCGACGCCCACATCGGCTGGACGGCGGAGGATTTCGCCCCCTATCAGGCGACGATCGACGCAATCCGCCTGCTGAACCTCGTGGTCCTCGCCGTCGGACTGGGGGCGTTCCTGCTCGGGACCGCCGATCTGGCGATGGGGCGCCGCGAGGAGCATGCCCGTCTCCGCCTGCTCGGCACCCCCGTGGGAGTGCTGCGCCGTGCGCACTGGATCGAGGTCATGCTGCCGCTGGCGGTCGGCGGGGGAGCGGCGCTCGCCATCGGGCATCTGGTGGCGGTCGCCTTCGTGGAAACCGGGAACCGGGGTATGGAGCCGGCGCTGATGACGCATGTCGGCCTCGCGAGCCTCACCGGGCCGGCGCTCGCCGTCGGCTGCGGCGCCGTGGCGATCGCCCTGCTGACCTCAGTCGGGATCGGGGCACGGCTCCGGCCGGATCACTTCCGACGGGCCTGAGCGGTGCCGGCGGCAGGCGGTCGGAGCACCGCTCCCTGACGTGGGACGGTGCCCGGACGCGACACGGCCCGTCCGGAACAGGTCCGGACGGGCCGAGGGTCGCGTAGCGCTCTCCTGAGTGAG
>NZ_DASVGJ010000040.1:0-102104 GCF_036379615.1 Brachybacterium sp.
GAGGACATCATGACCATCTCCCCGTTCACCCGACGCACCGCTCTCGCCTCCTCCGCCGTCCTGGCCTCCACCGCGGCCCTGGCCGCCTGCGGTGGCGGCGGGGAGAGCTCGGACACCGCCGAGAAGATCGAGAACCCCGACGACAACCTCAACCCCGAGGGCATGCCGATCGTCGACGAGCCGATCACGATCTCGCTGATGTCGAGGCGGGCCAACACCTCCGCCGAGGAGTGGAACCAGATCTCCTCGGTGCAGGAGACCCAGTCGATCACCAACATCGAGGTGGACTGGGGCCTGGTCGGGGAGGAGGCCGTCGCCGAGCGTCGCAACCTCCTGCTCACCAGCGGCGACTACCCCGAGGCCTTCTACCGCACCGGTGTGCCCGGCGGTGACATCGCCAAGTACGGCGAGCAGGGCGTGTTCGTGGCCCTGAACCAGCTGATCGACGAGTACATGCCGAACCTCACCGCCCGGATGGAGGAGTACCCGGCCCTGCGCACGGGGCTGACCTTCCCGGACGGCAACATCTATTCGCTGCCGGGGATCTATGACCCGAAGGCGCTCGGCCTGCGCTACCAGACCAAGTTCTGGGCTCGCAAGGACTGGCTGGATGCGGCCGGGATGTCCGCCCCCGAGACGCTCGACGAGTACCGGGCCTACCTCGAGGAGGTCAAGGGCTCGCGCGACGGCGCGATCCCGCTGGGCGGCCAGGGCATCGGCAGCATCTTCTCGTGCCTCTACGGGACCTTCGGGATCGCGAACAAGGGCACCGATGCCGGTGCCGCAGTGGACCTCGACCCCGAGACGGGCGCGGTGCGCTACTACCCGGCCAGCGACGGCTACCGGGACATGCTCGAGTACCTCCACGGCCTCTACGCCGACGACCTGCTCCAGCAGGACATCTTCGCCACCGACTTCGCCGCCTTCACCTCCGCCGGCACCGAGGGCACGCTCGGCTCCTGCGCCACGCAGGCCCCTGCCGGGTTCTTCGGGGAGGAGGGCGAGAACTATGTGGCGCTCGCGCCCCTGGTGCGCAGCTCCGGGGACGAGCCGGCCTGGCATGCGGTCCGCTCGGAGCTCTCCTCGATCGGCAACTTCGTGATGACCGACAACTGCGAGCACCCGATCGAGCTCGCCCGCTGGATGGACTTCTGGTTCAGCGAGGAGGGGGCGCGTCTGTTCTTCCTGGGCGTCGAGGGGAAGAGCTACCACGAGGTCGACGGGAAGCTCGAGCTGCTCCCGGAGATCACCGAGTCCGGCTCGGTCGACGAGGGGCTCAAGGAGCACGTCCTCTACCTGGGCGGCTGGTACCCCGGCTGGGCCACCGACACCTGGTTCCGCGGGGTGGAGACCTCGGAGCAGTCCACCGAGGGGGCGAAGGTGGTCGAGCCCTACGCGCTGGAGGAGGTGTGGCCCGCCTTCACCTTCTCCGCGGAGGAGTCGCAGCGGATCACCACGATCGGCAACGACATCGCGAAGTACGCCGATGAGTCCCTGGCGGCATTCGTCACCGGCGAGCGCTCCCTCGACGAGTGGGACGACCACGTCGCCACGTTCGAGCAGATCGGGCTGCCGGACTACCTGGCCGCGCACCAGACGGCGCACGATCGCCGGAAGTGAGGCCGGGCCGTGGGGCGGGCGACGGGACGCGCTCCCTCGCTCGCCCCACGGCCTCCCCCGCGCTCCCGGCGCCGCCCGACGGCCAGTACCCTTCGAGGTCATGGACAGGGAACGGCGAGGCGACCGCGGCGGGCGGAGCCCGGCGCGGGTCCGCCCGTTCCCGCCTGCCCGGCCCGCCCGCTCGACCCCGCACGTTCACGGAGAGGCACCGCATGACCCCCAGTGACCCCGGTCCCGGTCTCTCCGGCGCCGACACCACCCTCGTGCGGCGCTGGAACCGACGGACGGTCCTGGCCACGCTCCGTGCGCACCCGGAGCTCACCCTGTCCGAGATGGCGAAGCTGACCGGGCTCTCCCGCCAGACCCTCACCGCGGTCCTCGAGGAGCTGACCTCCCGTCAGCTGGTCCAGTCACATGCGCCGACCACGGGCGGATCCGGCCGCCCCGCGCGGCGTTACAGCTTCCACGCGACCGCCGGGGCTGCGCTCGGCCTGCACTTCTCCCGGGCGGCGGTCCTCGCGCTCTCCACAGATCTGGACGGCGTCGTGATCGCCCGCGAACGCCTCGCCCTCCCCCCGGGGTTGCCCGCGCCGGAGCGCCTGGCGGCGGCACGGGAGCTCGCCCGACGGGTCGCGGCCCCGGCCGGTCCCGTCTGGTCCGTCGGTGCGGCGACGACCGGCGTGGTGGACCCCTCCGGTCGGGTGCGCCGTTCGAGCCAGATCCCCGGCTGGACCGGCCTCGACCTGGCAGGGACGGTCGGCAGCTGGTTCGACTGCTCGGCGGTCGCCGGGAACGACGGCACCCTCGCGGCGCTCGGCGAGAAATGGCAGGGCGCCGCCCGCTACGCCGATGACGTCGCCCTGATCCTCTCGGGCCGGCCCAGCGGGCAGGGCATCGTGCTGGGCGGACGCGCCCATCACGGCAGGTCAGGAGCCGCCGCGGAGCTGGGCCGGCTGCTGCAGGATCAGACGTGGAATGCGGCGGCGGTGCTCGAGGACGCCGGCCGCACCGCCGAGGACGTCTTCCGCGCCGCGGCCGAGGGAGAGCAGGAGGCGGCACGTCTCACCGACCACCTCGCCCACCACACGGCCCGCGCCGCCTCGGTGCTGGTCTCGGTGCTGGACCCCGAGCTGGTGGTGGTCGCCGGTGAGCTCACCGTCGGCGGGCGGGCGTTCCTCGACGCCGTGCGCCGGCATCTGGAATCGATGTGCATCAACGTCCCGGCGGTCGCGCTGTCCACCCTCGGGGAGGACGTGGTCCCCCTCGGCGCCGCCCGGTTGGCCCTCGACGCGCTCGAGGCGGACGAGTACGTGCTCGAGGAGTAGGTGCGATCGCTCGGGGCGGCCTGGCGCGGCGCCACCATCGCCCGGCCTGCTGCGTTCGCTGTCGCATCGCGCAGTGGGGGTCACGCCCGTTCGACCGTTGCGCAGTTGGCGTTCCGCAGCCTCACAACGCCAACTGTGCAACGGTCGCCCGGAGCTCAGCGCGCGGTGCGGATGAGCTCGATGAGCTGATCCGCGTCACGGCGCAGCGGGTGCTGGGGCTTCCCCTGGTGCACGGAATCGCCGTCCGACGCCTCGCCGACGGCTGTGGGGCCCGGCGCCTCCCGGCTCTCCCCTCCGCCCTCGTCCTCCACCTCCGGGTCGGGCAGCGGGGCGGCGTAGCGGGCGGTGGTGTAGGCCGCGGCCACGTGGGCTGCGGCGGCGCGGTGCTCGGGCGTGACGTCGAGGGTCCCGGCGTCGATGCTGTCCAGCAGCTTCGCGAGCGCCTGCTGCGGGGGCAGGGTGGGGTCCAGTGCGATCCTGGTGGGCGGTCTGCCCCAGGCCCCGGTGATGCCGAGCCAGCGGATCGCGGTCTCGCGCACCGAGAGCTCCCGCATGAGCTCGGACCAGGCCAGCGCCCCCGCCCGGCGATGCATCCGCTCGGCCTCCAGCCCGGTGGCGGCGCCCGCGGCCCCGGGCCCGGCAGCGGAGGCCCCGCCGCCAGCCCCAGCTCCAGCACCAGCCCCAGCACCCGCAGCGCCTCCGCCCACCAGCAGCGCCTCCCAGCGCTCGTCACGGGCGCGCACGCGCCGTCGACGGATCAGGATCACGGTCGCGGTGGCCGCGGCGGCGAGCAGGGCGCCGAGCGCCATCACGCTCACCAGCCCCCATTGGATCCGCTGCACCGTCGCCTCGGAGGGGCCGGTGCCGCCGTCGTCGGAGTCCTCGGCGGCGGCGGTGTCCTCGGTGGTCTGCGCCTCCGCGGTGTCCTCCGCGCTGCTCGGCTCCTCGGTGGGCTCCTGCTCCTCCGGGGTCTCGGGGGTGGGCGAGGGGGCGTCGGGCTCGTCGGACTGCTCGGTCATCGCGGGCGGGGTCACGCCGTTCGCGGCGGCGGCGGGCGTCGGCTCGAAGCGGACCCAGCCGTGCGTGGGGCCGAACCACACCTCCGGCCAGGCGTGGGCGTTCTTCGCGCTGACGGTCCACTCCTCGCCGTCCTGCTCGCCGGGGGTGAATCCGATGACCACGCGCGAGGGATACCCCTGAGAGGTCATCATCAGCGCGAACGCGGCGGCGAACTGCTCGCAGTAGCCGATGCGGTCCTCGAGGAAGGACTCCAGCGGATCCTCCCCGGGCGGGCTGTTGACCGTCAGGGAGTAGGCGAAGGAGGTGCGGAAGTAGTCCTGGTAGGCGACGGCGGTGTCATAGCCGTTCTCCGCGCCGGCATCGGCGGCGATCTCCTCGGCGAGCGTGGACGCGCTGTCCGGCACCTCGTCGCGGGAGGTGTAACCGGCGGAGAAGGGCTGCTCGAACACACCCGGGTTCACGGTGCGCAGCTGCTCGGGGGTGGAGGTGCGCGGTTCGGAGGCGACGCTATACTCCTGACCCAGCAGCCCGGAGCGGACCCGGCCGACGGCGACCTCCCCGTTGGAGGGCTGGAGGGTGAGCGCCCGGTTCAGGCTCGCGTCCTCGCCCTGGACGGAGCGGACGTTGTCCGGCATCGGGAGTCGGTCTCCGGCGAAGTCCATGATCCGGATGTCCGTGTCGACGAAGTCGTCGGTACCGCCGTCCACGGCGACGCCGTCATCGCGGGCGTCGCTGAAAGCATCCAGGCCCATCACCGGATCCTCGCCCTCGGCGGTGCCGCGGTAGGTCTCGCCGGTGAAGCTGTTCAGGGCGCGCAGGCGCAGGTAGGAGGGCTCCTCGGCGGTGGAGGTGTAGCGCAGCACCTCGGTGTCCTCCTGCTGGAGCAGGGAGCGGCGCACGGAGACGTCGTCGTCGATCATCACCGGGCCGAGCGCGGGGGCGTCCGGGTCCTGCCAGTTCTTGAGCACGTCGATGTTCAGGGCGATCCGGGCCGGGGCCACCTCCGGCAGGGCGGAGGCGAGCAGCGGCGAGGCCCCCGCGACCAGGGCGAGGCACAGCCCCACCGCGGCGAGGGAGCGGCCCGGCTGGGCGCGCGGCCCCGCCTGCGGCCTGCGGTCACCGCGCAGATACTGCGGATCCGCGTGGATCGTGCGGGTCGCGAAGATCATCGCTCCGGCGAGCACCGGCCCGGCGAGGTGCCACCACTCTCCGCCGGCCGGCTGCTGCAGGGCGGGGATCAGCACCGCGCCGAGCAGCAGCAGTGCGGTGGGCGTGTGCCAGCCCAGGTCCAGGAACATCATGTCCAGCAGCAGCGTCATCAGCCCGATCAGCGCCACCACCAGCACCGTGCCGGGGCCGCCGAGGGTCAGCGGGGCGATGCCGGAGGCCAGCTCGTTCACCCCCCGGGTGATGATCCCGATCTGGCTGGTCGCGACCGCGAGCGGGCCCTCCTGCCATCGTGCCAGGCCCAGCACGGTCTCGACCACGAGCACCAGCACCACCAGCAGCCCGGCCTGGGCGATGGGGACGAGCATCTGCCGGCGCATCACGGAGCGCAGCACCACCCCGCCGAGGATCACGGGAGCGGCGGCGACGACGGTCAGCGTCAGCCAGGACGAGCCGGCCAGCAGCTGGGAGACGGGCGCGGAGGCCAGCAGCAGCGCGAGCAGCAGCAGCGCGGCACGGCCGACGAGGTGGGCGCCCTCGAGCGCGGGGCGGCCGACGAGCGTGGTCATCGGGGTGTCTCCTCCTCGGCCGTCGTGAGCAGGTCGGTGAGGGTGTCCGCGGCGGTGCCGCGCACCAGGGTCCAGGTGCCGTGGCGGGAGCGGGTGGGGCTGTGCCGGTCACGGACCTCTGCCAGTTCCCGCGCGTGCTGCTCGTGGGCGCGGCCGAAGCCGTCGCCGTCGGCCGGGCCGATGCGGCGGGCCGGGGGCCGCGCGGCGCCTGCGGTCTCCGCACCCACCGGATTCGCGCCCGCCGTTCTCCCGCCCAACGGTTTCCCTCCCGCAGCCTTCTCGCCCCCCGGCCTCGCGCCCCCTGGTCTCTCGCCCGTCGGGCTGCCGCTGCCCGCCATCTCCCCCTCCAGCGCAGGCCGCAGCGCGATCGCGGTGCGGTGGGCGGCGCGGCCGGCGAAGCGGTCCAGCTCGAGGCCGGAGAAGGGGTCGCCGTCGTCGGGCCCGAGGGCGATCGCGAGGGCGGTGTGCCCGGCGGCGTGGTCGCGGCCGATCCCGCCGCAGGCGTCGTCGTCGAAGTCCACGTCGGCCAGGGCGAGCAGGGAGGCGCGCAGCTCGACGGCGTCGGCCTCGCTGCCCAGCGGTGACGGGCCGGGGACCCCGCGGCGGCGACCGGTGCGGGTGATCTCGTCCCCGCTGGCGTCGACGATCCGCACCTCCCAGCCGCTGCGGCCCAGGGCGTCGAGCACCGTGGCGGCGTGGGAGACCAGCGCGTCCTCGACCTCGCCCGTGAGGTTCCTCCGCCTGCTGGTGTCGAGCACGATCACGGCGCTCTGCCCGGCGGCGGGCTCGTCCTCGCGGGTCATCAGCTGGCCGGTGCGGGCGCTCGCGCGCCAGTGGATGCGGCGGATGTCGTCCCCACTGGCGTAGGGCCGGGCGATGGGGCCGATCTCCCCGACCCCGGGGGCGGGCGCGGCGTGCAGAGCGCCCTCGCGGGTGATGCCGGTGGCGCGCTCGGCGGCGGGATCCATCTCGCCGACCACCGGCAGCCCGGTGAGGTACAGCCCGTCGGCGACGGTGCGGCGCAGGTGGAACAGGCCCAGCAGGTCGCGGACGATCAGCGAGTACGGGCCCAGGTCGTGCCGGCCGCGTCGGCCCACCCGCAGCATGTGCGGCATCCGGGGTGTCAGTGGCAGGTCGCCCTGGCCCCCGAGCGCCTCGGGCAGGTGCTCGCGCACGATCCCTCGCCCCAGCGGCAGCACCGTGATCCAGGGCTCGCTCTCCATCTCGAGCAGCACGCGGGCCGTGCCGCCGACGGGCACCGCATCATCCATCAGGCGCCGCCTCGGCCGCAGGCCCACACTGCTGACCGCGATCCCGATCCCGCCCAGGATCAGCATGATCAGCAGCGCGGCGGCGATCTGCCGCGCGGGGACGACGCGGGTCAGGTCGCCCAGCACCCACATCACCAGGCACAGCCCGGCGACGACGACGCCGCGGCCGGTGGGGCGCAGGATCGTGCCCGGGCGAGGGCTGCTCGGGCTCGTGCTCACGCCTGCGGGGTGCTGCGCAGCACCTGATCGACGAGGTCGCCGGCGCTCGCCCCGCGGGAGAGGGCCTGCGGGGTCAGGTGCAGGCGATGGCGCCACACCGGGAAGATCACGTCGGCGATGTCCTGCGGGGAGAGGAAGGGACGGCCGGCCAGCGCGGCGTTCGCCTTCGCGGCCCGCACCAGGTGCACGGCCGCGCGCGGGGAGGCGCCGAGCGTGACCTGCGGGTGGGCGCGGGTGGCCTCGGCCAGGCGCACCACGTAGTCCAGGATCACCGGGGAGGCGTAGACGCGGCGCACCGCATCCACATGGGCGGCGATCCGCTCGGGGCTGGTGCGGGTGCGGACCGCGTCGATCACGTCATGGTCGCCCTCCGGCACCGGCCCGGTCTGGGCGGCGAGCATGCGCGCCTCCGCCGCGGGCACCGGGTACCCCATCGTGGTCTGGGCGAGGAAGCGGTCCCGCTGCGCCTCGGGCAGGCGGTAGGTGCCCTCCATCTCGACGGGGTTGGCGGTGGCGACCACCATGAACGGCTCGGCGAGGGCGTAGGTGGTGCCGTCGACGCTGACCTGCCGCTCCTCCATCGCCTCGAGCAGCGCGGACTGCGTCTTCGGGGAGGCGCGGTTGATCTCGTCGGCCAGCAGGATCTGGGTGAACACCGCCCCGGGCCGGAACTCGAACTCGCTGCTGGCCTGGTTGAACACGCTCGCGCCGGTGACATCGCCGGGCAGCAGGTCCGGGGTGAACTGGATGCGGTGGCGCTCCGCGCCGAGCGAGGCCGCAAGCGACTTGGCGAGCATCGTCTTGCCGACGCCCGGGATGTCCTCGATGAGCAGGTGCCCGCCGGCCAGCAGCACCAGCACTGCGATCCGGGCCACTTCGTCCTTGCCCTCGACGACAGTGGCGATCTCCTCGACGATGTCTGCGGCCTCGCGCGCGATCTCCTGCGCCTGCTCCTCGGTGAGGGTGGCCGCTGCGCTGCGGCGGCCCTGCTGGCCCTCGCGCTGAGCGGGCTCCTGCACCGCGGAGACGGCGGGTGCACTCGTCGAGACGTCGTCCTGTGCCATGCCGGGCTCCTTCGAGTCACCACCGAGCGGGTGTTCATGAAAAATTTGCCCCGGTATGAACTCCCCACGGGCAAATGGGCGGCGATTGCTCATACAGTATGACTGGTCAAATCTGTCGCAGGGGGAATTCTGATGTCCGTCCGTCGCCGCCGCGCCGCCAGTCATCTGGGGGCCGGCCTGCTGCTGGCAGCCGCATGCACACTCGGGCCCGCCGCCGTGATGATGGCACCGGCGCCGGCCCTCGCCGCGGGCGAGGAGTGCGAGGGGAAGGCCGCGAGCGCGTCCGTGAGCGCACAGACCGTGGAGGTCGGCGACGGAGTCACGGTCACCGGGACGTGCTTCGATCCGCGCCAGAACGCGACCATCAGCGTGATCGCGCCGAACGGCTCGCAGCCGGTCCCTGAACCGATCCAGCAGACCGGGTCGGACGGCTCCGTCGCGTGGAGCTTCCCGGTGGATGCCGAGGGTGAGTACCGGGCACAGATCGATGAGGGCGGAACGCAGGCCGACGTCGCATTCACTGTGGTGCCGGCGGAACCGATGGACCCGCCGGAAGAGACGGATCCTCCTGAGGAGACCGACCCTCCGGAAGAGACGGATCCTCCCGAAGAGACGGATCCTCCCGAAGAGACTGATCCTCCCGAGGAGTCCGACCCGCCGGAAGAGTCCGATCCGCCGGAAGAGACGCCGGGCGACGGCGGCGGCAGTGACGACGGCGGCACGGACGACGGCTCCGAGGGCGGCGACGACGACGGCACCGATGCTGGCGACGACGGCACCGGCGACGATACGGGGACCGGCGACGACTCCAGCGGTGACACTGGTGACGACACCGGCGATGGTTCCGGCGACGACGACTCCGACCCGGACGAGCAGCTGCCCACCACTCCCTTCCCGGGTGCTGACGATGACCAGGGAGATGACCAGGGTGGCCAGGACAGCTCCGGCCAGGACGGCCAGGGTCAGGGCGACCAGGAACAGGACCAGGACGGCCCGGCGCCGTCGGCCGGCGAGGATCAGAACGCCTCGGGGCAGAACCCGGGCAGGCCGGCCGAGCCCGGCCCCGCGACCAACGACTTCCCGGCGGCGACGCCCGAGCACAGCGCCGACCAGCAGGACACGGCCGCGCTCGCCGTGCTGATGACCCAGCTGTTCGCGCACGGCGTCTCCGGAGGCGAAGTGGGCACCTCCCCCGCCGAGGCCGGCGGCGCCGGCGAGGACGACTCCGACGGCAACAGCACCGAGGGGGGCGACTCCGAGAACGGCACCGGCACCTCCGATGGCGGTGTCGACGAGCTCGCCGAGACCGGCACGGAGATCACCGCTCCCGCGGCCCTGGCGACGCTCGCGCTGACCGGTGGTGCGGGCCTGCTCTGGCATCACCGCCGCCGCGAGGACTGAGCCTCCCACGGGCACCGGATCCGGATCGACGACGGCGTCGGGCCCTTCCGCTGCGAGTGAGGTTCAGCTGATCTGCGACGCCGCTGACCGGATCACCTCGGCGAGGTCGCGGGGTCGGCTCCACATGGGCCAGTGCCCCGTGGGAAGGTCGATGATGTCTATAGTGTCGAGCTTGGCGACCTCGGCGAACATGGGGTGACCTGCCCGGGCCAGCTCCATCACCTGTTCGCCCGAGATCGAGCAGCACACCAGGGTCGTCGGGATGCTGTGGCGGGACTCGTCCACGAGCTCGACGGGGTGGCGAAGCACTGTGGCGGGCTCCGGGACGGCTCTCGTCCGAAAACGCTCGAGGGCCTCGACGCTCAGGCCGTCGAGGCTCGACTGCTCTCCGAGGGCATCGAACGATGGCAGAGGGAGCTCTTCGCGCTCGGCCGGGAAGTCAGGGGCGAGCACGGCGCCGTCCGCCACAGGGCCGGAATCGACCCACACCACTCGGGCGACGAGCTCCGGATACCGGTCGAGGATGAGGCTGACGGGGGCGTTGGCACCGCTGTGCGCGACAAGGATCGCAGGCTGATCGCCTCGCTGAGCGATGACGTCTCGGATCGCTGCCGCCTGGTCCTCGAGAGTCCTCGCCGTGCGGTCGGTGTCGCCGCCGTCGAGACCGGGCAGAGTCATCGCGACTGTCCGGCAGTGGGCGGCGTCGAGGTGTTCGATGGTTTCGTCCCATGCCCACGCTCCCAGCCAGGAGCCGGCGATGAGAACGATGGTCGGGGTGCTCGCAGCAGTCGTCATGCGACCACCCTCCCGGCACGGAGGGACAAGGGGGTGTCACTATTTTTGGCATGAGTCTGCCGAGGCGTGAGCCGTGAGGCGCACAGAACGCCTGCATGCCCTCACCGAGATGCTGCGTCGCAGCGGCTCGCGGGGCGTCTCCGCTGACCGGCTGGCACGGGAGTTCGAGGTGTCGGTGCGGACGGTCAAACGGGACCTCGCCGCGCTGGAGAACAGCGGCGCGCCGATCTGGTCCCGTCCGGGCCCGGGCGGCGGGTACGGTCTGGCCAGCGGCGGGTCGCTGCCGCCCGTCACCCTGTCCCCGTCGCAGGCCGTGGCCCTCATGGCGGCCGTGTCCGCCGCACCTGACGCCCCCTTCGCGGATCTGGCGGCGGCAGGGGTCCGGAAGATCATGGACGTCCTCGACCCCCGGACCCGAGCGCAGGCCTACGAGCTGGCCCATCGTGTCTGGGTCGATGCCCCTCCCACCTCCTCTCGCGCCGTCAGGTCAGCACTGGAGGAGGCCATGGTCGCGCAGCGGGTGATCCGCCTCCGCTATACGTCGCGAGACGGCATCACGACCACCCGAGACGTCGAGCCCGTGCTGTTCGCCTCCACGAGCGGCCGGTGGTACCTGGTCGCGTGGTGCCGACTGCGTGACGCGATGAGGTGGTTCGCCCTCTCACGCATCGAACTGGCCAGCGCCACCACCAGCGCAGTCAGCGGCCATTGGGTCCACGAGGTCGGAGAGCCCCGGAGAACGCCAGGCCGGTGCACGGCAGGGGCGAGTGACCGACTCGATCGCCCTCTGCGGCCATCACGCGGGCATCGACATCTGTCCGCGCCGCCAGCGCCCCGCCCACCGCTCCGCGAACACGACTGGTGCCCGCGCACCGCATGGTGTACATGTATGTACATGTCAATACAGGCAGTGCGCGGCAAGCGACAGGTGATCGTCGAGACCCTCTCCCGGCGCATCCGGGACGGCGACTACGAACCGGGCCAGAAGCTCGACGGCGAGCTCAGGCTCGCCGAGGAGTTCGGCGTCTCCCGCGGCACCATCCGCCAGGCGCTCAGCGAGCTCCAGCACCGGAGCCTGATCGCGACGGAGACCGGGCGTGGTTCGTTCGTGATCTTCGACGGCCAGCAGCTGGACCCGCAGCACGGCTGGGCTCAGGCGCTCGCCTCCGCCGGCGGAGACATCGACACCCGACTGCTGGGCATCGAGCCCGTGCGTCGGGACGCGATCCCGCTCCTGCCCGAGACGGTCCGGCTCGACGAGGGCATCTGCGTCCGCCGCGTGCGCCGCCTGCGCACGGGATCGGGAGAGGCGCGGCCGATCTCCTTCGAGTGCGCCACGGTCCCGCGGGATGGCGAGCTCCGGTCGCTCCCCACGGACGGGCTCGTGGACGGCTCGCTGTCCGCGACCCTTCAGCTGGCGGGTCTCGTGCCCGCCCGCGGCACCCAGCACGCCGACGTGCACCCGCTCGACGAGCGGGAGGCGCGCGTGCTCCATCGTTCCCCCGGCACGGCATTCCTGCGCACGGCGCGCACGTCGTTCACCGCCGACGCCCGTTTCGTCGAGCACGTGGTCTCCCTCCTGGACCCCGAGCACTTCACCCTCTCCCTCACCTTCGGAGACTCCTGATGCCCCATCTGCACCGCCCCCGCCCCTCGCAGGAGGAGGCGGCGATCGGCGCCCTCACGGGCCTGGCACTCGGCGACGCCCTGGGCATGCCGACGCAGTCGCTCCCCCGCGCCCGGATCCGAGACCGCTTCGGTCGGATCGAGGGGCTGCTGGACGGCCCCGACGACCAGCCGATCGCCCCGGGCATGCCCGCCGGCTCGATCACCGACGACACCGAACAGGCCCTCCTGCTCGCCGAGCTCGTCATCGCCGGTGACGGGCAGGTGGATCCACATCGTTTCGCCGAGGCCCTCATCGCCTGGGAGCAGGACATGATCCGCAGAGGCTCCCGCGACCTCCTCGGACCTTCCACCAAGGTCGCGCTCGAGAAACTGCAGGCGGGGGTACCGGTCGAGGAGACCGGACGATTCGGCACCACCAATGGCGCCGCGATGCGGATCGCCCCCGTCGGCATCGCCCACGCTCCAGGCACCGGGCTCCTGGAGGCCGTGGTGACCGCGAGCGAGGTCACCCATCGGACAGGACTCGGCATCTCAGGCGCCGCCGCCGTCGCCGCGACCGTTTCCGCCGCCGTGGACGGCGCGGACACCGACCAGGCACTCGACTCCGCGGTCTCCGCCGCCGCGCAGGGAGCGCACCTGGGGAACTGGGTCGCCGGGGCCTCCATCCCGGACCGCTTCACCGCCTTCCGCGCACCGCTGCGGGCGATGGCGCCGCGGGAGAGGGACGCGTTCCTCTACGACGTGGTCGGCACCTCGGTGCAATCCCAGGAGTCGGTCGTGGCAGCTCTCCTGCTGGTCGACCTCGGCCGATCGGACCCCTTCGCGACGCTGTGCCTGGCGGCGTCGCTCGGCGGGGACACCGACACGGTGGCCGCCATGGCAGGTGCGATGCTCGGCGCGCTCCACGGACCGGAGGCCTTCCCGTCCACCGCTGTCCAGCAGGTCCTCGAGGTCAACCGCCTCGACCTCGCTCCCGTCGCCCGGCAGCTCCTCGCCGTGCGCGCCGGAGCCACTCGCCCCTGACGCTCCCCACCCCTGACGCTCCCCACTGAGAGGTGACACCGATGTCCACCCGAGCACCTGTGACCGACTCCCACAGCATGACCGACCGCCCGCTGGCCGCTGTCGAACAGCGGGGCATCGAACCCGTCCCCGTCAGCGAGCGCACCGGCAATCCGCTCCAGCTCTTCTGGGTGTGGTTCGCCGCGAACATCTCGGTGCTCGGACTGCCGCTCGGCGTGAGTCTGATCGCCCTGGGACTGTCCGTGTGGCAGTCGATCGTCGTCGCCGTGATCGGTGCGGTCGGCTCGTTCGCGATCGTCGGTCTGATCTCGATCGCCGGGCGCCGCGGTGGCGCACCGAGCCTGACCCTCTCCCGGGCGGTCTTCGGCACCCGAGGGAACGCGGGCCCGACGCTCGTGGCGCTGCTGTCGCGCCTGGGCTGGGAGACGGTCAACACCTCCACCGCAGCCCTGGCGGTCGTCACCATCGGCTCGCTGCTCATCGGCACCGGCGGGGACGCGAAGTCCGCCCCGCTGGTCGCCGTCCTCGGCGTCGCTCTCTTCGTCGCGTTCACCGTCGCCGTCTCCGGGATGGGCCACGCGATCATCCTCGTGGTCCAGAAGTGGTCCACCTGGATCTTCGGTGCCGTGAACCTGCTGATCCTCGCGTTCCTCGTGGTGAACATCGACTGGCAGCAGGTCTCCGAGATGCCCCACGGGAGCACCGCTGCGGTGCTCACCGGGATCGGGACGATCGCCGCGGGCACCGGCATCGGCTGGGCGAACTCCGGGGCTGACATGGCCCGCTACCAGGCGCCGCGAGTGGGAGCCCTCTCCCTCGTCGCCTCCGCCGCCGCCGGCGCAGGCATCCCACTGGTCATCATGATCTCGATGGGCTCGCTGCTGGGGGCGTCCGACGCGTCCATCGCCACCTCGGCGAACCCGCTGGACGCCATCCGCGACACGCTCCCTCACGGGGTCGCCGTCGCCTACCTCGCGGTCTCGTTCGTCGGCCTGCTGCTGTCCAACCACCTCTCGGTGTACTCCGCGGGGCTGACCACCCTGACCCTCGGACTCCGCGTCCCCCGGGCGTACGCGGTGATCGTGGACGTGGTCATCACCACCACCGCATCGCTGCTCTTCCTCCTGGTGGCCGATGGTTTCTACGGCCCGTTCATCACCTTCATCTCACTGCTGGCCGTGCCGATCTCCGCCTGGGTCGGCATCTTCCTGGTCGACATGCTCCGCCGCCGCAGCTACGACCCGGAGGCTCTGCTGGACCTCTCCCCTGCCGGCACCTACCACTACCGCGGCGGCTGCCGCTGGGAGGCGATGGGCCCCTGGCTGGTGGCGATCGCGGTGGCGGCCCTGTTCATGCAGGTCTCCCCGGGGCAGACGCCCTGGTACACCGGGCCGTTCCACGACACCTGGATCGGTGCCAATGGCATGGCCTGGGTGCTCTCCGCCGCCCTCGGCGGAGCCCTCTACGCATTGCTGGGACTGCGCAGCGTGGAGACGTCCCGATGAACCCGGTCGCCGAGCGCCGGCCCGGACGAGTCCTGCACACGGGCCAGGGCGTGGTGGACCTCGTGATGCGGATCCCCGCGATCCCGGAACCGGGAGGCGACGTCTTCGCCAGGGCGCACGAGCTCCTGGCCGGAGGCGGGGTGAACGTCATGGTCGCGGCCGCACGCGACGGAGCCGCCGTCGCGCACACCGGCAGTCACGGCACCGGACCGTTCGGCGACCTCGTCCGCGCCGCACTGACCGCAGAGGGAGTGGAGCTCCTCAGCCCGCCCGATCCCGACCGGGACACCGGGTTCAGCATCGCCCTCGTGGACGACTCGACTGAACGCACCTTCATCTCCACCAGCGGCGCCGAGGCCCACAGCACACTCGCACAGTTGGATGCCGCCGACGCCCGGGACGGGGACGTCGTCTGCGTCTCCGGCTACTCCCTGGCGCACACCGCGAACCGGGAAGCGCTGCTCACGTGGCTGCCGACCATTCCCGCCGCCTGCACCGTCGTCGTCGACCCGTCGCCCGTGGTCGGCGACGCCGACCTCGAGGCGGTGCGAGCGCTCCTGGACCGCTGCGACATCTGGAGCTCGAACGAGCGCGAGGCACGCCTTCTGCTCCCGCGCCTCGACGCCTCCCTCGACGTCGCCGTGATCGAGGACCCGTCCGCGCTCGCCGCGCTCCTGACGGCGACCACGGGACGGACCGTCGTGCTGCGCGCCGGCGCACGCGGGGCGTTCCTGGCCACCCCCGGCAGGGACGTGGTGGACGTGCCGGCTCCACTGGTCCGCGCCGTCGACACCAACGGTGCGGGTGATGCCCACACGGGCGTGCTGTGCGCGCGGCTCGCGGCCGGGGAGGACCTGCACCCTGCGGTCCGTCGGGCCGGCGTCGCCGCGGCGCTCGCGGTGACCCGGCGCGGACCGGCCACCGCGCCGAGCGCCGCGGAGACGGAGGCGATGCTCGCAGAGCTCACGGCCGGCGGATGATGAGGGGGCGGTCCTGCCGGGGACGAGAGGGTTCGCCGTCTCCATCCCTCCGATCCACGGCCACGAGTCGCCGCTCGCACTCGGGGTCTCGTTCTTCGATGCGGAGACCTCGGATGCAGAGCGGGACGCGATCCTCGAGGATCTCTACGCCTTGCGCGGCGCGCTCACCACGCCCTTCCTCGCAAGGCGTCACGCACCCGCCCCGGAGAAGCAGAAGCGCTGACCGGCGCACGCCCCGGACGCACGCCGCTCACGCAACCCGCCCCTGCCGGGCCTGCAGGGCGATCAGCGCCGCGATCAGCAGGGCGCCGACGATCAGCGCCGCCCCGCCCACGGCGACCGCGCCGCTCACCCCGAGCAGGGCCCCGAGCCAGGCGAGGGTGATGCCGTTGCCGGTGCGCATGCCGCTGCCGATCATCGAGTACACCCCGACCACGCGTCCGCGCTGCTCCGCCGGGGCGCGCAGCTGCACCAGCGCCTGACCGATCGCGGTGGCGGCGAGGTTCGCGACCCCGCCGATCACGAGCGCGATCAGCGCGACGGCATAGTGCGTGGTGGTGGCGACGATCAGCGAGGTGAGCCCGAACATCACCGCTGCGATCACCGCGCCGCGCACGTCGACCTTGAGGAAGCCGGTCGCCTCCAGCAGGAAGCCGCCCACGACTCCCCCGACTCCGTTGGCGAACAGCAGCGCGCCGTAGCCGATCCCGCCCTCGTCCCCCGCACCGAGCACGTCGGCGAAGTTCGGCATCGCCACCTGGAGGGAGGCGCCCACGCACACCGCGATCAGTCCGGCCAGCGCGATCATGCCCACCAGCACCTTGTCGTCGGCAACGGTGCGCAGCACGCGCGGGGTGTCCAGGATCGAGATCCGCTCGGTGTGCACGTGGCCGCTGCGCACGTGCCCGGTGAAGGGGGTGCGCAGCATCAGCAGGGTCATCGGCAGGTAGAACAGGATGTTCGCGAGGATCCCGAACGTCGGCCCCAGCACCAGCATCAGCACCGAGCCGACCACGGGGCCGGCCAGGACCCCCAGACTCTTGAAGGTCGCATTCAATCGCACGGCGCTGGGCAGCTCAGCGGGGTCGGCGAAGTCGTGGAGCATCAGCTGCTCGGCCGGGCCCCACAGCGCACCGGCTATTCCGTGCAGCACCAGCAGCACGCACGCGCTCCACATCTCCAGCGTCCCGGTGAGGAACAGCAGCCCCCAGCTCAGGGACACGAAGGCGAACAGCAGCTGGGCGATCTGGATGATGCGCCGGCAGTCGTACTTCTCCGCCAGGCCCCCGAACAGCACGGAGAACAGCAGGAACGGCAGCCAATGGCTGATCACCTGGAAGCCCACCAGCCAGGGCGAGGCGAACAGCTCCCACAGCACCCAGTAGGTGATGACGTGCTCGATGTTGTCGCCCATCATCGAGAGCCCGGCGGTGAGGAGGTACGGGCGGGAGTGCTTGTCGCGCAGGGGGCCGAAGCGACGCGGGGCCTGCAGATTCGTGGGACTCAGCCTTCTCTCGGTTTCACGGGCCTCTCGGGGCGCGCGCCGGTGGGGCCGCGCCGGGACCCGGGAGCAGTCTCCCCGATGGCGAGCGGTGGCGCCGGGATAGGCCGTAAGGTGGGCGTCCTCGGGTCGGCGTCCAACTTTAAGACCTATTCTTGGATCCTGACGGCACCGAGCCAACCTTAGGGGCTATCCATGGGCCACTTCGCCGCGCAGCACTGGGAGAACCCGTACGATTCCGGCATCCCCCGCGCTGATCGACGCTCCGGAGAGTTCCGCACCTTCACGCCGAGTGTCCTGACCGGCATGCATCTGGCGATCGGACCCGAGGTCGATGCGCAGGTGGCCGCCGCCGAGCGCGCAGTGCGCGCCCTGAACCGCGGAGCACACCGGGACCTCGGGCTCGTCTCGCGCTTCCTGCTGCGCTCCGAGGCCATCGCCTCCTCATACATCGAAGGGATCGCTCCGAGCCCGAGGAATGTCGCCCTCGCAGAACTGGCTCTCGACGAAGACGTCCGCGGCCTCTCCGAGACCGCTCAGCAGGTGGCCCGGAACATGACGATCGTGCGTGACGCCTCGGACGCCATGGCCGAGAACGACACGGTCACCGTGAACGATCTGGTGGCCCTGCAGTCGTCGCTCATCCCGGACCCGCCCGAGCTGCGGGGCGTGCGCACCACGCAGAACTGGATCGGCGGATCGCGGTATCACCCCCTCGATGCCGCACACGTGCCCCCGCCCCCGGAGGAAGTGCCCGCTCTCCTTCAGGACCTGGTCCAGTACATGTCCGGCGCCGTCCACTCCCCGATCATCCAAGCTGCGCTCGCTCACGCCCAGTTCGAGACCATCCACCCTTTCCCCGATGGCAACGGGCGTGTGGGGCGTGCAGTGATCCACACCGTTCTCACTCGCCGCGGACTCACCGCGGAGGCGATCCTTCCGGTCAGCCTCGTGCTCGCGACACGTCAGCAGGAATACATCGACGGCCTCGATTCCTTCCGGGTGGAGGGCCCCGCAGACTCGCCGCAGCACTCTGCCGCGATCGAATCATGGGTGCTCACCTTCTCGAACGCGGTGCGCGTTGCCGCCGAGCAGGCGACGGAGCTGGAGACGCGCCTCGTCACGCTGCGGGCGGAATGGCAGGCCATGATCTCCGACGCCCGTCAACGGGAGGGAAAGGTGAGAGCGACCCGCCGCGACTCAGCGCTGTGGACGATCCTGGACTCCCTGCCGGGCACCCCGGTGCTGACCACCACAACAGTGACGCGCATGCACGGAGTGACCACCACCGCCGCCCAGTCCGCTCTGGCCCAGCTCACCGAGTACGGAGTCCTGGAGACGATCTCCATCGGACGCGCCCAACGGGCCTACGTCTCGCTCGACGTCCTGGACCTCATCACACGCAGCGAACGCGCGATGGCGAGCCGCGCTTTCGACACCGCGATCTCCCCGCCGATGCGGGCGGTCCCGGCGCCACGCAGGATGTGAAGCCGGCCAACGCCGCGGGGGCTCGCCGACGGCTTGCACCTCACGGCTCTCAGCGGTGAGGGCAATCGTCTTGCGGGTCTTCTCCGCTCGCTCTGATCTCGGGGTCGACCGTAGCTCGAGGCAGTCACGGTGGTAGCCGAATACCACCCCCGTCCGCCCGGAATCCTTGACAGCACCGGAGGAGAGAACTAGCTTTTTATGAGAGTGATCGATCACTCTATAGGTGGCAGCCGACCCAGGTCCTGTATGACGCATCGAGGCGGCACGGCCCGGGCTCCGCAGGATCTCCGACGAGGGAGAGCTGCCCGTGGCCCCGCGCCGGATCTGCACAGCACCCGCAGCACTCGCACTCCGCAGTTCCCTTCGAGCCCATCGCATTGGAGCAGATCGAATGCTTGACAGACGCCAGATCCTCGCCGCAGGCCTCGCCCTGCCCGCTGCCACCGCCCTGGCCTCCTGCGGCCCGAACGCCTCCGGTGGCAACGGAGGCGGAGACGGGTCGCCTTCTCTGCGCTTCACCTGGTGGGGCAACTCCACCCGCCATGAGCTCACCCAGCAGGTGGTGGACGACTACACCACGCGCGAGGAGGCGCCGGCGATCTCGACAGAGCCCGGCGAGTGGAGCGGCTACTGGGACAAGCTCGCCACCCAGACCGCCGGCGGGGACGCCCCCGACATCATCCAGATGGACGAGAAGTACATGGCGGAATTCGGCACGCGCGGCCAGCTGCTGGACCTCGGCGCGGCAGGTTTCGACACCTCCAGCTTCGCGGAGGGAACCGTGCCTGTCGGCGAGCTGGGCGACGGGCAGCTGGTCGGCATCAACGCCGGGATCAACGCCTTCTCGGTGATCGCGAACCCCGCCGTCTTCGAGGCCGCTGGGATCGACCTGCCGGATGACACGACGTGGACCTGGGACGAACTTCTCGACATCGCGGCTCGGATCACCTCGGCGACCGATGGCGGCACCTATGGCGTGAATCAGATCGGGCTCAACGAGACCACGTTCCACGTGTACTTGAGGCAGCTGGGCCTGGACCGCTACGAAGGCGGCGGCCTGGCGTTCGACGCGGCGGCGGCCACCGAGTACTACGAGTTCGTGCAGACGATCCAGGACTCCGGGGCGGGTCCGGAGGCATCGCTGGCCATCGAGGATGGCGCCGCAGGCTTCGACCAGTCACGGTTCAACACCGGCCGGGCCGCGATGACCGTTGCACTGTCCAACCAAGCCGTCGCCCACCATGACGCGGTCTCCACAGGCATCGAGATCCTGCGCCCGCCATCGCTGACCGGTTCCGCGGCCGACGTCGGCCTCTGGTACAAGGCCTCGATGTACTGGTCGATCTCCGCGAACGCAGCAGACCCAGAAGCCGCACTGGACTTCGTGGACTTCCTGTCGAACTCCACCGACGCCGGCACGATACTCTCCGTCGAGCGTGGCGTCCCCCCGAACCTTGAGGTGCGTGAGGCGATCACCCCCGATCTCGACGACATCAACCTGCGCGTCGTCGAGTACCTCGAATCGATCGAGGGCGAGCTCGGCCCGGCCCCCGAACTCACCCCGCCCGGCGCGGGAGAGCTGATGAACATCATCAACCGCGCGGGCGAGGACATGCTCTTCGGAACCATCACGCCAGCCGAGGCCGGTGCCCGCCTTGTCGAGGAGCTCGAAGCAGCGATCTCCTGATCGCCTGAACAGGCGTCCTTACCGCGCACTGGCTGCGCACGAGCACACCCTCGCCCGACGGCGGACGTCGGGCCCCGGGATGAACGCAGAGGTCACGGCGCGAGCAGCACCGCGAACGTCTCGAGGGTCTGCTGCAGCTCGATCGTGGGGTCGAGCAGCCACTGGATCTGCAGACCGTCGCTGGCGGCGACGATCAGAGCGGCGGTGCGGGCGGGATCGACGTCTCCCCGTACGAGTCCCGCCTCCTGATCTGTGCGCAGCCGCTGCTCGAGGCTGTCGCGCACCCGCTCGAAGCGGCCCGTGAAGAACTCCTTGGCGGGCCCCGCCTCGACCTCGAGCGAGGTCGCCACGAGCGTCGAGTAGAGCTGGACCAGGCCCGGGACCTCGAGGTTCGACAGCGCCGCATCGGCCATCACGTCGACCGCGCGCACGTCGCCGCGGTCACCCTTGTCGAGGTCGCGCCGATGCTCGGCGTGCGCATAGACCGCGACCAGCAGCTCCTCCCGGGAGGAGAAGTAGTGCAGCAGCGCGCCATGGGAGACCCCGATGGCCTGGGCGATGCGGCGCAGCGACGTGCCGTCGGCCCCGCGCTCGCGGAACACCTCGATGGCACGGTCGAGGATCTCCTGCCGGCGGGCGATTCCCTTGGAGTAGGAGCCGGCGCGACCGATGCCGCGGGCGGCGCTCGCTTCGGCGCTGTCGGCGGCGCTCTCCTCGGTGCTCATGATGCCAATGTACCCACCCGTCGAGACCGATCGGAGAAAAAACCTCCGACTGGTGGGTTTTTTGTTACGCTGACGCCACGCATCACTCGTGCGGTGCGACCCACTCTCTGACAACGACGTACGAAAGCAGGTTCGACGTGGCACTGCCTCTCGCCTCCGTCCAGCTGTACACGCTGGCCGCGGAGTTCTCCGCCGACATGAACGGCTCCCTGGACAAGCTCGCGAAGATCGGCCTGAAGAACGTCGAGGCCTTCGACTTCGTGTGCCGCCCGAAGGAGATCCGCGCCGCGCTCGATGCGAGCGGCCTGGCCTCCCCCACCGGTCACGCCCCGCTGCTCTCGGACGAGCTGTGGACCCCGGACGGCTCCATCCCGACCCCGGCCAACGAGGTCGTCTTCGAGGCCGCGGCCGAGATCGGCATGAAGACCGTCATCGACCCGATGGTCCCCACCGAGCGCTGGATCACCGAGGACGGCGTGAAGGACATCGCCGAGCGCCTCAACGCCGCCTCGGAGAAGGCCAAGGAGTTCGGCCTCACCGTCGGCTACCACAACCACGCCCAGGAGTTCCTCGCGGACTTCGACGGACAGAGCGCCTACCAGCGCTTCCTCTCGCTCGTGGACCCCTCGGTCGCGATCGAGCTGGACCTCTACTGGGCGCTCGTGGGCGGCCAGGACGTCGTCGCCCTGGTCAAGGAGCTCGGCGACCGGCTCGTCGCGATCCACGTCAAGGACGGCATCAAGCCCGAGACCAACCCCTTTGCGCCGGACGCCCCGAAGTTCAGCTCCTCGAGCCTGGACCAGCGCCACGCCGGTGAGGGCGAGGTCCCCACCATCGAGGCCATGAAGGCGGCGACCGGCGTCAAGTACGCCGTCATCGAGTACGACAACGCCCCCGGCGAGGTGTTCGAGGACATCGAGAACAGCTACCGCTTCCTGATCGACGGAGGGCTCGCCGCATGAGCAACACCCCCAAGCCCTTCACCGGCCCCGTGGGCGTCGGCTTCATCGGCGTCGGCGTCATCTCGGACACCTACCTCGAGAACCTGAACTCCTTCCCGGACGTCGAGGTGCTGATACTCGGCGACATCGACGCCGACCGCGCCGCCGCCCAGGCGGAGAAGCACGGCGTGCCCGCCTCCGGCAGCGCCCAGGACGTGCTGGACCACCCGGGCGTGCAGGTCGTGGTGAACCTGACCCTGCCGGCCACGCACGCCGAGATCTCCTCCGCTGCGATCGCCGCGGGCAAGCATGTGTGGACCGAGAAGCCGCTGGGCCTGGACCGCGAGTCCACCGCCGCGCTGCTGAAGCAGGCCGACGAGGCCGGACTGCGCGTGGGCTGCGCGCCGGACACGGTGCTCGGCGCCGGCGTGCAGACCGCCAAGCGCGCGATCCTCGACGGCCTCATCGGCCGCCCGCTGTTCGCGCAGACCTCCATGCAGTGGCAGGGCCCCGAGGTGTTCCACCCCAACCCCGGCTTCCTGTTCGCCAAGGGTGCGGGACCGCTGCTGGACATGGGCCCGTACTACTTCACCACCCTGGTGAGCCTGTTCGGCACCGTCGAGAAGGTCGCCGCGATCGGCCTGAAGGCCCTCGAGGAGCGCACGATCCAGGTGGGCGACCAGGCCGGGACCACGTTCCCGGTCGAGGTGCCCTCCACGATCTCCGTGCTCACCCAGTTCGAGGGCGGCCAGACCGGCACCTCACTGCTGAGCTTCGACTCGCCGCTGGCCCGCCAGGGCATCGTCGAGATCCACGGCACCGAGGGCTCGCTGGTGGTGCCCGATCCGAACATGTTCGAGGGCCGCATCGCGTACGTGCGCCCCTTCGAGTCCTTCGGCGAGCGCCCGCCGGAGCAGGAGTGGATCGAGGTCCCGCAGGAGGGCCCGACCACCGGTCGCGGCCTGGGCCTGCTGGACATGGTCCGCTCGATCCACGAGGGTCGCCCGCACATCGCCACCGGCGAGGTGGGCTACCACGTCCTGGACATCATGCTCTCGGCCGAGGAATCCGCCGCCAGCGGAGAGTTCGTCACCCTGAACTCTTCCGTCTCCGAGATCCCCGCGGTCCCCGCGGACTTCGACCCGCTGGCCCGCACTCTCTGACGCAGCCGGCACCCCACGGGCCCGCGGCGGCTCGGGCCGCGCCCCGCGTCCCGGGCCGGCGACTCTCTGCCCGCCGCCGACCCGCGGCCCGGGCCGGAGCCGACGGCCATTTCGCGCTGAGGACCTATGCGATGCACTCGCATAGGTCCTCAGCGCGTCATCGTGTGCGCCGGCCGACGGGCCCGCAGGACAAGCCGACGGCACCGCGGGACAGGCCGACGGGACCGCAGGGCAGGCCGGCGGGACCGCAGGGCAGGCCGGCGGGACCGCAGGACGGGGTCGTCCCTCACCGTCCGCACGGCCCCGGCCGCGGGCTCAGGCGCTGAGCAGCAGGGCCTCGCCCTGGCCGCCGCCTCCGCAGAGGCTCACCCCGGCCCGGCCGCCGCCGCGGCGGGCCAGCTCGAGCGCCGCCGTCAGGGCCAGGCGTGCACCGGAGGCACCGATGGGGTGACCGAGGGCGATCGCGCCGCCGTGGATGTTGGTCCGCTCCAGTGGAAACTCCAGATCGGTGAGCGACTGGGCCACCACGGCGCCGAAGGCCTCGTTGATCTCGATCAGGTCCAGGTCCCCCGCCTGCCAGCCGGCCCGCTGCAGCGCCGCCTGCAGAGCGGCGGAGGGCTGGGAGTGCAGGGAGGAGTCCCGCGGACCAGCCACCTGACCGGGCGCTCCGATCGCGGCGAGGATCGTGAGGCCGTGCTCCTCGGCATAGGCGCGGGAGGTGATCACGAGGGCGGCGGCGCCGTCGGAGAGCGGCGAGGAGTTGCCGGCGGTGATGGTGCCGTCCGTCGCGAAGGCGGGGCGCAGGCGAGCCAGGGTCTCGGCGGTGGTGTCCGGGCGGACCCCTTCGTCGCGGTCAACGAGCAGGGCCTCCCCCGTGCGCCGAGGGATCTCGATCGGCGCGATCTCCTCGGCGTGGATCCCGGCCTCGGTCGCGGCGGCGGCGCGCTGGTGGGAGGCGGCGGCGACCTCGTCCTGGGCGCGGCGATCGATCCCGAGCTCGGTGTTGCCGCGTTCGGTGAGGTCACCCATGGATTCCTGGCTGAGGGCGTCGGTGAGTCCGTCGTGCGCGACGGAGTCGAGCAGGGTCGCGGGCCCGTACTTGGTGCCGGTGCGGGAGCCGGGCAGCAGGTGCGGGCCGTTGCTCATCGACTCCTGCCCGCCGGCGATCACGGCGGTTGCCTCCCCTGTGCGGATCAGGCGAGCGGCATCGATCACCGCGGTGAGTCCCGAGAGGCACACCTTGTTCAGCGTCACGGCCGGGACGTCCCAGCCCAGACCCGCGGCGAGAGCGGACTGCCGGGCCGGGTTCTGCCCCTGACCGGCCTGGACCACCTGCCCCATGATCACGGTGTCGATCGCGGCGGCATCGACGCCGGAGCGGGACAGGGCGTGACGGATCGCGTGGGCGCCGAGGTCCACGGCGCTCAGCGACGCCTGCTGCGAGAGCAGGCGCGTGAAGGGAGTGCGAGCCCCGGCCACGATCACGGGCTCGACGGCGGGCGGGACAGCGGCGGCGCTGGCAGAGCTGGCAGTATTGACCGGGCCGACGGTGCTGGCGGCGCGGTCAGAGCTGGCAGTGCTGGCCGGGCTGGTGGTGCTGGCGGAACGTGCGGTGCTGGACATGGGGCGCTCCTTGTCGAGGATCGATCCGGTGGGGCCATCATCCTCTTCCGCCCCGTGCCTGGGGCGGGATCCCGAGCGTCAGCGGGGAATGCGCTCGAGGGTCACTGCCGGCCACTCCAGTCCTGCGAGCTCGCGGAGCTGCTCCTCGGGGAGGTGAGGGTCGGCGACGAGCACGTGCAGCTGCTCCACCTCGGCGGCGACCGCCACCCGGCGGGCGAGCACGGGCAGGTCGTGCCAGCCCGTGAGCGCGGCCATCGTGAGGCGGGCCCGCAGGTCGGGTGCGGCCGACGGGCCACCGCGCTCATCCTCGAGGCTCGCCACCAGGCGCAGCTCGGCGGTGTCGCCGTGCGGGTCCAGGAGCTCCCCCAGGTAGCGGACCCGCAGCGAAGCAGCACCCTCCCTCCCCAGCAGCGCGTAGTCGCGCGGGTCGACGGCATGGCAGGTCAGCGGCTCGGGTGCGCCCTGTGGATGGCGGGAGGTGACCACCTCCGCAGCATCGTCCGGGCTCTCTGCGCTCTGCGCGGCGGGCAGCTCCCCGACGCGTCGCCGTCCGGAGCCGTCGATCGCGACGACGTGGGTGAAGCTCGCCGGATGCAGCGCCGGGTCCACCCGCTGGTTCTCCGAGGTATACCGGGCTGCGGGGTCCGTGCCGGTCGAGAGCAGCTGGCGGAAGCGGGTGCGGCCCAGCCGGCCCTCGAGGTAGACGTTCGCGGTCCCGGGCACGGAATCGTCCGCCAGCTGCACACGGTGCGTGAGCAGCGCGCCGTGACGGGTGGTGGTCAGCTCGGTGCACACCAGCGGCGGCCCTGGTGACGCTGTCTCGCCGGGCGCGTCCTGCGCGTTCGCTCCGTCGGCCGCACTGTCGCCCGCCCCGCTGGCGAAGCCGCGCAGCAAGGAGAGCACGGTGGGCAGCGATCGCTTGGCGACGTCGGCGTGGGCGCCGCCGATGCGGTGCTTGGTCAGACCCTCCGCATCGCCGGCGTATTCGATGAGCGAGGCGTTGCTGGACTCGTCGGAGTCCGAGTAGAAGTAGTCGATGCGCCGCCCTCCGGCGAGGTAGCGCCGCAGCAGCGCGCCGGGCTGCTCGATCTCCCACAGGGCCCGGTCGCGGAACAGTCCGCCGCGCAGCACGGGCTTGGCGCAGTAGTAGGGCAGGTCCATCTGCGGGGCGACCAGCACCAGGTGAGCCCCGGGCAGATCGTGGGCGGTCATCGCCGCGATCGAGGCGCCCTTGGAGGCGCCGAACAGCAGCACGTCCTCCTCGGCGATCCCGTAGCGCTGCCGCAGAGCGGTGACCGCGGCGGTGAGTCGGCCGACGAGGGGGCGGCCGGCGTCGTCGCGGACCATGTACGTCCCGGCCACGGCGTAGCGGTCCTGGACGCAGACCATCAGGGTGTCGGCGAGGTCCTCCTCGGTGAGGGCCTTGAGGTAGCTGACTGCGTAGGAGACGCGTGAGTTCGCGGGCGGGAAGCCGGGGAAGGTGACCAGCAGTCGCGAGGGGTTCGTGGTGTTGCCGCGCACCGAGCTGAACAGTCCGTCGCGGCGCCGCACCCCGTACTTGCGGTCGTAGGCGTCCTGCTCCGGTGTGGTGAAGGGGAGGGGGCTGAGGTCCAGACGGTACGGAGCGGGGAGGTCGATGGTGACGTCCGTGGGGTCCGACGAGGAGACGACGATGTTCCGGATCTCCAGCGCCGCTCCTGCGGGCGGAGCCTCGATCCGGGCGCCGTAGACGACCTCTCCGTGCTCGATCAGGTGCACGTCGGCGCCGTCGTGCGCCGCCGGGTTCTCGAGGGTGAGCTGGGCGTAGCGGTGACCGGGCGGCAGCGGGTCTACGGCGAGACGACGCAGGCGGGCGCCATGACCGTGCGTCTCGAGCGCGTCGCGCACGGCCGTTCTGCTCTCGAGCTCACGGGCGAGTGCTCGAGCGGGCGGGCTGACGGCGAGCCTGCGGAGCACTCCCCGCACACGGGTGCGCACGCTGGTGCGCGCGCTGGTGGGCACGTGTGTGCGCGGAACGGCGCTCCGGCGACGCCCGCCGGAACCTGGCGCTGCTGCGGTCATGGCGGATCGTCCTCGCTCGGGTGGTCAGTGCCCCGAGAGATCGGTGCTTCGGGTGCCCGGAAGACTAACCCCCGCCCGCGAGGATCTCCCATTCCCCACCGATGCTCCCCGCCGATGTGCGTCGTCATCGCTCGTCGCCGCCGCTCCCCCGCCGACGCTCGCTGCTGATGCCCCCGCCGAGGCCGCGGGCGAGTACGCGGACGAGCCCGTCGGCGTCGGGCCCCTCCCCTACGCTGGCCGCATGACGTCCCCGCACTCCGCTCCCGCCGCCCACGATGACGCCGACGGAGACATTCGGCGGATGGACCTGGTGATGGAGGGCGGCGGCGTGAAGGGCATCGCCCTGGCCGGCGCGCTCGAGGTGCTCGAAGAACGGGGCTACACGGTCAACCGGGTGGCGGGGTCCTCGGCCGGGTCGATCGCCGGCGCGCTCGCGACCGCTGGAATCCCCGCCACGACGATCGTGCAGATCCTGCGGGAGACGGACTACCGGCTCTTCGAGGACGGGCCGTGGTGGACGCGGTGGATGCTGGGCAAGGGGATCGCGATCCTGCTGCACAACGGGATCCATCGCGGCACGTTCCTCAAGAACTGGCTCGAGCAGCAGCTGGCCGAGCATGGGGCACCGGATCGCACCGGCACCTTCGCAGACCTGCTCCACCGGGATCCCGATCCGGAGCTTCAGCCCGACGGCGCTCGCGGCTTCCGCCTGGTGGTCACCGCCTCGGATCTCACCTCGGGCCGGCTGCGGCACCTGCCCACCGATGCGGACTCCTTCGGCACCACGCCCGAGCAGCTGCGGGTGGTGGACACGGTGCGGGCCTCGACCTCGATCCCGGGGTTCTTCCGCCCGGTGCGGTGGAAGAACGCGCAGGGGAGGCCGGCGGTGCTGGTCGACGGCGGGCTGCTGTCGAACTTCCCGGTCTCGGTGTTCGACCGCCCCGAGGGCGAGGTGCCGCGCTGGCCCACCTTCGGCATCAAGCTCTCCGCCAAGCCCGAGGCGGATTTCGGGGTGCGCAACCGGATCCGTGGTCCGCTGAGCTTCGGGAAGGCGGTGGTGGACACGGTCACCGGCTTCTACGACCGGATGCACATCGACGCCTCCGACTCGGTGGCGCGCACGATCTTCATCGACACCGCCGCGGTCAAGCCCACCCAGTTCGACCTCACCGACGAGGATCGGGAGCTGCTGTATCGCAAGGGGCGCAAGGCCGCGACAGCGTTCCTGGACGGCGACCACGAGCAGGAGCCGTGGGACTTCGAGGCCTACAAGGCACGGTTCCGGGCGAGCTGAGCGCGGACGGGCCGGGTCAGTGCGCCGTCGCCCCGGCGGCACGGGCGGGGAACGGGAAGGCCACGCCGGTCAGCTCCTCGGAGAGGGACCACAGGCGTCGGGCCGTCTCGACGTCGGAGGCACGGCGCGAGCGACCCACCGGGCCGGAGTCCCGCTGGGCCCGCAGCCGACCGCGCGGACCGATGTAGCTGTTGCCGGGGAGGTCGCCGACGGCGGCATGGAGGGTGGGCAGCGCGCCGCCGACGTCGTCCTGGGCGAACATACGCAGCGCCACGCGTTCCGTGAAGACGCTGAACCACCGCAGGTCCGTGGTGCGCAGCAGATCGGTCGTCGCAAGCCCCGGATGGGCGGACATCGAGAGCACCTCGGACCCGGCGGCGGCGAGGCGGCGCTGCAGCTCCCCGGCGAACAGGAGGTTCGCCAGCTTGGATTGCCCGTAGGCGCCGAACGGCCGATAGGGGCGATGCTCCCAGTGGGGGTCCTCGAGGTCGATGCGACCTGCGCGGTGGGCATGGGAGGAGACGGTCACGACCCGTCCCCGCAGGCGCGGGAGCAGGAGGTTGGTGAGCGCGAAGTGGCCGAGGTGGTTGGTGCCGAACTGCAGCTCGAAGCCGTCCGCGGTGTGGCCCAGAGGGGGCACCATCAGGCCGGCGTTGTTCACGAGCAGGTCCACGGGCTCCTGGACGCCCGCGGCGAAGGAGCGGACCGAGGTGAGGTCGGCGAGATCGAGGCGTCGCACCTCGACGTCCCCGGTCATGGTGGCGGCGGCCCGCTGCCCCTTGTCGGTGCTGCGCACGGCCAGCAGGACGCGCGCTCCCTGCGCGGCCAGTGCGCGGGCCGTGACGCGGCCGAGGCCCGTGTTGGCGCCGGTGACGATGGCGGTGGTGCCGGTGAGATCGGGGACGCTCTGCAGAGTGAATGTGGCCATGGCACACAATGTAGACACCGCCTACTGTGTTGTCAACGCCTACATGGGTAGGCTGAGATCATGTCCGGGACTCACGCAGGGACGCCGGCTGAGAAGGTCGAGCGTCCCTATCACCACGGCAACCTCCGTGACGAGCTGCTCAACGCCGCCGAGGCCACCCTGCGTGAGCGAGGCCAGGAGGACCTCTCCCTGCGCGAGCTCGCGCGGCAGATCGGGGTGAGCCATGGGGCGCCGCGCCGGCACTTCGCAGACCGACAGGCGCTGCTGGACGCCCTGGCGATCACCGGCTTCGGCCGCCTGCACCAGGCGCTGCGGGCAGCGCTCGAGGAGGCCGACGCAGGCTTCCCCTCGCGTCTGCGCGTCATGGCGAGCAGCTACGTGCGCTTCGCGACCGACAACGCCGCCCTGCTGGAGCTGATGTTCACGACCAAGCACCGCGAGAGCGCGGTGGAGGTGCGCGAGGCGGCGATCCCCGCCTTCGGCCTGCTGCACGAGGTGATGGTGCAGGGGCAGGGTTCCGGGGAGGTGGCACCGGGGGACGTCGAGCAGGTGAGCATCGTGCTGTTCGCGACGATGCAGGGAATCGCCACGCTGATCAACGGCGACATGGTCGACATCGCTCGGATCGATGAGCTCACCGACCAGGCGACGGAGCAGTTCCTGCGGGGCAACCGCGCCGGCTCGACGGCCATCGCTCCCGCACCCCCCGGAGACGGTGGAGCCCCCGACGGAAGAGACGCATGACGCGCCTCCTGCTCACTCTGGCCGGGCCCGCCGTCGCCGCAGGCGCTGTGCTCATCATCCTGGCCGTCCAGCTCGATCAGGGCCTCGGGACGGTCTACTTCCTCGGCGTGGCCCTGCTGCTGATCGGCCTGCTGGGGCAGCTGCTGCGCGGCCTGCGCCAGAAGCCGCGCGAGGAGCGCACGACGATTCCGGTCGCGGCACCGGTGCGCGGGCGCTGGCGCGGGCTGAACTCCCCCGCCTCGAAGGTCCCCTCGCACACGCACTCGCTCGCGCAGACCTACGCGCTGGACATCACGTACGAGCCGGTCGGGGCCGCCCCGCGCGCGCTGGACCCGTGGTCGCGGCCGATGCGTCGCCCCACGGACTTCCCCTCCTTCGGGCAGCCCGTGCTCGCACCGTTCGACGGGGTCGTGCTCGCCGCGCGCGGCACCGCCCGCGACCACCTCACCCGGCTCTCCCCGCTGGGGCTCGGGTACCTGATCCTCGAGGGCTTCGTGCGCAGCCTGGGCCTGCCCCGGCACCTGCTGGGCAACCATGTGCTGCTGCGCGCGACAGGCCCCGTCGCGGCCGACGGGAGCGCGGCAGAGGGAAGCTCGGCCGAGGGCGGGGCCGTGCATGGCGACGGCGACGTGGTGGCCGTGCTCGCGCATCTGCGGCGCGGCTCGCTCCGGGTGTCGCCGGGCGACCAGGTCTCCGCGGGGGACCTGCTGGCGGAGTGCGGCAACTCGGGCAACTCCTCGGACCCGCACGTCCACTTCCAGCTGATGGACGGGCCCGACATCGTCACCGCCCGCGGCCTGCCCTTCACCTGGCACTACCGGGACGAGGACGGGCAGGCCGTGACCGGGGTGCCGGCGAACGAGGAGCTGTTCACGGCGTCGTGAGGAGCAGCTCCCTCACCCCTTCCGACCCAGGGCGACCGGGAACTCCATCACGCGCAGCCGGGCCGTGCCGTAGGGCACCAGGTCGATGTCGTGGACGGGACCGTGGTCCATGACGGGGCTCGGCGAAGGCGGCGCCGCAGAGGCCCCGTCGCGCCGCCAGTGCGGGACCTCGCAGCCGACGGCCCGCAGCACCGTCGCACTGCCCAGGGCGAAGGGCGCCTCGGGCACCTCGCCGCGCCGCACCGTCCAGTCGGGGGCGTCCTCGATCTCGGCGAGCGCCCAGTTCCAGGAGGTGCGCGGGCGGATCTCCCACTCGCCGAGCCCGGGGGCATCCGGCACCTGCTGCCAGGTCTCGCCGGGGCTCGCGACCATCACCAGCGGCCCCAGGTGCACGGCCGCGGCCTGGCGTTCGCGGCGCACGATCCGTGCCCGCATCGGCAGGGTCAGAGCGAGGGAGGTGGTGCCGGACCAGTCCCTCTCGAGCTCGAGATGCCCGTCGCCGCGGTCGTGCACCTCGATCTCCTCACCGTCGAGGGTGAGGGAGGGCTGCTCGCACCACTGCGGCAGGCGCAGCCGCAGCGGGAAGCGGGCGGGACTCTCCGCGTGCACGGTCAGGCGCACGGTGTCCTCGAAGGGGTAGTCGGTCTCGACCTCGATCCGCACCGCGATCGGGTCCGGCGCGACTGCCGTGGCCGCGCCCTCCGTGACGGCCTCGTCCTCCGTGGCGGCCTCGTCCTCCGTGGCGGCCTCGTTCTCCGTGGCGGCCGCGAGACGCCCGCCGGGGACCGTCGTGTCCACGACGGCGGGGGCGTAGGCGACCGCGCGCAGTCCCCCGTCGGCGTCCCGCGCCCACAGCGACGCGGCGAACTTGGGCCAGCCCTGGTGGAGATTCGCCGTGCAGCAGCCGAAATGCGGTGCGAGGCCGAACACGTTCGCGCCGTCGCTCGAGCAGGACCAGTTCCGGTGGGCGACCGAGGCTTCGAGCTGGGTGCCCTGCTGGTGGTACTGGTGGGCGAGCATCCGGGGATCGGAGGAGGCCGGCAGCAGGTTCAGCGCGAGCGACTCGAGCCGGTCCCCCTGCAGCCCGTCGCCGAAGAGCCGCGCCAGCACCTCCTGGGTGTGCATCATCTCGACCACCAGGCAGGTCTCGATGCCCGCGACGGCCTCTCGCCCGCCCAGCCATTCGTCGGCCGCGAACCATCCGTTCGCCTGGCCGTGCCAGCTCTCGAGCGCCGCGAAGGACGCCTCGGTGACCTCGCGGTGGTGGTCCGGCCCGCCGTGGCGCGAGGTTCCGGCGTGGGCAGTCCCGGCGGAGGGGGGAGCGGCGGAGGAGCCTTCGGCGGAGGACCCTTCGGCCCGCGCCGAGCCCGTGGGCGCGGCGTCTCGGAGCAGGGAGGCGACGGCGCTGGTCTTCAGCCCCATGGCGACGTTCACACCGTGGGTGCGGTGCTCGAACACGCGGGCGGGGCCGGTGACCAGCTCGGTGGTGAGGTACTCAGCCCAGTCGAAGGTCTGCTCGAGCACCAGCGCGGCGAGGTCTGCGAGCCAGTCCTCCCCCGTGCGCTCGTGCACCCACACGACGGCGAGGGCGAGGTCCGCGCCGCGCACCTGCCCCCAGCCGCTCAGCGGGCGCTGCGGCAGGTGCTCGCTCAGGTGGCCGCACCAGCGCAGCAGGAACGGGGCGACGCGCTGGTCGCCGGTGGCCTCCGCGTGCTGGATCAGCACCTTCGCGGCGACCATGCGCGGCCACCAGTCCTGGTCCCCGGCGGGGCCGAAGGTGCCGGTCTCGTCCTGCGAGGCGAGCATCCACTCGATCCACGGGCTGGCCTGCGCGATCAGCTGCTCGTCGCCGAGCACGTGGGCGAGCGGCACCAGTCCGTCGAGGTAGTAGGGGCCGCGCTCCCAGCTCTCGCCGTCCCCGCCCAGCCAGCCGCTGTCCGGGCCGACGTCCGCCCACACCTCCGGCAGGCGACCGGTGATCCCCTCGGCGTGCAGGCGCAGCTGCCGCTCGAGCCAGCCGCGGGGACGGATCTGGCCCAGCGGGAGCTGCGTCGCGGTCGCGCGGAACGGCCCGGAGCCGCCCTCCCGCGCGCCGGCGTCGCCCTCCCGCGCGCCAGTGTCACTCTTGCGCGGGCCAGCGTCACCCTCCCGCCGGCCAGCGTCGCTCTCCCGTCGGCCAGCGTCACGAACATGGGGGAATGAGGGGCCCATTCGCCCCACTTTGTTGCCCTCGCGCGAGGCGTCGTCACGCTCGCGCGGGCCGGCGTCACGAACATGGGGGAATGAGGGGTCCATTCGCCCCACTTTGTTGCTCTCGGGCAAGGCGCCGCTCGGCTCGGACGGGGCGCCGCTCGGCTCGGGCGAGGCGACGCTCGGCTCGGGCGAGGCGACGCTCGGCTCGGGCAGGGCGTCGCTCGGCTCGGGCAGGGCGTCGCTCGGGGGCGCCGCGTGGGCGCCCGGGGCACGTGAGGCTCCGCCCGCCTCGGACGTCATGCCTGGTCCAGCCCCGTGACCAGGGCCCGGATCACCGCGGCGTCGAGCTTCGGCCGACGGTCCGCGGTGGCCAGGCCGTTGGCCTCCTGGAGGGTGTCGGTGAGCTGGGTGTAGCAGTGCCCGGCCAGCACCGGCGAGGAGTTCAGCGCCGCGAACAGGCCGCCCACCTTCGTCTCGAACTCCTCCGCGGAGGAGACGGTGGCGTAGCCCCAGGTGCCCTCGGCGGCGTAGGCGATGCCGCCGAACTCGGTGACCATCACCGGGGCGTCCGGGTGCAGGTGCTGGGCGGCGTCGTCGACGGGGCGGCGTCGCTGCGGGCCGCGGCCGGCGATGGTGGCCTCGGTGGCGTCCTCGTCGGCGTAATGGGCGGCGAGCTGGTCGGCGTCGGTCGTGTAGTCGTGCAGGGCGAGGATGTCCCCGCCGGTGAGCTCGTAGCCGTCGTTGGAGATCACGGGCCGGGTGGGGTCCAGTGCACGGGTCAGCGCCGTGAGGGCGATGGTGAGGTCCTTCTGCGGGGCGGAGTCGGCGAGGTCCCGCACGCCCCAGGACTCGTTCATCGGCACCCAGGTGACCACGCTGGGGTGCGGGCGGCACTGCTCGATGATCTCGGTCCACTCCGAGGTCAGCGCTGCGGCGGCCCGCGGGCTGAAGGCGTAGGCGTTGGCGGTCTCGCCCCAGATCAGCAGGCCCAGCTTGTCGGCCCAGAACAGGAAGCGGGGGTCCTCGACCTTCTGGTGCAGGCGGGCGGCGGTGAAGCCGAGCTCCTTGATCAGCTCGACCTCCTCCCGGTACGCCTCCAGGGTGGGGGCGGTGAGGTGGGAGGTGGGCCAGTAGCCCTGCTCGAGCACGGAGCGCACGAAGTAGGGCTCACCGTTGAGCAGGAAGTGCCCGCGGTCGATGCCGGTGGTGCGCAGCCCCAGGTAGCTAGCGGCGATATCGCGCACCTCGCCGCCCTCGAGCACCTGCAGGGAGACGTCGACCAGGTGGGGGTGCTCAGGGCTCCACAGCAGGCGGTCGCGGTCCTGGGTGTTGCGCACCGCGGGGACATCGACCACGCCCTGGACGCGGGTGTCGTGCGCGGCGATCTCCACCGTGCCCAGCGCCTCGTCCCCTGCGCTGAGCGCGACGCGCACCGTGGTGCCGGGCGCGGGGCGGCGGGCGAGGCGCAGCGAGACCTCGACGCGAGCCCGCGGCATGTCGAACTCCCAGTGGAAGCCGGCCACATGCTGGTCGGGGACGTGCTCGAGCCACACGCTGCGCCAGATCCCGGTGGAGCGCTCGTACCAGATGCCGTGGGGCTGCTCGCGCCAGTCCTGCTTGCCGCGCGGAAGCTCGGGATCATGCGGGTCGTCGAAGGCGCGCACCACCACGACGTGCTGGTCCCCGTCGTCCAGCAGGTCGGTGAGGTCGCACGTGAAGGCAGTCTGCCCGCCCACGTGGTGGCCCGCGAGCCGGCCGTCCACCCACACGTGCGCCTCGTGGTCCACGGCGCCGAGGTGCAGCAGCACCCGGTGACCGGGGCGCGCGGTCGCGGTGATCTCGCGGCGGTACCAGACCACGGGATGGAAGCCCGGCTCGTGGATCCCGGAGGCCTCTGACTCGGGCACGAAGGGCACGGTGATCGTGCGGTCGAAGACGTCCCGCTCGGCGGCGGCCTCGAGAGCCGGTGCGTACCAGCGCTCGGCCCGGCCGCGGTCCGCATCGTCATGGGCGAAGGACCAGGGCCCGTCCAGGCTCTCCCAGTCCTCGCGCATCAGGGTGGGGCGGGGGTGGGTGCCGTCGTGCTGGGTGGGGCGCAGGGTCATCTCTCACAGCTCCGGTGGTGTGGGGGCGGGCGCACGGCCCGGCATTGCAACGTGGGAATACAGGGGTCAAGCCTGCCATGTCATTGGGTGCGGCGGTAGGGGGCGCGCGGGTACGGTAAGAGCTCCGTCGACGGGGGCCGCCGCCCGCCACCGTGCCACCACTCGGAGGAACCTCGTGGATGCCCTGCTCTCCCTGACTCAGCGGCTCGGCCGTGTCGTGTCGCCCCACGGTGGAACCGACGCGAAACAGCTCTACTTCGCCGGATCCGTGGTGGCTCTGACGCTACTGATCGCGATCTCCCGCCTCGAACTGGTACTCACAGCGCCGTACCTGCTCGCGCTCGGGGTCCTGGCGGTCGCCACGGTGCTCGCACTCGTGATCCGTTGGGAAGAGCTGCGGATCGGGTGGGCGGTGGTGGTGCCGACGTTGGACATCGTCGCGGTCGCATTGGTGCGTGACCTCATGCGGGACACTGCCGTGGCGGTCTCCCTGCTGGCATTCATCCCGAGCCTGTGGATGGCCGCCCGTCTGCGCCTGCCCGGGGTGTGGATCTCGACCCTCTCCGTCACAGCGCTGATCACCGGCCCTGTCATGCTCCGCGCATCGCATATCGACTCTCTGACCCTGGCGTACGCCCTGCTCCTGCCCTTCACTGTGCTGCAGATCGGGTTACTGGTCGTCGGCGGTCTGAAGGTGATGGACGGCCAGAACCGCCGCCTGGCCGAGGCGATCGCGGAGAAGGATTCGCTGCTGGACGCCGCGGCCACCTCCGAGCAGCTGTTGACGAGCATCATCGACAGCGTGGACGTGGGGATCGTGGTGGTGGACCGTGAGGGGAACGATGCGCTGATGAACCGGGCCCAGCGCCGGGTGCACGCCCTCGCCTCCCCGGGTCACATCGTCGATCCTGAGGAGTCCCAGCTGCTGCTGCGCTATCCGGGGACCTCCACCACGATCCCGGCGGGCCAGCGCCCGGTGCGGCGCGCCGTGCTCGGTGAGACCTTCAGCAACTACGTCATGGACCTCGGCCCGCCCGGGCGCCATTCCACGATCTCGACGTCGGCGCGGCAGATCCTCGACCACCGCGGCGAACACGCCGGTGCCGTCATCGTGTTCTCGGACGTCACCACGTACATCGAGTCCGTCCGTTCGCAGGAACGGTTCGTCGCGGCTGTCTCGCACGAGCTGCGCACGCCTCTGACCTCCGTGATCGGCTACCTTGAACTGGCTCGGGACGACGAGGAGATCTCACCCACGACAGCCTCCTACCTCGAGGTCGCCCATCGCAATGCCGAGCAGCTGCTGCACATCGTGGAAGACCTTCTGGCAGACCAGGTGACCCGCTCCGGGACCCAAAGGTTGCAACTGCGCCCGCATCGACTCTCCGAGATCGCGCAGCAATCCGTGGCGTCCTTCACGCTGCGCGCCGACAAGGTGGGAGTCGCACTGGAGACCGAGATCGTCGAGACCCCCGAGGTGCCGCTGGACCGCTCACGGCTGCAGCAGGCGGTGGACAACCTGCTCTCCAACGCTGTGAAATACACCCCGCGCGGCGGACGGGTGCTGGTGGCGACCGAGGTCGGCGCGACTCACCTCGAGCTGCGCGTCGTGGATTCCGGGATCGGGATGAGCGCGCAGGAGCAGACGAATCTGTTCACCGAGTACTACCGCACCTCCACCGCCCGCGACAGCGCGATCGAGGGACACGGTATCGGTCTGGCGCTGACACGCCGGATCGTGGTGGCGCACGGCGGGCAGATCAGCGTTCGTTCGACCCAGGGCTCGGGCTCGACGTTCACGATTCGCTTCTCGCTCGACGGAGCGGACGGCGCAGACGGCGCAGACGGAGCGGACGGAGCAGAGAGCTGAGATCCTGGTCTCCCGAAGCCGATCGCCGCCTGCGTCAGGGGGCTGCTCGCTAGGATCTCTCTGGATCGGCACCAGGGGAAGCGAGCTCGTCGATGAGAACTGCTGTGACGGTGTGCCTCGCCGTCCTCTACGCCCTGCTGGCAGTCGTCGTCTTCGGGCTGTCCGGTGTCTTCGGCGGCCTCGGAGAGGCGCTGTGGCGCGACATCGCCGTGCTGCTGCTGACGATCGTTGCCGCGTGCGCGCTGACCTACGTCTCCCTGCTCCTGATGTCCTTCCTCCATGCGCTGCGCCATCCGCGGGATTCCACCGGGGATCCTGACGCGCTGCAGTGGCATGTCCTGGTCCCCTGCCGAGACGAGGAGAGCGTGATCGCTGAGACGGTCTCGGCAGCACGCACCTCCTTCCCCGGCATGCACGTATGGGTGATCGACGACGCGAGCGAGGACTCGACCGCCTCGGTGGTGCAGGATCTGATGGTCTTCGACGATCGGGTGCACCTGATCGCGCGTGTCGCTCCGGATGCCCGGACCGGCAAGGGCGATGCGCTCAACGCCGCCTACCGGATCGTCTCCGACCACGTGGGCGGCGACGCGGAGGAGCGGCACGGCACGGTGGTCGGGGTGCTGGACGCCGACGGATTCCTCTCCGACAACGCGCTCACGATTCTCGCCGGCCCCGAGTCCTTCGGCGACCGGCGGATCGGTGCCGTGCAGCTCGAGGTGTGGATGAAGAACCGCGGCGACCGCCGCCCTCGCCCCGGCGAAGGAAAGCTGCGCAACGCCATCGGGCGGCTCCTGGTGCGCATGCAGGATCTCGAGTTCCGCACCACGAATTCGGCCATGCAGGTTCTGCGCGTGCGCACAGGCACCGTCGGCATGGGGGGCAACGGCCAGTTCACCCGCCTCTCCGTCTTGGACACGCTCGCTGAGGAGCACGACAGGCCGTGGGGGAAGAAGCTCTGCGAGGACTACGAACTGGGACTGAACATCCTCGGGCAGGGCATGCGCAACCACTACACGCGCGAGGCTCACGTGTCCCAGGAGGCACTGCCCTTCACCCGTCGGTTGATCACCCAGCGCACCCGGTGGGCCCAAGGCAACATGGAGTGCGCCTCCGCCCTGCCAGGGTTGCGACGCAGCGGCCATCTCCGCACCGCCGGCCTGGTGGAGATCCACTACTTCATGCTGCAGCCGCTGGTGGTGATGCTGAACCTGGTGCTGGTCCCACTGCTGCTGATCCTCGGTGCGCTCGAGGAACGCAGTGGGTTCTGGTCCGCCTCGACCTGGCTCACACTCGTGCTGGCAGGACTGTTCTTCCTGGTGCTGCCCTATGCGGCGTGGGGGCTCGTCTATCGGAGGGCCACCGGTGGCGAGGTCTCCCTGTTCGGCGCGGTGGGGCTGGGGCTCGCGAACCTGGTGTACGTCTACCTCACCTACGTGTACTACCTGCGCGCCACGTGGCGCGCGGTCACCGGCCGCACCGCGTGGGCGAAGACCCGCCGCAACGCCGACGGGCGTCACCTGATCCCGGTGCCGCTGCCTGCGGCGCTGGAGGCGCTTCCGCTGATGCGTCTGGAGCAGCTCGAGGAGCTGACCGCCGACCTTGAAGGCCGCTCGGACCTGGGTATCGACTTCGTGGCCGCGTGGGCGGTCATGTGGCCCACCCGCTCTTCGCGCCTGGAACGGGCGATCGCCGCCGAGGAGAGGACCGCCGTCCGCGATGCGATCGGCAGTGTGCGGGTCTCTTCGGCGATGGTGGGCGCGGCACGGCTCGAGCAGGCCGCTGCGGACCTCGAGCTGGCGCTGGCGCGCGGAGATCTCGAAGCATGCCGTGCTCAGCTGCCAGTGGTCACCGCGATCGGTCAGGACACGGTGGGCCTGCTGCGCCAGGAGGTCTCGGTGCGTCGCTCGCTGCTGCAGACCCCGCACCAGGTCGACACGGCGCTCACCGAGCTCCGGATGGTCACCGTCCCTCGCGCCTGACCGTACGCGTCACGATCTCCATCAGCCGCTCGCGCAGCTGACGGGGCCGGAAGGGCTTGGTGAGGTACTCGTCCGCACCGGCCTCAATCCCGAGCTGGACGTCCGCCTCCTGCGACCTGGCGCTGAGCATGACGATGTGCCCCTCGACGCGGTCGCGCGCTCGACGCACCACCTCGTACCCCTCGATGTCGGGCAGCCCGACGTCCACCAGCAGCAGATCGGGCACCTGCGCGTCGAGGAGCTCGAGCCCGCTCGTCCCGGTGTCCGTCGCGGCGACGGAGTATCCGGCCTGCGTGAGCACCACCTCGAGCAACCGACGGATGTCATCGTCGTCCTCGATCACCAGTGCGGTCGCCATTCGTCTCTCCCCTTGTCGATCCCGTACCACCAGCGACAGGGTATAGATCGACGATGAGAGCCTGCCGGGACGAATCTGCCAGGAGGTTCCGACGATCCTGACACGGGGTTCCGGTGCCGCTCAGGCTCTCACGGGAACCTCATCGTGTTCCATCGTTCCTTCGGTGTTCTCGGCGTTCTGCGCTCGATCGGTGCCATCCGTCCCATGCCGCGCCGCACGGAATCTTCTGGTGACGCCGCGCGCCACACGGTTCTCGGTCAGTGCCGTGCGAAGCCAGGCGACGATCGCGATCCAGGTCGCGCCGGAGACGAGTACGGCATCGGCAGAGGCCATGATCCCGGAGAAGAACGGCAGCCCCATGATCACGGCGATGCTGACGTGCATGCCGAGCAGGAGGATCAGGCCGATGCGCCGCGTGATGCGGTGGAACAGCAGGAACGGGAACGCGATCTGGGCGAGCACGGTCACGTAGGTCGCGATCACGACGGGCAGCGCGAAGTAGGTGAGAAGGTCCGCGAGCTGCGGGAACGGACCGTAGGCGACGGACTGGAGCGGGTAGTAGACCGCTGTGCCGTTCTGCCACAGACTGCCTTGGACCTTGTACAGCCCGGCTTCGAGGTACACGATGCAGATCTGGGCGATCACCAGGCACAGGCCGATGTTGTGCAGCACGGAGCCGGTCTGGGTCTCGGGCTTCTCGGCGCGGGCGCGGCGCCGGGCATCCAGCGACCAGCGTCGCGAGACGTCCATCAGGATCAGGTAGATCAGCATGATCCGGATGAAGTAGTTGCCGCCGTCGGAGATCGGCGTGTTCTGCCCGTTCAGCGTGGTGTACGCGATGAACAGCAGCGGCGTGACGAAGCGGGTGCGCCAGCCGAGGGTGAATGCGACCACCAGGGCGATCGTGATGACGTACCAGAGCCAGAACAGGCCGGGCCCTGCCTGCTGGAGGGCGTTGAACGGGGCGTTGTAGCCGAGGATCTCGCGGTAGGGCTGCCAGTACTGCGAGTCGGGGCCCCAGATGCGTGAGGCGACGGGCAGGTTCAGCAGCAGCCAGCCCAGCAGGAAGCTGCCGGAGGCGATGCGCATGACGGCGATGCCGTAGTCGGAGTGGCGGTCGGCGATGAACCAGGTGACCACGCGATCCAGAGTCCGGCCGGGCAGGGTCCGCTGCGCCTTCACCCAGGAGCGGATGGGGGCATCGGTGTTCATGACCAGGCCGCCTTCACGTCGTCGTCGAACTCGGCGGCGGGGCGCCAGCCGATGGTGGTCCACTGCTGCGAGCGCTCCGGCGGCGGGTCGTGCCGCTGCTCGAAGGAGGGGACGGCTTCGCGCAGCATCCTCACCTCGACCAGGGTGACCGCGTCACCGTGCTCCTCCTGCAGCAACAGGGTGGCCAGGCCGACGGCGGTGTCCTCGAGCCGCTGGTAGGTGCGCAGATCATTCAGCTGCGAGGGACTGAAGGTGTCGCTCGCCTCGGGGGCGTAGAGGTCCACTCCGAAGACGGGCTCGCCGTCGATGTGGTTGCCGGCGGCCATCGCCTGCTGCTCGTCGCTCAGGCGATTGGCGACGGGCCAGAGGCGGCCGTGGACCACCTTGGATTGGCGGGTCTCTCGGTTGGCGAAGATGTTGTACTCCGCAGCTTCGAGCTCCTCGGCGGTCACGTTGCGCCACGGCGTGAACTCGGCGCCGGCCGAGTCGCCTCCCGCGCAGGTGTCGATGTCGCTGATGCAGGCCCTGACGAGCATGTACTCGTCCTGCGAGTAGGGGCCTGGGGCGAAGAGGTTCCAGCCCTGGTCCAGCGGACCCAGGAAGTAGCGGTTCAGTCCCGGCTGCAGGGCGCTCTTCACGGGGGTGTCGGGGCCGGTGTAGACGAGGGTCGCACCGATGTGCCCGGCGGCGAGGAGGCCGACGGTCGCGAGGACCACGGCGGGCAGTCGGCGGATGCGGGACGGGGCCATGGGAGGAATCCGTTCTGAGGGGTGGTGCAGAGGAGGAGCGGGAGCGAGCAGGGCCGATGGCCGCCGGGCCGACACCGTGGTGCCGGCCCGACGGCCATCAGAGGAAGGCCCTGATCACTCAGGACATGGAGCGACGGGAGATCATCACTCCGGCGGCGCCGCCGATGAGCAGCAGGGCTGCGAGCCCCACCATCGCCGCGGTGCCTGCAGCGCCGGTCTGGGCGAGGTAGCCGCCCGAGCCGGAGCTGCTGCCCCCGGTGGAGCCGGAGGAGCCGTTGCTGACCCATCCGCCGCCGCCGGCGCTGCCACCGGTGTTGGCACCGGTGTTGGCACCGGTGTTGGCACCGGTGTTGTCACCGGCACTGTCGCCGGTGTTGGCAGCAGTGTTGTCACCGGCGTTGTCCGCACCGTTGCCGTCGTCGCCGCCGGTCACGGTGAGGTCCGCAGAGGCGGTCTCTCCGGTCTCGGCGGTGGCCACGACGGTGTACTCGCCGGCCGGGGTGCCCTCGAGGATGGTGGCCTCCACCGAGAAGTCACCGTTCTCATCGGTGACCACGGTGACCGGGTCGCCCACGGGATTGCCGTCCGAATCCACGAGCTCGACCTCCACCTCGGTGTTCGGCGGGAAACCCTCGCCGGTCACGGTGGTGGTATCGCCCGGTGCGACGGTTCCGGGGTCGACGGTGACGGCCGGGTCGGTCGTCGCGTCTCCCCCGTTGTCGTCGGCGTTGGTGACGGTGAGGTCCGCCGTGGCGGTCTCCCCGCCCTCGGCAGCTGCCTCGACCGTGTAGTCACCGGCATCGGTGCCCTCGGGAACGGTGAGGTCGGTGGTGAATGCGCCGTCCTCGTCGGTCGTGACGGTCACCGGGTCACCGACGGGGTTGCCGTCGGAGTCCACCAGCTGCACGTCCACCTCGGTGCTCGGCGGGAAGCCCTCACCGGTCACCGTGGTGGTCTCGCCGTCCTCGACGGTGGAGGGATCCGCCGCGAGGACGGGCTCCTCTGCCGCGTTGTCGGAGGTGTTGTCCGCGGTGTTCTCGGCCGTGTTGACCTCGGCGTTGGCCTCGGTGTTCTCCGCCGTGTTCACCTCAGTGTTCTCAGCAGTGTTCACCTCAGCGTTGGCCTCAGTGTTCTCCGCCGTGTTCACCTCAGTGTTCTCAGCAGTGTTCACCTCAGCGTTGGCCTCGGTGTTCTCCGCCGTGTTCACCTCGGTATTCGCCTCAGTGTTGACCTCCGTGTTCGCCTCGGTGTTGTCTGCTGTGTTGTCTGCAGACCCCCCGGCGGGCACCACGGTGAAGGGCTCGGAGTCCCCGAGTGCAGGGTCGACGTCGTCGATCACGGTGACCATGTAGTCGCCGAGGTCGAGCTCGGACGAGTTCACGCGGAAGGCGAGCTCACCGTTCTCATCCACCTCGGTGGTTCCGATGTTCTCGCCCGGCACCGCGACGGCCGCAAGGGTCGTCACGAGTTCCTCGATCGACGAAGCAGAAACGAGCACGTCACCATCGACCGGCTTCAGGTAGACCGTCGCCGTTGCGTCGGGGGTGTACCCGTTGCCGAGTACCAGAACGTCATCGACGCCCTGAACTGCGGACGTCGGAGTCAGAGTGATCTCCGCGACGGCGGTGTTGTCTGCCGTGTTGTCGCCGGTGTTGTCAGCCGTGTTCTCCCCGGTGTTGACGGCGGTGTTCTCAGCCGCGTTGACCTCGGTGTTGTCAGCCGCGTTATCAGCCGTGTTCACCTCAGTGTTCTCAGCCGCGTTATCAGCCGTGTTCACCTCAGTGTTCTCAGCCGAGTTGACCTCAGTGTTGTCAGCGGTGTTCTCCGCCTCGTTCACCTCAGTGTTGTCCGAGGTGTTGACCTCGGTGTTCTCAGCCTCGTTGACCTCAGTGTTGTCGGCCGTGTTCACCTCAGTGTTGACGTCAGTGTTCTCAGCCGAGTTGTCGGCCGTGTTCACGTCAGTGTTCTCAGCCTCATTGTCAGCCGTGTTCACATCAGTGTTGACGTCAGTGTTCTCAGCCGAGTTGTCAGCCGTGTTCACCTCAGTGTTGACGTCAGTGTTCTCAGACTCATTGTCAGCCGTGTTCACCTCGGTGTTGACGTCAGTGTTCTCAGCCGTGTTCACCTCGGTGTTGACCTCAGTGTTCTCAGCCTCGTTGTCGGCCGTGTTCACCTCAGTGTTGACGTCAGTGTTCTCAGCCGTGTTCACCTCAGTGTTGACCTCAGTGTTCTCAGCCTCGTTGTCAGCCGTGTTCACCTCAGTGTTGACCTCGGTGTTCTCAGCCGTGTTCACCTCAGTGTTGACCTCGGTGTTCTCAGCCGTGTTCACCTCGGTGTTCTCCGGGAGGACCAGAAGGTCATCCTGCGCAGTCTCTCCACTCGTCGCGGTACCGACCACGGTGTAGTCGCCATCCACGGTGCCCTCGGGCACGGTGAGATCGGTGGTGAACGCACCGGTGTCGTCGGAGGTGACGACGACGGGGTCGCCGACGGGAGCGCCGTCGACGTCGGTCAGCTGGACCTCGATGTCCGTGTTCGGCGGGTAGTTCTCACCGGTCACGGTGGTGGTGCCGCCAGCCTGAACGCTGCCGGGATCAGCAGCGAGGGTCGGCTCTTCGACCTGGTCCGCAGCGCGGACCGTGGAGGATGCGAGGTCGACGTTCACGGCCGCCAGGTTCGGCAGCAGCTCGAGGCTCAGGGCGTTGACGGTGAAGGACTCGTCACCGAGGTAGCCCGGGGACGGCTGCTCGTTGATCGTCACGGAGACGACCTGCGTGAGCACATCGGACAGGATCGGGGACAGCGTGTCGAGCACGGGCTGGACGACCGCGTCGAGCGCTTCCGTCAGCCCCGTGGTCGCGGTGTCCACCACGCCGCCGACGACGCCCTGGAGGGGCGTGATCAGCAGGTTCTGAATGGGCGTCGTGAGCCCGCTGATCAGGGTACCGATCGGGATGATCCCGAGCAGGTTGCCCTCGACATCGATCGTCGGCTCGCCCTCGGCGGTGCCGGCGAGCTGACCGATCGTGGTCTCCACGACGATGTCGACGTTCGCGGCGGGAAGTCCCAAGGTGGAGACGGTGGCCGGCAGCTCGATGGTGAGGCCGACGGTGTTCAGGACGTCCTCCACGAGCACGTCACCAGCCCGGGTGGAGAGGGTGCCGAGAGCCTCGGTGACGGCCCCGGTGATGAGGCCGATGGTCGCCGAGTCCAGCAGCTCGGTGTTGGCGGGCAGGCCGTTGAGGCCGTCGGCGCCGCCGAGCTTCTGGAGGTCGACGGTGATCGTTCCGTCGGTGAGGTCGATCGAGACGAGCTCGTTCTCGTCCACGAGCGGCTCAGTGAGCAGCGAGTTGCTGGCTTCGTCAAGCGCGGCATCGAGACCGGTGATGCCGATGGTGCCGCCGCCGGCCTCGACCCCAACGAGGCCGAGGTTCACGTCGAGGTCAACGAGGTTGGCGACCGAACCGAGTGCGCCGTCGGTGCCCACGGCGTCGTTCAGCCCGGTGCCCACGTCGGTCAGCGCCGTATCGAGCTCCCCGGAGAGAGTGCCCACCAGCGGCGAGCTGATCGTGAGCTGCCCGTCGGCAAGCACGTACTCCGAGGAGACGTCTCCGGCTTCCTCGGTCGCAGTGGAGCCGAGGGCTCCGAGCTCGAGCGAGAGCTCGTCGACGATCTCGTCCGTCAGGCCGTCCACACCCGCCTGCGAAAGGAGGGTGGTCAGATCGACACGGGCACTGCCGTACGTGCCGTTCTGGATCCCGTCGAGGTCAAGGGCACCACCATCGCCCACCGCGCCGGCACTCGCCGTCGAGGCCAGCGCGTCCGGCGAGGACGCGTAGCTCGACACCGCGCCGAGCTCACCGAGGTGCAGCAGACCGACGTTGTTCTCGTCGCCGATCAGCGGAAGGGTGGTGGTGCCGAGGTCGAGGCCCACCGAGCTGTCGATGAGGCCGAGGTTCAGCGGATCGCTGTTCGGGCCCGCATCACTCGGGAAGCCGGACTGGCTGATGCCGACATCAGCCAGGTCCAGACCCAGCACGTCGGTGTTGATCACGCGCCCGAGGGCTTCGGACTGGTCGGACTCCGCGGCACTCACCGCGGGGAGGCCGAGAAGGGTGAGGCTCGCCGTCGCGACCGACGCTACGACACCCTTGAGTAAGGGTGATCCGCGCCGTCTCGTCGAGGGCGGTGGTGTCTGCAGACGTTCCACATTCGCTCCATCTATAGGGGTGAGAGGATCCGCACGGGCGTGCTGAGGGGAAGGGCCTGCGCGGGGGGGGGGCGTGCGCCACAGCAGTGGCTCAACCAGCGTTTCAGGCAGCCGATAATTAGGACAGGGAATCTCTCGAAAGATCGGGTTCGTATCCATAAAGTTATGAACCGTCGACGCGATTTTAGGCAATCTTCCCGATTGCCCGATTGACCCCTCAGTAACTTACGAATCCTGGCGTCACCTGGGGTCACACGTAGATTTCGCGCATCGCCTCGGAGTGCTTCCGCGAGAACATACCGGCGCGTCGGCGTCAATAAGTTTTCCAGTTTTCCGACAGAGGCTCCCCAACCGGTGTCACGACGCACGACGGACGTGAGCGTCGGCACCTGCCGGTGTTCTGGGATCAGCCGCTTCGGTGTTCCTTCTTCGGCGTCGCCCGTGTGCGCTGCCGAGGCGCCGCGCTCAGCTGAGGTTCCGGCAGTTCCCGCCGAGCCCGGCGATGAGTCCGGCGTTGCTCGCCACGGAGGCGGGGCGGGACTGCCAGCCGCCCACCCCTTGAGGGGCGAGGACCAAGGCGATCTCGAGCTCGGTGCCGAGGCCGAGCAGTCCGCCCAGCAGGTTCGTGGGGACGTCGGTGCGGTAGGTGCCGTCGCCTTGGACCTGTGTGTTGCCGCTTACGCTGAATCCGGTCAGCGGGGCGAGCACTGATCCGAGTCCGCTGGTCGAGGCGCGGACCTGGATGTCGTTGAGGGTGTAGCCCGCCGGAAGGGCCCAGTAGATGCGCACCTGGGAACCGACGCCCAGCACTCCGGGGTAGTACGTACAGGCGCGGGTGAGGGTCGGGGCGGGCACCACCATGGCGCTGAACGAGCCGCTGCCCTGCTCCTGATCGCTCCACAGGGCGAGGCTGGTCGGCGCAGTGACCCCGAGGACCACGGCCGCGGCGAGCATCGCACGCAGGCGCACCCACCATCGTGGAGCACTAGTTCTCCTCGAGACCTGACGGGTCATGGTCCTCATCGCTCCCCTCGACCCCGGGTGCCCCGCAGAGCGAGGCCAAGCACGACGGCCAGGAGCCCGGCACTCAGCAGGGTCACCACCCCGGAGGCACCGGTGCGGGCCAGGTCGCCGGCACCTCGGTCGCCACCGTTCGGCGCGCCGCCCTGCTGATCGCCGCTTGGCCCCTCACCACCCCGGGATCCGTCGGCGGATCCCGGGCCGTCACCGCCCGGCGCATCGGGGTTCGCCATAATCTCCTCGCCGGCGCCGACGGCCTGCACGAGCACGTCCCCCTCGGCGCCGGCGGGGACCGTGCCCCCGGCGTTGTCGAGGACCACCTCGATGCGGAGCCACCGCTGCTCGTCGGCGTCCATAGTGGTGAGCAGATGGGTGGGCTCGACCTCCGCGATGCGGTCCAGGCTGGTCGCGCCGAGCAGCTCGACGGCACCGCTCGGGCAGCGGTCCGCGGCCCATGGTTCGGGGCAGCTGCGCACGGAGACGCGCAAGGCGTCATCGATCCGGGCCAGCTCGCCGCGGCCGGTGATCCCCAGGCGGATCTCCCCGGGCTCGGGCGCCTCGGCCCAGACCCCGACCTCCCAGGTCACCGCCTCACCAGGGGTGAGGTTCCGCATCTGCGCGGGGTCTCCGGTGGTCCGCATCCGCAGGTGCTCACCGGTGATCAGTGCGGTCTCGGGATGCTCCACGCCGGGAGCAGCCAGCACCAGGATCGCGAGCAGCGGGATTCCGGCCGCGTGCGCGACGGAGGCGCCTTCGGACTCGTCGGACTCCTGCTCGCGCGGCCAGAACGCCCAGATCACCAGGGTCGTGGCGCCGAGGGTGAGCCCGCCGAGCACGTACGGGTCCCCGAACCACTGGACCACGCGCGCGGCGCCGGGCACGGAGACCATCACCCGTCTCACCTCGGTGGCGGTGTAGGGATCGGGGTCGTCGACGTCGTTCGCATCGCCGCGCATCGTGAAGGTGACCTCGCCCGTGGCCTCGTCCACCTCGTCGATGTCCACGACCCGGTGGGTCACCGGCAGCACGCCCTCGCCGCGGTCGACGGTGACCACGTCCCCCTCCTCCATCTCGGTCGCGGGGATCTCGCGCACGAAGGCGATGGAGCCGGCGGTGATCGTCGGGCTCATGGACCCGGTGCGGAACATCATGATCGAGATGCTGAAGAACCAGCTGAGTATCACCAGTGCGATGCACAGCGCCCCCGCGACGGCGAGCATTGTGAGCAGGTGATCGCCCACGACGGCCAGGGTACGACGACGGGGAGCAGGGCTCGGGGACGAGTCCGTGGCGGCGTTCGAGGCAGTGCTCGTGGTGGTGTCCATGGGGCTCATCCCGGAGTGACGGACGTGGCGTCCCAGGTCCAGGTGTAGCCGGCCCGGGTGCCCTGGGCAGAGTTCGGGGCATTGCTGCGCAGGCGCACCTCGAAGCAGTACTGAAGTGTGCTGCCCTGGGCCGCGTCCAGCCGGCGCGCGACCGGGGAGACCACACCGGCGGTCATCGCCTGCCAGCTGCTGGAGCTGCCGAAGGCGTAGGGGGCGGAGGTGGTGAACGCGCCAGCACCGCAGGTCGGAGGGGTGGCGCCGGTGACCGGCTGGATCACGGCGCGGTACTCGAGGTGATCCGCGATGGCACCGCTGCCGCTGGTGCGGCCGGTGCCGGTGACGGTCATGTCGCCGGGAACGGTGGTGTTCGGGGTGGTACGCAGTCGCACCGGCGCGTAGGTGACCGCGCCGGGGAACATCGCCCCGGAGGTGAAGGTCATCTGCCGGGTGGCGTTCCAGGTGCCGTCGATATTGGCCTCGAGCTGGAACTCGCCGGCACGGAACTCGCCGGTGCCGGTCTCGGTATCGTTCCAGGCCGCCACGGTGGCCGAGGCTCCGATGCCGAAGGCGATCCCTCCGGCGAGCAGAGCCCGGGCCTGCCGCCACCGCCGACGTCGCCGCACGGGATCGCGCGGTGGGGTCGTCGGCGGTGCGCTCGTGCGCGGTCGGCGGATCACTCGACGGAGGTGGCTGTGAACTCCCAGGTCGCGGAGCCGGTGTCACCCTGCTGGAGGGTGTCGCCGGCAGTGACCTCGAAGCAGAGGACGACCGGAGCCCCGGCGGTGTCCGCTGCCCCGGCCTCGAGGGTGAACGGGGCCGCACCGGTGATCGCGTCGACACCGGTGCCGGCCGGGACGATCGGGGTGCCGGTCGCGCCCTCGGTGCATTCGCCCGTCGCGCCCACCTGGGTGATCCCGTAGGTGAGGTCCGGGGCGATGGTGCCCTCCCCGGCCGCGGCGGTCAGCTCGACGGTGGCGCCGTAGGTGGTGGCCGCATCGGTGCGCACCACGAACGGCGCTGCGACCGAGTCGCCGGGGCTGAGGTTCTCCGCGGCGATCTCGAAGGGGAGGACAGCCGCGCCGGCCTCGGAGGCGTGGTCGGTGAAGTCGGTGCCGTTGATGCTGCCCTCGATGTTGAAGGTGCCGGCGCCGAAGTTGCCGATCGCCCATTCCTCATCGGTCCACGCGGCGAGCGTGACGGCGGCACCGACGCCGAGCACGAGCCCGCCGGCGAGAAGGGCACGGATCTTCCGGCCGCGCTGCGGAGTGGTGGTGGACGTGGACATAAAGGACCCCCCGGTCGATGTCACGAGCTGCCATAGCTCGAAAATCATTGTCCCCACCGAGAGTATCTACAAAGAACAGATTTCGGACCGCCGTCGGAATATGTCGTCCAGATTGTCCGTGTCGGGAGGATTTTGACGAAATGACAGATTCGCACCTTTGGAATCGTGCGATGTTTGCCGTCCGAACCAGATGCCGGCGAGGTTCACCTCGTTCGCTGTTCTCTCGCCTCCCCGTTCTGACGTCCCACTTTCCCGCCGCGTGCAGGAATCGCGCCGACGCCAAGGCATTCTCCACCCGGGGCGCTGCTGCGCGCTCACGCGGGTCCGATATCGTGCTGACACCGTCCACGAACCACCCATGGACCGTGCTCGGAAGGAGCTGCCTCATGGCCGGAAAGATGCTGGAGCCGAGGGCGTCGAAGTCCAGCGCCGCGCTGAACGCCGCGAAGTGGGCGCTCCCCCTGCTGGCGGCCGGTGCACGATGGCTGTCCTCCCACCCAGAGGTCTGGGAAGGCGTCAAGGAGCAGGCGGCGAAGCTGCAGAAGGCCTCCAATGACAAGCCCGACGGCGTGCTCACCACGGTCGCGGTGCTGCGCGAGCAGGTCGACTACCTCGCTCAGTCAGCGGACGATGCCGACGAGGAACGCCAGGCGAGGGCCTGGGCGAAGCGACTGGACAGCTGCGAGATGGCGGCTCAGCTGCTCACGGCGCCGGGCGCCACGCGGAAGGATCGCAGGACGCTGAAGAAGCGCGTCGAGGAGCTTCGCTCCGAGATCTTCGCCGCGTACATCGACGAGATGGGCGAGGATGCAGAGCGCTCGGAGGGCGTGAGCACCGACGAGTGAGCCGGGAGGCGGCACCCCGTCGATATACGACCGGCACCCCTCTGCCTCAGCCGCCCACCCCGACCAGCGACGAGTTCGACCGGTGCACGACCACTGGCGCCGGTCCCTCGTTGTGCACGCTCGCGCTCATCCGCACCGTCTGCCCGCACGGGTCCTCGGGCAGCTCCTCGACGAGTTCGAGCGAGAGCACCCGGTGGTGGCGGTAGAGGTCGATGTGGTCGGGATCCGTCGAGTCCGCCCCCAGGGCGTCGCACACCTCGCCCGCGGTGCGGGCGGCGTCTTGGTGGCCGGCAATGGAACGGCCCGGATCGCCCTCGGGAGCAAGGGGGCTCAGATCAGCTGGTCGGTGCTGTCGCTGCGCAGAGAGTTGAGAACCCGCTGCACGATCTCCTCGTAGACGTCCTGCGTGTAGTGGAAGGGCGCGAGGCCCCAGCGATGCTCGGGATCGGCGAGAACGCCCAGCGGTTGGAGCTCGAGGATGCGGAACCCGAGATCGGCCAGGTGCTCGTAGTAGCGGTGGTAGGTGGCGTTAGCCTCCCGCGCGTTGGTGCCCATGCTCCAGGGGGTGGATTTCCCGTCGGTGGTGACCAGCGCCCACGGCACACGCAGCACGATCGTCTTCTCGAAGAGCTCCAGCTCCGTGAGCAGCTCACGCAGCCTCTCCGCCCGTGAGGCCCACAGGTCGAAGTGCTCGTCCTCACCGAAGGGGATGTGGCGGGCACCTTCGACCACCGAGAGCACCTCGGGCTGGCGCACGATGTCGATGCTGCGGGTGACGATGCTGCCGTCCTCGAACAGGTGCACACCGTGGCGCTCGTCGGCGAGGTCCCACAGCAGCACGTCGGTCTCCTCGCCGACCTCGCGGAGGCGCTCCTCGAGATTTCCTGCGAAGTCCCCGACCATCATCCGCCGCTGGAACTCGGAACCGACCTCTACGTCAGCGGGGAAGCGCGGGGAGGCGTCGTGGTCTGCGGAGAGCAGGGACTGGCGTGCGATGTAAGCGACGACCTCGAGCTCCTCGGGGCCAGCGAGGTCCATGGTGTCGCGCGCGACACAGCTGCCGTAGACGGTCACGCGCACCGGGTGCGCGGGGTCGACGGGCTGAGCGGTCACTGGTGTCCTCCGGAAGGTGCGGGTCTCGCCCGATAGCGGCCAATGAGCGGGCGCCGTCGAAGCGGAACGTTCCGCACACAATACTCAGCGTCTCCCCTGAGCACGGCGGCCCGACCCGATTGTGGTGGGAAACGCAACGGCGCTGATCCGCCCGCTCGTGCGGGGACGCTCCCTCATAGGATGGCCGGGACCTGACCCGCTCTCGGAGGTGCCGATGCCCGTGCAGTCCCCGTCCTCCCCGCTGCAGACCCTTCGCACCGGTCTGTGGCATCTGCGCACCGGCGGCTTCTCGCAGCTGCGCACCTGGCAGCGTCGACGACGCACCGCGTCCTTCGGCATCGGGGACGGGATCGGCTCGTTCGACGGCGAGGGCCGGCTCTCCTTCCCACCCACGAAGACTCCTGAGCGAGCACCGCACATCCCGGGGCTGCGGGTGGCGGTGATCCTGGACGACTTCTCGATGCTCGCCTGGTCCTATGAGTTCGAGACGGTGGCGGTCACGCCCTCGGCCTGGCGTGAGCAGCTCGCGGAGACCCCGGTGGATCTGCTGTTGGTGGAGTCGGCATGGCATGGGAACAAGGACGCCTGGCAGTACCAGCTGACGGGTTCGAAGGCGCCCAGCGAACCGTTGCGGGAGCTGGTTGCGCACTGCCGGGAGCACGGCATCCCCTCAGTGTTCTGGAACAAGGAGGATCCGCCCCACTTCGAGGACTTCCTCGACACGGCGAAGCTTTTCGATCAGGTGTTCACCACCGATATCACGCTGCTCCCGCGCTACCGCGAGGAGCTGGGGCACAACCGTGTGGAGGTGCTGCCCTTCGCGGCGCAGTCCGCGGTGCACAACCCGATCCGCCCGAAGCACGGGCATCAGGAGCGGGACGTGGCGTTCGCGGGCATGTACTTCGCGCACAAGTTCCCCGAGCGGCGCGAGCAGATGGACATGCTGCTTGGCGGTGCGCTGGATGCCTCGGGCCGGATGGAGAAGGGCCTGGAGATCTTCTCGCGGTTCCTGGGGGATGACGAGCGCTACCAGTTCCCCGGCGAGCTGGCTGATCGGGTGGTGGGTTCGCTCTCCTACGACCGGATGCTCACCGCGTACAAGGCGTACAAGGTGTTCCTCAACGTCAACTCCGTGGTGACGAGCCCGTCGATGTGCGCGCGCAGGATCTTCGAGATCACGGCGTCCGGCACCCCGGTGGTCTCGGCGCCGTCGCCGGCGATCGGCGAGTTCTTCACCGCTGAGGAAGTTCCGCAGGTGACGTCCCGCGAGGATGCGGCACACGTGGTGCGGGCGCTGGTGCGCTCTTCGGAGCTGCGGGATCGGACCGTGCATCTGGCCCAGCGCCGGATCTGGCATGAGCACACCTACGCCCACCGCGCCCGGCAGGTTCTCGAATCGGTCGACCTCGAAGCCAAAGCCGGCTCCGCCGGCCCGGTGGGTGGGAGCGCCCTGCCCGCGGTGAGCGTGCTCGCGGCGACAAACCGCCCCCAGCAGCTGGAGCACGTCGTGGATCAGGTGGCGCGCCAGGCCGGCACTGAGCGACAGCTGCTGCTGATCACCCACGGCTTCGAAGCGCCGGCCGCGACTGCCGAGCGGGCACGGGAGCTCGGCATCGAGAACGTGGTCGTCCTCGAGGCGCCCACCAGTTGGAGCCTCGGTGCCTGCTTGAACGCCGCCGTGGAGCGAGCTGACGGCACGGTGTGCGCCAAGATGGATGACGACGATCTCTACGGCGAGTTCTACCTGCACGATCTGCTGCGGGCCCGGCAGTTCTCTGGGGCGGACGTGGTCGGCAAGCACGCCCATTACATGTACCTGGCAGGTACAGACGCGACGCTGCTGCGCTTCCCGTGGATGGAGCATCGTTACACCGATCGGGTGATGGGACCGACGATCACGGGCGGGCGCGAGGTGTTCCGCGCCCACCCCTTCGAGGACGTGAACCGCGGGGAGGACTCCGCCTTCCTGGAGGCCGCGGTCGGGGCCGGTAGAAGGATCTACTCCGCTGACCGTTTCAACTTCACCCAGATGCGCCACGGCGAGACGGGCGGGCACGCGTGGTCGGCGAGCGATCGGGAGCTGCTGGCGAGCGCGGATGTGGCCTGGTTCGGGCGCAACGACGCCCACATCGAAGTGTGACCGCTCGGAACCCCACCCCGGACGCCGAACTGCCTGGGCCGAGAGCCATGAAGAAGTGACCACCCCGATGAGGAGACCGACCCCGTGACCCAACGTCGCTGGCTGCTGCTCGGAGCCGCTGCTTTGACCGTTGTGCTGGTCCTGGTGATCGGCGCCCTGGCACTGCGCCCCTTGGTCCCGAGCACAGAGCCCACGGCGAATCCCGAGGGCAGTGCCAGTCCAACACCCACCACGCCGCCTCCGCCGCCACCGTGGGAGTCGACTCAGCTTCCCGGATACGTTCCTGACCCTGGACCGCTCGAGCTGACGCCGCTCTCAGACGCCACCGGCGATCCGGTGAGCGTCAGCCTGGAGCTGGAGAAGGACGCACTCGAGACCGGCGGCACCATCGGCCTCAGCTTCGACGCCCGGGAGCTCGCGAACCCGATCTGGGACTCCGAGACCTCGAACCTCACCCTCACACTCCAGGAACTGGACCTACCGGTGCTGCGATTCGGCGGCAACGGCGTGGACCGGCACATGTGGTGGACCTCCTCCAGCGAACCCGCGCCCGACTGGGCCGAGGTCACCGTCACCCCGGCGGATCTCGAACGCGTGGCCGCCGTGGCGGAGGATGTCGATGCCCAGGTCACTCTCGTCCTCGATCTCGGGCACAACGACGCGTCTCGCGCCGCCGACATGGCGGCCCACGCCCAGGATGCCTTCGGCGACCGACTGATCGCCGTCGCGATCGGCAACGAGCCCAACGGCTACTACCACCCGAACCAGCCACAGCTCGCAGTGAGGGGTGAGGACTGGGGGCCGGAGCCGTACCAAGACGCCGTGCACGAGTACTCGGCCGCCCTCGAAGAGGCCGCGCCCGGCCTACCGGTCGCGGGCCCTGGCGCGTATGACGCATCGTGGTGGAGGGCGTTCGCCGAGTCGGAAATCCCGAATCAGCGAGCATTAACGATGCACTGGTATCCGCTGTGGGACTGCGAGGGCCCTGACTCATCGATCGCCAATCCGACGATCGAGGACCTCACGTCGCCGAAGATCCGCGAGCGCGCTCACCACATCGTGGGGATGGGGTCGGAGATCGCTGAGGAGCACGACCTCCCCTTGTGGATGGAGGAGACAGGACCTACCTCGTGCCCCGGCACCAACGACACCTCGCGCACCCACGCCCAGGCGCTGTGGACCGTCGATTACGTAATGACACTGATGGAGCTGGGCGTGGAGCGCACCGCCTTTCACGCGACGCTGCGCGCCTGCCAGGGCGGAGCACCCATGAGCGCGCTCTGCGCCACCGGTCCGCTCGAGGACCCCGGCGAGATCGTCTCCGGCCGCACCAGCTACCTCGCCCTCATGCTGCTGGGCTGGATGCCGGACGGGCAGGTCCTCTCCCCCAGTGTCAGCGGTGACGGGACGGTGATGGTCCACGGCGTCCTCGCCGAGGACGGCTCCCTCGCTCTGACCCTGGTGGACATGCGCGATCCCGCTACCACCGAGACTGCGCCCGTGACGATCAGCGCCCCCACACGTCTGCCGGGCAGCGCGCCCGAGTCATGGGAACTGTCCGGCGGCACTGCCCTCACAGGCGAGTCGCTCGAGTCACACGAGAGCCGGCTGACCGAGCCCGCAGAGATCTCCGGTGATCTCGCCGGCGCTCCGCTGCAAACCGACCATTCGCTCGAGGTCTCGAGCGATCCCGGATCGGTCACGCTCCTCACGCTGGAGCCGGCGCCGCAAGGTGACCCCTCCGACGCGGGCCGGTGACCTCTCCGCCGACGAGCCAGTTGTTACCTGATAGTCACGTTACGCGCACGACAACTGGCGACACTCTCGGCGCCCAGCAAGTCCCCAGCAGATACTCTGGCCAAGGAATCCCTACCCCTCCCCCACCCCACAGGAGCGATCGATGAGTCCGAACGTCCCCCTCGACACGGTCGGAGTCATCGGCCTCGGCTACATCGGCCTGCCCACCGCAGCCGTCCTTGCACAGGCCGGAAAGACCGTGATCGGGGTCGACGTCAAACAGTCGAGCGTCGACGCTATCAATGCAGGCAAGGTTCCCTTCGTCGAGGACGGACTCGAGTCCGTGCTGGCCGGCGTGGTAGCTCAGGGCAAGCTCAGCGCACAGCTCGAGGCTCCCGAGGCCGATGCCTACATCGTCTCGGTCCCCACCCCGTTCAAGGGTGACCACGACGCGGACCTCTCCTACATCGAGGCCGCGGCACGCGGCATCGCTCCCAAGCTCAAGGGCGGCGAGCTGATCGTGCTGGAGTCCACCGCTCCCCCCGGCGCGACCGAGCAGATGGCGAAGGTCATCCTCGATGCACGTCCCGAGTTCACCGACGAGCCGAACCTCCCGAACTCCGTCTACTTCTCCCACGCTCCGGAACGCGTACTGCCCGGCCGGATCATGATCGAGATGGTGGAGAACGACCGCATCATCGGTGGCACCACCCCCGAGGCGTCCGAGCTGAACCGCGACCTATACGCGAGCTTCTGCAAGGGCGAGCTGCTGCTCACGGACGCGAAAACCGCGGAGATGGCCAAGCTCACCGAGAACGCCTTCCGCGACGTCAACATCGCCTTCGCGAATGAACTCTCGATCATCGCGGATCGCCAGGGCATCGATGTCTGGGAGCTGATCGAGCTCGCCAACCATCACCCGCGTGTGAACATCCTGCAGCCCGGCCCCGGCGTGGGCGGCCACTGCATTGCAGTGGACCCGTGGTTCATCGTCTCCGCGGACCGCGAGTTCTCGAACCTGATCCGCACCGCGCGCGAGGTCAACGATTCGAAGCCGGAACTTGTGATCCAGAAGGTTCTCGAGAAGGCCGACAAGTTCAAGAACCCGACGATCGCGGCGCTGGGCATCGCGTTCAAGGCCAACATCGACGACCTGCGCGAGTCGCCCAGCCGCAACATCGCCGGCGCCCTTGCCGAGAAGCTCACCGACGGCACCGTGCTCGTCGTAGAGCCCAACGTCGACGAGCTGCCCAGCGAGCTCGCCGAGCGTAAGAACGTCGAGCTCGCTGAGCTGAACGACGCACTGAATCGCGCCGACATCGTCCTGCTGATGGTTGATCACGATCCTTTCAAGGAGATCGACCGCGAACTGCTGCAGGAAAAGATCGTCATCGACACCAAGGGGCTCTGGCGATGACGCAGGGCAGCACAGGAACCGGGAGGGGGTGGTTCCGGGGCAGTCGGTCCTCCGACGACCGCTCCCAGGCAGCACAGCGCGAGCATGCCGACGCTGTCGAAGCCATACTTACGGACCTACGCCAGTTCAACCAGGGCGCCACTCAGGCAGAGAAAGTGCTCCCCCGCTTCCGCGAAGCCGTCGCTGCCGCGGGTTTCGCTCCCGCAGTACTGCTCGAGTACGCGCGATTCCTCGTTCGCATCTCGCGCGGCAGCACGGCCGAAGAGGTGCTCGCTCTGTCTCTCGCCCAAAACGGTGCGCAGGTCGACGCGCTTGAGCTGTACCTCGAACTCGTACGTGAGCTCGATCTTCCCGTAGACCGGAGCACGTGGGCATTCGGCCGGCTCTCGGCAGACATCGCAGCCCATCCGGCGGAGCAGCGTGCGGCACTCGATTACGCGATTCCGCACCGACTCTCCCCTGTTCTTGACGTCGTCGGAGCTGCAGGGGATCCCGTCAGCCGTGCGATCGTACAGATCAACCAGTCCTACCTGGAGAAATCCGTCTCGGAAGAGGCGATCGCCGCAATAGGATCGAACCTCGGCCTCGGCCAAAACGATCTGACCCGCGGACACATCACTGTTGCTCTTGCACGCGGTAATCGCGGAGTCGCAGTCGGTCTGCTGAAGGAAGCCGACAGCAAGGCCGTTCCGCTCAACGCCCTGCGCAGAGCGATTCGCCGCGCTCGCTCTGCGGGCAAGCAGAAGCAGCTGGTCGAATACCTGGAGCGCTATCGCGCGCTGAAGCCGGACGATGCTTGGGCGAAGCGCCTCCAGAATGATGTGCAGCGCAATGCGGTCAGCAACTACCAGCTGGGCAAGACGGGATTCCCGTTCCCGAAAGTGCGTCAGACTCCGGCGTACGAGGCGAAGCAGGACCACGTGTTCTACCTGCTGCACAACTCGCTGCCGCATAACTCGGCCGGCTATGCGACCCGCACCCATGGCCTGCTTTCAGAGCTAAACCGCATCGGATGGGACGTAGACGGGATCACGCGCCTCGGGTACCCGTATGACATGCCGGGGAAGGCTGACCTCCCTGATGTCCCGATGCACGAGGTGGTTGGCAACGTCGACTACCGTCGCCTTCTCAAGGGCCGCGACATCGAGAAGAAGAATCCGCTGTTCCACTACACGGAGCGGTACTCCGGTGCGCTCACGGAGCTTGCGAATGAGCACCGGCCCGCGATCATCCACGCAGCATCGAATCACTGGAACGGTCTGACTGCTGTCAAGACCGCCCGGAAGCTCGGCATTCCTTCGATCTACGAGGTGCGTGGACTGTGGGAGGTCACGCGCGGCTCGAGGAACCCCGAGTGGGCAAAGAGCAACATGTACAAGTACATCGCGCGTATGGAAGCCGATGCTGCCAAAGGCGCCACTCAGGTGTTCGCGATCACCGAGGCTCTCCGCGAGGAGCTCGTCAACCGCGGTGTGGACGGCGAAAAGATTCGTGTCGTCCCCAATGGCGTCGACACGTCACGGTTCACTCCGATCGCACGGGACGAAGAACTCGCAACGAGGCTCGGTGTCGCCGGGAAGACGGTCGTCGGCTACGTCGGTTCGGTCCTGGATTACGAGGGAATCGAGCTGATCCTCGAAGCGGCTGAAGTGCTCAACCGCTCCCGCGAGGACTTCCACGTGCTCATCGTCGGCGACGGTGCCGAGCTCGAGCGGTTCCAGAATCACGTGCAGGAGCACGAGCTCGAGCATGTCGTCACCTTCACCGGCCGGGTGCCCCACGAGGAAGTCGAGCGCTACTACTCCCTGGTGGACATCACGCCGTTCCCACGCCTCCCGTTGCCCGTGTGCGAGATGGTTTCTCCCCTCAAGCCATTCGAAGCGATGGCGATGGGGAAGGCTGTCGTCGCCTCCGACGTCGCTGCGCTCAAGGAGATCGTCACTCCCGGCGTGAACGGATACCTCCACGAGAAGGGCAACACGGAGTCGCTCATCGAACAGCTCACCACACTGCTCAACGACAAGGAGCACACCCGTCGCATCGGAGACCAGGCTCGCAATTGGGTCGTGGAGAACCGTGACTGGTCACGAATCTCGATGCTCATCGCAGACGCGTACGCTGAGCTGACCAGGTGAGTGCCCCCTTTCTTGCGCACGACCACGCGAACATTCGCAAGGTGGCCTGAGAGCCCATGACCCCTCCGACAGTCTCCCGGAGCCGTCTCAGGAAACTGCTCGCGATGGCTGCTGTCCTCGTGGTCGCAGTACTCGTGCTCATTTTCTGTGTCGCACCGCACCGCGACGGCACAACCGAACGGTCCCGAATATCGACGCAGCCGGAAGCATCGACGAGCGTTACTCGCGCGTTGACCTTGGAACTCCCCGCGGAATCGGAAGTGGTCTCCTTCGAATTCGAGGTTCTGGAGCAAGGTAAGACGCTCCTCGGACTATCGGTGGGCACAACTTTCGCTGCAAGCACCGGAGAGAAACGCGCCCTCTACACGATCGTGGGCATGTCCTGCGGAAGCATCGACGGTCCGACGAATACTCAGTCGGTCAGCGGCACGGAGAACCTGACACATCAGATGACTCGTCAGGTGACTCAGCTGCTCTCCTACGATGTGGAAACTCCAGGCCGTCATCGATGCAATGCAAGCATCAATGCTCCAAGCTGGGATGCCGAGTACGGCGATGCGGAGTTGTCGCTCAAGGCGACGATTAGTGTCATCACGCCGGACGATGAGCCATATCATCTGGTCACGGCAGACTCCGAGCACCCGATCGTGGTGGAACCGGGTGAGACGGTGTCCGCGGTAGAAGGGTCGTTCCCCATCTTCACCGGCCTCACCGATGATCTCGGCGTCGCGTCCACCACGCATCTCACGTCATGCACTATCAGCAATGGGTCCCGCGACCAGACCCCGGCGAACTTGTGTACAGATCCCAGGATCAATCGCGAAGGAAGCCGAGTTTCAACGCGGACAGCAGTGCAGCAGCTGAACGGAGATGAAGTGTGCCGTACAGTGACGGCAGATCGGAGTCTCACCGCGATCGACCATCTCATTCATCATCGCCTACTTAGTTCACAATCGAGAATCCAAGGATTCCTGTCGGATTCTTGCGGTGATCGGCTCAGGGTCGTCCATGAGATCTCCAACGAGGGACCAGCAGCCCTCGTCGTACACCGATCCACCACGAAGGCCGCCATCATCGCCTACTGAGCACAGAGGTTCTCCCATGCTTGTATCGAGCTACTCGGCCGTCGCCGATGAGTCCTTCGACGGATACGCATTTGTCGGGGCCGATTTCATCGCAGAGTCGGAGGGGTGCACCCGATTCCGTTCTAGCGGCGGATCCATCGGCCCCGGAGAGGACGGTTGCTACACGATCTTTCGCCGGACCTCCTCGGGTTACGAAGCCGGCACCGATGCGAGAGGACTCCAGAAGCTCTACCTGTATCGCGAGGGCGGCTCGTGGGCTGTGGGCTCCTCGCTCCATGACCTGGTGTCGCACCTGCGCGTCCACCATGCGGCGCTGACCCCCAATCTCGCCGTCCTGCGCGCACTGGGGGTCCGGCAGGCTCTCACCGCGCAGCTGAACTCGACCCATACGATCTTTCACGAGATCGAACTGGTCCCGTCGTTCTGTACTGTGCACATCGACGAGACCGGGCCTCAGATCATCCCACTCCCCTCGCGATACGCCTCTTCCGGCTATGAGGAAGCTCTTGCCCAGCACCTCTTCATGTGGCGTTCGCGGTTCGCCACTCTCACCTCCGATCCACGCACGACGTTCGTCGCGGACCTTAGCGGCGGGCTCGATTCCCGCGTTGTCTTCGCCTTCGTCCACGCCTCAGGAGTCCTCGCCGACGGCAGTGATCGCGTCCAAATTGCCTCCCAGGAGCGGATGCCCAAGGACTTCGCCGCAGCGACTACGATCGCCAGGGAACACGGCGTGAACCTCAATGGCGCAGCGAAACCGATGAGGACGCCAACGAGTCCTGAAGGCGCGATCGAGAACTGGAAGCACCACAGTCTCGGTGTCTACATGCCCGCCTATCTGAGCCCCCACGTATTCGATCCGCTTAGCGTCCGCTGCCACGGCGCCGGTGGCGGCACCTTCCGCGACATCTTTACTGGCACCTCGTTGAGGAATCGCCTGATGTCCACGAAGAACAACTTCGAAGACGGGACGTTCGAGGAATACTCCTCCATCGTTCTCGACGATCTCGAAGCCCTAAGCGCACTCCGTCCAGATGTCGACCCGCAGAAGCTCCACTATCGCGAGTTCAGGAACCGCTTCCATTTCGGCCACGCCCCGCAGACGCGCACCACGTTCTCGCCGCTCAACTCCATCCTCGTCGACGACATCGCAGATCGTCCGGATGCCGATGACCGGCGAACTTACTTCGACCTGATGGACAGCCTCGTCCCTGGCCTCAAGAACCTGCCCTATGACGACCCGTCAAAGGCGCCGAAGCGCCATACGCCCAGCGATGCCGCACGGCGTATGGCACAGATTCACGGGGCGCCTGGACGCGTGTTCGCCGACCTACGCGAAGGCGAGGCGGACAAGCGCCACCAGCGCCAAGCCTTCTCCCTCTTCTACTCCATGGCCGCGCGCGCAGTGAGCAGTTCCACGGTCCAGGAGATCATTGGTGACGCGCGAATACTCACGCGGACGCGACGTTTCCTTCTCGAGGTCCAGGAGCAGAGCGGCCGTCCCCGCGCGAACGCCCCCGGCCACCAAGACGCCTCGTACGTGATCACGGCGGCGTTCGCCGCCGGCGAGGATCTCGGAGCTTAGACCTTCGGAACAAAGGAGCCGATCAGTTGAGTTCGATCCGCTGTTTCAGACCATAGAAGGCCAGCATGTCCGACACATGATCCAGTTTGACGTCGTCCAACTTTCCTGATTTTCTAATGAATGACGGTAGCGGAGTACCGACCGCGGTCGGCGATTCGGATTGGTTGCGAGCGCCCAAAAAGCTCGCCGACCAGAGATGCACAAAGCTTCAGTTTCCACCGATCAACCTTGTGGAAGTTTTATAGCCTTACGCACAAAAGGAGTGAGCCTTGTCAGTGAATTTCGAACATGAGAAAGACTTTATTAGGAGAGAAATTGTTGATGCGCGCTTAAACTATGCATCAGTTCCTGCAACGAAGCCCATTCACCTGAGTTACCTCGAGTACTTTGAAAAATATGGTTGGACGAAGGAGCCCGTTCCCGATCGGCCGACGCACTTTCGGCTTTTTGATCCCAGCGGCCGCAAAGTAGTGACCCTAAAAGGCCTCTCCGCAACTCGCCACCCGGCTACCACGACCAGAATTTGTCGGTTTAAACACTTCACGAAAAAGATGTTCGACCTCGCAGGTATCGCCAATCCCGTCGGAACTGAATTCCTGCCGACCGAGAAGGCGATCGGCGCGGAGTATTTTGCGAAGCTGCCCAAACCTGCAGTAGTAAAGCCTACGAATGCGGCTTCCTCTGAAGGGGTTACGGTCGGGGTGGTCTCGGAGAAGCAGTTTGCAGCTGCCTGGGACAGAGCATTAGAATCAGGCAACGAGCATACGCGCGTTTTGGTTGAGAAATTTGTTGAGGGTCTAGAAGTGCGCGCTTTCGTGGTTAACAAGCGTGTTGTCGCGGCGGTTGTGCGCCTACCCCCGTTCATCGTGGGTGACGGGAAAAGAAATATCAGCCAGCTTATCGACCTCGATCAAAAGGCTCGAGACGTCAACCGCAAAATCAGGTCGAACTTCGCCGTTGGCTGGTCTGCGATTGAGAACGCTGGCTATACTTCTACCTCAATTCCGACTGAAGGCGACATAGTGATCGTCGGATACTTTAAGTCGACGGCGCTTGGTGGGCTGTTTTTTGATGTGACCGACAGGCTCCACGAGAGGATCGAAGACATTGCGGTGCGCGCTACAAGCGCAATACCTCACCTTGAAATTGCTGGGATAGATTTGCTCGTCGACAATGTTGATGATCCGCAGACCGTGAATGTGATTGAGGTAAACACCACTCCGGCAACAGACCTACACCGCTATCCAACATATGGAGTGGCTCGGCCCGTCGAAAAGTATGTCGCGGACTTCTATGACGCAGAATACCGCGAGCATCTGAAAGATGCTCTTCGCAGATGAGCCTCGAACTTATGTGGGGCAGGTGAGCAGGGCTCGTCGGCGTCGTTGCCGGTGTTGATGGGGTGATACTGGCAATTAGGTGCGCGGCGTGTCGTCGCGGGGGCCGGGGTTCCGGGCCGGGGGTCCCAGGTCGTGGGCGGTCAGGTGCAGGTCCGGTGACCTATCCGGCGAGGATAGGGAGAGCGCAGAGTAAGGCGTGACTAGCGATGATAGTTCCTGCCCATGGTGAGCGGCCCGAGACCTGACTTGATGCATTTGTGAGTATTCGCAGTCGTGAGAGCCACCCGATATTGTCTTCGGGGGCCACCGATCGTGCCGGCGAGGGCCAGTAGCCGTCGCGGTGGGGGCCAGTGACTCCCGCCGGCGTCGTATCACTGGATCATGGCGGCGTGCTCGCGCATGTTCTTAGTACCGGTGTCGATCCAGATGGCGTTGTGGGCGATCCGTCCATGATCGCGTCAGCGCGGACTCCCGAGCCGAACTGTGGATGCCAGTCCTTCTTTGCGTACTAGGTGCAGAACACCGTCGAGCCGGTGTCATAGCGGCGCTCGAGTAGTTCCAGCAGCATCGCGCGTATGCCGTCATCGGGATGGTCCAGCAGCCACTCATCAATCACTAGTAACGAGAACTTGGCATACTTCCGCAGGAACTTCATGCGGAGGAACTTCATGTGGCCTCGGGTTTTTTTCGCCAGGGCCCACCGGCACAAACCTCCGCTAACCTAGCCCCGCGACCCGGGGAACTTCACCGAGCAACTCTGGGGAAAACCTACGAGCGCCATCACCGCCGCACATCTTCGAGGCCAAGCGTGCGCATCGCCGGTCCACCGATTGGGAGCGAGATCTTCGCTGATCCCTGCACCGGTGAGGACGGGGTACCTGTAGGTGCCGCCTGCCAGTGCCACGTGGAAAAATACGGTGATCATGTCATAGCCGTGGGGCTCGTAACGGATGTCGATCGGGAGCCCGCCGTTCATGGCAGTGAAGATCTCGCTGGGGTGACCGCCAGCGTCTTGACCTGGGCAATGCACATCGTGAATATTCACATCGCTCACCACCCAATGAAGGGTAGCTGTTCTTGCGAGTAACTTCGCGGAGTGCGGACTGCAGCTGGATGACCAAAATCTCAACCCAGCTTTCGTGCCTTCAGATCCTGGCAAACTCGGGGTCGTAGTGTTCGATGAGACGCTGGAGCAAGCCTGGGCCGAAGCGCTCCGCATCGGGAAGTCCCCAGGCCGTGCTGAAGATGCGCCGGCTGTTCATAGCTGAGTGCGAGTTGAGGACGACCGAGAACTCCGCATGCTGGATCGCTGTCCAGGTTCCCATCCGCTGTTCCCAATAAATGAGATCACCGGGATCTAACCCGTGCAGGTCAGCCCCATAGTTGGCGCGCTCCAGATAGCCACTAATGGCTGACCGGGTTGTTGATTCGTACTCGGCACCGGCACTGCGCCTAACGGTGCCTGCGTACAAGGCGTAACCGAGCGTCTCGACGTCGTCGGAAGGTAGGTTCGACTTGATGCGCGAGTTGAACGGGCCGCGCATTACCTCACCTCCGAGACCCTTGAAGAAGAGACTCCGTGAACCCGTGACCTGCGCGATCTGTGCAGGCAGCAAAGGAGTGCCGCGAGTGAGACCGGTGGCGGACTTGGCCGCTTGCCTGATCTCGTCGATTTCGTCACCCGTGGGCCGTTCATCCATGCGGACCCACGAATGTCCGCCTCCCAAATGCTCGGCCAACACTGGAATCCGCGCAGCCTCTTCTACAGGCATCTTGTCCCACGTCAAATACTGCGCCCGCAATGACATACTATGGACCGTGGCAATCACCGCCCGGGAGTCGAGCCCTCCCGTGAGACCGATGACAGGGACATAGCGCGGCTCTATGTATTCGACGTAAGCTCGGAAATACTCGTCCCAGACAGAGAGAAGATCCTCGAACGAGGATGACGCCACGCTTTCGCGCGGCCAGTACCTCGTCGACTCGCCAGAGCGGAGATCTAACTCGTTGTTTGGGATCAGGTGAACGACATCGTCATACAACGTCAAATCCCCAGGAAGGAACCGCGTTACGCGAGCGCGATACTCATCGCTGGCCATGTACTTCTTGATTCGGCGCGAGACCCCTAGATCCATACAATCGGCGATCAGAGATGCGTGGGAAGAGAAGACTGGCGACTCCCCGAGCGTACGGAAGACAGCCTGCGACCCCAATGGGTCATTCATGACCTGGCCCTCGTCGCCGTCCAGGACGACCACTGTGAATCGGCCCGTCAAGTCGTCAAGCGATTCCCGATCACCGGAAGCGATGGCCAATAGATTCTCGTCGAGCGTCCGACCGCCGTGCGCAACAAGGACGTCTCCAATCACGAGAATGACCCGGCCCGAAGAATCCTGCAGGCGATACAGCTGGGCTTCAGGGTGGATGAAGAACTTGAAACCTTGGGTGAGCACTCTATTCCATGCGTGAAGAAAGGGCGGCACATCAAATTTTCGCCGCCTGGAGGCACCGATGAAGCCCAATCGGTACTCGCGCATTCCCATGATGTTGCTCTCCCTATCGCCGGCTTCGCCTCGGATCCAATGGACGACCAGTCCATCTTCTCATCCCCGAGCGGCCCCGTAGCTCCGCATTGTGTCACCGCTTCACTGAAGCGCCCCGGGTTCCGTTCCGGGTCTCAGCAAGGAGAATCGGAGTATGCCCAAGAAGTTCAGTCCAGAGCTGCGGCACCGTGCCGTGTACATGACCTACGACCGGCAGGCACTCGAAGATGGTCCGAAATCGGAGTCGAACCGTGCGCACGCCTGTTCGGAGCTGGCGTGGAGACGCTGAGGATCTGGTGCAACCGCTACGGCCCCGCTGAAGCGTCGCCTGGCATCGGTGAGTCGCTCAAGGAGGCGAACTCCGTCTGCCTCGAGAGCTCGCCGAGACCCGCCAGGCTAACGAGATCTTGAAGGCCGTCTCAGTGCTTTTGGCCAAGGAATTCGACCACCCCACGACGAGATGATCGCCTTCATTGATAGGCATCGCGCTCGCTTCCGGACCGAGGCCATCTGCCGCGCCCTCGGCGCGACAGAACGCGCGTTCCTCACCTCTCGCGGCTACCGCACCGCGAAGCAGCGCCCGGCATTGGCCAGGGCAATTCGTAACGAGGTGCTCATCGAGGAGGCCCGTCGGACTCGTGCCGAGAACTACGGAACGAGACCCGGAAAGCTTCAACTCACAGTTTCTCAATGCGTAGGTAGGTGTCGATGGATGAGCGCTCAGTGACGGTGAAGCCAAGAGCCAAGGACCACGCGGGTTCAAGAGTCTCCTCATTTCGCGACCGCCACCCGCGGAGTGGTTCTTCCTGAGCTCGGATGGGCTCACTGGTCGCGGCATCGCTGCTGATCGTGAGCCGAAGTCCCCGTTCCGGGTGCACGAGAACTATTTCTCCTCCCGCGCTCTCGAGCTGGAAGCTTCCGTCTATGTTCAACCACAGCGTCGCCTCTCTTACCTCGGTGAGATGCGAGAAGACCGAATCCCTCAGCTGCAGTTCTCGCCCCGGCCGATAGATCACACGGCGGCGATGAATGTAATCCGAGTGCTGGACGCGCGCCGACAAGTCAAACACCCCCCGCTTGTCCACACACTCGCCGAGCGCTGCACCGTAGGGCTCGCGAGCTCGGCGTTCGTGATCTCGCCCGTCGATCATGAGCGTGTTGTGAGCCATCGTGCTCTCGACGTACTGACGTTCTGGCGTCGCGTAGTAGAAACCCTTGCTGCGCAGAGGCGAATCCGGCGCCAAAAGTTCCCCGTACCCGTAACGGCCACCATCTACAAGGATCTGCTGGCCGCGGTCGTACCACACGACATTGAGATCATCGGCGTGCTTGTGCGCCCGTGAATGGAAAGAAGCACTGAAGGCCAAGTACCCGCTGTTCTGCAGCGTCCCCCTTCCTTCCGGCTGTGGTGAACGCACAAACGCGTAGCCGCCGTCCGCGAACACAGCCAGCTCCTCGGTGGGCCGCTCCCCCCGCTCGCCATCGGTGAGGAGATACCGAGTGTGAGTGTCGGTGGAGTCGGCAGTTGATGTCACGACCTGGGTCTCACGGGTATCACCGAATTGGACGAGCGTGCCGTCGGGCTGGATCATCCAGCCCAATACGTGAGCAGCACGCTTCACCCGCGCCTGTACCTCCTCATCGTCGATCAAACCTTCGGTGAGAGCGGCTTCGAAGGACATGAGGAGCATGCGGTGGTAATCCGGCGAGTGCTCTGTATGCACCCCGTCGGGAGCGAACTGGGACGCTGCCATATGGGCGAGACGCGCCTGGCCCTGCACCCTCGTATCGTCTGTTCCCGGGAGCATCCACATGTGCTTGGCCGCATGAATCTGAGCGACTGCCGTGTAGAACCCGTGGTTGTTCCTGGGGTTGAATGCACGGTCGCTATACAGCTCATCAAGGTGCCTCGTGACGGTCTCCGCGAAGCGAATGGTCTGATCGCGCAAGGCTTCGACCCGCGACGCACGCAGCGCAACGGAAATCAAACGCGGCGTTCTCAGGGCAACGGACATGTCGTACCACGCCATGGATTCGTCGACATCCGGCTCGTCTACATGCGCATCGATCCAGTTCGTCGCAATCCGCACTGCTTCGTCGAGCCACCCTTGCTCGCCGCTGACGTCATAAGCGTGGATCAGAGGGTCCAGGAACTCCCAGGATTGCAGATGGAAACCCCAGGATCGGTGCGTCTTGCCGTACTGCGACCAGTCGGTGATCTGAGTGACTCGCACCGGATCATGGGACGGCAGCTGCCAGCCGTCGTTGAGGATTTCGCTTGCCGTTTGAGAGTTCTGCTCGATGGAGAACCATCCCGTGGCAGCCGGGACGTCAGCCTCCTGCAGATCTCTCAGTAGTTCGCCGGGGTGGCATCCCCGCTCGTTCAGCGCGCTTTCGGCTTCGATAACAGGGTTTCGGGGCCCGGCATAGCCAAGTTGCTTGTAGACGCGGTAGTACTCACTGGCGTTACTGTCCCAGGTGCGATGGCTGCGTACCCACCGTGCGGCCCTCTCGCTGAGCTGGCGGCGATGAACCTCGTTCTCGATGAGAGCAGTCAGCTTCTGCGAGAGGTCCAGCGAGGATCCTGCGCGGAACGTTTCGACCGCTCCCGACTGGTCGGCGATCTCCTGCAGCGCTCCGACGTCGGAGACGATCACGGCGCGGCCGGTGGAGAATGCTTCGAACGGCTTGAGCGGTGTCACGAGCTCCGCGACCCGTGACGGCTTGCGGGGTACGACGAAGAGGTCGATCAAGCCGTAGTAGCGCAGAACATCCTCGTGGGGCACCCGCCCGGTGAAGAAGACGTTCTCGACGCCCTTCCGCTCGACCTGATTCTTCAGGACGGGCAGGTAGTTGCCATCTCCTACCAGCAGAAGGCACATCGGGGTTGAGGCCTTCGCAGCTGCCAGCTGGAACGCGTCGATCAGGGTGTCGATCCCCTCGTACTCCACGATCGAGGAGATGTAGCCGACCGTCACGGCGCTATCTGGAATGCCGATCCGGGCGGCGAGATCCCGATCCGGTTCCTGCACCGGGAAGTTCTGCGCTTCGACGGCGTTGGGAACGAGAGCGACCGACTGCTCGCCGAGTTCCCCGTTCGATGCCTCGATGATGTGTTCCCGCATGACGTTGGCAAGGGTGAATACACGATCGGGCAGGAGGCGAGCGACTTCCTCCGCGTGCTTGCGCAGTGTGTAGGCCTCCGGCAGCCCGTACATCGAGAACAGCGTCTCGGGATCAGTCCACTGGTGGGAGGTGATCGTTCTCGACAGCCAGGACTCCTCCCAGAAGCCGCGGGACTCGTACACCGTCGGGATCCCGTACTTCTTGCCCACTGCGCTGACGATGAGGGCGTTGAAGAAATCGGAATGCGCCTGCAGGACGCTCGGACGCTGCCGCCGTACCAGTTCAGCGAGCTGGACCATATTCGCCCGCACCCAGTCCTCGAGCAGCATCTTGCTCCGCGCGGGTCCGGGCAGCAGGAAGTAGTCGACTCCCTGATACGTATACGGCTCGACGTCGTCCATGCTGCGGTCGGTGATGCCGGCCTGGCCCACGATCGCGACGGGTAGGCCCTTCCGAGCCTGGGCCTGCGCGGTGTACTGCGTGCGCAACGTGTACCCGGTCTGCGTTTCCGGGAGAACACGACCCACCATATGGAGAATCGGGCCCGTCGGGTCGTAGGCATCGCCGTCGGGCAGGTGGGTGGTGACCAGCGCGGGCTCGGAGAACACCGCGATCTCGCTCCGGAGCTTCGCTGCAGCAAGTGCGTCGTTCTCCCTGCCGGACTTCTCGTGGAGGGTGGTGGCGGCGCGCAGCGCGAGGTTCCAGTAGCCGGCGGTGCGATAGAACCGGTACAAGCTGCGCAGCGTGGCGAGATTCAGTGCGGAGAGCAGATCGAAGCTCTCGATAAGTGGCTTGAGCTGGAGATACTGCTCGGACTGCAGGTATTCGTCGAACAGCTTCCTCGCCTGCTTCGGCGTAAGCAGGCTCCGGGGATCTCGCTTCTGCTGGATGCCGGTCTCGAACGCCATGCGGAGCGAGGCGGCGGCCGTCACGCTGACGTCCGCCACCCGCGCTTCCACCGGATCGAGGAAGCCCGACGGCACGCGTTCACGGAGATTTCGCACGTCACGCCGTACTGGTTCGAGGCGCCCGCGAGTGCGCGTGAGAGAAGCATCGAGGTTCTGTACGCTCCTGCGCACGCTCACCGTCTCCGCAGCACCCTCATCGATCCGCAACGCCATCGAGGCCGCATCATCTACGACCTCGCGGAGAGCAGCACGAAGGCCATCGGTCACGTGCTGGTTCTCTTCGACGCTCTCGCGAGTGCGTGCGATCGCTTCGCCCGCGCCGTTGAGATCCACTCGCAGGCCCGCTGCGTCAAACTCTGCACCGTCGAGGCGGTGAGCTGCTGCGCCCAGTCGCACACCCATCCGCTCGACTTCGGCGGCAAGGACAGCGACTTCTTCGACACGTCGCCCGGCCAGCTCTTCAAGCTCAGTGGCTCGCCCGGCCAGCCCGGCCGCGCGAGTCTCAAAGTTCCTCAGCCGCGTCGCCGTCCCGCTCGTCACCGCTGCGAACCGGTCGATTACGCGTGCAGCGACGAGCACTCCCGCGATGGCCATCGCCGCGCCGAGTACGGCCGCAGCGACCGCCGGGATCCAGGATCCCGTCACCGCCGCGAGGGCAAGCAGCACCACGACGGCGAGGGCCGCCGCTCCGCCGATGATGATTGCGGTGCGTAGAAGTGCTCGCATGGCTCCCTCGACTCATTCCTTTGTGGTGTGCTGTGCCTTCGCGGCCTGGATCAGCTGAGCTGGTCTCTGAAGTCTTCCGGGCGGGCCCCGTTCAGGAAGCGCCACTTGATCGCTTCGATCGTTCGCCGGGCAGCGTCTCCGTCACCGTACGGGTTCACAGCGTTGGCCATGCCTTGGTAGGCCTCATCGGAATCCAACAGCAGCGACACCTCATCGACCAGACGCTGACGGTGAGTGCCGATGAGCTTCACGGTCCCGGCCACGACTGCTTCAGGCCGCTCCGTGTTCTCGCGCATCACCAGGACAGGCTTGCCGAGGCTCGGAGCTTCCTCCTGGACGCCTCCGGAGTCCGTGAGGACAACGTGAGCCAGGCTGAGTGCGCGAGTGAACTGTGCGTAGGGAAGTGGCTCGATCAGAAGCACGTTCTCCAGATCCTCCACGGCAGGGCGGATGGAGGCGCGCACCTTGGGGTTCTTGTGGATCGGGAACACCACGGTGATATCCGGGTACTTGCGTGCCAGATCTGCCACGGCGTTGCCGATGTCCTCCATGGCGGAGCCAAGATTCTCCCGGCGGTGTGCGGTGACCAGCAGGATGCGGCCGGCACCTGCGGTGGCTGCCTTCTGCTGCAGCTCCTCGAGGCGAGGGTCATCAAAGGTGACATCCAGATTCGCGGTGGCGAACAGCAGAGTATCGATCACGCTGTTGCCGGTGATCACGATGTCGTTCTCGCTGATGTCTTCACGCGTGAGGTTCGCCTTGCTGGTGGACGTCGGCGCGAGATGCAGAGCGGCGATCTGGCTGGTGAGCTTACGATTCGCCTCCTCGGGGAAGGGCGAGTTGATGTCACCGGAGCGAAGGCCCGCCTCCAGGTGGAGCACCGGGATCTGGCGGTTGAACGAGGCCACGGCTGCGCCCATGACGGTGGACGTATCGCCTTGCACGATCACCGCGTCCGGCTTCTCGTTCTCGAGGATCGTGTCGACGCCGCTGATCACCTTGGCGACGATGCCGTTGAGACTCTGTCCCGCAGCCATGATGTTCAGATCATGGTCCGGGACGATGTTGAACATCGTGTTCACCTGATCGAGCATCTCTCGATGCTGGCCCGTGACAACGATGATGTTCTCGAGGTCGGCGTCCTGCTCGATGGCTTTGACAATCGGGGCGACCTTGATCGCCTCGGGCCTCGTGCCGTAGATGGTCATGATGCGAAGTGCCACGATGTTCCCTTCGGTGGTGTGCGGTGCTGAGTGGGTCAGTCGGTGGTGTGCGGCGCTGAGGGGGTCAGTCGTTCTTGTACGACGTGTGCGGAGCGTTGGGGAAGCTCCGGGCTTCCGAATCCTGGCTGAAGATCTTCATGAACGGATCCGGTTCGAGCTCGGGAGCAGAGCGGTCGCGTCTAGCCTGTGCAGTATCGAGTGGTTTCCGCGTGGACGGGGCCGGTAGCAGTTCCGACTCGCGCCGTTGCTCCAGGCCTTCATCCATGGCGTCGCGAAGGAGGCCCGCTGCCTTCTCCTCATTGCCCTGGGCGAGGTTGTGGGCGAACCATCGGTACTTCCGCGCCACGTCCACGGCGTCGCCGTCGAGCACCACTTGGCCGCGTTCCATCCAGATCGCGCGCGAGCACATGTTCTCGATGGTCTGCGCCGCGTGGTTGACCAGGAAGACCGTCCCTGCCTTCTCCAGCATGCCGTCCATTGCTCGCTTGGACCTCTCGGCGAACGTCGCGTCCCCGGTGGCGAGCGCTTCATCGATCATGAGGATCGAGGGGTCCGCTGCGAGAGAGATGGCGAACTTCAGGCGGGAGGCCATTCCGGAGGAGTAGGTGCGCATCGGCAGGTCGATCGCGTCACCGAGGGCCGAGAGTTCCACGATTTCTTCGAAGATGTCGTCAGCCTTCTGGGGTGACAGTCCCATGGCGAGCGCGCCCAGCTTGACGTTCTCCGCCCCGGTGAGGTCGGGGATCAGTGCCGCGTTCACGCCCAGGAGCATCGGGCTCGCACTGGTCATCACGGTGCCCGAGCTCGGTGGTTCGAGCCCCGCCAGCACCCGCAGGAGCGTCGACTTCCCCGAGCCGTTCCTCCCGATGATGCCGATGAACTCCCCTGCGCGTGCGGTGAAGGACACCCCGCGCAAGGCGGCGACGGAAACGAGCTGCTTGCGACGGAACTTGCCGATCAGGCTCGTGCGCCGTGCGCGGTCCGTGCGGACCACCTTGTACCGCACCCTCACATTGTGCGCGACCACCGTCAGGGGCGATTCCGTCGGTGCGATCCACCGTTCTGTCTCAGCGCTGCTCGGCACCGTACGTCTCCTCTCCCCGCCAGAAGAACAGCAGCCCGAAGACGGTGAGTCCTACAGCCCATGTCCCCAGGGTCATCCAATGCTCCGGAGCCGGGATCGTTCCGTCCATGAGCACCTCTCGGTACATCACCAGCATGTGGTAGATCGGGTTGACCTGGATGAGCGAGGCAATCAGCGGATTGTTGTCCACAAAGTTCTCGATCGGGAAGATCACGCCTGATCCGTACATGAACAGTCGACCGGTCAGCGCCATGAAGTTGGACATGTCCGGGAAGATGAAGCCGATCCGTGCCAGGGTCAGCGATATCCCCAGGTTCAGGAAGAACTGGAACACGAAGATCACCGGCACGAGGAGCCAGGTCCACTCGGGGCGCTCGTGGAACGGCACCACCATGATCATCACGATCATGGTGGCCGTCGTGTACACCATCTGTATGGCTTCCCGGAGCTCAGCCGAAACCGCGAGCGAAGCCCGTGGGAAGACGAATGCCCTGATCATCGCTTTGTTCGAGGGGAGGAGGGCAGGGCTGGAGCTGATCGCGCGCATCGTGGAGCGGAACATCAGGACACCGATGATGATGAATCCGGGGAAGTTCTCCATCCCCCGCGTGATGCCGAGGATCTCGGCGAAGATCACGTAGTACATCGCGGCTTCCAGCATCGGCCGCAGCACCAACCAGAAGCGTCCCAGCAGGTTCCTGGTGTTCGAGGTCGCGACCCGGTGCCGCGCATCCATCCAGATGAAGTGGCGCCGGTCCCAGATCCCCCGCACGTAGGCCGGGAGCGGAGGGCGCACACCAATCGGCGTGAGTCCTGTGGGGTCGAGCCCGCGGTCACGAAGGGCCTGCGCGATCAGTTGCGGTTCTTTGGCGTCATCGGCCACGCGTGCAGTCCTCCTCAGTCCGGGCAAGGGTATTGCTGTAAATACTGCCGTATCGCTGGACGAGGGCAGTCCACGTGCGACCTGCGGCGATCGTCCGGCCCGCTTGCGCAGCCTGAGCTCCACTCGAATATGCGGCATCGATGCTCTCTGCCAGCTTGCGGGCCGAGCCTGCGGGGAACGTCAAGGCTTCCAGGCGGCCTGAGTCGGTGGAGACCGTCTCCCGTAGGGCCGGAAGATCGGAGATGATCACAGGACGTGCGAGCGCCAGCGCTTCGACCGGCTTCTGCGGGGTGACCAAGCGTGCCACCTCGACGTCCTGCCGAGGCACCACCACCACATCCAGCGCCTGGACCCAGTGCCGTGCGCTGTCGCGAGAGATCCGGCCCGGCATGATCACGCGCCCCCCGATTCCCAGATCATGCGCGAGCTTGCGCAAGGCAGGTGCGGCAGTTCCATCACCTGCCAGAATCACGTGCAGGCGCTCCCGCAGCTCGGCGTCGGTGTCCGGGTCCTCCATCAGCAGCGCCACTGCCCGCAGAAGCGTGTCGAATCCTTCGTAGTCCACGAGAGCGCTGACGGCTCCGACGACGAAAGCCCCCTCCAGGTCCAAGCCCACGGAGGCACGGGCTTCGGACGGTGAGAAGTTCTGGGCCAGGAGAGCCGGATCGACCCCGTTGGGCACGACGGTGATCGCCTCCGGAGCGGCCCCGCGCCGTGCGAGCTCTGCGACCATCGTGTCGCTGAGGGTCACGACGGCGTCTGCTTCGGAGACGAGTTCCACTTCGCGCGCCGCGATCACTCGCGCCTTCTCCGAGGAAGCGGCCTCGAGTTGAGCCTGTTCGGTGGCGTGCGAGGCGATCCACGTCTGCTCCATCAGCCCGCGGACCTCAAGAACCCAGGGCAGGCCGGCGGCATCGGCGACTGCTTGAGCCACGAGTGCGTTGTGGTAGTTCGTCGTGGCATGGACTATGTGCGGTTGGAACTCCTCGACCAGCTCGAGTGCGCGATCCACCTCCGCCAGAAGTCGCTCCTCCTGGGTGCGGGGCAGTGTGGCCGGCAGGCTGCGCACATACCGGATCCCCTCGACCACATCCTCGTCGCCCGCCAGGAACTTCCCCACCATCACGGGATAGCCGGTACGCGTCAGAGCGACGGATTCGATGCCCTGTTCCCGCAGCGCCATGAGGATCCGGTGACTTCGCAGCGAGTAGCCGGACTGTGTGTGCGGGAGGGAGTTGGTGAGCACGTGCAGCACGCGCATCGGATCGCCTGCGGCGCGGGGTGCACGGATCGGCCGAGGTGCGCCGGAGACTGGCAGTCGATAGCCAGGCGTGAGGAGCTGCAGTTCACTGCGTAGGCGCCGGGCATAGCGTGAGTCGCTTCGGCCAGCACGATCCAGGATCTCCGCCGCACCGCTCAGGTCGCCGCGGCTCCATGCGGCACGCGCTATTGTCGACGGTGCCGATGCCGAAGAGAGCAGATCGAAGCGCCCGAGGAGAACCGCAACCTCGCCGCGCATCCTCGACCTCGATGCAGGGGCGTGCGTGACGAGCTCGTGTGCCGTAGCCGTGTTCCCGGCCATGAAGGCACCCAGGGCAGCAACCCCCTGCCCGCCGGAGAGCCGGCCTGCGACGTTCTGCAGCACCCTGCCGGCGCGAACCCGGAGTCGGAACGGAAGTCGTCGGCTCGCCTGGACTACGAGCAGGGCCGGATCGTCCACCAGGTGCTGTGCGGCTGATTGGAGGAGGAGCCGCGCATTGCGCACGACGTTGCGTGGGCTCGGCACAGTCCTCCTTCTACAGGTGCGCGTCAGGTAGACGGCTCGGCGGAATTCTACCTGCCACTTTCAGTCACTCTTCAATAAAGTACCCAAATGCACACAGGATCGAGACCTTCCTGTGCTCGCTCACCGTCCACGCAGATCGTGGACGTCACTCGATGATCTCGTTCCGCCCCGCCTCCCGCAGCTCCGCCAGCCCCTCCTGCATCGTCCGCACTCTCTCCTCGCTGTGCCGCGACCAGTCCCCGACCTCGCGCACCACCCGCACGGGCTCGAGGGTCCGGTACGAGCGGGTGGGGTTGCCTGGCATCCGCTTGTCGGTGACGTTCGGATCGTCCTCGATCTCCCCCGTCGGCTCCACGACGTAGACGAGGGGCACTCCGTCGCCGCGGGCGAGCTGGGCACCCCAGGCCGCGGCGTGCATCGTCTGGGTGAAGTACACGTGTCGCAGCGGGGCGTCCTCGCGGTAGTTCGAGGGCTGGGTCGGGGTGAGGAGCTCTCCCGGCGCCAGCATGGCCCTGGTGCCATGGAGGTAGACGCCCTCCTCGTACACCTCGAAGGGGACTGGTTCGCTCATCTCGTCCTCGCTCTCCGTCGGGCCCTCGCCCGGCCGGCCCTCATCCTCGCGCAGGCGGAGCCATCGCGAAGCGCCGTGCGGGAATCCCCACCCCCATCCCGGGGTCTGCCCCATCGTCTCCGCACCGCGGCCTCTCATACCCTTCTCACCATGACCTTCGCCGGGATCCTCGCCTTCTTCGGGCTCGCCGTGGTGGCGGTGGACGTGCTGGGAGGTGTGATCGCGATCAGCGTGATGCTGCGCGGCGGCACGGTGCGGCACCTGCTGGCCTTCGCCGGCGGGTACACGGCGGTGATCATCGCGGCGACGCTGATCCTGCGTCCGCTGCTGTCGCTGCTGCATCGCTGGCTGCGGCCGGTGCTCGATTCGAACAACGCGATCGGCGTGGTGGAGATCGTGGTGGGCCTCGCCCTGCTCGCCGTAAGCCTGCACCAGTTCCGGGCCGCCTCCCGGCCGCCCACCCCGCACGGCCGGCTCGAGCAGCGCGCCACCCCGAAGCGCCTCGCCATCGCCCCGCTCGCGCTGGCCGGCGTGGGCTTCGCGGGGACCGCGCTGGCCGATCCCGGGTTCACGATCGCCGTGGGCATGGCCTCTCAGGAGCAGCACCTCCTGCGCCACGTGGCGCTGCTGGTGGCGTGGAACCTCCTCTACCAGGCGCCGCTGGTCGCGGTGATCGCCGCCGCGATGTTCGGCAAGCACGAGCAGCTGGTGACGCGGGTGATGGAGGTCGTCGGCCCGCGCCGCCGCGCCCTGCAGACGGCGCTGGCGATGCTGCTCGCGCTGTGCGGGATCGCGGTGCTCGGCGACGGCGTGTACGCGCTGATCGGTGAGCACGTGCCGTGGCTGCGCCAGCTGCTCCTGCTGCGCTGAGTGGGACGACTGCTCCCGGCGACATCAGGCGGGGGTCGGGACGAGAAGGTCGCTGTCGGGAGGCTCCGTGATCGGTGCCTCGAAGAGATACGACCAGGCGCGACGCACCAGACCGTTATCGAGCTCGAACACTTCCAGGGAGATGTTGCCTGCTTGATCGACCAGCTCGGTCGCCGTCAGTGCATCATCCCCGCGAACGATGCGGCGGATCTTGAACACGGCCTCGCCGCTCTCCCGGTAGGATTCCTCGAGCCGTTCCAGGTACGCATCGATGCCGACAGTCCGACCGCGCCGGCTGGGGGTCACGGTCCACTCGACGTCCGGGTGGAGCAGCGCGGCCAGGCCCTCCCAGTCACGCCGATTCTCCGCGTCGAACAACCCCACCAGGGCCTGAGGAAGCTGCATCATTGCTCCCCCACGCGCCCCGGGACAGCCTCCGGTGCGATGGCGTCCGGGTTCTCACCTTGGCCGCCGTGAGGACCGAGAACTTCCAGCGAGTGGTTGAGCTTCCGGAAGAACGACGCCACCACTGCGCGATCCCGAGCAGTCAAGGTCTCCGCAACGTCCATCATCCGCGCATGCATCGCCTGCAGGGTCTCCCGAACCTCCTGGTGCCCTCGCTGAGTAGGGACGACGGCGATCGACCGGCGATCGGAGGGATGAGGCATGCGTTCGACATATCCGTCGCGCACCAGTCGATCCACCAGTGCGCTGACCGAGGGGGCCGTGATGTTCAGCTGCACCGCGAGCTCGCGCTGCCGGACTCTGCGGCCGGTCGAGTCGGCCGCCAGCAGGATCCTCAGGGCGAGCAGATCCTTCTCCCCCATACCCATGTCATCGCGCACCCGCGACCGCATCCGGGCGTTGGATTCGACGTACCGGCGCAGCTCATGGAGAAGCTCCACCGATGACGCGGTCTCCGACCCTTCCGACGCGTACCAATAGCCACTGGACGCCTGATCAGGCGACATCGCCGCACTCATGTCAACATCCCCCTCCGAACTTTCTGTTGACCGCCAGTCCACGACTCGTATAGCCTGGCTAACAGTTAGGCTATCAACCAGTTGAGCGGGCGTCGAGCCCCCCGGCCGAAGAGGACTCATGAGCACCATTGCCGATGCCGCACCCCCGCTCGCCGGCATCCCCGATGCAGCCTCCGGCGCATTTCCAGGCTCGCCCTCGGCGACCCCGTTCATCGGCAGGCGGCGCGCTGACTCCGCACCGGAACTCGCGTGGGAGCGGACCATCAGGCGCACTTCCCGTCGAGGAAGGCGTCGCGCGCGTGCTGTGCCGGCGATCGCCACGGCGCAGTTTCAAATCCAGGGGCCCCCGCACTCCCCGCGCCTCGACGCCGAGGTCACGATGCACGCCGGCACGGACTTCGCCAGCGCTGTGGACTCGATCATGGAACGCGTCGTGCCGGACATGGAGGACGCGCTGGGCCATCGCTTCACAGAGAACGTCATCACCTTCTCGATCGCACCCTCCCTCCCGATCCTGACCCGACAGAGAAGCGCCACCACAGTCCTCACGATCAGCTGAACAAGACTGATGCGCGATCAGGTGCGAGCTGGCGCTGGAGAGTGTCGCTACACGGCGTGCGGCGCCTCCACCGATGACGTCGGCCCGCAGCTGGACCTATGCCGTCCTCACGGCTCACACACTCCGGGGCGCGAGGATCCACTCGCGGAGTGCATCCAGCGGCAGCGGACCGACGGTCACTTCGATCGCCTCACTGGTGCAGGTCACCCATACGCCAGCAGCGTCGTGATGGATGGTGCACCCGTCCCGATCTGGATCGGAGAGTTCAAGCGAGTGTGCGTCCATGCAGACTCCCAAGGGTGAGTGGCGGATCCGGCCGACGCGTTGTCCGCCACCGCGAGTCCAAGCACTCTCACTCCTCCGGACTTAGCAGGAAGATAGACCACGGCGCGACGCGGGGGAAGGACCCAGCTCGTGTCTCGAACCGCACAGTGTCGTGTCCAATCCGGTGAGCATGGTGGCTCCGAAAGTTCTGGCCGAGATCGTGAGGGTCCTCGACTCGATACGTGATGCGGCTCCTGGGAGCACGAGGCACCGTTCCACGCCGATGGACCTCGGACAGGGTGCACAGTCAGGGATGGTTAGCCCAGCGAATGAAACCCCCTGGATACGCCGTTCGCGGAACGCCTCCATCCTGGCCTCACGGTCTGGGTGGGGGCGATGTCGTCATGTCTGGGGAGCGCTCATCCCCTCGCCGTCGCAGACTCGGGTCCGGCGGCCTGGCCCTGCAGAGACCGGGCTCGACCGGGCTCTCCGGACCCTGGATCGCTCCGCCAGTGTCGAAGGCAACGGGCAATGCCCACGGCCGACGGACGGAGAGCGCGAGTGCTTGTCGTAGCGGGTGGCGATCCCGCACCACGCTTTCGACGCGTGGCAAGCGCCCGGGTGGGTCAGAGCCAGCCGCGGTCCCGGGCGACCCTGGCCGCGTCATGACGCGTGGTCGTGCCGGTCTTGTGCAGGCAGCTCGAGAGGTAGTTGCGCACGGTCCCGGGTGCGAGGTGCAGGCGTCGGGCGATCTCCCGCACCGAGTAGCCCTCGCGCGTCTCGCGGAGGGCCTCGACCTCACGTTCGGTCAGCGGTGAGTCGTCCATGACAGAGGCTTCGAGCACGTCGTGGGCGATCCATCGGCGCCCTTCGTGCAGTGCGCGGACCACCCGGACGATCTCTTCGGGGTCGGCTCCTTTGCTCATGAATCCCTGCACGCCGAGCCCCAGGGCGCGTCGCAGGACGCCGGGCCGGGCATGCCGGGTGAGCATCAGGACCTTCTGCTCCGGCAGCTCGACCCTCATCGCGGCGACCGCCTCGAGGCCGCCCATCTCCGGCATCTCGAGGTCGATGATCAGCACATCGGGTCGATGCTGCAGGGTCGCTGCCACGGCCTCGACGCCATGGCTCGCCTGCGCGACCACCTCGAGGGTCCCGTCGAGCGGCAGCAGTGCTGCGAGCGCCGAACGCAGCAGGTGCTCGTCGTCGGCCAGAAGGATCCGGATCGGGACCTTGTCGCTCATCGTGTCGCTCCGCTCGCCGTGCCGGCGGAGACGGGATCGACCCTCGCGCCGACGGTGAACAGGCCCGCAGCGCGATCGATCCGCAGTTCGCCACCGGTGTCCTCCACACGCCGGCGCAGCCGCGCCAGGCCGTTCAGAACGCTCTCGCCGTTCTCGTGCACGCCGTCGTTGACGATCTCGACCGCACCCGGCGAGGCGGTGATCGTGACCGTCGTGGGGCGTGCGTGGCGGAGCAGATTGGTCGTGGCCTCCCGGAGCACCTGCGCCAGGAGAGGATGCGCGGAGGTGCCGGCCCCGTCCTCGATTCGCGTCTCGACGGTGATGCCCGCGGCCTCGCACAGTCGCTTGGCGTTCTCGATCTCCGCGACCAGGTTCAGTGCGTAGGTGGCATGCGCCAGGGACCGGGTGTCGGCGATGGCGGCCTCGGCGAGCCGACGGATCTCGTCGAGCTCGCTCTCGGCACGGTCGGGGTCGGTGCGCACCAGCCGACGGGCGAGAACCGTCCGCAGCCTGATCGCATGGAGCGTTTGGCCGTGGATGTCGTGGAGGTCGCCGGCGAAGCGCATCCGTTCACCGGCGACGGCGAGCTCCCGCTCCATCTCGGTGGCGCTCTCGAGCCGTCGCACGACGTGCCAGGCCTGCTCGCTGGCGAGGAGGACCCCGGCGATGGACAGCGTGCCGAGGAACGGGGTGAGGAGGTAGGTCGCGGCGAGAGCTCCGGTGACCGGGTGGGCGGCGAAGGCGCTCGCCCCGATCGCCGTGACACCCGCCGTGAGGGCCCCTATCCACAGGATGCGGTGCCCGGTGCGGGCGACGAGCAGCCCGCCCACGAGGGACAGCGGGACGAAGCTGATCGGGCTGGCGGCGGTCAGGGCTCCGACGCCCCATGCCACGGCGGTGAACATGAGGGCGAAGACCGCCCGGCGCGGGTACCCCTCCAGACTCCATTCGCGCAGCACACCGAGGGTGAGCAGGTAGCCGATCGATATCGTCAGCCCCTCCCACCAGGACGATGCCGTCAGCGCGACGCCGAGGATGCTGACAGGCGCGATCGCGGCGACGGCGGTGGCCATCGCCATCCGCCGCATCCGCAGGTCGCTCGGCGAGCCGACCGGGGCGTCCCCCGCCATGGTCAGCTCCGTCTCCCGTCGGCCGCTCGAGTCATCGCGCGCCCCACGGGGACCTTGGCGATCATGGTCGCGATGACCAGGCCGAGCGCGACCCAGCCCAGGGCCGCATGGCTCGTGAAGAACTCGACGACGCTCGCGGGCAGCACGGTGAAGAGCCCGTGATCGAAATAGCGCAGCCCCACATACGCGAGGAACACGGTCACGGAGACCACCAGGACGAGGTTCAGCAGGGCATCGAGCATCTTCATGACCCTTACGGTGCCATCGCTCGCGGTCGCGCGACAGTGACACAGCGTCATCCCGGCCGATGACACCGGAGCATTGCCGACGAGCACCCCACCGGCGTCCGATGGAGACATGACCTCCACACCGGCTCCTCTCCCTCCTGCCCCGCGCGTCCCCCTGCGACGACGACCCTTCCAGATCATCCGCGAGAACCGACGCGCCTATCTGCTCATGAATGCGGCCGCCTACGGCCTGGGGCTCATCGGGTTCGCACTCGGTCTGGCCTTCCCCGAGCTCGTCGCAGCACGCACCTCCGCGATGGTCGATGACGGCACCACCGATCTCGTGACCTGGCTCGTGAGCATCCCGCCGCTGTTCGCACTCACCATTCTGGCCGTCAACGTGCTCCGGCTCAGCCTCCTGACGATCGTGCTGCCCTCGCTGATCCTCCCCTTCGCAGGACTGGCCCTCTTCGGCGCCTGGAGCGTCCAGACCGGCATCACCCTGGCCCCGACCGATGCTTCGGGCTGGGTGGCGCTCATCCCGCACTCGCTCACCATCGTCCTCGAGTTCCAGGCGTACATCCTGCTGTCGCTCGGCGCGTACCTCCACGGGACGCACTGGCTGCTCCCCCGCACCGCCGGTGCGCCGAACCGCCGCCGGAGCTACCTGCGCGGCCTGCAGAAGATCGGGCTGCTCGCCCTTCCCGCCCTGGTGCTGCTCATCATCGGTGCGCTCTGGGAGGCGTACTCGCTGCGGTACCTCGTCCACCCGCTCCAGCAGCTGCTGCTGTAGGACCCCGCAGGCCCCGGGGCGTTCGCCGCTCTCGTCGTCGGTGTGCTCGCGGCCCCGCTGGTCGCGTGGTCGGGATCGATCTGGCCCGGGGTCATCCTCCATGGGGTCGACAACGCCCTGGCGCTGGTCGTTCCCCTGGTGATCTCGAGCATCGTCTAGCGGCCGCTGGTCACCGCTGGACCTAGCGGATCAGCCGTGCGCGCCAGACCCACGCGGCGATCTCGACGCGGTTGCGCGCCCCGAGCTTCACGCTGATGTTGCGCGCATGGGACTTCACGGTGGAGAGGGTGATGAACATGTCGGCGGCGATCTCCTCGTTGGTGCGACCCCGGGCGATGGCGGTCGCGATCTCGAGCTCGCGTGCGGACAGGTCGTGCGGGGCGCTGGTCGCCGGGTGGGAGGCGGCGATCTCTCCCAGCAGTCTCACCGTGATCGACGGAGAGACCAGGGCATCACCGCTGGCCGCCGCACGGACAGCCTCGATGAGCAGCCGCGGGCCGGCATCCTTGAGCAGGAAGCCGGAGGCCCCTGCGTGGATCGCGGTGCGCAGGTACTCCTCGGAATCGAAGGTGGTCACGACGACCACGCGCGGCGCGTCCGGCATCGCGGTGATGAGCCGCGTCGCATCCAGACCGTTCATCCCCGGCATCCGGATATCCATCAGGACCACGTCGGGGCGCAGCCTCCTCGCCGCGTCCACGGCGTCCTGCCCGGTGCCGACCAGGCCGATCACGGCGATGTCGTCCTCCGCGTCGAGGACCATGCGGAAGCCGGTGCGGACCATCTCGTGGTCGTCGGCCAGGACGACGCCGATCATCGTGCCGCTCCTGTCGGGAGGTGGGCTCGCACGGTCCAGGTCCCCGGGGCGTCCGGCCCGGCGTCCAGGCGTCCGCCGAGCATCGCGACCCGTTCTGCGATCCCGGTGAGTCCGTAGCCGGTGGTCCTGGGGCCCCGGGGAGGGTGTCGGACGCCGTCGTTGCGGATCTCGAGGACCAGCTCGGAGCCGATCCGGCGCACGTCGATGCGGGTGCGTCCTCCCGGGGCGTGCCGCCGCACGTTGGTGAGCGCCTCCCGGATGATCAGGTAGGCGGACTCTCCGAGCCCCGAGGGGAGAGCGTCGTCCGTCGCCTCGAGGGTGAGCAACGTCCGTTCCCGCGACGGGTCGAAGCTGTCCACGAGAGCCGGGACATCGGCCAGGCCGTAGGGCACGGTGAGCGGGGCGGCGTGCTCCGCGTCGTCGCGGATCGCCCCGACCATGCGTCGCATGCCGGAGAGGGCCTCGGCGCCGGCCGCCTCGATCGCGGAGAACGCAGCGGCCGCACGCTCAGCATCTCCGGACGCGACGGCATTCGCTGCCTGGGCCTGGACGATGATGCCGCTGACCTGGTGAGCCACCACATCATGCAGCTCCCGTGCGAGCTCCATCCGCTCCGCCCGTCGGGCGTCCTCCAGCGCCGTCTCCCGCGTCGAACGGAGGTGCCGCGCCGCGATGCCCGCGGTCACCGCGCACCCCCACACCACGATGCCCAGCAGCGTGGCGGTGGCATCGGGCGCGAGACGCAGCAGCACGGCGGCGAGGACGGCGAGGAGCGTCCCGGCGGCGACCACGATCGCCCCGCGCGGGGAGCGCTCCGCCCGGATCCCGACCGCTGTCGCCACGAGCAGCGCAGCGGCCTCGGTCAGGGACGGCGAGAGGTGGTCGGTGAACAGGGCCAGCAGCGAGGCGAGCAGCGAGAGCGCGAGGATCGTGCCCACGGTGGCGCGCGGGGGAAGCACCCGGCGCAGGAGCGCGATGACCGCGGCGATGACGGCGACCAGCGCCGTCGCCAGAGACCCTCCGATCGCGTCGATGCCGGGATCCGGGGGCAGCAGACGCACTCCGAGCTCGAAATCCATCGCCAGGAGCAGGCCGAGCAGCAGGAGATCGGCCACCACCGCGGCACCCCGGAGCCACAGCGGGCGAGGGGACCGCCGCGTCTGCTCTGTCCGGATCCGCTCTGCCACGCGAGCAGTCTAGAGCGGAGGCGGGTCGAGGCCCCGAGGAGAGGTGGGTGCGGCACGATTCTCGTCCGAAAGGACGACGGGGCGCGGCAGGGATCGCTCCCGCGGTCGAGGCGGGCACGGCAACCCGCTGCGCATCATGAGGACATGGCACCTCTGATGACCGACCAGCTGAACACCCTCGACGAGGCGGACGCGCGCTACGCCGTCCGTGTGCTCGACGTCGTGCGCGAGTACGGATCCGGCACCGGAAAGGTCCGGGCCCTGGACGGCCTGAGCATCGCGGTGGCGGCGCAGCGCTTCACCGCGATCATGGGGGCCTCCGGCTCGGGCAAGTCCACCCTCCTCCACTGCCTGGCAGGCCTCGACCAGCCGACCTCCGGACGGGTCCTGCTGGGCAGCACGGAGCTCGGTTCGCTGGATGATCGCGCACTCACCGCCGAGCGCCGACGCAGGATCGGCTTCGTCTTCCAGGACGGCAACCTGCTCCCGCACCTCACCGCCGGGGAGAACATCGACCTGGCCGCCTCGCTGTCGGGACGGCGTCCCGACAGGTCCTGGCGGACAGAGCTCGTCGAGCGCCTGGGGATCGCGGACCGGCTCAGCCATCTGCCCTCGCAGCTCTCCGGCGGGCAGCGCCAGCGCGTCGCCGTCGCCCGCGCACTGCTGGGACGCCCGGATCTGGTGGTGGCCGACGAGCCGACAGGCGCTCTCGACAGCACCTCGAGCCGGCAGCTGCTGGAGATGCTCCGAGGATGCGTCGATGACTACGGGCAGAGCGTCGTCATGGTGACGCACGACCCTGCCGCCGCGGCGTTCACCGACGAGGTGATCCTGCTGGAGGACGGGCGCGCCGTCGACGCGTTCACCTCCGCGAGCCGCGACAGCGTGCTGGAGCGGGTCGGCCACGGAGCGCTCGGCCAGGAGGTGGCCGGGCGATGATCCTGCGCACCGCACTCCTGAGCGCGCTCCGGCGCCCGCGCCAGGCGCTCCTGATCGGGATCGCCGTCGTCGCTGCCACGGCCTTCGCCGCCACAGCGCTCCTGCTCGCCACCAACGGGCGCACCGCCCTCGAAGCGTTCGGGATCACCACCCCGGAGGCGGCGGATGCCGTGATCGTCCCCCGCGGAGACGTCGACGCCGAGGAGGTCCACCGCACGGCAGAAACTCTCCGGGCACTGCCCGGCACCGAACAGGTCGTCGTCGAATCCCTCGGAGACGCGGAGGTGCAGATCGGGGGGACCACCTCGACGTGGAAGCTGAGCAGCGATCCGGGCTCGGGCCCGCTGAGTGCCGTGCCCGAGCTGACCTCCGGCAGCGCCCCGGAGCCCGGAGAGGTGGTGCTGGGCGAGAGCACCGCCGCACGCACCGGGGCGTCCGTCGGGGACGTCATGATCGTGGACGGGCGAGAGCTGACCGTGGCCGGCATCGGCCCGGTGCACGAGTTCGGCAGGGACGCGGCCCTCGTGCGCGAGGAGGACGCCGCCGCGCTCGGAGACGTGATGATCCCGGTCCAGATCTTCGTGACCGGCGATGTGGCCCTCACCGATCTCGAGGCCCTCGCACCGCACAGCGTGATCTCCAGCGGCGAGGAGAAGCGGGACGCCGAGGCCCGGACCGTGACCGACACCCTCGTCGGAGTGATTGGCGGTCTGGTGCTGTTCGTCGCGCTGGCGATGCTGGCTGCCGTGGTGATCGTGAGCTCGACGTTCCGTATCCTGCTCGTCCGCCGTGCCACGGAGCTCTCCCTCCTGCGCTGCATCGGAGCGTCCCGCGCGCAGGTGCGCAGGCTCGTGCTCGTCGAGGCCGCGTGCATCGGGGTGATCGGAGGGGTCCTCGGAGTGGGCATCGGCACCGGCATCGGTGCGGTCATGATCGCGATCGCACGCGATGCGGGACTGCTGACCGCCCCGTTCAGCGCGCCCGTGACAGGACTGATCGGATGCGTCGCCCTCGCCGCAACGGCCTCACTGGCTGCGGCGGTGCCTGCCGCCCGCACCGCCGGACAGGCCTCTCCCGTGGAGGCTCTGGGCAGCTCGCGAGCCACCGAGGCACGCCCGGTGCGGCGAGGGCCGCGCCTCATGCTCGCCGCTGCTCTCGTCCTCACGGCCGCGGCCGCCGCCGGGCTCGGCGTGCTCGTCTCCTCCGAGCAGGAGTTCCTCGGTCTGGCCCTCGCGGCGCTCAGCGGCACACTGGTGTTCCTCGCGCTCGTGCTCCTCGGGCCGCTCCTGGTGAGCATCGCCGCCGCCATGCTGCGACCGCTCGCGTCCCGCTCCCCGGCGATGAGCCTCGCGGTCGCGAACACCCGCCGCGCGTCACGGCGCACCGCCGCGATGACCACCGTGCTCACGCTCGGCGTGGGCCTCACCGCAGCGCTCACCGTGGGAGTCTCGGGCGCCACGCAGGACGCCCGCGACGGTGTCGCCCGGAACTTCCCTGCACCGGCGATCATCCCCACCGACCTGGTCGAGGACCCGGACGCCCTCGTCGCTCAGCTCGACGAGCACCCCGCCGTCGACGCACGGATCGAGGACCTCGACATCCTCATCGACGCGACCCCGGGAACGAGCGACGACGAGCTGCGGTCGGCGGTGCTCGGGACCATCGATCCCGGCACGGACGTCTTCTGGGCGGCCGATGTGCAGTCGGGGATCGACCAGATGATCCTCATCGGCCAGGCCGTCGGCGGGGCGATGATCGGGGTGACCCTCCTGGTCGCGCTGATCGGCGTCATGGTCACCCTGTCCCTCTCGGTCACCGAGCGTCGACAGGAGATCTCCCTGCTGCGAGCGCTGGGCCTGTCCCGGGCCGTGGCACGCCGTGCGATCGGTGCCGAGGCCGCCCTCGCCGCAGCGGTCGGTGCGAGCACCGGGGTCGGCGTCGGAGGTCTCTTCGGGATCCTGGCCCTCCACATCCTGGGCATGGCCGTCGGGGTCCCCCCTCTCGGAACGCTGGCTGTGCTGTTCCTGGCAGTGATCGCCGCAGCGATCGCGGCCGCGGCGATCCCGATGTGGAACGCCGGCCGCGTCCCGCCCGCCCTCGGGCTGGCGGCATGAAGGCGCGCCGCGCCGTCCCACCCGTCACCTCGCGACCGCAGCGAGGGGCCCCTCTCTCTCACACAGCACGGAGGCACACCATCACCACCCGACGTCGACGCGCTCCTCTCTACGCGGCAGGGGCGGCCGCCGCCCTGCTCCTCAGCGGCTGCACCGTCTTCCAGGACGCCTTCCAGGTGGGAGAGAGGGAATACACCTTCGACACCGCCGCCGAGGCGAAGGAGTCGGAGGAGTCCTTCCGCTTCCAGGGCTTCCTGCCCGACGATGCCACCGACATCAGACTCGTCGCACAGCTCGACAGCGACGAGAGCGTGTTCCGGTGGACCAGCCCGACGGCGTTCACCTCGGAGCACTGCACGGAGGACGACGTCTCCACGGAGCCCCGCATCGAGGCCGACTGGCTGCCGGAGTCGCTGCCCGAGGAAGGACACCTCTGCGGCACCTGGACGGTGGTGCGCAGCGGAGACACGCAGTACGCCTGGAACTAGGGCGACGTACCCCTTCTCGCCGTGCGACATGCCGTCCGCCGCCGCTTGACCCCGACGTGGCGTCGTAGTTTCTGCTTGCACCATGAGACTGATACCGACCGCCTATCTCGCGTCCTACACGCTCTCGGCCCTGGGGAACTCCATCGCCGCCATCGTTCTGCCCCTGGTGGTGCTGCAGACCACGGGCAGCGCTCTCGCCGCGGGCACAGTGGCCGCGGCCACGATCATCCCCGCAGTCCTCGCCGGACTGTTCATGGGCGTGGTCATCGATCGCATCAACCGGCGGACCTCGTCCGTCGTGACGGATCTGATCTCTGCCGCGGCCATGCTTGCTCTGCCGATCGTCGATATGGTCACAGGCCTGACCGTGGGCTGGTTCGTGCTGTTCGGAATCATCGGCGCCATCGGAGACGTCCCCGGTATCACCGCGCGGGAAGCGCTGCTGCCGGGAATCATCCGCCACGGGACGGTCTCGGCCGAGCGCATCACCGGTGCTCGGGAAGCGTTGGGCGCCGTCGCCATCCTGGTGGGCCCTGCTGCGGCGGGAGTTCTGGTGACAGTATGGGGCGGAACCACCGCACTCTGGATCACCGCGGCCACGTCGCTCGCGGCAGCCCTGATCACTCTGGCGATCCCTCGCCGAGTAGGTGACCTCGAGAAGGGCCCAGCGACACCAGGCGCACAGGCCTCCAGGGCGTGGGGACAGCTGCGGGAAGGGTGGTCGGAGATGCTCAGCAATGGATTCGTCCGCGCGACGACGCTCATCACGATCGTGGCCGTCACCGCCATCGGCGGACTGCAGGGAATCATCCTTCCGCTCTACTTCACGCAGATCGGCGAGCCCGGCATGATCGGGCTGGTCATGAGTGCCATCGCGGCCGGCTCCCTCGTCGGAGGTGGCATCTATGCGGTCGCAGGGACGCGAGGTTCGCGCCGCATGTGGTTCGTCGCAGGGGTACTGGGCAACATCGCCGGGCTGATCATCGTGGCCACCCTGTGGTCGGTGTGGGTGCTGCTCGCCGGAGCGTTCGTCCTCGGCTTCTCCGTCGGCCTGTTCGGAGCGCTGATCGGGATGCTGTCGATCGAACGGATCCCGGAGCGCACGCGAGGCCGGGTGCTGGGCACGCAGAACACGTTCGTCACGGCGGCCTCACCGCTGGGGATCTTCCTCGCCGGTGCGATCACCGAAGCGACCGGGGTTCACATGGCGCTGATCATCCTCGCCTCCGGATGGGCACTGGGGCTCGTGATCGCGCTCTTCACCCGAGCGATGCGGAACCTCGAGGCGCCCGTCGTCGACACCCAGGATGGTCACCAGGTGGCCCCGAGTGCGTAGCAGCCACCTCGCCCGCCTCGCCGGGATCAGCACCCGCACCCTGCGCCACTACCACCACGTCGGCGTGCTCGAGGAGCCGGCCCGGTCCTCCAACGGATACCGGGACTACGAGCCCGCCGCCGTGGTGACCCTGCTGCGGATTCGTCGTCTGGTCGAGCTGGGATTCTCGCTGGCACAGATCTCCACCATCCTTCACGACAGCCAGCCCACTCAGAACGAGCTGTACGACAGCCTGGAGGCGGAGCTCTCCGCACAGATCGACCACCTCACCCGCCAACGGGAACACCTGGCACTGCTCAAGCGCCACGGAGCTCCCCCAGACCTCCCGCCGGAGATCGCCGCCCCCCATAGCGCGCTTCGGCGGTCCGGGCTGTCCGAGATCGCCGCAGCGGCCGACCGTGACCACTCCCTGATCCTGGCGCAGGTTCTCGGCGCCCGGGGCCAGGCATACGTCACCGCGGTGTACACCCTGATCAGTCGGCCCGAACATGCCCGCACCACGGCGGCGGCCATGACCGCATGGGCGACCCTCGGCGACGCCGCCGCTGAACGCGAGATCGACCAGCTCACAGAGCAGTTCACAGAGATCTTCGCGCCGATCCTCAGGGAGCTCACCACCGAGGACGCACCAGGCCTGCCTGTCCTGACCGACACCGAACTCCGGAAGCACGGCGCGGAGCACCTCACCGCCTCGCAGCTGGAGGTTCTTGAGAGACTGCAGGCGGCGCTGCATCGCGCCGATGACGATGTCTGACCCCTCAGAACACCTCCCACCCGTTCGCGCCCGTGCGCACGAGGCGGGCGACGAGCCTGAACACCCTCCAGGCTCACGCCATCACCTGGCGACGGATCCACTCCTCGCCGGCCCGCGGAGGAGATGCCCCTCGGGCCTCGCCGACATGGTCGAGCAGTCACTACTACGCAGGAGATCAGAATGATGTCCCCATCGCATCGGGCGGACTCCGGCCAGGCGCAGAATCCCTGGTCCGACAATCTGGGCCGGGCCGGGTCCCGCGCCGGTCAGCTGCTCCTGATCGCCGCGGTGGTCGCCGGGGTGGTGTGGTTGCTGCTGCGCGTGCGCGTCGTGGTGGTGGCCGTGCTGGTGGCGTTGATCCTCGCCTCTGCGGTGGCACCTCTGGTGAAGTGGCTGATCAGCAAGGGGTGGTCACGCCTCTGGGCCACACTCGCCTCGTTCTCGGCCATCGTGCTCGTCGTCGGAGGAGTCGTCACCGGGGTGGTGCTCGCGATCCGCAGCGAATGGGACAGTCTCGTATCCTCCGCAGTGGCCGCCTGGAAGCAGCTCCAGCAATGGATCAGCTCCACGACTCTGCCTCTGGACATCTCGATGATCGACGATGCCACCCAGCAGGTCACGGACTACGTCACCAGCGACGATTTCGCCACCAGCACCCTCACCGGCGTCACCGCGGCCACCGAGCTGCTCACCGGAATCGTGCTGATCATCGTGCTGCTGTTCTTCTTCCTCAAGGACGGCTCGACGATCTGGAGCTTCGTCCTGCGATGGTTCCGGGCTGAGACGCGAGCGAAGCTGGCCGAGTCCGTCGACCGGGCATCGGGAGTCCTCGGCGGCTATGTGCGCGGAACCGCCATCGTGGCTCTGGTCGACGCGGTGCTGATCGGTATCGGGCTCGCGATCGTCGGGGTGCCGCTGGCCGTGCCGTTGGCCGTGATCGTCTTCATCGGCGGTTTCATCCCCATCGTCGGCGCCACCGTCGCCGGAATCCTGGCCGCCGCCGTCACCCTCGTCACCACCGGGCCCGTGGAAGCCCTGATCGTCATCGGTATCGTCATCGCCGTCAATCAGATCGAGGGCAACCTCCTCCAACCCGTCGTCATGGGCCGCACCCTGAGCCTGCACCCGCTCATCGTGCTGCTGTCCCTGACGATCGGCACCATCATCGGAAACATCTTCGGGGCCATCCTCGCGGTCCCCTACACCGCCATGGCGTGGACGCTGATCCAGGTCTGGACCGACCGGTACCAGAGCGGGGACGATCCCGTCCTGGGCGAAGACCCCCTGGACCCGAAGGAGAGGGTGGCGAACAGGGCCACCGACACCCAGCGGGCGAAATACGCGCTGTTACGACGACGCCGCCGCGGATGACGGAGCGTCAAGAGACCCTGTCGTCATGCCGGGTCTCTGCGTCCACCAGGAGTCGGCCCTCTCCGCCCGGAGGCCCGGCCCGGCCTCACCCTCGTCGCCGGGGCGATGCGGCACGAGCGACGTCGCCGCTACTCGTCCTCCGCGTATCGGCGCTGCCTCTCGCGCTGGCCGTGAGTGAGAGTGCGTAGGTCCGCGTCCTCGTCGAAGCTCGCCCCGAGGGCGCCGGCGACCACGCCCATCGCTGCACTCAGCCACGCGATGTCCAGATAGCGCACCACTGAGGCGTCCCGCTGGAGGATCTCTGCGAGATAGTCCGGATCGATGACGATGACGGCGCTGAGGAAGATGACCGCCACCAGAGCGAGGTAGAGCAGACTTCCGACCATCAGCAGCGTGAGCACGGTGGAGAGGTTGTACAGCAGAACCACGCGGGCAAGGCCCTGATTCTTCGGCGCATCCCACAGCCGGTTGCCGATGATCAGCCAGCCGGTGATCGCGAGCACGGCGAGAACGCCGATGCTCAGCAGGCGCTGAGTGGTCAGATACATCGACATGGACCAGATCGAGCTGTAGAAGACACCGAACGCTCCGGTCGCCGAGGCGGCCGCCAGCGCGCTGGAGAGCTTCGGCACCGTCCTCAGGGGCTCGTTGCCGCGCACCATGCCAGCCACGGTGCGCACACCGCCGACGACTCGGGAGCCCGTCAGCTTCTGGTGGTCATCAGCATCGTCCGCGTCCTGCCAGTGCGCCCAGCCGCGCTCGAAGCGTGAGCTGTCGCGCGGCTCGTGCGTGGGTCGCATGCGCAGCGTGCAGCTCAGGAGAGCATCCAGAATTCTGCGCCGGGTGGTGAACACCCCCAGAGTGGGGCAGGAGATCACTGCGATGTTGTGCTCGGGGAAGATCTCGGCGATCAAGGGCGCGCCGTCGTGCACGCGGGGGATCTCGGTGAGCAGCAGCACTGCATCGGGATCCCCGAATGTTCTCGACTGCTCCAGCGCCTGGGAGAGATCCAGGGTGTCGTCCGGCTGCAGCCGGAGGGTGGCCGTCTGCACCTGGAGATCGATCGGCGGCCCGTAGATGCTGTTCAGCTCACGCTCCAGCGTGTCCTCCACGGTGCGGGCCCGCGCGGTGGGAAGGCCGGGATCGGCGACCAGCAGCACCGTGACTCCGTGTGCGGGAGCCGACGGGACAGGATTCTGCGCATCGTTCATGGGTCCACCCTGTCAGTCGGCGCACGCCGGGAGGAGATCGCAGACGCGCGCCGACCATATGGTCATGGCCTCGGACTCGGGAACCTCGGCGTCTGCTCGAGGTCAGGAGGGCTTCGACGGGCTACGCGGGAGGGAGCACGTGATCGTGCAGATCGCTCCCCGACGAGTCTTCACTCGGAATGCTGGTGACAGCACTCATCAACATCACCGTGTCCATCACTGCCGTGACGCCGCGGCGCCGTGACGGCATCTCGTGCAGATCCCCGCTCTGCAGCACGAACGGCTCACTCGCCTCGACGCGCACCGCTCCCGCCATGATGTACAGGGACGCAGGCACATCCGAGTCATGCTCCGCCAGGCGCGCACCTTCTCTCAGCGCCACCACGGTCTGCTGCAGGGGGCCGTTGCGCACCACGCGTTCAGAGAAAATCCCCTCTGCACTATCCCTTGCGTGGTCAATCGCTCTGGTGGTCACGCTATTCATGGGAACCATGAAGTCCTCCTCGACACCGAAAGTTTCTCGAGCTCGCTCCGCCTATGAGCAACTGCAGTGATGATATACGTAGCCTTTCTAAGCACATGGTCGTGCAGGAAGGTCAACCGACGATCGTCGATCACGACACGTCACCTCGCAGGGCCGTCGAAGGTCGCCCTCCACGAGCGCCCTGCGGTCAATGCCGTGTCCGTCCTCCTGGGGCAGGGTGTCGACTGAAGGAAGAGAACTGCAGCTCGGAGAGAGCTGCCGCCCGACGAGACCAGGAGCACCATGACCGACCATGCACTCCGCATCGACGACATGACGATCGAGCGCCCAGGGTTCGCGATCCGCGACCTCTCGCTCTCCGTGCCTCGGGGAAAAGTGCTCGGCCTCGTCGGCCCGAACGGTGCCGGGAAGACCACCACCATCCGCGCCCTGCTCGGACTGCTCACACCAGATGCAGGCTCCCTGCGGGTGCTCGGCCACGCCCCCGGATCCCGGGAGGCGCTGGTCGCCACCGGCATCGCCCTGGACGAACCGACCGCCGCTCCCGAATGGTCCGTCGACAGCTTCGGTCGTCGCCTGGGCCCGTTCTATCCCCGGTGGGATCAGGCGCGATTCTCCGCACTGCTGGCCGAGCTCTCCGTGCCGTCCGCGCGTCGGGTGGGAGATCTGTCGCGGGGCCAGGGGGTCAAGCTCTCCGTCGCCACCGCCCTCGCCCAGAGCCCGGACCTGCTGATCCTCGACGAGCCCTCCAGCGGGCTCGATCCCGCCTCTCGGCGGCGGATCGGCGATCTGATCCGGGAGTTCATGGTCGAGCCGGAGCACACGGTGCTGTTCTCGACCCACATCACGACCGACCTCGTAGATCTGGCCGATGACCTCGTGGTCATGGTGGGCGGCACCATCGCCCACCACGGCACCCTCGACAGCGTGGCGGAGGAATTCGCCCTGGTCCGCGGGTCGGGTCCGGCCCCCGCCGGCCCCCTCCTGGGACTGCAGCGCTCGGGCGGGCGCTGGTCAGCTCTGCTCCGGAGACAGGACGCAGCGCAGCTCGGCGCCGACGCCGTGATCGATGACGCGAGCATCGACGACGTCATCATCCATCTGGCCGACGCCACCGAGGAGGTTGCCGCATGATCCCCGTCTTCCTGCGCTTCGATCTGCAGTCCTGGTTCCCCCGTCGACAGACCCTGCTCACCCTGCTGCTGGTCGTCGCCGTCGGCATCATCCTCCCTCTCCCCGGGATGGCGATCATCGCCGCCGCCCTCGTCACGTCCCTGATGGTCTCCACGCCTTTCCTGGGCGACGAGCGCGGACGTCTCGACACGTTGTACGGGGTCCTCCCTGTCTCGCGGGGTTCCATCGTCGCCGGGCGGGCTCTGTCCTTGGTGGTCTACTACCTCGTCGCCACCACGCTGGCGGTCGGTGCGACAGTCGCCGTCGCCGCCGTCCGGGGCAGCAGCATCTCGCCCTCGATCCTCCTGCTCGCGCTGGCGGCAGGGGCTGGGTTCGTCGGGATCTCCCTGGCGCTCCAGCTGCCGGTGTTCTTCCGCATCGGCTACTCGCGAGGCCGCCTGATGGCCTACGCTCCGACGATCGTGATCGCCGGGGGTGCCTGGGTCCTCCAGGCCACCGGGCTGCACACGCCCCTGCTGGACATCTTCGCCCCCGCACCGACCGCCGCCCTCGTCGCGGTCGGCGTCGGTATCGGAGCTCTCGGACTCCTGATCGCCCTCGGCACCTCCACCGCGTCCTATCGCACCCGCGAGCTGTAGGAGAGCCGCGTCCGTGGCGCACGATGGCGTCACGGCGCGTGCAGCCGTCTGCCCTCCGCGAGTGCGCGCTGCGGAGTACTTCTCCCGGACACCGAGCGAAAGGTATCCTGTGACCTCCCCATTCGAAAGGGCACGAGCAGTGAGCACCTTCAGCGAGCGACTTGAAGCAGAAGTCTGGCTGGAATCGACTTTCCCCGACCTCCCCCCGGAGTTGCGGGAGACGTTCTTCATCGGCGTCGACGAATACTACGCTCAGCACCCGATCGCTGACCGTCGCCCTGACGTGCTCACGACCCTGGAGGACGACAGCAGGGCCTTCGCGCTGCTCCTCCGTGACGTGCTCTCCCAGGCCGACACTCTGGCCACTGCCTTCGACTCGCTGCTGGACGTGCGCTCCACCTGACACCGTTCGTGTCGGCCGCGGCGCCCGCCGGACCCGTTCGCGTCGGCGCGAACACGGCGCAGGCGCACGGCGAGGTCACATCACGACAGCTCAGCGCACACGCCCACCCAGCACGACGGATTACCCTCGGAACATGCCCGACCGTGCCGGGCCCGCCGCGTGTCCAGGAGGAATCATGCTTCTCGAACGGATCTATGACGAGGACCTGTCCCAGACCAGCTACCTGATCGCCTGCCAGGCCAGCAGTGAGGCGATCGTGGTGGATCCACGACGCGACATCCGGGTGTACCTCGACCTCGCCGCGCAGCACGGTCTGCGGATCGTGGCGGTCACCGAGACGCACCTGCACGCGGACTTCCTCTCCGGAGTGCGGGAGCTCGCCGCGGCCACCGGGGCGACCGCCTACGTGCCCGGCACCGGCGGCGAGGACTGGCAGTACGGCTTCGAGGCCGAGCGCCTCATGGACCACGACACGATCGCCCTCGGCCAGATCACGCTCACCGCCCGCCACACCCCGGGCCACACCCCCGAGCACCTGAGCTACCTGGTCACCGACGGCGCCTTCGCGGACGAGCCCGGCTACATCCTCACCGGCGACTTCGTGTTCTCCGGCGACCTGGGCCGGCCCGACCTGCTCGATGAGGCGGTCGGCATGGAGAACACCCGCTTCACCGGCGCGAAGCAGCTGTTCGCCTCGCTGCGGGACGTGTTCCTGCGCCTCCCCGACCACGTGCAGGTGTTCCCCGGCCACGGCGCTGGCTCCGCCTGCGGCAAGGCGATCGGCTCCCTGCCCTCGACCTCCGTGGGCTACGAGCGGCACTTCGCCTGGTGGGGCAAGCACCTGAAGAACGACGACGAGCAGGGCTTCCTCGACGAGCTGCTGGACGGCCAGCCCGACGCCCACGCCTACTTCGCCCGCATGAAGCGCCAGAACCAGGAGGGCCCGGCCCTGCTCGGCGAGCGCGTCACCCCGCGCGAGGTCTCCGCCGAGGAACTGGCGCGCGGCATGGACAGCGGCGACCTGGCTCTGGTCGACACCCGCCCCGTCGCCGAGGTCCACGCCGGCACCGTGCCCGGGGCGCTGCACATCCCGATGCTGTCGAAGGCCGCCGGCCACCTCGCCTGGGCCTTCGACCCCGACACCGATGAGGCGCAGCTGGTGGTGCTCGCACCGGACGCCGCCCGTGCCGCCGAGTACGGAGACCATTTCGTGCGCGTGGGCATCGACGCGCTGATCGGGTACCTCCCCACCCTCGAGGGCCTGCCGAGCGTCGCCCCGTCGGTGATCTCCCCCGCCGAGCTGGCGGAGCTGATCGAGGCCGGCGAGGCGGGGACGCTGATCGATGTGCGCACCCGCACCGAGCACGCCGGCGGCACCATCCCCGGCGCGCAGCAGCTCTCCTCCGGCAAGGTGCTGTTCCGCCAGAGCGAGCTGCCCGAGCCGGACGCGGGACAGATCATCACCTTCTGCCAGTCCGGACTGCGCAACACCGTGGCCGCCTCCGCGCTGCGCCGCGCCGGCTACGACGTCGCCGAGCTGGAGGGCAGCTACGCGGGATGGGCGCGGTGGCGCGAGGCGTAGACCGTCACGGCCCGCCGAGTCTGCGAGCCCGGCCGCGCCGCCAGAGGAACGCTGCGAGGATGGACCCCGACACGCCCGCAGCGATGTCGAGGGCCGTGTCCGCCGGCGCCGTGTAGATCGAGGAGTCCACCCACCTCGAGGCCGCGGACTCCATCCCCTCCCACACCACGGCCGCCGCGATGCCGCACCGCACGATGGCCGCGGTCGAGGGCTCCCCGAAGCTCAGGACACGTGCGATCAGCACCGCGACCAGACCGTTCGCTGCGAGATGCGTGGGGACATCCCACCAGGAGATCCGCTCGAAGAGGAGAAGGAACGAGCTCACCGCGGCGAACAGGCAGACGGCGGAACTGCTGATCTCCCAGGCCAGAGTCAGTGACGAGCGCCAGGCGACGACCTGCGCCAGTGCGACCAGCATCGAGACCGCGCACTCCACCCACATGCCGAGCGCCGCGAAGACGAGTGCGAGGGCGAGACCCGACCATCGCACCGGCAACAGGGCGAGAGCGCGGACCCACGCCCGGCCATCCTCGACCGTGGACCCGCCCCCCGCTTCGTCGCGCAGCTCGGCGCTCACCGGACGTCCATTGCCTGATCGACGATCGACGTCCGTTCGGCGAGCACGGCCTGCCTGTCGATCGACCTGCGCGCCGCGCCGCCGCCAGCGGCTCGGTCGAGGTGCAGACGCTCGGCCCATCGCTCCCACGGCCGCTGCCGGATCCAGTTCCGTCGGAGGGTGCTCAGCGCTCGCTTCCCGCGCAGCGTCGCGAGGTGCCCGGGGAGCAGCGCCCGGGGGGACATCCCCACCCACGCTCGCCAGTCCAGCAGCACGTCCTCCTCGGGAGCCACCCGGAACGAGAGGTCCATGTCGTCGTGCACTCCAGGGTCCGAGGACACCTCGCCCCGCACCCGCTCCCACCAGACTCTGCGCATCGACATGGTGCTGCCGAAGGCGGGTAGATGGCCCAGGGCAGCCCCCGTGCACAGCATGTACGCACCGAGATAGGCGATCGCGGCGACAGTCCCCCAGTGGCGCGGCAGCAGGAACACCGCCGGACCGGTGACCAGTGCGACGGAGCGCCCGCCGGTGCTGTGAGCGCGCTGATGGGCCGCGATCCACCCCTGCGGCAGCCTGCTGTCGGCGTCACAGCGCAGGATCAGGTCGCCGTGCGCAGCGTTGTACCCCGCGGCCGCCGCTGCCGGGATTCCAGGTGCCGACTCGACAATGACCCGGCAGCCGGCCCGCAGTGCGACCTCCGCGCTGTCGTCCCTGGACCCGTTGTCCACGACGATGACCTCGGCAGGCGCCTGTGTCTGCGCGGCAAGATCGGCGAGCAGGTGCCGCAGATGCCGCGCGTCGTCCTTCACGGGCACCACGACGGAGCAGCTCGGACCGTGCGCCGCGGGGGCCGGTCCCGAGGCGACGGCAGTCGGGCGATTCGAGGGGGCGGGCGCGGCCATGGCCCGCCGACTGCTCCACGGGGCCCAGAGGTCGTGGGTCCCCATCTGTCACACCCTTCGACGTCATCGGAGGAATTCACTAGCTTGTCTAACAGTCACGGTATCAAGGCACCACCGTCAGGTCGAACCCACCGACCGTAGAGGCCCGACGAGCGCGATCGATGCAGCCGTGCACTGCCCGTTCACCCCTTGATCGCGCCGAAGATCACGCCCTTGGTGAAGTGCCGCTGTACGAACGGATACACGAGAAGTATCGGCACCAGGGCGAACACCACGATCGCCATCTTCACCGCAAGGCTCGCGGCAGGTTGCGACGACCCCACTCCCGCCGGAGTGCGCGCGGAACCGGGCAGCTCGACGCCTTCGAGCACGTAGGAGCGCAGGACCATCTGCAGTGGCCACTTCGCGCTGTCCTGCAGATAGAGCATGGCGTTGAAGAAGGCGTTCCAGTAGCCGACTCCGTAGAACAGGGCGATCACTGCGATCACGGCTGTCGACATCGGCAGGATGATCCGACCCAGGATCCGGAACTCTCCTGCTCCGTCGATGCGTGCGGCTTCGAGGATGTTGCTGTCCACCCCCATGAAGAAGGCACGCAGGATCAGGATGTTGAACGCTGAGACGGCGCCGGGCAGGATCAGCGCCAGATAGGAATCGATCAGCCCCAGCCCGGAGACGACCAGATAGGTCGGGATCATCCCGGCCGAGAAGAACATCGTGATGATGAACAGGAACAGGATCGGCCGGTGCAGCAGAGTGCTGGTGCGGCTCAATCCGTAGGCGGCCAGCACCGAGACCACCGTCGACAGTGCCGTTCCCACAGCCGTCACGCCGATGCTGACCAGGATCGACCGAGTCACCACTCCCCCGCTGAGGATCGCGGAGTACGCCGAGAAGGTGATCTCGCCCGGGATCAGCACCATGCCACCGGCTGCGTTGATCGTGGCATCGGAGGAGACCGAGGTGAGCACCACGGTGTACAGCGGAAGCAGCACCACCAGCACGATCCCGGCCACGGCGAGGCTCTTGCCGACCCTCTCCACCGCAGTGGGCGCTTCAGCCCACGCGGGCCGCTGGCGAGACGCCTTGGCCCGGTTCCTCGGCCCGCCGGACCGTCCCAGCCATCCCCCGGTTCCCGGCTCTCGGGTTTCCCCGCGCGCTCTTCGTGCAGAGGGAACCGCCTGATCGGAGACTCCGGACCCAGGTGCGTTGACACTCATCAGGACTCCTTCCGGTACACACCGGCTTCACCGAAGACATGGGCGAGCTTGTTCGCACCGAGCACCAGCAGCAGGGAGACGATTCCCTTGATCAGCCCGGCAGCGGCCGCGAACGACCAGTCCCCGCCGATCACGCCCTGGTAGTAGACATAGGTGTCGAGCACCTCGGCTGCTCCTTGCCCCACGGCTCCCCGCTGCAGTATCAGCTGCTCGAAGCCGACCGTCAGGGCGTCGCCGAGGCGGAGTATGAGCAACAGGATGATCGTGGGACGGATCGCGGGCAACGTGATCGACCACATCCGCCGCCACTTCCCGGCACCGTCCACCGCGGCCGCTTCGTACTGCGCGGGGTCGATGGTGCTGAGCGCTGCGAGGAAGATGATCATCCCCCAGCCGGCGTCCTTCCACACCGCCTGCGCAGTGACCAGCAGCAGGAATGTCTCGGGATCGGTCATGATCTCGACCGGCTCCATACCGGCGTCCCGCAGCACACGGTTCAGCAGCCCGGCGCCTCCGAGGATCTGCTGGAAGATCGTCACCACCAGGACCCAGGAGAAGAAATGGGGAAGGTAGATGATCGACTGGATCGAGGTGCGCAACCACGGGGTCAGGACCGAGTTCAGCAGCAGCGCCAGGGCGATCGGGACCGGGAAGTAGAAGATCAGCTGGAACGTGGTGATCGCCAGCGTGTTGGCCACCGCATCCCAGAACGAGGGAGTGCGGAAGACTCGCAGGAAATTGTCCCAGCCGGCCCAGGGGTTCTCGAAGAGGGCCACATAGGGCGAGTAGTGCTGCCACGCGATGATATTGCCGAGCATCGGGACGTACATGAACAGGATCATCAACCCGACTGCAGGCACCACCATGAGCAGGAACGGCCAGTCCCGACGCAGACGCTTCGACAGCGGGACACGCCGTCTGGTCGCGCCCGCTGCCGAGGCGTCGGGCGTCGCCTCTGCTGGACCGTGCGGCCTCCCATGGCCCGAACGTGTGGAGGTCACGGCGCGAGTTCGTCGTAGACGCCCTGGTAGTACTCGCGCATCCGGTCACCGCCCGATGAGCGCCAGGTCTCCACCGCCGCATCGAAGTCATCCATCGACTTGCGCCCACGCACGACGTCCTTCTCCAGGTCGTACATCGGCTGGTCCAGGGAGGCGTACTCCGCGGGGCGAGGGACCTGGTAGCCGTAGAACGGATCCTCGACCATGTGCTCGGTCTCTCCGGCCATCCACTCGCAGTACTCGCGGACATGGTCCGGATCCTCGAAGTCGAACTTCGCCACCGGCCCGGTCACCAGAGTGGACAGCACTCCGGGGTGCTGGTCGGCAAGCATCTCCGTCGCTTCCGGGACGCCGCCCTCGCCGCGCTCGAAGTGCACACCCTCGGTCCCGAAGTTGACCAGTTCCCATTCCTTCGTCCCGAAGGGGGCCGCCAAATAGTTGGCGATGCCCAGCAGCTCCTCGATGCGCGCCGTGTCATCGGACTTCTTGAGGAAGCTGAAGAAGTTCGCGGCATTGCCGGCGTAGCGGACGGGGTCCGACCCGCTCGCCGAGAGATCGCTCATCGGCACCTGGCGGTAGTCGGGGTTCGAGGCCTGCACCCGCTTAGTGGACTCCCCCCACGCACCGATGCCGTCGTAATGGATGGCGACCTGTCCGGACTCGAAACGCTGCTTGGCATCGCCGGAATCGGCCACCACATCGGGGTGCACCAGATCGTTCTCGAACAGCGAGATCTGGAACTCGAGCGCGTCGCGGTACTCCTGGGTCTCCCAGCGATAGACCAGGACACCATCGTCGAGCCGCCAGGCCGGCGGTGCGCCGAACATCAGATTCGGTGCACCGACGTTCAGATCGTTGGTCGCCCAACGATTCGCGCCCGGATCGGTCAGCTCCCGGCAGACCTCGAGGAACTCCTCGGCCGAGGCCGGCGCATCGAGCCCCAGGGAGTCGAAGATATCCGCCCGGTAGAAGATCGCATCCGTGACGATCTCGCCCTGCACGGGGATGCCGTAGAGCTTGCCCCCGAACACGCCGAACTCCCAGGCGGTCGTGGGGAGGTTCGCCAGGTTGGGCCACTGCGAGATCTTGTCGCCCCCGAGGAACGGCGTGAGGTCCTGGAAGACGGACTCCACAGCCTGCGAGAAGCGCGGAGGAGGGTTCCAGCCGAAGACGGAGACCCAGTCGGCCACGTCGTCGGGCGAGGCGAAGACAGCCGCCTGCTTGTCACCGTAGTCATTGCCGGTGGTCATCTGATAGCTCAGGGTCGCACCGAGAGCCTCGTCGAGAGCTCGGGTGTAGTCGTTGTCGAGGTTCGACTGCACCGCGCTCCAGGTGGGGACCATCAGCTCGAAGCTGCTCCCCGATCCCGGAGGGGAATCCACCGTCTGGGGGAGCTCCTCCGGATAGGTCGTGTACCCGGGCGTGGACCCGTTCTTGCCGGGGATGTCCGGCGTCACTGCCGTCTCCTCGACATAGGTCGGCAGCTGCACCTCGGAGTTGGCAGCGACATCATTCGCAGCTCTCTCGGCGGGGGCTTCTCCCCCGCACGCCACGAGAGCCGGGAACAACGCTGCCAGGCCGACGCCGCCGAGCAGCGCACGGCGCGAGGTGTACCTGCGGGACGATCCGAAACGCGTCGACATGGGTGCTCCTTCATCGCAGCTGGAACAGACGGCACTGCCTGCCCCGTGGACGCCCCCCTGCCCCGATGCCTCCAGTCGGCCAGGTCAGACGAGGTTTACCGGTCCACCAGGCACACAGTAGGCTCCTCCACACACGTGGTCAAGCATCGACCGGTAGGTCGGCGCACGGATACCAGAGGAGCCAGTGTGAACAGTCTTCGGGACGTCGCGGCAGCCGCCGGCGTCAGCAGGATGACGGTCTCCAACGTCATCAACGGTCATACGCACAAAGTCTCGGCAGCAACCATCGCGCGAGTCCAGAAGGTCATCGCCGGCCTCGAGTACGTCCCGGATGCGCAGGCACGGTCGCTCGCCACGAACCGATCAAGGTTGCTGGGACTGGTCGTGCACCACCCGGACGAACGTCGCGAACTCTTCGAGAACCCCCACGACGCGATACTGGTCGGCGCGGTCGAGCGGGCGGTCTCCGCGTCGGGCTCCGCATTCATCACCGCGTCCAGCGCTGACGTCGTGGGGACGGCCCGGACACTCGGCTCCTGGCGCACGGACGGCCTGATCGTCTACGGCTCGGTGTCCGATGAGATCAATGAACTCGAGCGCACCCAGGCCCGGCCGCTGGTGTTCCTCGACAACTACTCGCGGGACGAGCACGTGCGGACTGTCGGAGTCGCCGACCACCAGGGCGGGGCATTGGCCGGTGAGCACCTCATCGAGCTCGGCCACCGCCATCTGGCCTTCGCCGGTCCTGTGAATTCCACTGACGGTGTCGTCGCCCACCGCCTCGCGGGGCTCCGTGAGGCTGCCGCGGAGGCAGGGATCGACACGGTGCGCGTACTGCCCGCGGATCATGAGCCTCGGGCGGCGGCAAGAGTGGTCGAGCAGCTGCTGGGCCGGCCCGACCAGCCCTCGGCGGTGGTCGCGGCGAGCGACACCTTGGCGGCTGAGCTGGTCGGAGAGCTGCTGGACCGCGGTATCGACGTACCGGGACAGATGTCTGTCATCGGATTCGATGACATGGCCGTCAGCCGTTGGATGCGCCCTCAACTGACCACCGTCGCCCAGGACATC
>NZ_DASVGJ010000041.1:0-11845 GCF_036379615.1 Brachybacterium sp.
TCAGCTCGATGGTGGTCATGCGGCACGGTATCGCGTGCCAGGCGGAACGGTGGCGCCGTGGCGCGGAGGACCGTGAGGTCCCGCGTCGCGCTGTGATCTCGTCGGCTCCCGACCTCCCGCGCGAGCACGCGTCGATAGGCTCGACGCGTGGAACCCGTCCTCAACATCTCCGCCTACCTGTTCGCCCGGATCACCGATCGTGAGCAGCTGCGCCCCGTGCTACGCGAGCGCGCGAGGGCGGCCGGGCTGAAGGGCACGATCCTCCTCGCGGAGGAGGGCATCAACATGTTCCTCGCCGGTGAGGCGGAGGCCGTGCGCGGGTTCGTCGGCGCGCTGCGCGAGGACCCCCGCTTCGCCTCCCTGACCACCAAGGAGAGCTGGTCGCAGGAGCAGCCGTTCCGCAAGCTGCTGGTCAAGCTCAAACGCGAGATCATCCGGATGGACCACCCCACGATCCGCCCTGGCCAGGAACGCGCCCCGGCGGTCACGCCGCACACCCTGAAGCGCTGGCTCGATCAAGGGCACGACGACGACGGCCGAGAGGTCGTCATGCTCGACACCCGCAACGCGTTCGAGGTCGACTACGGCACGTTCGAGGGCGCGATCGACTGGCGCATCGAGAGGTTCACGCAGTTCCCCGACGCAGCCGTCAGGCATCGCGATGCTCTGGGCGGGAAGACCGTGGTGAGCTTCTGCACCGGAGGGATCCGGTGCGAGAAGGCCGCGATCCACCTGCGTGAGGAGGGGGTCGATGCCCTCCAGCTCGACGGAGGGATCCTCGGATACTTCGAGGCCGTCGGCGAAGCGCACTACGACGGGGAGTGCTTCGTCTTCGACGAGCGCGAATCGCTCGGCCCCGACCTCACGCCGCGCCGGTCCTCGCAGTGAGTCCTCGGCGGTGATCGCGCCGGTCTCCGCTGCGGGGAACGACGGAGGCGTGGGCCTGCCGCACCGGAGAGCCGCTCACGCGTGGCGGACCCAGCGACGTCTCTCCTCCTGTGGGCGGTAGCCCATCGCTGACCATGCCCCTCGCCGAGAGCGTTCCCCCTGGGAAGCATGAAGGCCCGCACGCAGCGGTGCCTGACCGGCCAGGATGGCCCACGCCCCGTCCGTCGTTAGGCTGAGGGGATGGCAACGGTTCTCCTCGTGCGGCACGGCCGCACCACAGCCAATGCGACGGGAATGCTGGCCGGACGGGCTCCCGGCGTCCACCTCGACGATCTCGGAGAGGACCAGGCGGCGCGGACCGGGGACAGGATCGCCCCCGTGCCCGTGGCCGCAGTGGTCTCCAGCCCTCTCGAGCGCTGCGCGGAGACCGCTCGGGCCATCGTCGAGCACCAGAGCGGCGCACCGTCCTCGTCGGTCGAGCCCGACCTCACGGAGTGTGATTACGGCCGGTGGCAGGGCCGCCCGCTCAGCGAGCTCGCGACCGAGGATCTGTGGCAGGTCGTGCAGTCGCACCCCTCTGCCGTCACCTTCCCCGGCGGTGAGTCCATGGCGGGGATGCAGGCCAGGTCCGTGGCCGCGATCCGTCGCCACGATGCGGCCGTGGAGTCCGAGCACGGGCCGGGAGCGGTGTGGGTGGCGGTGAGCCACGGCGACATCATCAAGTCGATCCTGGCCGACGCACTCGGCATGCACCTCGACCTGTTCCAGCGGCTCGAGGTGGGGCCCGCCTCCGTCTCGATCGTGAGCTACGGTGCGAGCCGCCCGAGAGTCCTGGCGACCAACACCGCCGCCGGCGATCTGTCGTGGCTCGCTCAGGGCGTCCCCTCCGGTGATGCAGCGGTGGGGGGCGGTGCAGGCACTCCCACCGAGGGCGGCCGGACGCCTAGGATCAGGACATGACCGACGCGCCTGCACATGTTCACGAGTTCGACTGGCCGGATCGAGTCGTCATCGGGACGGTCGGGCCTCCGGGAGCTCGCACCTTCTACCTGCAGGCGCGCGCCGGGGCGCAGATCGTGAGCGTCGCCCTGGAGAAGGAGCAGTCGGCACTGCTCGCGCAGAAGATCGACGAGATCCTCGACCAGCTCCGGACCGTCGAGGGCAACCGGTTCAGCGTTCCCACCAGCACTCCCGTCGAGCTCGTCGACAACGATCCGCTCGAGGCCGTCCAGGAGCAGTTCCGCACCGGGACGATCGGCATCGGGTGGGATCCCACCACCGCCCAGGTGATCATCGAGGCGCATCCCCTCCCCGCCGACGACGACGCACCCGAGGAGGACTCGCTCGACGGCATCGCCGAGGCGGAGTCGGAGATGCTCCGGGTGAAGATGCCGGTCGGCACCGCCCGCGCGTTCACCCAGCGCACCCGGGAGATCGTCGACGCAGGCCGGCCCCTGTGCACGCTCTGCGGCTATCCCATCGACCCCGACGGCCATACCTGCACCCTTCCCGAGATCTGATGACCGGGCCGGACCTGGCGACCGCGGAGCTGACGCTCACCGGTCGCCTCACGACGGCGTCCAACGCGACGTTCCTGGGCCGCATCGGTGACGCGGCGGTCGTCTACAAACCGGTGGCGGGCGAGGCCCCGCTCTGGGACTTCCCCAGCGGCACCCTGGCCCACCGGGAGGTGGCCGCCTATGTGATCTCGCAGGCCCTCGGATGGGACATCGTGCCGCGCACCTGGCTGCGCGACGGCCCGCTGGGCGAAGGGATGGTGCAGCTCTGGCAGGAGCAGGATCCCGCTCAGCGTCCCGTGGACCTGGTCGCGACGGACCACCTGCCCGAGACGGGCTGGAGGGGCGTTCTCGAGGGAGAGGATGAGTCCGGGCAGAGGATCACCCTCATCCATGAGGACTCGCCGGCGCTGCGGCGCATGGCGGTGTTCGATCTGATCGTCAACAACGCCGACCGCAAGGGCGACCACGTCCTCGCCATGGCCGATGGGCACCGCTACGGCGTCGACCATGGGCTCACCCTCCATCGCGACCACAAGCTCCGCACGGTCCTCTGGGGATGGGTGGGAGAGGCCCTGACCGCCGATGAGCTCGAGGGCATCGATCGTGTCGGCGACGCACTCCACGGGGAGCTCAGTCATGCCCTGACGGACCTGCTCAGCGCGGAGGAGATCGCAGCGCTCGCCGCGCGCTGCGCCCGGCTGCGCTCGGCAGGGCGGTTCCCGGCCCCGAGCGGGCAGATGCCGGCGGTGCCGTGGCCGCTGTTCTGACGGGGCGGTCTCCGAGGATCGAAGAGTCGGACACCCGACGCGGACTCTCCGCTCTTCGAGGATCCCTCACTCGAGACCCAGCTCGGCGACCACCTCGGCGACCCTGCCCCGCTGAGCGTCCGTGAGGCCCTGGATCGGCAGCGGCAGGCACCGCGCAGGGGCGAGGCCCAGCTGTTCCGCGATCGCAGCGACCACCCGGAGACTGCCCCCGCACTCGGCGAACAGGCTCCACAGCGGGGCGAGGCGCTCGGACTCCGCCGTCGCGTCCTCGGCACGCCCTTCCCGCGCCGCTCGGCTGATCGCGAGGGCAGGGCCGGGGACGGTCCCGCCGAGGACGGAGTACCAGGCGTCGCAGCCCGCGTTCAGTCCGGTCGCGGCCATCGCGTCACCGGAGACCCCGATCGTGACGTGCTCGGGAACCGCCTCGCGGAGCGCCGCGACGTGCGCGCGCGCCGCCGAAGGGTCGGCGGGGACGCCGGGGATCTTCAGCGAGGCGATGCCCGGCAGCTCGGCGATGCGCGCGTACAGCGCGGTCGTGAAGGTGAAGCGGGTGGTGCCGGGGTTGTCGTAGACGATGACCGGCAGCTCCGTGCGCTCGGTGACGGTGCGGAACAGCCCGAGCACGTCATCCTCGGTGAGCGGCTGATAGGTGATCGGTGCGAGCAGCACGCCCGCCGCACCCGCGGCCTCCGCGTTCTCCACGTGCGCCAGCACCTGCGATGTCCTCAGCGCCCCGACCCCCACGAACACCGGTGTCCCGCCCGCGTGCTCGACGGCTAGACGCGCGACCCGTGCGCGCTCCGCGGCCGTGAGATAGGCGTAGGAGCCGGTCGAGCCGAGCGCGGTGATCGAGTCGACGCCCGCTGCGGCGAGCCGCTCGATGAGGCCGACGAACGCCCGCTCGTCCACGGCGTCCTCGGCGAGCGGCGTGAGCGGGAAGGCGCTCAGTCCGGTGAAGGTGCTGTCCATGGGCTCTCGAAGTCGACATCGGGGTGCCGCTCCTCGTAGGAGAGGGCGAGCTCGAGCCAGACGCGCGCCGCGCTCTGCTCGGTGCCGTCGGTGAGCCTGCGCAGCGAATCGTGATGGGCCATGCGCCACAGCAGGTCATGGACCGTGGCCTCGGCAGCCGGGTCGATCGTGAGCACGACGTCCGCAAAAGCCAGATCGTGCTCCTCCCCGAAAGGTCTGACGAGCCCGTGGGCGCGCTCGCACGCGCGCGTGTACGGGGCGCGCCACTGATCGAGCCTGTCCCGGTGCTCGCGTCGTCGCCGACTGCTGATCAGGCGGGCGATCATGCCGAGCTCGGGCCTCGGGGTGCTGTCGACCTCGGCATTCGCGCGGGCGATCCGTGCAAGGGCGTCACTCACCGCTGCTGGGTCGGCCCCCGGGGCGTGGATCCACACGGGGTGGTCGATACCGGGCAGGACCGAGGCCCAGTGACGGCTCGCCACGAGATCACGGATCCGTTCGTCCTCCCAGGCGAAATCTGCGTCCATTCGGCTCTCGGCCTGATCCGGCATGGCACCTTTCCGCGGCACGGCCCGTCCGCCCTCGCTCGGGCATCCTACGATCCAGGGATCTCCGCAGGCTCTGCGCTCTCCCCGGGGGACACGCCGGAGCCGCCCCAGGTCAGCATCGTGGAACCTGCGCACACGATCGCGCCGAGGCCCACCACGGCCGAGACGCCGGTCGATCAGCGTCAGGTGTCGGGCGTGCCCTCGAGTGCGACATCGACCGCGGCCGCGGCATGCAGTGCGGTGGATGCGAAGACCGGCACGGAGACGTCGTCCTCGCCGAGGAGCAGTTCGATCTCGGTGCAGCCGAGGATGACCCCTTCGGCGCCCTCGGCGACGAGACCTTCGACGATCTCCCGGAGCTCGCAGCGCGACTCGTCACGGACGACGCCGAGCACGAGCTCTTCATAGATCACTCGGTTCACCGCCGCGCGTCCGGGCGCATCGGGCACGAGGGTCCGCACGCCGTTCGCCGCCATCCGCTCGCGGTAGAACTGCTCCTCCATCGTGAATCGCGTGCCGAGCAGCACCACCGTCGACAGCCCGGCACCGACGATCGCGGCGGCGGTCACGTCGACGAGGTGGAGGAACGGGACGCTGATCGCGCTCTCGATCGTGCCGGCGACCTTGTGCATGGTGTTCGTGCAGAGCACGATGACCTCCGCACCGGCGGCCTCGAGCGAACGCGCCTCCTGCGCGAGCACCTCGCCGGCCGCCGCCCACTCCCCGGCCACCTGCATGCGTTCGATGTCGGCGAAGTCGACGGATCCGAGGACGCAGCGCGCGGAGTGCAGACCGCCTCGACGCTCGCGCACGCTCTGGTTGAGCAGGCGGTAATACAGAGCGGAGCTCTCCCAGCTCATCCCACCGATCAGACCGATCTTCTTCATGGGTTCGATGCTATAAGGCGCGACGGACACCCACGAGCGGGCCGAGCGCCCGGCTCCCGCCGGGCGTCACAGGGCCGCACCTGACCTGGCTGTCGCGATCAGCTGCTCCGAGACCTCCCAGAGCCGTCGGGCGGCGTCGGGGTCCAGGGCGTACGGCAGCACGCCGGCCAGGCCGTGGAGCTGCTGGACGACCTCGGCCTCATGGCAGTCCTCGAAGTAGCGCCCTCCGATGCCCCGCACCTGGGGCGACGCGGCCAGGAACACCGACGTCGCGGCGCCCTGCTCGGGGGACTTCATGCGGAACAGCCCCGTGGCCTCGGCCTGGCGGGCATTCTCCTCATCGGCGGCCCGCAGCTCCTCGCTCCAGTGTCGTTGCAGCGGTGTCCAGACGCCGCCGGGCGTCAGGGCGTTCGCCGTGATCCCGTCCGCCGCCCATCGTCGCGTCGCCTCGACGGCGAACAGCACGACCGCGGTCTTGGACTGTCCGTAGGCGAGGCCCGGCTCGTACTCGCGCTTCTCGAAGAACAGGTCCTCGAAGTGCACCGGGGAGGCTGCGTGACCGCTGGAGGAGACTGCCACCACGCGGGCATCGCCGTGCTCGCGCGCGAGGGATCCCGAGGATTGACCCACCGCGCCATCGACCAGGAAGCGGGCGTCCCGACCGGGACGACGACGAACTACTTCCGGAGCAGGGAGGCGCTCCTCGCGGGCCTGTACGAGAGAATCAGAACTCGCCTGGCGCCCGCACCGGACGATCTGGCCGAGCGCGCCGGACAACCACGCGGGCGCGCTCTTTTCGCCGACTACATGCGCGACATCGTGCGGCGCCTGACCACCGAACCCGACGTCGCTCGGGCCCTGTTGGAACTGCGAGTCGACTCCGCGCGGCGGCCCGACCTCTCCGCCGTCCTCACGCCATGGCTTCGCACGAACTTAGACGCCGATGTCGCGTTCAACCGGTCGATGGGACTGCCCGGCGGACGCAGGGAGATCGCGCTCTTCCACTACGCGATCGACGGCCTGCTCTTCGACCTGCTGACCACGCCGATCGCCCCGGACCTCGCGAGCGATGACCTCATCGATGCCCTCGTGACCGGGCTGCTCCGCGACGAATGAGCAGGCGCCGGCCCCCTGGCCTGCGAGACAGGGATGCACCGACGACCGGTCACCGCGCGCGACGTGCTGTCCGAGCCGGAAATAAGCGATGTCCCTGCCGCCGAACGATCTGATCGACCATCTGCCACCGGCATCAGACCCGCGACCTCCAGCGGTCACACCCCGGCCGCTGCTCTCCTCGGCCGGCCCCCGTCAGAGAGCGACGTCGCGCAGCACGACGACGTTGGTCTCGTCGACGACCTCGATCATGCGACCGGTTTCGGTGGCCACCAGGTACCCGACAGGCAGCGACATCGCCCAGACGAGCTCCGGCCGGTCGCGAAGAAGGGTCCATGCCTCGACTGCGACCAGGTCGTCCGTGGCCCACTCGCCTTCGGGCCGAGGGAGGTGCGGATCCTGGATGAACCAGCCGGAGTCCCCGGGCCGCGGCTCGTCCCTGACCATCACGAGGGCAGACGCGTGCTCCCAGCCGCGCGTCAACAGCACCCGTTCGTTCGCCCGGGTCGGCACCTCCCCGACACGTGCGTCGAGCGCCACCTGCTGCATCTTCTCCCGGATATCCAGCATCGGTGTGAGGTCGTCGGTCCGCGTCGGCGGATCGGCGAGGAAGTCCGGAGTGACAAGCTCGTATCCGTCCCCCACCGCGTGCGGAGTTGCATCGGCGAACCCCCACCACATCGGAGTCTCGCGACGGAGCCTGTCGATCCCCTTCTCGAGCCGGTACCCCCCGCCCGCCGGGTCCTCACCGAAGCCGTCCTCGGTCATCACCTGGAGAACCGTCTCAGCCATGTCCGCGTGCTCCGGGGACACCTTGGCGCGAACGGTCACGCCATCCACGGTTCGGGTCACCTCTACTCGTTCGAGGGTCACGCGGAGTCCTCCATCTGTCGTCGTCGAATCGTGAGGCAGTGACACCAGGGTCCCACGCCGAGAAGCCTCACCACGGGGAGAGCCACCGCGCGTCCCAGCTGGCGGCGCATCGAGACTCGACACTCTCGTTGGCATGCTTGAGGCGCGCCGACAGAGAGTGCACCGGATGCAGGGACTGATGCGCGATCAGGTCAGCCGATGATCGTGTGGCGAGTGGGCACGCGGTCTCCTGATCGTCGTCCGCGAAGCGAGGACTCGTAGCAGCCGCTCCGCACCCATGGGCACGGAGCGGCAGCCGGTCCTACTGCGCGACCTCCGACGTCCCGGCAGTGGCGGACGGCGAACGGGAGATGATCCCTGCACCGACCATCAGTCCGATCACAGCGAGAACCCCAGCGACCACGAACGGGTCTCCGGCGTGCAACGCCGGGGCGAATCCGAGACCGACGTACACGGCCACACCGGCCGCGCCCCCGAGCTGGTCCGCGGCACGCTGGACTCCTGAGGCGATTCCGGCGTCCTCCTCGGTGGTGCCGCTGACCGCGATGTACTGCAGCCCCACGATGCCGAAGCCCATGCCCGCGGCGATCAGCAGCATCGCCGGGAGCAACCACGCCGCGCCGCCACCCTGGAGAGCCACGAGTGCGACCACTGCCATGGCGCCTGCTGCGGCTGCGAGCCCGACCAGCACGCATGCACGTGCGCCCCAGCGTCCCAGCAGTCGGGGCACGAGCACCGAGGCCAGGATCAGCGCCACGGCCAGTGGCAGCATCGTCAGGCCCGCCCCCAACGGCCCGATCCCGAGCCTGTCCTGCAGGTAGAAGGTGAAGAGCAGGAACGACGTCGACAACGCGCCGCTGAGCAGCATCGTCGTCAGGTTCGCCCGGACCCGGGCCCGGTCCGCGAAGAAGGCCAACGGGACCAGCGGGTTCGGCGACTTCGATTCCACGCGCACGAACCACGCGCCGGCCAGCACCGCGCCGGCCAATGCGGCGACGCTCACCCACGGATCAGTGCCCGGTTCGCCGGCCTCGATCGCGGCGAAGACGAACAGCAGCGGGCACGCCGCCAGCAGGAGCGCCCCCGGCAGGTCCAGACGTACCGGCTCACGAGATGCGGGCCGGTCCGCCGGAATCAGCACGAGCGCGGCCACGATCACGATCACGATGAACGGCACCGAGATCAGGAAGATCCAACGCCACCCCAGATGAGCGGTGATGATCCCTGAGAGGGCGAACCCCAGCACCAGGCCGCAGCTGGCGACCGCGGCCCACACGCTGAGGGCGCGCGATCGCTCCGGACCCTCGGGGAACAACAGCACGATGGTCGCCATCGCCGCGGGCAGCGCAACAGCTTCGCCTGCGCCTTGGAGCAGGCGAGCGGTGACCAGGACGGGGTACGACGGGGCCAGGCCTGCGAGCAGGGATGCGGCCCCGAAAAGAGCAGTGCCGATCAGGAGCGTGCGGCGGCGGCCGAGAAGGTCGCCGAGCCTGCCGCCGAGCATCAGCAACGCGCCGCCGGTGATCGTGTAGCCGACCACTACCCAGGTCAGCGAGTGACCGTCGACGCCGAAGTCCGAGCCGATCGAGGGCAGTGCGATGTTGACCACGGTCACGTCGACGGCGATGAAGAACTGCAGCATGGACATCGCGCACAGCACGAGCCATCCGCGAACAGGCACGGGACTGAGCCTGCGGGAAGAAGAGGAAATGAAGGAAAGCACGTCTTGCTCCGTCGCTCTGAGGAGTTTCGAGCAGCACGAAGGGCCGCTCCGGATGGGTCACGAAGCGACTGGACGTTCCCGGTGGTGAGTGGTGTGAGGAGAACGTCCCGCCGCTAGCGGGACGACCTGGTCACTGCCGCGCAGGCGGCGGAGCACGAAGAGGCTGACATTTGACTGACCCTAACAGCGGAGACGTCATCCCCCACTCTCATTTTTCCGGCATGGGCGAGCTCCGCGACCGTCATCGCAGGGACACCGCCTCCGCAGTGCTGCCCGCTCTCGATGCGCTCAGCGCTTCGGGCCCTCCGAAGGAGCGGTCACCGAGCGTCGTCCTCGGGAGGGGGATGCAGCCGCTCACCCCGTGGCACTTTCGACGCAGGGCGCATCTCGATCGTCCGCACGGATCCAAGAGTCACTGTTCCTGCGCGCAGGACGCATGATGCGTCCTCTGGCCTGGGATTCAGACGGTGAACCGGAGTGCCGCCACGTCCCCGCGCTCAGGGCCATCTCTCTGTTGAGGGTCCTGACGCTCTCGTCACGGAGCGGGGATGGAGGAACGCATCCCTGTCCGGCGGGAGCACAGTTCCGAGACCACCGCAGCGCGCGCCGCAGGGCCGTCGCCCACGTGGTCGTGCGCAACACCTTCCCACGCCCCGCCTCCTTCGAGGCCGATGCCCGCCGCCCCCAGGGTCGAGGCGAGGTCGGCCATTGCCTGGGCTGTCCATACGCCCCGGACGCAGACGTCGTTCACGGGACCACCTCGATCGTGGGGACCACGTGGATGTCGCTCTGGAGGGAGTTCGCGATGTAGCAGCGCTCATGGGCCTGGAGAACCAAGGTCTCGACAGCATCCGGTTCCGCCCGGCGCACATGGATGACTGGCATGAACTCGCAGCCACGACCACGAGCTGCTCCGGGTTGGTGAGGTGCACTTCGCCTCGGAATGCCGCGTCAGCACTCATCGTCAGGTTATCCGATCGAGTGAGCGAGGCCGTGTGCTCGCGGGAGAAGGACCGGTATCCACCGCCAGTGCTGCCGGTCCAGGTGATCGTCGTTGTGTACTCGTGGTCAGCCATGTCACCACGGTAGGTGCGGAACACTTCGGCCTGCATCGAAGTGTTCCGCTCCGGGCCGGGTCGTCGAGCCGCCGCCGATCACGACGATCGACGGGGCGCCGACAGGCACGCCCCGGTCACACCTCGAACCGGAGCTTCACCGATGCCGCCGCGGGGAACCCGTCGGCAACAGCCCTCGTGCTCGACCGATTCGCCCCCGACCGGTTCTGGGGCGTCCAGGTCACGGTGGTGCAGCATCGGAACGTCTCCCGCGAGACACTCCTTCGCCTGGTCGCGGACAGCCCGAAGAGTCGTGGCGTCGTCTCGTCGGAAGCGAGGAAGAGGCTCGAGAACGGTGGCGTGCTGTTCGGCGACGAGGGCTTCACCATCGACGTCTGACCAGCATCACCACAGGGATCCGGCGAGCCGACCTGGGTGATACCCGACCTCGAGGGTCCGGCCGCTCAGACGTTGGACCGGAGATGCCATTGGGCAGTCGCAGCGACGCCGTCGAAGACTGCTGTCGCCGCGAGGAGCGCGACGCCCAGCCGGGATGGCCGTCGTGACAGCGCCACGAGACAGACTCCGACCCAGCCGACATTGAGAGCCGCCGAGAGAGCGAGGTCACTGTCGCGGCAGCGCACCGCGCCGGCCAGCAGCGTCGCGCTCGTGGCGCCCAGCGCGGCCCCTACGATCGGGCGGGACGCCAGCGAGCGGTCGATGGAGGAGGCGAGGAGATCACTGCCCAGCACGGCCGATGCGGCGGCTGCGCACCCCACGCCGTCCGAAACGAGCACGCTCCTGGCGTGGACCAGACGATTCATGTCTCCTCGCTCCCCGTGACCGCACTGCGATTCGAGCACACATTGACGGGGAATACCACCACACGCCTGCACGGATGGCCATCTGCCTGAGCCGTCGAGGTCAGGTCGACGCACACACCGACGTGCATATCCCGGCGACGACGAACGCGGATCGGCGATCGTAGTCTTCGCGAGGCGGCCTGCCGCCGTGCTTAAGCGCCAGGGCATTGTCTCGGGCGAGCGCCTGGAAGTCTGCGGCCGTGACATCGTGCACCAGGACGCCTGCGGAATGCCCTTGCGCGACAAGGCTGTCATGGAATGCAGTCCCGGCATCGCACAGGGCGAGCAGAGGTTCGGAGTCGCTGTACTCGTGCAGCAGGACATCGTTCACGGCTGGCAGTCGATACTGCAGGTCCCGGAGCGCACCGATGTACGTCTGAATCCGCTCCCGGACCTCGACGACGGATCGCGCATCGTCGATGACAGCTCGCAGCTCCGCCGCGACGACGTCGTCGATGACGGCATCGATCAGTCCGATCCTGCCGCCGAGACGATTGAAGATGGTCGCCTTGCTCACGCCGGCCACCGCGGCGATCTCCTCGAGCGGCGCGGAGAACCCCTGCTCCCGGAACACCTGAACTGCCGCACGCAGTATCCGGTCGACGTTTCGGCGAGCATCTGCACGCAGAGCGGGGCCAC
>NZ_DASVGJ010000042.1:0-54515 GCF_036379615.1 Brachybacterium sp.
TGACGCCCCGGCCGAAAACCGGGGCGTCACGGCGGTTCACACGTCACTCCTGTCACCGCATGTCCGGTCCTCAGTCCCGGGACCAGGTGGGGACGAGGTTGCGGTCGCCGAAGGCCTGTTCGACGCGGCGCACCGGCGGCCAGTACTTCGACTGGATCCGCATCTGGGCGCTGTCGTGCACGGAGTCGTCCTCGAGCGCGGTCCAGCTGCCCGGGTAGACGGCCACCTCTCGGGAATAGGGGTGGGTCCACTCCCCCGTCGCGATCGAGGCGGCCGTGTGCGGGGCGTTCACGAGCGGATTGTCATCGGCCGGCCAGGTCCCTGCCAGGACCTCCTCCGCCTCCTTGGCGATCATCAGCATCGCATCGACGAAGCGATCGATCTCGGCGAGGTCCTCGGACTCCGTCGGCTCCACCATCAGCGTGCCCGCCACAGGGAAGGACATGGTCGGGGCGTGGAAGCCGTAGTCGATGAGCCGCTTGGCGACATCGTCCACGGAGATCCCGGTGCGGGCGGTGAGGGGTCGCAGATCCACGATGCACTCGTGGGCCACCAGGCCGTTCTCGCCGGTGTAGAGGATCTCGTAGGACTCCGAGAGGCGGCGGGCCATGTAGTTCGCCGCGAGCACCGCGGAGGCGGTCGCGTGGCGCAGCCCGTCCGGCCCCATCAGTCGGATGTAGGTCCAGGTGATCGGCAGGATCGAGGGAGAGCCGTAGGGCGCCTGGGAGACCGGGGGCCCGCCATGGCTCTGCGGGCCCTGGCCGGCCACCGGGTGCTCGGCCTGCTGGATCGAGGGATGGCCGGGCAGGAACGGCGCCAGATGCGCCTTCGCCGCGACGGGACCCACACCCGGGCCGCCGCCGCCGTGGGGGATGCAGAAGGTCTTGTGCAGGTTCAGGTGGGAGACGTCGCCGCCGAACTCGCCGGGGTGTGCCACCTGCAGCAGGGCGTTGAGGTTCGCACCGTCGACGTACACCTGCCCGCCGGCGTCGTGCACCAGCTGGCAGACGGTGCGCACCTCCTCCTCGTACACGCCGTGCGTGGAGGGATAGGTGATCATGATCGCGGCGAGCTCGTCGCCGTGGTCCTTGATCTTCTGCTTCAGGTCGTCGAGGTCGATGTTGCCGCGCGCATCGGAGGCGACGACGACCACGCGCAGCCCGGCGATGACGGCCGAGGCGGCGTTGGTGCCATGGGCGGAGCTCGGCACCAGGCAGACGTCCCGCCCGCTCTCACCGCGCGAGGCGTGGTAGGCACGGATCGCGAGCAGGCCCGCGAACTCGCCCTGGGACCCGGCGTTGGGCTGCAGGGAGACGGTGTCGTATCCGGTGAGGTCCGCGAGCCAGCTCTCCAGCTGGGTGATCATCTCCAGGTAGCCGGTGACATCCTCCCGCGGAGCGAAGGGGTGCAGGGCGTTGAAGCCCGCCCACGTGACCCCCGCCATCTCGGTGGCGGCGTTGAGCTTCATGGTGCACGAGCCCAACGGGATCATTCCGCGGTCCAGTGCGAAGTCGCGGTCCGCGAGCCGGCGCAGGTAGCGCATCATCGCCGTCTCGGAGGGGAAGGAGGAGAACACCGGGTGCTGGAGGAAGGGGTCCTCGCGCACCAGGGACTCCCAACCGCGCCCCGAGTCCACGGCGGCGAGATCCTGGCCGGGGGTCGGGGCGTGCGGGGCGAACGCGGCGGCGATCTTCTGGAGATCGTCGGGGGTGGTGGTCTCGTCGAGGGAGAGGTGCACGAGGTCGTCGCCCACGGTGTGCACCAGGTAGCCGGCATCGCGCAGGGAGGCCGAGAGGTCTGCCGCCTGGCCGGTCGCGCGCACCTCGAGGGTGTCGAAGAAGCTCTCGCCCACCAGGTCGAAGCCGCTGCGGCGCAGCAGGTCGGCGAGGCTCGCGGTGCGGTCGGCGACGGTGCGGCCGATGCGGGTGAGCCCCGCGGGGCCGTGGTAGACGGCATACATCGCGGCCATCACGGCCAGCAGCACCTGTGCGGTGGTGATCGCGCTGGTGGCCTTCTCGCGGCGGATGTGCTGCTCGCGGGTCTGCAGGGAGAGGCGGTAGGCGGGGTTGCCGTCGGCATCCTGCGAGATGCCCACCAGGCGTCCCGGCAGCTGGCGCTCCAGGCCCTTGCGCACCGCGACGAAACCGGCGTGCGGGCCGCCGAAGCCGAGCGGGATCCCGAAGCGCTGCGAGGTGCCGACGGTGACGTCCGCGCCGAGCGAGCCCGGGGAGGCCAGCAGGGTGAGAGCCAGCAGGTCGGCGGAGACGATCGCGAGGGCCTTGGTGGACTTCACCTCGGCGATCACGTCGCGGGGGTCCCACACCCGGCCGGAGGCGCCGGGGTACTGGAGGAAGGCGCCGAAGTACTCGCCCTCGGGGGCACCGTCGCGGGCGAAGTCGACCTCGCGCAGCTCGATGCCGAGGCCGTCGGCCCGACCCTGCAGCACCGCCTTGGTGGCGGGGAGGGCGTCGGCATCGACCAGGAACACGTTGCCATTGCGCTTGACGCTGCGGCGGGCGAGCAGCATCGCCTCTGCCGCGGAGGTGGCCTCGTCGAGGGTGGAGGCGTTGGAGACGTCCATCCCCGTGAGGTCGCAGATCATCGTCTGGAAGGTCAGCAGCGCCTCGAGCCGGCCCTGCGAGATCTCCGGCTGGTACGGGGTGTAGGCGGTGTACCAGGCGGGGTTCTCCAGCACGTTGCGCTGGATCACCGCGGGCGTGTGGGTGCCGTGGTAGCCCAGCCCGATCAGCGAGCGGTGGACGGTGTTGCGGTCGGCGAGGGCCTTCAGCTCGTCCAGCGCCGCCGGCTCGGTGATCCCGGCAGGGACCGCGGAGGCGACGCTGCGGGGGCCCTCGGAGCCCTCCAGCAGGATCGTGCTGGGCACGGCGGCCTGCAGCATCTCGTCCAGGGACTCGTAGCCCAGGACCTCGAGCATGTGACGCTGCGCGTCGGGATCGGTGCCGACATGGCGGCGGACGAAGGAGTCGTGAGCATGCGCGGGCGATGCGGTCATGAAGGAATGCCCCTGGGAGTTGCGTGCGGTTCTGGATCGGTGGAGCCGTCCGCGCACCGGGGCGCGGCACCGTGAGGGGGCGACTGCCTTGTGGCAGCCGCCCCCTCGACGCTCAGGACTCGGTGAATGCCTTGTAGTCCGCGGCGCTCAGCAGATCGTCCGGGAGCGCCTCGAAACGGACCTTGATCAGCCAGCCGTCCTCGAAGGGCGAGGAGTTGACCAGCTCGGGGCTGTCCACGACGGCGTCGTTGATCTCGGTGACGGTGCCATCGATCGGGGAGAAGAGGTCGGAGACGGACTTGGTCGACTCGATCTCGCCCATCTCGGTGCCGGCGGAGATCTCGCCGTCCACCTCGGGCAGGTCGACATAGACGACATCACCGAGCTGCTCGGCGGCGTAGTCGGTCACGCCGACGACGGCCACGCCGTCGGACTCGACGCGGACCCACTCGTGGTCCTTGCTGTAGAGGAGTTCTGCGGACATGGGATCGGTCCTTCCGGGGTTGAGGGAACTCTGGGGGGAATCAGGGGCCGGCCGCACGGCCGACGGGGATCAGCCGCGGCGGTAGAACGGCATCGGGACCACCCGCACCGGGAGGTCCTTGCCGCGGACGTCGGCCACCAGCTCGGTGCCGACCTCGGCGACGGAGGTGCACACGAAGGCCATGGCGATGGGGTGGCCCAGCGTCGGCGACAGTGCGCCGGAGGAGATCGCCCCGACCTCGCGACCGTCCGCATCGCGCACCTGTGCGTCGGCGCGCGCGGCACGGCGGCCCTCCGCGACCAGACCCACGAGGACCGGACGATCGGTCAGATCCGCCGCCTCGACGCCGGCGCGGCCGACGAAGTCCCCCTTCGACGCCAGCGCGACCACGCGCCCCATGCCCGACTGCGCGGGGTACATGTCCCGGCCGAGCTCGTTGCCGTACAGCGGCATCCCGGCCTCGAGGCGGAGGGTGTCGCGGCAGGCGAGCCCGCAGGGCGTGAGGCGGTCCCCGCCGGCGACGGTGAGCTGCTCCCACAGGGGTGCGGCGTGCTGATCGGGGACGTACAGCTCGAAGCCGTCCTCGCCGGTGTATCCGGTGCGGGCGATCAGCATCGACTCCCCGCGGTAGGTGCACTCGGCGAAGCGGTAGTTCTTCATCTCGGTGAGGTCCGCGGCGGTGAGCCCCTCGACCCCGGATCCCTCGGCCAGCAGCGTGTCGTGGAGGATCTGCTCGCTCACAGGACCCTGCACGGCGATCAACGAGGTCTCGGCGGAGGCGTCGAGCACCTCGACGTCGAAGCCCTGGGCCCGGGCGAGCAGCTCCGCGGCGTCGACCTCGGCGTTGGACGCGTTGGCGACGACCAGGAAGTGGTCCTCGGCCACGCGGTAGGTGATGACGTCGTCGATCACTCCGCCGTCCTCGGTGAGCAGCAGCGAGTACTTCGCCCGACCGACCGACATCGCGGACAGCTTGCCCGCGAGCGCGTGGTCCAGCGCCTCCCCGGCCTGGGGTCCGCGCAGATGGATCTCCCCCATGTGGCTGAGGTCGAAGAGACCGGCGCTCGCGCGGACGGCCTTGTGCTCGGCGAGGTCGGAGTCGTACCGGACCGGCATCCGCCAGCCGGCGAAGTCCGTGAAGGTCGCTCCGAGCGACTCGTGGACCGCTTCCAGTGCGGTGCTGCGCAGGTCCTGCAGGGCCATGGTGCTCCTTGTCGTCCCTGGGGCGGTCGGCTCCCGCCCCATGTGCTTCGCGCGGCATCAGGTCCGCAACAGCGACGTCGAGCGGCACTGCTCTGTGTCGCCAGGGTCACCATACCGTCGCCGAGGCTCGCCCGTGGCCCGGTGTCCTCCAGTTGCCCGCTCGCTGTGGGGCCGGGCCGGAGGTCCCGCCGCGGAGGGTCCCGCAACCGGTACCGTGGGGGCGTGACGATGGAAGGCACGCATGAGTGGCCGGTACGGATACGCAGCCCACGGCTGGTGATCCGGCCGCCGGGCGACGATGATCGCGCGGCGATGATCCGCCTGATGACCGACCCTGTCACCCGTGAGTACCTCGGCGGGGCGGTGGACTACGCCTCCCGTCAGGCGCTCGAGCTGTCTCCGCTGGGGCTGACCTGGGGGCGCTGGGTCCTCGCCCTGGCCCAGGACGACACCATGATCGGCTCGATCACCCTCGGCTACGACCGCGACGAGCTCGAGCTCTCCTATGCGCTGCTGCCGGAGTGGACCGGCAGGGGATTCGCCGCCGAGTCCTGCATCGCCCTGCTGGACTGGGCGCGCAGCGCCCTCGAGGACGAGCACGTCATCGCGGTGAGCCAGACCCGCAACAAGCGCAGCGTGGCGCTGCTGCGCAAGCTCGGCTTCACCGTGCGCAAGGGGCTCGAGGAGTTCGGCACCCAGCAGCTGCTGCTGGAGCGCTCGTTGGGCGAGCCGCTTCCGGAGTACGCGCAGCCGCTGCAGACCGCTGCGGATCCGCCGCCCCCGACCCGGCGCTGAGCCGGCGCTCCCGCGACCTCACCGCGGGCGCGCGCAGCACCGCGGGCGCCCGCAGCCCCGGGCGACGGGGCAGTCAGCCCCGGGCGACCGGGCAGCTCATGCAGCGCGGCCCTCCACGGCCCCGCCCCAGCTCGTCCCCCGCGAACTCGAGCACCTCGACGCCCTGCGCGCGCAGGTAGTCGTTGGTGGCGGCGGCGCGCTCGTAGGCGACCACCTTCCCGGGCGCGAGGGCCAGCACGTTGCAGCCGTCGTCCCATTGCTCCCGGGCCGCCGCATAGGGGTCCAGCGGTGCGGACAGCACCCGCAGGGTGGGGACGCCGAGACCACGTGCGAGCACCGCATCCATCTCGTCGGCCGGCCTGGCGCGGGAGAGCAGCCGGTCCCCGCGCTGCTCGATCTCGAAGGTCTCCAGCGGCTCGAGCGGGCCGAACCGCAGCATCGACTCCTCGTCGACGACGGTGGTGACCGTATCCAGGTGCATCATCGAACGGCGATGGGGCAGCGCGATCGCGACCACCCGCTCCACCGAACCGTCGGCCAGCAGATCGGCGGCGAGCCGCTCGACGCCCACGGCGCTGGTGCGCTCGGACATCCCCACGGCGACCACGCGCGGGGACAGCATCATCACGTCCCCGCCCTCGACGGTCGCGGCGCCCGCGCCGTCCCGTCCCACGATGCGGCGAGGAGCTGCTGCACCGGTGAACCGCGGATGGTGGCGATAGATCATCTCCAGGTGCAGGCTCTCCCGTCGCCGGGCGGAATGGCGCATGGGGCTCACCGAGACCACGTCCCCGATCCAGGCCGAGGGGTCACGGGTGAACAGGTGGTTGGGCAGCGGGTCCAGGACCAGGTGCTCCTCCCCCACCCCGTGCAGGGCGATCGAGCGAGGGCTCGCGCCCAGCGCCCGCAGCTCCCCCACGGTGATGCCTCCGATGAGCACGTCCACCAGAGACGCCGGTGCCAGCTCGGCCAGGGCGCCGTGCAGGTCCTGCACGGCGATGTCCCCCAGGACCGCAGGATCCAGCGCCCGCTGCAACAGCTCTTCCCGCAGCGACGCCTCCTCGAGCAGGTCCTCGAGCAGGCGCGTCAGCTCGAGCACCTCGACGCCCTGGTCGCGCAGCAGCGCGGTGAACTCGCGGTGCTGCGCCTGGGCGCGATCCCGCCAGAGCACCTCGTCGAACAGCAGCGCCTCCCGGGAGTCGGGCGTGAGGCGTTCGAGCTCCTGCCCGGGCTCGTGCACGATCACCCGTCGCAGAGGGGAGATCTCGTCGGGCACTCCGGTGTGCTCCGCTGCTGTCACTGCCATAGGGACTCCTCAGCTCTGGATCTGCGGGCACGCTAGCAGAGGCCCGTCGTGCACGGAGCACCGCCCGATGGCTACGCTGGTGGGGTCCGCACCCGCTCTGCTCCCGGAGGCCTCCGTGACCGCTCCTTCGCTGTCCATCCCCACCATCCCCCTCGCCGATGGCACCGCCTTCCCGCTGCTCGGTCTCGGCACCGGAAGCCCCAAGGGCCCCGAGGGCGCCGAGGTGGTCGCCGCCGCGCTGCGCGAGGGCTACCGCCTCGTCGACACCGCCGCCCAGTACGGCAACGAGGCAGCGGTGGGCGAGGGTGTGCGCCGCTCGGGCATCGACCCGGCCGAGATCCTCGTGACCACCAAGATCGCCGGCGGCGATCAGGGCCGGGACGCCGCCCGGCAGGGCTTCTCGGAGTCGCTGCGCCGCCTGGGCCTTCCCTCGGCGGCGCTGCTGCTGATCCACTGGCCGAATCCCTCGCGCGGCCTGGCGCTGGAGACCTGGCGCACCCTGATCGACCTCAAGGAGGAGGGGCTCGCGAAGCACATCGGCGTCTCGAACTTCCGCCCCGAGCAGCTGCAGGAGCTGTTCGACGCGACGGGCGTGTGGCCGGAGGTCAACCAGATCCAGCTCTCCCCCGCTCTGCCCCGGCCCTCCGCCCTCGCCTTCCACCGCGAGCACGGGATCGTCACCGAGGCCTGGGGGCCGCTGGGCGGGCGCGAGGGGCTCGGCGAGCAGTTCGCGCTGCGCCGCGTCGCGGAGAAGCATGGGGTGACCACCTCTCAGGTGACCCTGCGCTGGATCCGCGACCAGGAGATCGTCGCGATCCCCCGCTCCTCGAACCCGGAGCGCCGGCGCCAGAACGCGGAGCTCGACCATCTCCTCCTCGACGACGAGGACCGCACTCTGCTGGCCTCCCTGGACCTGGGTGAGGAGTCCGCCTGGGACTCGCGCGAGCACGAGGAGTGGTGACCCGGAGCGACCGCTTCGTCCCGGGGCCGGAGCATCGGGAGATCGTCTTCCTCACCGGCTCCGGGATCAGCGCCCGCACGGGTCTGGGCACCTTCCGGGGGCCCGACGGGCTGTGGGCCCTGGAACCGGAGACCGAGCAGGCGATGCACGCCGAGCTGCTCCCGGGATCCCTGCCGCAGCTCTGGCAGGTGTGGGGCCGGATGGCGCGGATCGCGTGCGGTCACGGCCCCACCCCGGGGCACCGGGCGATCGCCCGGCTGGGCGCCCCGGTGGTCACCCAGAACATCGACGGGCTGCACCAGGCCGCCGGCAGCGAGGTGGTCGCCGAGCTGCACGGCAGCGCCCTGCGCGCCGTGTGCCTGGGGTCCCGCTGCTCGTGGACGAGTCCGCTGACCCCGGGCGACGGGCCGCGGCCCGAGGACCACGGCGTCCCCGGCAGCTGCCCCGTCTGCGGGGAGCCGACGCGGCCCGACGTGGTGCTCTTCGACGAGCAGCTCCCCGGGGAGGCGCTCGACCTCGCGACGCGACTGGCTCAGCGGGCCGATCTGTTCGTGGTCGTCGGCACCAGCGGTGTGGTGTTCCCCTCCGCCCAGCTCGCCCCGCTGGCGGCATCCCACGGCGCGGAGACGGTGCTGATCGACATCGCTCCGCCCCTCGGGGCTCGCACTGTCTTCGACCATGTCCTCGCCGAGGACGCCCACGAGGTGCTGCCGGACTGGGAGCGGCAGATCCACCACGTGGGCGGGAACTCGTTCCTGGACCCCTTCCCCTCGTGACGGGACCTGGGCTCTGCTGAGCGGCCCCGTGCCGCAGCGCGGATCCGTCTCATGACCGGATCGGTCTCATGACCGGATCCGCCTAACGACCGGATCCGGATCTCGTTCAGATCCAGATCGCCGGGTCCACCTGCTCCTCGGGATGGGCCGAGCCGGAGCGCACGGTGGCCGGGATGCCGACGGCTGTGGCGCGGGCCGGGACGTCCTTGACGACCACGGCGTTCGCCCCGATCTGGGACCCTTCGCCCAGGACCACGGGTCCCAGCACCCTCGCCCCGGCGCCGATCGTCACCCCGGAGCCGACCGTGGGATGGCGCTTGACCCTCTCCATGGAGCGTCCGCCGAGGGTGACCCCGTGGTAGAGCATGACGTCGTCCCCGACCTCGGCGGTCTCCCCCACGACCACGCCCATGCCGTGGTCGATGAAGAAGCGCCGGCCGACTCTCGCCCCGGGGTGGATCTCCACCCCGGTCACCGAGCGGGCTCCCTGGGCGAGCACCAGGGCCGGCAGCCGCGCCCCGCGCTCCCACAGCCGGTGCGCCACCCGGTGGGTCCAGATCGCGTGCAGGCCCGGAGACGTGAGCAGGATCGACAGGTCGTCGGTCGCGGCCGGGTCACGACGATGCGCCGCCGCGAGGTCCTCACGGACCGTCGCGACGACGCTCATCACCCGATCGAGCGGGCTCGTCACCATGTTCGTGATCCGGGGCTCAGTCCGCGAGCTCGGCGTACAGCGGGGTGGAGAGGTAGCGCTCGCCGAAGGACGGCACCACCACCACGATGGTCTTCCCCGCGAACTCCTCCCGGGAGCCGACCCGCACGGCGGCCTCGATGGCGGCGCCGGAGGAGATCCCCACCAGCAGGCCCTCGGTGCGGCCCACCGAACGGGCACGCTCCATCGCGGTCTGCGCATCGATGTCGATGACCTCGTCGTAGATCTCACGGTCCAGGATGCTGGGCACGAAGTTCGCGCCGAGCCCCTGGATCTTGTGCGGGCCGGGCTGCCCGCCGTTGAGGATCGCCGACTCCTCGGGCTCGACGGCGATGATCTTCACCCCCGGCTTGCGCTCCTTGAGCACCTGGCCGACGCCGCTGATGGTGCCGCCGGTGCCGATGCCGGCGACCAGCACGTCGACGGTGCCGTCGGTGTCGGCCCAGATCTCCTCGGCGGTGGTGCGGCGGTGGACCTCGACGTTGGCGGGGTTGTCGAACTGGCGCACCTGGACGGCGCCGGTCTCGGCGGCGATCTCCTCCGCCTTCTCGACCGCGCCCTTCATGCCCTTGGGCGCCTCGGTGAGGATCAGCTCGGCGCCGTAGGCGCGCAGCAGCATCCGCCGCTCCTTGGACATCGACTCGGGCATGGTCAGGACGACCTTGTAGCCGCGGGAGCTGCCGATCATCGCCAGCGCGATCCCCGTGTTGCCGCTGGTGGCCTCGACGATGGTGCCACCGGGCTGCAGCTGGCCGGACGCCTCGGCGGCGTCGATCATCGCCACGCCGATGCGGTCCTTGACGGAACTGGCGGGGTTGTAGAACTCGAGCTTGGCGACGATCGTCGCCTTGACCTCGTCCCCCAGGCGGTTGAGCTTGACCAGCGGAGTGCGGCCGACGAGTTCGGAGACGTTCTCGTAGATGGGCATGTTTCTCCTTCGCGGGACGGGGATCACCCCTCGGGGGCATCCAAGGTGTGCTTGGCTCGATCATAACGGCGTATCCAGGATTCGTGCGGGGATACCCAACGGCCGGTCATCGTCCTGGAGGCCGGCCGACCTCCCGGAGAGCGGGCGACCTCCAGGAGAGCGGGTGACCTCACGACGAACGTCGGAGGTGCGGGCGAGGGCGAGACCACTACCGTCGGGTCATGCTCTCTGCTCCGCACTCCGTCGCGCCGCGCCCGGACTCCCGGCTCGCGCACCGCCCGATCATTCGCCCCCTCGTCGCGCTGTGCGCACTGGCTCTGCTCGTCCTGACTGCTCTCGTCCCGGCTCCCGCCCGGGCCGAACCGCCCCGCTCGGTCAAGGTGATCGACACGACCGGCTCCGTCGACCGTGAGGTGCTGCAGAACGAGCTGTCCGAGGTCGGCTTCCGCACAGAGCTGGATCTGGTGGTGCTGATCCTCGACGTCACGGACCACGGGGGCGATCCCGCACAGGACACCGCCCTGAACGATGCCGTGCTGGATCACGCCCGCACCACTGATCCGTCGCTGCTCTCCGGGGACGGCGAGCACTACGCCGACGGGACCGTCATCCTCGCGCTCGACCCGGAGAACCGCTTCCTCGGCACCTATGCCGGGGAGGACGTGAAGCTCGACGACGACGGATTCTCCGCGGTGCAGGACGCGATGCGCGAGGACGCCCGGGATGCGCAGTGGAGGGACGCTCTGACAGCGGGTGCCGAGAAGTACAGCGATCTGCTGCACCGCCCCTGGTGGCAGCACCCCGGCGTGCTGGTGGCTGCGGCGAGCGCGGTCGGCGCTGCGGCGATCTGGGCCCTGAGCCTGCTGGGGCTGCGCCGCGCGGCCCGACGCCGCATGGACGACACACTGCCCCGCTACCAGGACGTCCAGGCCAAGCGCTCCCTCACCGACACCGCGGCGCGCACCCTGCCGACCTCCTCCCCCTACGCACAGGCAGCCCTGCAGGACCACGAGGAGTACGGACGCCGGATCATCGACGCCGAGCGCCTGCACGCCGAGCTGCCCGACCCGCAGCGGCGCAGCTGGGGCTGGGGCCTCGCCTCCGCTCAGCGGCGCCTGGCCCGGGACTACGAGGAGACCGTCGGCTACCTGGACGACACCGACGATGCGATCCTCTCCGCCGCCGATCTGCTGCACCGCCTGGGTGACTGGCAGGCGGCCTGGCAGCGCGAGCTGGACCCGCTGCAGGACTCCCTCGCCCGGATCGAGTCCCTGCGCTCCGAGGACGAGGAGATGTCGGAGCAGGAGCGAGCCGCCGTCACGGATCTCGAGTCGCTCGGCCGGGATGCCGCCGAGGAGATGGAGACCCTCACCGCGCAGCTCGAGGCCGATCGGATCGATCCCGATACCGCCCTCGAGCGCCTGGACACCCTGACTCGGGAGCTCTCGGCGGCCGTCTCCCGGCTCCGGGAGCTGCGCATCGAGCGCGTCGCAGAGGACGGGAGCGAGGCGGGGGTGCTGCGAGCAGCGACCGTGGACTTCGAGGACGACGAGGAGCACGAGTACACCTCGCTGCGGGCCCGCCGCCACCGTCAGAGGGTCGGGACCTCCGGGAACGACGTCTTCTGGAGCCTCAGCCCGGTGCTGTGGTACTCGAGCTGGCACGACGAGTCCACGTCCGAGCTGGCGGAGCACCGCGACCCGTCCTCGACCAGCAGCGGCAGCACCTCGGGGTACTCCGGCGGCGGATTCTCCGGCGCCGGCAGCTCGAGCCGCTTCTGAGCGAGGGGCAGCCGGCCGGCGGGCTGAGGACCTGACCCGGACCCTGGCCCGGGTCAGCAGTGCCTCAGTAGACCATTCCCATGACCTCGCGGACCTTCGCGAGGGTGGCCTCCGCCTCGATGTTCGCGCGCTCGTTGCCGGCGCGGAGCACCTCGAAGAGATAGCCGGGGTCCCGCTCGAGCTCCGCGCGGCGGGCGCGCAGCGGGGCGAGGTGCTCGTTGAGCGCTTCGGCCGTGAAGATCTTCAGGGTGCCCGCGCCGCGGTCACCGATCTCCTCGGCGATCTCCTCCGGCGTCCGGCCGGTGGCCTGTGAGGCGAGGGTGAGCAGGTTCGCGACCTCGGGACGACCCTCCGGATCGAAGGTGATCAGGCGGTCGGCGTCGGTCTTGGCCTTCTTGATCTTCTTCAGGGTCTCGTCGGGATCCATCCGCAGCATGACGGTGTTCCCGCGGGACTTGCTCATCTTGTGCTCGCCATCCAGCCCGAGGATGGTCGGGGCCTCCGAGAGCAGCGCATCGGGCACCGGGAAGAACTCCTCCCCGCCGGCGTAGCGCTCGTTGAAGCGGCGGGCGATCACGCGCGTCTGCTCGATGTGCGGCAGCTGATCCCGGCCCACCGGGACCAGGTTGCCGTGGCAGAACAGGATGTCTGCGGCCTGGTGAACGGGGTAGGTGAGCAGCAGCCCGCCCATGGCGGACTTCCCCGCCGCGGCGAGCTCGGTCTTCACGGTGGGGTTCCGCTCCAGCTCTGGCTGGGTGACCAGCGACAGGAAGGGGAGCATCAGCTGGTTCAGCGCCGGCACCGCGGAGTGCGCGAAGATCGTCGAGCGCTCGGGATCGATCCCGGCGGCCAGGTAGTCGGTGAGCAGCTCGCGCACCGACCCCTTGATGTCCCCGGTGACCTCACGATCGGTGATCACCTGGTAGTCCGCGACGATGAGCCAGGTCTCCACGCCCGCGTCCTGCAGGCGCACTCGGTTGCGCAGCGAGCCGAAGTAATGGCCGATGTGCAGGGCGCCGGTGGGGCGGTCACCGGTGAGCATGCGCAGGCCCGAGGGATCGGTCTGGATCTGGGACCAGATCTTGTCGCTGCGCTGCTGGGCGGTGTCGTAGCTGGTGCGGGCGTGGTTCGGTGCGGTCACCACTCCATGGTAGCGGCCCCGTCGGGTGCCGCCGCGGTCGAGCCGCGCACGATCAGCTGCGGCTGGACCACCACCTCGGTGCGGGCGGGGCGGCGGGAGTCCTCGCCGCCGCCGAGGGCGGTGCGCACGGCGGCGCGGGCGATGGAGCCGACGGCCTGGCGCACGGTGGTCAGCGGCGGATTGGTCAGCGAGGCCCAGAAGACGTCGTCGTAGCCGACCACGGAGACGTCGCGCGGCACGGCGAGGCCCTGGGAGCGCACGCCCTCGAGGGCTCCGGCGGCCATCACGTCCGAACCGCACACGATCGCCGTCGCGCCGCGCCCGACGAGATCCCGCGCGGCCTCATAGCCGCCCGCATAGGAGAAGTCGGTGAAGGCGACCGGCTGCGGATCAGTCCCCCACTCGCTGGTGACCTGCTCGAACACGCGCAGCTTCTCGCGCACCGGCCAGGTGTGCTCATCGCCGACGGCGAGCCCCACCCGCTGATGACCGAGGTCCTGCAGATGGGTGAGCACCGAGCGGACGGCGTGCTCGTCATCGGTGGACAGGAAGGCCGCCTCCAGGTCCTCCCGCACGCCGTTGACGAGCACCAGCGGGATGCCGGCGGCGGTCAGCTCGCGGTAGTGGTCCAGTGGTGCGCGCTCCTGGGCGTGATGACCGGAGACGACGATGATCGCCTCGACACCGCAGTGCAGAAAGCGTTGCAAGATATCGCGCTCACGCTCGACCGTGCGGGCCCTCAGCGCCACCAGGGTGGAGGCTCCGCGCTCGAACAGCTCGGCCTCGATGCGCTCCGCCCAGGCGGTGAAGACCTGGTTGTCGAGATCAGGCACGAGCACCCCCACGAGCGGACCGCCACCGGCGGCCGCGGGGCCCACATCGCGCCCCATCTGGCGGGCCACATCCAGCACGGACCTGCGCGTCGTCTCGTTCACGCCCGCGCGCCCGTTGAGCACCCGGGAGACTGTCGCCTCGCTGACCCCGGCCGTCTTCGCGATATCGATGAGTCGCGTCATCCCACGCTCCCTCCCGGACCCGCGGCGTCCTCACCGTGTCCAGATCGTCATCTGCAAGTTCTTGCGTATTCTTGCACAGACCGCGCCCCGAGATCTACAGTGACGCCATCAGGCATCGTCCTGGAACGGTCGAGACCGACCACGATTCAAAGGAGAAGACGTGCAGATCCGTCGTAAGAACTTCCTGGCCCTGGGTGGCCTCGCCGCCTCGATGACCGTGCTCGCCGCCTGCGGCGGCGACAGCGATTCCGGCGCCGACACCGGCTCCGGCTCCGGCGGCGCCTCCGACGGCGGGGGCGGTGCCGCCGGTGGTGCCGGCACGCTCGTGATCTGGGCCGACGAGGAGAAGGCTCCCGCGCTGGAGCCCTCCGCGAAGGCCTGGGGCGAGGAGAACGGCATCGAGGTCGTCGTCGAGGTCGTCCCCGGCGACGAGCTGCAGGGGAACTTCATCACCGCCAACCAGGCCGGCAACGGTCCTGACGTCACCATGGGCGCCCATGACTGGATCGGCAACCTGGTGCAGAACGGTGCGATCTCCCCCGTGCAGCTGCCCGGCGACGTCGCCGACACCATCGCCCCGATCGGCATCGAGGCCGTGACCTACGACGGCCAGACCTACGGCGTGCCGTATGCGGTCGAGACCCTCGCGCTGTACGCGAACAACGAGCTCACCGATGTCGCCGAGCCGGCGTCGATCGAGGAGCTCATCTCCGCGGCGGAGGCCGGGGGCGCCGAGAACATCCTCGCGCTCCCGATCGGCGAGTCCGGCGATCCGTACCACATGCAGCCCCTCTACACCTCCGCCGGCGGCTACCTGTTCGGAGAGGACTCCGAGGGCAACCTCGACCCCTCAGACCTGGGCGTGGGCGAGGAGGGCTCGCTCGCCTCAGCGGACAAGATCTCCGAGCTCGGCGAGCAGGGCGTGCTGAAGAACTCCATCACCGGCGACAACTCGATCTCGCTGTTCGCGGAGGGCAAGGCCGCGTACCTGATCTCCGGCCCGTGGGCCCTGGCGGACGTGCGCGACTCGGGCATCGACTTCACGGTCTCCCCCGTCCCCGGCTTCGAGGGCATGGAGCCTGCGGCACCGTTCGCGGGCGTGAACTCGTTCTACGTCGCCTCGAACGCGGCCAACGCCGGATTCGCCCAGCAGTTCATGACCGATGTCGCCAGCTCCCCCGACGTCGCCAAGGCCATGTACGAGGCGAACCCGCTGCCGCCGGTGAACCTCCAGCTGCGCGAGGAGATCGCCTCCACGGATGAGCACGTGATGATCTTCGCCGAGGCCGCCGAGGCCGCCGCCCCGATGCCCGCCATCCCGGCGATGTCCGCCATCTGGGAGCCGCTGGGCATCGCTCAGGCCAACATCGTCGGCGGGGACGACCCGCACGCGGCCATGGAGGCCGCCGGCGAGGAGATCGCCGCCGCGATCGGCTGACCGGGAGGGAGCGATCCGCCGCTGCCTGTGCCCCTGCGGCCGGCGCGGCGGATCGCTCCGCGCCGTCGCCCCGTCGTTCCGCCGTCCCTGCTCGTCCAGTCCCCGAAAGGCAGAGTCGCCTCATGACCTCGACGCATGCCCCCGCGCATCGAAGCCGGTCCACCACGGTGCCGGCTCAGGTCGCTCGCATCGCCGTGCTCGGCATCACCCTCGCGGTGACCGTGTTCATCGCACCGGTGCTGATCTCCCAGCAGTCCTGGATGTGGCTGGGGGTGCTGGTGCTCGCCGCGGCCGGGATCTTCGCCCTGTACTCGACCAAGCGCTTCGTGCCCGGGAAGTACCTCTTCCCCGGCACCTTCTTCCTCTCGGTCTTCCTGATCCTGCCGATCGCGCTCACCGTCGGGTACTCCTTCACCAACTACGGCGACGGCACCCGCGGGACCAAGGAGCAGGCTGTCGGCTCCATCGTCGCGAACTCCGTCCAGCAGAGCGCCGACGCCCCGCGCTACACGATGACGGTCGCGACGGCGGGCACCCCCACCGAGGGGCCCTTCGAGCTGTACCTGGTCAACCCCTCCGACGGCACGATCTTCCGGGGTGATGCCGAGACCGCGCTCGAGGAGGTCGACGCCGGTGACGTCACCGTGGCCGATGGCCGGGTGACCGAGGTCGACGGGCTCACCGTGCTGGACGCCGGCCAGGTCAACGCCGTCTACAACGAGCTGATGGAGCTCTCGGTCCCGGTCGACGAGTCCTCCGCGGTGCGTCCCCTGGGCGTGAACCAGGCGTTCGTGGGCACCACCGTGCTGCAGTACGACGAGGCGAGCGACACCATCGTGGACACCTCCACCGGTGAGGAGTACACCGTCGGCACGATCGGGGACGAGCAGTACTTCGTCGATTCCGCCGGGGAGCGTGCCTTCTCCCAGGGCTGGCTGCAGGACGTGGGGCTGTCCAACTACGAGCGGCTGTTCACCAACTCCACCGTCGCGGGGCAGTTCTTCTCGGCCTTCGTGTGGACCCTGGTGTTCGCGGCGGGCTCCGTGCTGCTGACTTTCGCGCTGGGCTTCGCCCTGGCTCTGATCCTCAACGATCAGCGGCTCACGGGCCGGCGGATCTACCGGTCGGTGCTGATCATGCCCTACGCGATCCCGGGCTTCATCTCGCTGCTGGTGTGGTCGAACTTCTACAACCAGGAGTTCGGGCTGGTCAACCAGACCCTGGGCCTGGACCTGAACTGGTTCGGCGATCCCACCCTGGCCAAGGCGGCGGTGCTGCTGACGAACCTATGGATGGGCTTCCCGTACATGTTCATCGTCTCCACCGGTGCGCTGCAGGCGATCCCGGACGAGCTGAAGGAGGCCGCCCGGATGGACGGCGCGTCTCCCCTGCAGGCCACCTCGAAGATCGTGCTGCCGCTGCTGCTGGTGGCCGTGGCGCCGCTGCTGGTCTCGTCCTTCGCCTTCAACTTCAACAACTTCAACGCGATCGAGCTGCTCACCGAGGGCGGTCCGTTCCCCGACGGTTCCGGCCGAGGCGCCACGGACATCCTCATCTCGATGGTCTACCGCATCGCCTTCGGCGGCTCCGGGGCCGATTTCGGCTTCGCCTCCGCAGTCTCCGTCTGCCTGTTCATCCTCACCGGTGTGCTGGCGGCCATCCAGTTCCGATTCACCAACGTCCTCGAAGACGTCAACTGAACCCGCGGAAGGGGTCCACCATGAGCACCACCACCGCCGACCGCGTCCCGCCGCGCCGACGACGCATGCCCTTCGGCCGCTGGTTCACGGAGATCGGCTGGCGGCACGTCGTCGGCGTGCTGGCGATCGCCTTCGCGGTCTTCCCGATCCTCTTCGTCCTCTCCGCCTCGGTGAACGAGAGCGGCTCCCTGTCCTCGGCAGGGCTGATCCCCACCCAGGGCGTCACCCTCGAGCACTACGCCGCGATGCTCAGCGGGGAGCGGGCGAACTTCCTGCGCTGGTACCTCAACACGATCATCGTGTGCGGGGTGGTCGCCGTCGGGCAGGTCTTCCTCTCCCTGCTGGCCGCCTACGCGTTCAGCCGCTTCCGCTTCCGCGGCCGCCGCGGCGGCATGCTCGCGGTGCTGCTGATCATGATGTTCCCCGCGATCCTGTCGATGATCGCGGTGTACACGATGATCGCGGACCTCGGCGAGGCGGTGCCGATGCTGGGGCTGAACACCCTGGCCGGCTACATCGCCGTGCTGATGGGCGGGGCGTTCGGCCAGGTCTGGCTCCTCAAGGGCTTCTTCGACACCATCCCGAAGTCCCTGGACGAGGCCGCCATCATCGACGGCGCGACCCATTGGCAGGCGTTCCGCAAGATCCTGGTGCCGTCGATGACCCCGATCCTGGCCACCACGCTCCTGCTCGCGCTGGTGGGGTCGATGAGCGAGTTCCTGATCGGATCGATCTTCCTCACCGACGATTCGAAGAAGACCCTCGCGGTGGGCATGTACGGGATGTTCTCCTCGGACCGCTCGAACAACCTGGGCGTCTTCGCCGCCGGGTCCGTGATGGTGATGATCCCGGTGATCATCCTCTACCAGTTCCTGCAGCGGTACATCGTGGGCGGTTCCACGGCAGGTGCCGTCAAGGGCTGAGGCGGCCGGATTCCCGATTACCATCGACCGCATGCCTGCTGCTTCCCCGACCGACCCCGGGTTCGACGTCGTCGTCCTCGGGGCCGGTCTGAACTCCCTGAACCTCACGATCGCCTTCCATCAGCAGTACCGGATGCGCTGCACCACGGTGGTGCGCATCCCGGTCGCGATGAACGAGCACACCGTCACCTCGGACCTGCTGGTCCTCGGGGCCGAGGCGAGCGATGAGGACATGCGCGACGCGCTGATCGACCTCGCCGCGCAGCGACCTGCCGGCCGGCCCGCGCTGCTGCTGACCAATGCGGACTCCCTGATCGACTTCATCGATCGCTTCCGCACGGACCTCGAAGCGCACTACCTCCTCGCCCAGGTCGACGGGGCGCTGCTCTCCCGCCTCGCGGACAAGGCGGAGTTCGCCGAGATCTGCCAGGAGCTCGGCATCACCACGGTGCCCACCGTGATCGTCGACTTCGCCCGCGCCGAGGAACCGGACTGGAACGGATTGGACGAGCTGCCCTGGTCCTATCCGGTGGTCGGCAAGGCCGCGAACACCGCGGAGTACCACCACGTGGAGTTCCCGGGGAAGCGGAAGGTCTTCTTCCTGGAGTCCGCGGCCGAGCAGCATGATCTGGTGCGGCGGCTGCAGGAGTCCGGGTTCACCGGGCGGTTCCTGTTCCAGGAGCTCATCGAGGGCGATGACACCGCGCAGCGCTCGATCACCGCCTACCGCTCCAGCCGCGGGAAGGTGACGCTGCTGTGCGCGGCCCAGGTGCTGCTGGGCGAGCACACCCCGGAGGCTCTGGGTCGCCCTGCGGCCATGGTCACCGGCGACTTCCCCACCCTCACCGCCGCGGCCGAGAAGTTCCTGGACGCCGTGGACTACGTCGGCTTCGCGAACTTCGATGTGAAGGTCGACCCGCGCACCGGCGCCGAGTGCTTCTTCGAGATCAATCCCCGCATCGGTCGCAACAACTACTACGTCACCGCCGCCGGGGAGTCGGTGGCGCGCCACGTGGTCGCCGATCGAATCCACGACCGCGACCTGACGCAGGTGGTGGTGACCGCGCCGGTCCTCTACACCATCCTGCCGCTGCGTCTGGTGCTGCGCTATGTGCGCGATGCCGCTCTGCATGCGCACGTGCGCCGCGTGGCGCGCAGGGGCCTGCGCAATCCCTTCCGGTACGGTCCTGAAGGTCTGTGGATGCGGGCGTACTCCGTCGCCTCCGGCCTGAACTTCGTGCGCAAGTACCGTGCCGTGTACCCGCGTCCCACCGACACCGGATTCTGAGCCCCGGTCCACAGTCCCCGAAAGGACTCCGCCTCCCATGCCCGACACTCCTCCGCATCCCTTCGCCGCATCCGCTCCCGAGGTGGACCTGGTGCTGCTGGGCGGCGACATCGGCATCTACGCCCTCGCCCGCGCCTTCCACGAGAAGTACGGCACCGTCGCGACCGTGGTGACCCGCAAGGTCGCCGGGCCGGTGGCGGACTCCTCGATCCTGCGCACGGTGGAGATCGGGATGGGTGCGTCCGAGGAGGACATGATCCAGGCGCTGATGCGCGTGGGGCGCGACAAGGCCGCCCGGCCCGGTGGCACCCGCCCCGTGCTGCTGGCCAATGCCGACTTCCTGGTCGCCCTGATGGCCGCCCACCGCAAGGAGCTCGGCGAGCTGTACCACCTGCCGCTGCTCGCGGACGAGGTGCTGCACGCGGTCGCGGACAAGGCGAGCTTCTCGCAGATCTGCACGGAGATCGGCGTCCCGACGCCGCGGACCGAGGTGCTCGACTTCTCCTCCGGCACCGCGCCGGAGCTGCCGGAGCTGGACCTCGGCTGGCCCCTGGTGGCGAAGGCCTCCCGTTCCTCCGCCTACAACGCGGTCTCCTTCCCGGGGAAGCGGAAGGTGTTCGAGATCGAGGACCGCCACCAGCTGATGGATCTGATCGCACGCCTGACCTCAGCCGGGTACCGGGACCGCTTCGTGCTCCAGGAGATGATCCCCGGGGACGACACCGCGATGCTCTCGGTGACCGCCTATGTCGACTCCCAAGGGGCGGTCACCCTGCTGGGCGGCGCGCAGGTGCTGCTCGAGGAGCACACCCCGGGCGCGCTCGGGAATCCTGCGGCGATGTTCACCACCGATCTGCCCGAGGTGTTCGATCAGTCGGTGCGCTTCCTCCAGCACTCCGGTTACCGCGGCTATGCGAACTTCGATGTGAAGATCGACCCGCGCGACAGCATGGGCAAGTTCTTCGAGGTCAACCCCCGGATCGGTCGGAACAACTACTACATGACCGCGGCGGGCGCGAACGTCGCCGAGCCCGTGGTCGCCGATCTGATCGAGGAGCGCGAGCTGCGTCGCCTGGTGCCTCGCGAGGAGATCCTCTACTCGATCGTCCCCTGGATGCTCCTGCGCCGCTACATCGTCGATCCTGACCTCCGGGCCCGTGTGCGCGAGATCGGCAGGCGCCGTACCGTGCACCCGCTGGCCTACGGGATCGAGGGGGCGAAGCGCCGGGCGTACGTGCTCGCCGCGAAGGCGAACCAGGTCAAGAAGTTCCTGCAGCACTACCCCCGCCCGTCGGCCGACGGGTTCTGAGCCGTCGAGTCCCGAGCCGAGGACTCCGGCGGCGATTCGACCTCGGCTCCTGCCACCGTGGTCGACATCGTCCGGGCGTCTGCCTAAGGTGGCTCCCATGACCCAGAACACCTTCGCCCTGACCTCGGACGCGACTCCCGCCGGCACGGACGTCGCACCCCAGCAGCTGGTCGAGAACCTCGGAGGGGAGAACCTCTCCCCCGACCTCACCTGGACCGATGCGCCGGAGGGCACGAAGTCCTTCGCCGTCACCTGCTACGACCCCGATGCTCCCACCGGCTCCGGGTTCTGGCATTGGGTGGCCTGGGACATCCCGGCCTCGACGACCTCGCTCCCGCTCGGGGTGGCCAGGGATGACGCCTCGCTGAAGCAGGCGCGCAACGATTTCGGCAATGTCGGCTACGACGGCCCCGAGCCGCCGGCCGGTGCCCCGCACCGCTACCAGTTCTCCGTCCACGCCCTGCCGGTGGAGACCCTGGGCGCGGATCCCGAGGACCCGCACATCGGCGCACGTTTCGCGATCTTCTCCCAGCAGCTCGCCTCGGCCTCGTTCACAGCCCGTTATCAGGTGACGCGCTGAAACACTAGGGGGAAACACTCCGCGACAGGTCGGGCGTGCCCCGTGCCCTGTCTCGAGGGCCGGTCGTAGGCTCGAGAGCATGAACGCCAGGACGATTCGCAGCGAGCGGCGAGCACAAGGATCAGACCTTGGTCTGATGCCTCTCATGCGCCCGGGTGACGCGGAGACGCGCTCGGGGTGCCAGGCTCGAGGGGTGAACGAGAACCGGACCTCCTCCGACCCGCATGCGTCGACCTCAGCGCAGCGCCCCCTGCGGGTGCTGATCACCACCGACTGGTGGGAGCCCGTCGTCAACGGCGTGGTCGCCTCCGTCCAGACCCTGCGTCGCGAGCTGCTCGCTCTGGGATGCGATGTCCGTGTGCTGACCCTGTCCCAGGGCCTGCGCACCCGCAGCGAGGAGGGGGTGTACCGGATCGGCTCGGTCTCGGCCTCGATGGTCTACGAGCGGGCACGGTTCGGGATGCTCTCCAGCCGTCGGGTGCTGCGTGACGTGCTGCGCTGGGCACCGGAGGTGGTCCACTCCCAGGCCGAGTTCTCCACCTATGTGTGGGCGCGGCGCATCGCCCGCACCCTGTCGGTGCCGCTGGTGCACACGTACCACACCATCTACGAGGACTACACCCACTACTACTCGCCCAGCCGCACCGTGGGCAGGAAGGTCGTGGAGACCTTCTCCCGTCGCGCCCTCGCCGCGACCGATGCCGTGATCGTGCCGACCACGAAGGTCGCGGATCTGCTCACCGGCTACGGGGTGCACCGGCCGCTGCACGTGATCCCCACGGGGCTGGACCTGCACCGCTTCCGCCCGGCGCGGTCCGAAGAGGAGCGCGCCGAGGTGCGCGCGCTGCGCGCCTCGCTCGACATCGCTCCCGACCAGCGCGTGCTGCTGTCCGTGGGGCGCCTCGCCAAGGAGAAGAACCTCGATGAGGTCCTCGAGATGGTGGCCTCGGCGGACAGGTCTGATGCCGTGCTGGTGCTGGTCGGCGACGGCCCCTATCGCGGCGAGCTGGAGGCGCGTGCCCGGGCGCTCGGCATCACCGAGCGGGTGCGCTTCGCCGGTGTGCAGGCACCGTCCGAGATCCCGCGCTGGTACCGCCTGGGCGATGTCTTCGTCGGCGCCTCGCTCAGCGAGACCCAGGGCCTGACCTTCATCGAGGCGATGGCGAGCGGGCTGCCTCTGCTGTGCCGCCGCGACCCGTCGCTCGCGAGCGTCGTGGTCGAGGGCTCCACCGGCTGGCAGTTCGAGAACACCGCACAGTTCACGGCCCGTCTGCACATGCTGCTGGATGATCCGCAGCGCCGGGAGCGGATGTCGCGTGCGGCCGTGGCGCATGCGCAGGCCACCTGCAGCGCGCAGGTCTTCGGGCGCGATGTGCTCGATGTCTACCAGCGAGCTCGGCAGCGGCGTGCCCCGCTGGTGATGATCCGCGAAGCGGTGCCAGCGTGAGCACCAGCACCGGTTCCCTCTCCGTCGTCCGCCCGGTTCCCGCTCGACGGGCATCCTCCCTCACGGCGACACGGCCCTCAGCGCCGGTCCGGGGATCGACCGCGGAGGTCTCCCACCCGCGCCGCGACCCGCTGCAGCTCGCCGCCCGGCTCTCCCCGCTGCTGGGGCTCGGTCTCAGCATCGCACTGGTGTGGTGGGGCCTGGAGACGGGCGTGCTGCACTCGCTGAAGAACCTGCAGGCCTTCATCGACTCGCTCGGTGCCTGGGGCCCGGTCGCGTTCCTGATCGTCTCCGTCGCCTCCGTGGTCTTCCCGATCGTGCCCGGCGGTCTGCTGGTGATCGCCGGCCCCGTGCTGTTCGGTGCCGTCGAGGGCACGATCTACAACTACCTCGCCGTCTGCGCCGGCTCCCTGCTGAACTTCCTCATCGCCCGTCATGTGGGGCTGGACATGATCGAGCGGATCTTCCGCCCGCGCACGGTCGAGAAGTTCCTGGGCTGGACCCGCAGCCCGCGCTTCACGCGTGCCTTCGCCCTCGCGATCGCGCTCCCGATCGCCCCCGACGACCTCCTCTGCTACATCGCCGGCACCACCCGGATGCGGTGGCGCACCTATGTCGCGATCATCCTGCTGTGCAAGCCGTGGGCGCTGATCGCCTACGGTCTGGGCATCAGTGCGGTCGTGATGCGATTCCTCCCCTGGTGAACGGACCCCTGACATGTTCATGAGATCTCGCGCCCTGCGGCGCTCCCGCGATGCCGGCTCCCTGCGACGCCGCGCCCCCGCCGCTGCTCCTCGCGCACCCCGAACTCCCCTCGCACCCACCGCCCGATCGGAACAGCCCGCGCGCCCCGAGGGGCAGGCCGAGGAACCGCTGCGGGTGCTGATGCCGCGCGGGCTCGCGACCCTGGCGCGCGAATCCGGCATCGGAGCCGCGATGCGCCATCAGGAATCGGCGGTGCGCTCCCTGGGTCACCAGGTGGTCACCAATCCGCTGCAGCCCTTCGACGTGGTGCATCTGAACACCCCGTTCCCCGACACCCCGCTGCTGGCGCGGTGGGCGCGGCTGCGACGGCGGCCGGTGCTGATGTGGGCGCACTCCACCGAGGAGGACTTCCGCGACTCGTTCACCGGCGCCAACCGGATCGCCCCGCTGTTCCGGCGCTGGATCGCGCAACTGTACCGCCGCGGCGACGCGGTGGTCACTCCCAGCACCTACTCCAAAGGGCTGATCTCCGCGCCGAAATATGGCATCCGGGCACCGATCCGGGTGCTCTCCAACGGGGTGGACACCGGTTTCTTCCGCCCCGATCCCGAGGCGCGGCCCCGGCTGCGGGAGTCGCTGGGCCTGCCGGCCGACGCGACGGTGGTGATCAGCGTCGGGATGCAGCTGGTGCGCAAGGGGATCCTGGACTGGGTGGAGCTCGCCCGGCAGCTGCCGGAGGTCACCTTCGTCTGGTACGGACGCACCGATCCCCGCCTGCTCACCGCGGAGGTCGAGCGCGCCCTCGCCGAGGCGCCCGCGAACGCTCTGTTCCCCGGATACGTGGGCGCGGAGACCCTGCGCGAGGCGTACTGCGGAGCGGACGCCTTCTGCTTCCTCACCAAGGAGGAGACCGAGGGGATCGTGCTGTGGGAGGCGCTCGCCTGCGAGGTGCCCGTCCTGGTGCGTGGGATCCCGATCTACCGCGACGCCATGCCCGACGGGGTGCTCACCCATCAGGTCAGCGGCGACGGCCCTGGCTTCGCGGGGCAGGTCGCCGAGAAGCTCAGCGCTCTTCTCGGCGGTGAGCTGGAGGACCTCGCGCCGGCAGGGCGACGCGCGGCCGAGGGCGTCGACCTGGAGCAGGTGGCGCAGCAGCTGCAGGAGATCTACCACGTCACCGGCGTCGTGCCCGCACGCCGTGCCCGGAGCGCCGCCCGGGGCCGGTGAGCGGCGGCGTCAGCGTCACGGCTCAGCGTCAGGACAGAGTGATCACGGCCGTCGCGTGGGCCGCCACACCACCACGGCGCTGCCTGTGGACCGGCGGCGCGGCCGCTCGCCGCGGCGCAGTGCACTGATCTCCCCGTCACGGTCGGCGGAGAACACCCGTCGCTGAGCGGGGGTCATCCGCTCGAGGGACTCCCGGACCGTGTCCAGCTGGTCCTCCAGCGCGGTGACCTCGTCCTGCAGCTCGAGGATCCGCTTGATGCCGGCGAGGTTGATGCCCTGCTCCTGGGAGAGGGTCTGGATCTCCTGCAGGCGGGTGATGTCGCGGGTGCTGTACCGGCGCCCTCGCCCGCGGGTGCGCTGCGGGATCACCAGACCCAGCCGGTCGTACTGGCGCAGGGTCTGGGGGTGCATCCCTGACAGCTCCGCCGCCACCGAGATCACGAACACGGGCGCCCTGTCGTCCAGGCGGTGCGAGCTCGGCATCAGGGGCTCCTTCCGAGGATCCGGTGGTGACGGTCGGTGGGCGGCGGACGGAACCGGGCCCGTCGGGCGGGCGAGGGTCCGGTCGGGTCAGCGGGCGGCGGCCTCGGCGAGCCCGGCGCGCGGGTCCTCCTCGGCCAGGGCCGTGCGCAGGTCCTCGACGGCCTGCTTCGCGGCGCCTTCCACGTGCGTGGGGACGGCGACCTCGACGGTGACGTGGAGGTCACCGGTCTTCTTGGAGGTGACCAGACCCTTGCCGCGGACCCTCAGGGTACGTCCGGACGGAGTGCCCGGCGGGACCTTCACCGACACCGTGCCACCGTCGAACAGCGGCACGGACAGCGTGGTCCCCAGCACCGCCTCGTCGAAGGAGATCGGCACAGTGAGCTTCAGATGGGTGCCGTCCGCGCTCCACACGGAATGCTTCCCCACCTCGAGGGTGAGCAGCAGGTCGCCGGCGGGGGCACCGCCCGGACCGGGCCGTCCCTTGCCGCGCAGTCGGATCTTCTGCCCGTCGTGCACCCCGGCGGGAACGCGGGCTGTGACGGTGCGACCATCGACGGTCAGCTTCAGATCGGTGCCCAGCGCCGCGTCGCGGAAGCTGATACGGGTACGGGCAGAGGTGTCCGCGCCCTTGGCCGGGGCCCGGTTCGGGGTGAATCCGGCAGGTCCTCCCCCACCGAATCCGCCGCCCTGACCACTGAACATCTTCAGCAGGTCGTCGATGTCGGGGTTGCCGGCGCCTGCTCCTGGAGCCGTGCGGGGGCCTGCCTGGCCGCCGCCGAACATCGAGGAGAAGATGTCCTCGAAGCCGGCACCGCCGGGGCCGCCCTGGCCGGCGGAGAACCTGGCACCGCCGGAGCCCATGGCGCGCAGGGCGTCGTACTGCTGGCGCTGCTCGGGATCGTTGAGCACCGAGTACGCCTCGCCGATCTCCTTGAACCGCTCCTCAGCCTTCGCGTCATCGGGGTGGTGATCGGGGTGGTACTTGCGGGCCTGGGTGCGGTAGGCCTTCTTGATCTGCTTCTCGTCGGCGTCCTTGGAGACGCCGAGGACGGCGTAGAAGTCCTTGTCGAGCCAGTCCTGCTGGGACATGTGCGTCTCCTTCCGGGAGCCTCGGATGTGTCATGGGGGCGACGGGGCGGGACCCGTCGGCCGAGGAGTCCGACCGACGGGTCCCGTCGCCGTCGAGGGGTGGGACCCGGTCTCAGGCTGTGCCTGCTGCCTGATCTCCTGCCGATAGCAAGCTCACAGCACGTCGATCAGGCGGGATCTGCTGCCTGATCTCCTGCCGATCGCAAGCTCACAGCACGTCGATCAGGCCGGACCCCGGGTGCCGACGCGGGCGGGGCGCAGGATCCGCTCGTTCATCGAGTAGCCGGGCTGCATGACCATCGAGATGGTCGTGCCCTCGGCGCCGTCGGCGTCCTCATGCATGAGCGCCTCGTGGAGGTTCGGGTCGAACTCCTCGCCCACCGCGCCGAAGCGCTTCAGGCCGTGGGAGGTGAGGACCTCCTCGAGCTTCTGCGCGATCGCGTGGAAGGGCGTGCCCTCCACGATGTCGCCGTGCTGTCGACCCAGCTCCACGTCGTCCAGGACTCCGATCAGCGAGCCCAGGACACCGGCGACCGCCGCTTCCTTGCTCACCTGCGCGGCGCCCTCGATACGGCGACGGGAATTGACGTACTCGGCCTGGTCGCGCTTGAGCTGTTCGGAGAGCTCGGTGACCCGGCCCTCGAGCTCGGCGACCCGTCCGGCGTCGGCCGGGAGCGAGGAGTCGTCCCCGCCCTGGCCCGCCTGCTCGAACAGCTCCGCTGCCTCGGCGTCGAAGGGGTCGACCGGCTCGTCGGTCCCCTGACCCTCGGCGGCGGGGGTGGCCCCGGAGGGACGGACGGAGCCGTCCTCCGGGTTCACCTTGCGCTTGTCGGTGAAGGAGAACCTCGGCTCGCCCTCAGGCCGCTGGGGGTCCTCAGGAGTGCTCCGGTCCTCGGTCATCACTTCTTCTCCTCGTCCTCGTCCACGATCTCGGCGTCGACCACGTCGTCATCGTCCGACGAAGGGGCCTCGCCCTCGGCACCCTGGGGAGCACCCTCGGCGCCCTCGGCACCGTCGGCCTGGGAGTAGATCGCGGTACCGACGGCCTGCAGGGCCTCGTTCAGCGCATCGCGCTTGGCCTCGAGGTCCTCGGTCGAGGCGTCCTCCTTCGCGAGCGCCTCCTTGGCCTCCTTGATGGAGTCCTCTGCCTTGGTCCGATCGCCGTCGGAGATCTTCTCCTCGTTGTCCTTGAGCAGCTTCTCGCCCTGGTAGACGAGCTGCTCGAGGGTGTTGCGGGCGTCGGCGTTCTTGCGACGCTCCTCGTCCTCGGCGGCGTGGGCCTCGGCGTCCTTCACCATGCGGTCGATGTCCTCATCGGACAGGGCGGAGCCGCCGGTGATCTGGATGGACTGCTCGTTGCCGGTGCCGCGGTCCTTGGCCGTGACGTGCACGATGCCGTTGGAGTCGATGTCGAAGGTGACCTCGACCTGCGGGATGCCGCGCGGGGCCGGGGCGATGCCGGTGAGCTCGAAGGTGCCGAGCATCTTGTTGTCCCGGGTGAACTGACGCTCGCCCTGGAACACCTGGATCGCCACGGAGGGCTGGTTGTCCTCGGCGGTGGAGAAGACCTCGGAGGTCTTGGTGGGGATGGCGGCGTTGCGCTCGATGAGCTTGGTCATCACGCCGCCCTTGGTCTCGATGCCGAGGGAGAGCGGGGTGACGTCCATGAGCAGGACGTCCTTGCGCTCGCCCTTGATGACGGCGGCCTGCAGCGCGGCGCCGACGGCGACGACCTCGTCCGGGTTCACGGACTTGTTGGGCTTTTTGCCGCCGGTGAGGTCCTTGACGACCTCGGTGACGGCAGGCATGCGGGTGGAGCCGCCGACGAGGACCACGTGGTCGATGTCGGAGACGGAGATGCCCGCATCCTTGATCACCTGGTGGAAGGGAGCCTTGGTGCGCTCGAGCAGGTCCGAGGTCATGTCCTCGAACTGGGCCCGGGTGAGCTTCTCGTCGAGGTGCAGCGGGCCGTTCTCGGTCATCGACAGGTACTGCAGCGAGATCGAGGTGGAGGTCGAGGCGGACAGCTCCTTCTTGGCCTGCTCGGCGGCCTCCTTCAGACGCTGCAGGGCGATGCGGTCCTTGGACAGGTCCACACCCTCCTTGTTCTTGACCTGGGAGGTCAGCCACTCCACGATCTTCTGGTCCCAGTCGTCGCCGCCGAGGCGGTTGTCGCCCGCGGTGGCCTGGACCTGGATGGTGGAGCCCTCCTCGTCCTTGCTCACCTCGAGCAGGGAGACGTCGAAGGTGCCGCCGCCGAGGTCGAAGACCAGGATCTGCTCGTCGTCCTTGCCCTTCTCCAGGCCGTAGGCGAGAGCCGCAGCAGTGGGCTCGTTGATGATGCGCAGGACGTTCAGACCCGCGATGGTGCCGGCGTCCTTGGTGGCCTGACGCTCGGAATCCGAGAAGTAGGCGGGGACGGTGATGACCGCGTCGGTCACAGCCTCGCCCAGGTAGGACTCGGCGTCCTTCTTGAGCTTGCCGAGGGTGCGCGCGGAGATCTCCTGCGCGGTGAACTTCTTGTCGTCGATCTCCTGGCTCCAGTCGGTGCCCATGTGGCGCTTGACGGAGGAGATGGTGCGGTCGACGTTGGTGACGGCCTGGCGCTTGGCGACCTCGCCGACGAGGACCTCGCCCTGCTTGGAGAAGGCGACGACCGACGGGGTGGTGCGGGAGCCCTCGGCGTTCGCGATGACGGTGGGCTGGCCACCCTCGAGGACGGCGACGGCGGAGTTGGTGGTACCGAGGTCGATTCCGACGACACGGGACATGGGTGCCTGCCTTTCTGCGACGGATGCGCCGCACGGGATCTGCACTACCGGCGAGTACCGGCGGCAAGACTTGAGCTGTACGGACTCAAGTAGAAGACCCTCGATCGTTGTTGTCAATCCGAGTGTCACTGAACTTGAGCACACCAGACTCAACTTCGGTCCGGACAGGTTCATTCCCAGGGCCTCGCGATATGTCCTAGATCACAGCTGCAGGTGCTGGGCATACCCGTAGGCCCAGAGCCCAAGTGGTCAGCTCCGAGTTCTTGGCCGGCGCGGGTCGGTCTCCGACGCATCGCGCAGTGGGCACCATGACCTCGCGGGCGGCCGCGAGGTGAACCCGTGCACTGCGCCGTCGCCGGCGACGAGGTCGCGACGACCAGGGAGTGACGGAGAGATGCTCACACGGGACCTCGGGTTCGGCGCAGGCCGCGCACGTCGGCCGACGCGAGCGGGGCCAGCAAGGTCACCACGCACGCTCCGGCCCCGACCGCCAGCGCGAGCGGCACACCGATCAGAGCAGCGACGAAGGGGACTGCGAGCGCCCCCACCGGCACCGAGACGAAGCTGAGGAGCATGTCGATCGAGGCCACGCGAGAGAGCGCCTCGCGCGCGACCCGCTGCTGCAGGGCCGTCTCCCACACTACGTTCTCGACCGCCGCACCGATCCCGGCCAGCACCGCGAGCACCAGCAGCGGCGTCAGGCCGCTTCCTGCAGCGAGCGCCGCGAACAGCGCCGCGTACGGCAGGGGCATCAGCAGCGCCGCGACCATCGGTCGACTCGGGGAGAAACGGTAGGCGAGGACGCCGCCACCCACCTGTCCGGCCGCACGCGCCGCGAGGACGAGCCCCCAGCCGGAGGGACCGATGGTGTGCTCGACTGCAGCCGGGCCGAGCACCAGCCAGACCCCTCCGATCAGCACGTTCATCCCTGTGAATGCACAGGTCACAGGCAATATCCAGCGGTGCCTGGTGAACTCGCGCCAGCCGACGCTCAGCTCCGCGACAAGACCGCGGAGAACCGGCCGGACACTGCGTCGGCGACGGGGAGGAGCGACAGCGGCCGACCGGTGGGAGGTGGCCGCGTTCGGGATGGTGGCGAGAACGGCGGCGGCGAGCAGCAGGCAGGCGGCGTCTATCGCGAGGGCCCAACCAGCATTCGCGGAGGCGACCAGGAGGCCAGCGGCGGCCGGGCCGAGCATACGGGTGAGGTTCCGTGAGGTGGTGCGCACGGCGTGCGCACGGCCGATCGCGTCATGCGGGACCAGGTCGGTGATGATGCCGCGGAGCGCCGGGGCCGTGAATGCCGAGGCCATGCCTCCCAGCGCCACCACCCCCAGCAGCAGCGGCAGTGCCGTCGCATCCAGCAGGAACCACAGTGCGCTGCCTGCCTGGGCGAGACCCGCGCTCAGGTGGGTGAAGGTCAGCAGCGCTCGACGAGGCACCCTGTCCGCCACCACCCCTCCCACCAGCAGCAGCGCGACCATCGGGACCGTGCTCGCAGCGAGGACCAGACCCAGATCCGCGGCGGAGCCCGTGGCGCGCAGCACTCCGAAGCTCAGCGCGACCGGCGTCATCGAGCTGCCGAGCCACGAAAAACATTGGGCAAGGAAGAAGCGAGTGAAAGCAGGGGTCCACGGGGAGGCGGGTACGGCTGGCGAAGCAGATGGAGCTGACAGCATCACCTCATCGTGGACGGCTCGATCTGTGACCACTAGGCTTTCGGTGTCCACCGAAAGGACGTGCTCATGCGGTTCGTTCTTACGCCCGGTGCGCTCGCGCGCACGCGGTTCGTCGTCTCTCCGCTCGCAGAGCTGATCGGGGCCCTTGCCAGCGGAGTGACCGCACTCGAGCAGCCGCGGCGCGCCCGTCCGCTGCCGTCTTCCGCGATCTCGCGGGCCGAAGGGCTCGACCTCGACGCCCTCCACCGCTGGCGCACCGCGGACCCGCTCCACACCGCCTTCACCGACCTCATCGCGCACACCAAGTGGTTCCCGGACCTGATCGGTCTCGCCCCACCCGCGACCGGGGAAGTGAGCCTCGTCGGCGAGCTCGCTCAGATCGCCGCGTGGGACCCGCAGGCCGCCGTGAGCACCCTCGAGGACTCGGTCGCCGCCGCATGGACCCCGCAGCAGACGGCATGGCTCGCCGCCCCCGACCTCCCGAGTCGGATCGCGGCTGCGCTCGGCTCGGCGTGGGAGCAGCTGCTCGCGGCGGACTGGCCGCGCCGGCAACGGATCCTGCGCCGTGAGATCGCGTTCCGCACTGCGCTGATCGGCACCACCGGCTGGGCAGGTGCGGTGGACGGCATCGCCCGCGACGTCGCCTGGGAGGATCCCGACGCGCTGCTCGTCTCCCACCGTCTCGACCGCAGCCTCACCGTCTCCTCCCACCTCTGTTTCGTCCCGACCACGCAGGTCAGGGGCAGGTGGACGTGCGACGGACCCGTCGGCGTCGCGCTCGTGTATGGGGCGCGGGGCTCACGCGCCGCTGTCTCCCCGCGCACCGGGAAGGCGCTCGGGAGACTTCTCGGCACCGGTCGAGCCGCAGTGCTGCTGGCGCTGGACCTTCCTGCCACACCCTCCCAGCTCCACGCCGATCTCGGGTATGCGCTCGGCACCGTCGGCGGGCACCTTGCCGTGCTCGAGGGCGCCGGGCTCGTGCACCGCGCTCGCACCGGACGCGAGGTCCATTACCGGCGCACCGAGCTCGGAGAGGCGCTCGTCGGCGAGCAGGGGTGAGAGACGCCGAGCGATCCCGTAGTAGTCGGCGCAGCAGCTCCATCTTTGTGGTTGAAGAAGCGAGGGTCCGGTCTCACCCTCCGCTGGCTCCTTCGAGCCCGTCCGCCTGGAGGGATCGCGAAAAGGTTTGCAATGGTCTCTTCAGTAGCGAGTGCTCATACTCGTCGCCCACGGCTATCCAACCTTCATTCCGATAGAGCTTGAGTGCGGGCTGATTGTCGAGAAGGGCGTGGAGCACCGCCTGCCCGCAGCCTGAATCGGCGCGGGTTCGATGCCGCTGCTGTTTGAGTCCGAGAGGATGGACAGCATGCCGAGGTGGACAACAAGCGCGTGCGGGAGGACGACGAGGTCCTGCGCCGGGCCTCGATTCTCTTCGCGAGGGAGCTCGGCCCCCGAGGCCGGCAACCCCGCTCCGGGAGAGAACTGATTGCTGCTCGGGTTGTACGACTCCGCAGCGGGAACAGCCGACTGCCCAGTCCCCGGGGGCCGAGTCGTGGGAGCGCCGCGAGGAAACCCCTGCGGGCCTCTCCTGCTGCCTGCACGCTGGAGAATCTGACAGTTCAGCGAGAATCTGGGCCCGTGCGACGCAGGTCGCGCCGCCCACTGCGGCACCGCAGTGTCCAGGTGGCCGTTCTCGCGTACCAGCTGGACCGGATCACGGATGCGGGACTGACCGGACCGACCCCAGATGACTTGACGGGACGGAAAGTCAGTTCTTGACTTGTCGACACGGAAAACATCTCTGGTGCGGCGGCGGGTGACCGCGACGCGGCGCGTGAGGCGCTGTCAGCGCTCGATGCCGATGGGGCACGTCTGACCCAGCGGGTGATCACGCCCTGGTGGTATCACCCGATCCTCGGCGCCATCGTCGCCCTGATGATCTTCGGGGTTGCACACCCTGGCGTGCTCGGCTTCGGCCTCGTCGCGATCGGAATCATCGGGATCCCCGTACTCGTGCGGGCATACACACTCCGTACGGGGCTCTGGATCTCGCAAGCTGCGGGACCCGCCACCAGGCAGCTCCAGCGCGTCCTCATGGTCGTCTACATCGTGCTGATGGGCGCTGCTCTCGCCCTGCGCCTGATGGAGCCCTCGGCCTGGTGGGCGCTGGTACCTGCGCTGTCCGGCCTTCTGCTCACGTGGGCCATAGGTCCTCGCTACGACCGCGAGCTCCGCAGAGAGCTCGCCGCTTCGGCGGCCGACTCGTGAGCACGACGGCGCATTTCCATGACGTCATCCATGCTCCGACCCGCCTGCGACTCTGCGGGCTGCTGCGTCGGGTCGAGGAGCTGGAGTTCTCGGCCATCCGCGATGCGCTCGGTCTCAGGGATGCGAACGTCTCGAACAACCTCGCGGTCCTCGCGGACGCGGGCCTGGTCTCCATGCGCAAAGAGGCATCGGAGAAGCGATCCGATGCACGTCGGCTGACCTGGGTGGCACTGACGGATTCTGGTCGCGAGGCCGTCCAGGAGCACCTGGCTGCGCTCAGGGCGATCGCCGAGTTAACAGGTCAGCCGCAGCCGTGCGCGAGCGCGGGCTCGCGGATCACCGCCGCCATAATCGTCGGACGCGCCCGGAGTCGACGGCGGCCCGCTCTTCGCCGAACTCGGCGGAGAGCATCGGACGTGGCGCATCGGAACGCCTCACGGCCACGGCGATCACAGCGGCTCCGAAGAGCAGGCGATGCTCGTGATCGGCTCGGAGACGGAACCCGACCAGCAGCATCTCGACGGCACGGACGTGTGGGGGCGTGCCCGCGTCCTGCCTGCGGCGTCAGAGGTCGCTGAGCGCCAACACATGCTCGTCCAGAGCGCGGTGCACGGAGAGCAGTCGAGCACAGGTCTCGGAGGCCTCATGCAGGCCGAGGCCGGTGCCTGATCGCTTCTCGACGTTGCAGGTGAGCCAGCCGGTCAGCGCAGCCACCCATCCGCCGAACGCCCACGCCTCGGTGGGCAGCGCCGTGCCGGACGAGTCGGCGTACGCCGTGAGCACGCGACGGAAGCCGTCAACATCCTCGGCCCAGTCGAGCGCCAGGCATACGGCTTCTTGTGCGATGGAACGAGGACCTGCGGCATCCCGATCGACTGCCAGCAACCGTCCCGAAGCGAAGAGTGTGTTCTTCGGGTCGAGGTCGCTGTGGGAGTCGGCATGCTCAGTCACCAGGTGGGCGCTCGCCGCCGTCGCTGCGCCGAGTTGGGCAAGCTCGGGGGCGGCAGAGCACAGCTGATCGGAGAGCGGCCCCGGAAGCCCCGGCAGTTCAGCCAGGGCGCCCCACGTTCGAGCCTCCCGAGCCTGGTCGTCGAGCGCCCGGGCGCTCTTCTCGCCCGCTCGGTGAATCTCCGCCAGCAGGACGCCAGCGTCCTCGAGATGGTCGCCCGGGCTCGGGCTGGTTCCTTCACACCATCGATGACCGCGCCACCAGGAGCCGTCCACCACCCCGGAACCGTGGGAAACGGCCACCAGGCCAGGTGGCATCTCGATCTGACCGGACGCAGAGCTCAGCGCGCCCGCTCGCGGCCGCCCGAGCACGGCGAGGCGGAGTCATCCCTCTCGAGGTACCGGGCAGCGGCCTCGTCGAGCAGCCGTCGCGCTTCGGAGGCTCTCATGGCGCCGGCGAGGACCCGGTGCGCGAGCCCTTCGGAGAGCGACGCCAGGCAGAGGGCGTCAGCGCTGTCCGCGCTCGTGGGTGCCGGAGACCTCGCGCCGCCTGTCGCGCGAGCGGAGGCCACGAGCTCGGCGAGCAGCGTCGAGCGCCCGACGAGAGCGTCGACCACGATCGCGGCGATGCCGGGGCTGGAGACCGCTTTGGCCTGATAGGCCGCCCACACGGACGCACCGACCCTGAACTCGTCGGCCTCGGACAGGGAAGCGCTCAGCAGTGACATCAGTGCCGCGCGAGCCTCCTGAGGATCAGCCGGCCGCCCGCCCGGCCCGTGGTCCGCGACGGCGGCCGCGACCATGCGTCGGCACCCGTCGAGGACGAGCTCTTCCCGGGAGGGGAAGTAGTGCTGGATCCGCCCCACCGACACATCGGTCGCCTCGGCGACGGCACGGAAGGACACGCCGTCGATCCCCTGCTGATGGATCACCTGCCACAGCGCCATGACGATCTCTGCCCTGCGCTGATCGTGATCGACGACTTTCGGCATGCGGCCACTTTACAGTACGAGCGACTTGCGAAATCATGGCAGTATGAATGTACTGCAAAAGCTTCGCGCCAGGAACCCCTCGCAGGAGTCGCCGACGGCCCCTGCCGAGGAGGGATCGATGCCGAGCGGAGCACGGCGCCGTGCTTCCCGTCCGCGACGGATCTTGCGCCGCGCGGGCACGGTCATCGTGGCGCTGTTCACGGCGGTAGGGCTGGTGGCGACATGGAACTTCTTCGCCGGCCCGCCCGGAGTCGGACACTTCCGCGACGCACAGTCCCGCGAGCAGTACCTCGCCGCCTACGACGAGGCGATGGCCCTCCTCCCCCCGACCACGTCCGTGCACGACGTGCCGACGGCCCATGGGATGGTGCGGGTCTACGAGTGGTCGAGCGAGGAGAACCGTGAGGCGACCCCGCTGCTCCTCCTTCCCGGCCGGGCGTCGGGGACTCCCATGTGGGGCGAGAATCTGCCCGCGCTCCTCCAGGAGAGGCGGGTGCTCGCTGTCGACTCGCTCGGGGACTCGGGAAAGTCGATCCAGTCCGCACCCTTCTCCAGCTTCGACGAGCAGGCCGATCCGATCGCCGAGGTCGTCCGAGAGCTCGCCCCGGAGGGAGTCCACCTCATCGGGCATTCCTTCGGTGGCGCGATCGCGGCGGCCTACGCCCGGCAGCACCCGGAGAGCGTCGTGACCCTGACGCTGCTGGAACCAGTGTTCACCCTGAGCCCACCACCCGGCGACCTGCTGTTCTGGACGATGGTGTCCTCACTGCCGCTCCTTCCCGCCGGCGTGCGGGAGACGGCGCTCGAGAAGGTCGGCGGCGAGGAGACGGACTCGGCATCGCTCGAGGAGGAGCCCCTCTCACGCATGATCGCTGCGGCCTCCGAGGGATACAGAGCGGCTCTGCCCCAGCCCAGTTCGCTGACGGACGCCGAGCTCGCCCAGCTCACGATGCCGGTCTACGTGGCGATCGCGTCCCACAGCTCCCTCGCGGGAGGAGAGTCCGCTGCCGAGCGCGCCGAGCAGTTGGCGGAGCCCACGGTGAAGACCTGGCCGCACACCACGCACTCCCTGCCGATGCAGGCTGCGGGCGAGCTCGAGCCGGAGCTGCTCGAGTTCTTCGCCGAGCAGGACCAGTGGTGACAGCAGGCTGACACCTCCGGGACCCTCGCGGCGCCGCCGCGCCCCACCCCGGAGCAGGACTCGACTGGTCGATGCACGTTCACGGCCGCTCGACCCTCACCCGCTTCCCTGCCACACTGCGGCCATGAACACCGTCGCCGGAATGCTCCAGGACGCCGTCGACGACCGCACCCTGCCGGGAGCGGTCGCCCTGCTTCATCGCCAGGGGCTCACAGACGCGGTGGTCGTCGGCGCGCAGGACCTCGAGTCCGGGACCCCGATCTCGCGCCGGACCCTGCTCCATGGGGATTCCCTGGGCACACCGCTCACCGCCGCCCCGGCCCTCACCTTCGTGGCCGATGGCAGGCTCGAGCTCGACGGTCCGGCAGGCTCCCCACTGCTGGCAGCGTTCGAGGGCACGGCCGGCGGATGAATCCCCGGCGGACACAGCATGTGAGCCCGCGTCGTCTCCGAGGAGGATGAGGACATGGACGGACAGACCCTGCAGGACATCGCCCGCGCCCGTGCGCTCGAACTGCCCGCAGCCGGGATCACTCGGCCCTTCGGGCCCGAGTACGACGTGGCGAAGGTGGTGGGAAAGATGTTCCTCCTGCTCACCGAGGTGCGCGGCGAGAGGATCGTGGTGATGAAGGCGGATCCTCGCGAGTCGGAGATGCTGCGCGAGACCCACCCGGACATCACCCCCGGCTATCACATGAACAAACGGCACTGGATCACGCTCTCCCCGGGCGGCGGGCTCGACGAGCAGCTCGTGCGGGAGCTGGTGACCGACTCGTACCTGCTGGTCGTCGAGACGCTTCCGCGGGCGCAGCGCCCGGTGGACCCCTCCCGCTTCCTCACGTCGGCGTCGCCGTAGACTCCCGGCATGGTCCGTACCGGAGTATCGATCCTGGGGTGGGCCCTGCTGGCGGCCGGGGTGCTCGCCGCCGCCGTCCTCCTGGTGCTGCGCCAGGTGACGGAAGTGCACACCTGGCACCACCTCCTGATCGCAGCCGCGACGTTCATCCCGCTGCTGTGGATCCCGGTGCTGGTCGGCTGCCTGGGGCTGATCCTCGTGCTGCGCGGCCGGTGGCGGCTGCTCGGCGCCGTGGTCCTCATCGCGTCGATGGTGCCCTTCGCCTGGCCGCTGCGGCCCCTGCCGGAGAGATCGGACGCCCCGGTCGCCGTGGGCAGCGCCCTCTCGGTCCTCTCCCTGAATCTCCAGTACGGGGACGCGGACCTCGAGGAGGTCATCGGGCTGGCCACGGACGAGGTCGACGTGCTCGCCCTCCAGGAGTACACCCCAGCGTTCGAGGCGGAGCTCGAGGCATCCGGGCTGCTGGAGCAGTTCCCGCACCGCGCCGGCGAGGCGCGCGCCGGAGCGGCGGGATCGGTCCTGCTCTCCCGCACTCCGCTCGAGCTCATCGCGCAGACCGAGGACACGGTGTTCGCGAACCTCATCGCGTCCACCGCGGTCGAGGGCACCGTCTGGCATCTCGGCGTGATCCATACCGCGCCGCCCCAGATGGGTGCCGACGTCTGGCTGCACGATGCGACGGCCGTCCAGGAGATGGCCGCACCGTATCTCACGGAGAATCTGCTGCTGATCGGAGATTTCAACGCGATCGACCGCCACGACACGATGCTGCGGCTCACTGCGGACGGGGACCTGGAGGACCTCGCCGCCCGACATCCGGGCGAGGGTCTCCCATGGCATCCCACCTGGCCCGTCGGCTCCGTGCTCCCGCCCTTCGCCCGCATCGACCATGCACTGGTCTCCGACACCGTGGTCGGCGGGACGCCCCGGTTCGAGAGCATCACCGGCACCGACCACAAGGCAGTGCACGTCGAGGTCTCCGAGGAGCTCCACCGCTGATCCCGCTCAGCCCTCGACCGCTGAGCCTCCGACTCGCTCAGTCTTCGACTCGCTCAGCCGTCGTCGGCGCGGCGGACCATCTCGTCGATCCAGATCGGCGCGAACGGTGAGGTGCAGTTCGGCGGCGTCGGATAGTCCTTGAGCACTTCGAGCCGCTCGCCGATGTCGCGAGCCCGTGCGCGCAGCGCGATGTTCGTGATGCCGATCTGGGCGAGGCACTCGTTCATCGCCCACTGCAACCGCTCCGGCGCATCCGTCATCTCCGCCTCGATCTGATCCAGCAGAGCGCTCTGGTCGATGCCGTCGGGCTTCTTGACCACCCGGTCGCTGGTCAGCGCCCAGCCGGCGCTCGCGATCACCGGATCGGGATCGACGAACCAGGCCTCACGCAGCACCTCTCGGTGGCGGCTCTTCTTCACCATGTAGTTCACGAGCCAGTCGTGGACCTTGGGCGTGCCGGCCCCGCGCAGCATGCGATCCAGGTCCTCCCGGGAGTACTGCGAGGGGCGGGAGATGAGCAGGGCGAGCAGCTTCGGGGTCGAGTCCCGCGCGGGTTCCTCCCACAGCGCATGGGCGAGCTCGGGCTGGGTCTTCAGGCGCTTCGCGATCCCGCGGAGAGCGGTGAGGTTCACCGCGTGGTCGTCTCCGCGCTTGGCGTTGACCGCCCGCATACGCTCGTCCTCGAGCCCGGCCAGCTCCTCACGGAGCGCAGTGATCGTCGCAGTGAGGTCGGTGTCCTGCGCGCTGCCTGTCATCGTGCATCCTCCGTCGTCGGTGCTGTGCTCGAGAGCCTACGGCGTTCGCCGGCACCGTCGGCCCGCAGGCAGGGCAGGGCCCGGGCCGACGCGTCCCCGCCGACCCGGGCGCTGCGCTGCTGGAGCATCCTCGTTCAGCCGACGCTCGCGCGCGGCGCCCCGATCCCCGGATCGATCCTCGGCACCTCGCCGCTGCCCGGGCGGATGTCGATGTCGAAGATGTCCAGCGGCAGGTACACCGTCGCGCAGGCGTTGGGGATGTCGACCACACCCGAGAACCGCCCCTCGATCGGCGCGGCGCCGAGCAGCAGGTAAGCCTGCTCCTTCGACCAGCCGAAGGTGGAGAGGTAGTCGATCGCGTGCAGGCAGGCCCGCTGATAGGCGAGATGCGAGTCGAGATAGCGCTGCTCGCCGTCGAGCGTCACCGAGGTGCCGGAGAAGGACAGCCACCGGGTGTGCTGCGGGGCAGAGTCACCGGGCATGAAGATCGCGTTCTCGGAGACGTTGTACTTCTCCATGCCGCCCTTGATGACGTCGACGTGGAGGTCCAGGAATCCGCCCATCTCGATGCCGCCGCAGAAGGTGATCTCGCCGTCCCCCTGGGAGAAGTGGAGATCGCCCACGGAGAAGTTCGCCCCGTCCACGAACACCGGGTAGAAGATCCGGGTGCCCTTGGTGAGGTTCTTGATGTCCTGGTTGCCGCCGTTCTCACGCGGCGGGGCGGTGCGAGCGGCCTCCCCGGCGACCCGGTCACGATCCGCTTCGCCGACCCCGCCGAGGATCGCCCCGTCGGGCTCCGGAGGCAGGGCGAGCGCCGGCACGCGGTCCGGCTCGGTGGCGATCAGCGCCGCCTCGCGCGTGTTCCACGTCCTCAGCAGCTCGGGCGAGGGGGCGGTGCCCATGAGGCCGGGGTGGATCATCCCGGTGAACTCGACGCCGGGCACGTGGCGGGAGGTGGTCCGACCTCCCCTGAAGTCCCACACGGCCTTGTAGGCGTCGGGGAACTCGTCGGTGAGGAAGCTGCCGCCGTTGCGCGTGGCGAAGATGCCGGTGTAGCCCCAGCCCTGTCCGGCCAGCGGCCCGGAATCCTCCTGTGGGATCGGCCCGACGTCGAGGATGTCCACGACGAGCAGGTCGCCCGGCTGCGCCCCCTCGATGCGGAACGGCCCGGAGAGGGTGTGGACGGTGTTCAGGGGCGCGCTGGCGATGTCCTCGGCGGAGTCGTCGTTCTTGATGCAGCCGTCGAACCACTCGCGGCAGTCGACGCGGAAGGTGTCGCCGGGCTTGACGCTGACGGCCGGCGGGATGTCCGGGTGCCAGCGGTTGTGACCGAGGATCTTCTGCTCGGTGAAGGGTTTCGCGGAGTCGAGGGGGAACACGTTCTGGGGCATGCTTCTCCTTCCACAGCGACGGGTCCTCTGCGCGGGCCCGCCAGATCCAGGGCCGGCTCAGGGGCGCGGCAGTCGCGCGTGGCGCGGGTCGGCGGTGATGCGACTCGTGGCCGTCCGACGGGCCCCGGGGAGTCGGTCGACGACGGCGGGCTCATGGGCGCTCGCCGCGGTGCTCTCCAGCAGCCTCCCGGCTGGGGAGCCGAGAGATCCCAGCCGCGGCGCGCTCACCCGCCGGCGCGACCGGGCGCCGCAGTCGGGGCAGGTGAGGTCCTGATCGCGGGCGCTGATCGGCACCGAGCGCTCGTACTCGTGGGCGCTCTCGCAGCGGAACTCGTAGATCGGCATCCTCGCTCCTCGTCGCCTGCGGGACATCACGGGATGGCCACACCATAGAGCGCTGGACCCCGCCACGCAGGAGAATCGGGAGAACCGTTCCGCGGCTCGCGGGTCACAGGTCCAGCTTCATCCCCACGTGGCTGGCCGCGTAGCCGAGCCGCTCGTAGAAGCGATGCGCGTCGAGGCGGGTGGCGTCGGTGGTGAGCTGGGCGAGCACCGCGCCCTGGCGTCGGCCCCAGGTGTGGGCCCAGTCGAACAGGGCCGTGCCGAGCCCGGTGCCGCGGGTCGATCCCGCGACACGCACGGCCTCGATCTGGAGGCGGAGGGCACCGCCCCGAGAGAGGGAGGGCACGAGCGTGAGCTGCATCGTCGCGACCAGCGTGCCCTCCTCGTCCCGGACCGCGAGCAGCAGCTGGTTCGGATCCTGATCGATCCGTGCGAAGGCCGTCTCATAGGGACCGAGGTCGTTGCTCTCCCGCTCCCGGCCGAGCACATCGTCCGCCAGCAGCGCCACCAGCGCGGGCAGATCGTCCGCGACGGCACGGACGATGGAGTAACGGCGGCCGGCGAGGGTCAGTGCGTCCATGGCCCCATTGTGGTCGGCGGCGACGGCTCGCCGCATCGACGACACTTGTTCCATGACCACCCACGATTTCCTCCCGGGCGCTCAGCGCAGTGCTCAGCTGAGCTTCTCCGACCAGCCCGCCTGGATCGTCAAGGACGAGGTCTCCGGCGGGTGGACGCTGCTGATCGGCGGGGTGGAGCAGTCCCATGTGGATCTCGAGGATCCCACGCATCTCGTGCACGAGTACCTGCACCGGATGGCCACCGTGCTCGATGAGGCCTGGCCCCCTGGCGAGCCCCTGCGGATCGCGCATCTCGGGGCGGGCGCCCTGACCCTGGCCCGGTACGTGCAGGCGACCAGGCCTGGTTCCGCGCAGGTGGTCATCGAGATCGAGCGCGAGCTGCCCACCCTCGTCACCACGGCACTGCCGATGCCCGCAGGGACGGAGCTGGAGATCGTGATCGGTGATGCCCGCGAGGAGCTTGCCGCGATGGAGGGCCGCCGCTTCGACGCGATCGTGCTCGATGTGTTCTCCGGCGAGGAGTCCCCCGCGCACCTCGCGACGAAGGAGTTCTATCTCGAGGCACTCGCGCACCTGGAGGCCGACGGGCTGCTGCTGGTCAACGTCGGCGACGACTCGGGCCAGCGCTTCCTCGCCGCGCAGGTGCGCGAGCTCGAGGGCGCCGCGGCCGAGGCTGGTCTCTCCGGTGTGTGGACCCTGACCCTCGCCTCGCTGCTGACCACCCCGGCCGACGGGAACATGGTGCTGATCGCGGGCGGTGCCCTCTCCTCCCCCGACGTCGGGCAGTGGCGGACGGCCTGGGAGAAGGCCGGTCCGCACCCGGGAGCGGTGCTCGACCCGACGCAGACGGCGGAGGCCTTCGGCCGCTGAGCGTGTCCGCTCACGGGGTGACCCGGTGCAGGGCTGAGTGGTGCAGGGCTGGGCGCCCGGATGTATACACGCTACTCCAGAGGCAGGAGTCATCGCCCCGATCTGGCACCCGTCCCCTTCTCGCTGTATACACTGAGTCGTATGCGTGCCAGCGACCGCGCCTACTCGACGCTCCGCGAGGAGATCATCGACGGCCATCTCGATCCCGGCACCGTGCTGGGCGAGGTGGAGCAGTCCGCGCGCCTGGGCATCTCCCGCACCCCGCTGCGTGAAGCACTCGCCCGCCTGGTCGCCGACGGGCTCGCCGAATCCTCGCGGGGCCGCGGCGCGGTCGTCACCGCCGTCTCCCTCGGCGAGGCCCCGCAGCTCTTCGACCTCCGGATCGCCCTGGAGACTCTCGCCGCCCGCCGCGCCGCCGAGCGCGCCGCCCTCGCGGACCGGGTGGACCCAGCCGAGGCCGCCGAGGGCACTGATCTCCCCTCGCGCTTCGCAGCTCTCGCCGCACGTTTCGAGCGGGCCACCTCCGCGCTCGCACGGGGCACCGACCCGAGCGCCTACTACGCCCTGACCACCGAGCTCGATGCCGCGCTCGATGCCGCGTGCGCGAACCCCTACCTCGCCGAGTCGCTGCGCGGGCTGCGCCTTCATCTGGGCCGCCTGCGCCGGCTCGCACGCAACTCCCCCGGGCGCCTCGCCGACTCCGCGCGCGAGCACGCTGCGATCGCCCGCGCCGTCGCCGCCGGTGACGCCGAGCTCGCCGCCGCCGCCACCACCGTCCACCTCCGCCAGGCTCTCGCCCACCTGCAGGACCAGGGCGCTGACCCTCCGACCCTGTCACCGCCACAGTCGCCGACACCGACCACCACGTCCACCACGCCCCCGCCCCTCCAGGAGACCGCCTGATGATCGACCATGATGTCCGCGTCCACCGCTCCGACGAGAACCTGCCCCGCGAGGGCCAGCTGGCCTGGACGATGGCCGAGGTCGCCGTCGACCCCGTCGAGGTCGAGGCCGATGTCGAAGAGATGATCATCAACCGGATCATCGACAACGCCTCGGTCGCGATCGCCTCGCTGAACCGCGCTCCCATCGTCTCCGCCCGTGCGCAGGCGCTCGCCCACTCGGTCTCCGCCGGCGGCTCCGGGGCCGGGGTGTTCGGCATCGAGCAGCGCACCTCCCCGGAATGGGCGGCCTGGGCCAACGGCGTCGCCGTGCGAGAGCTGGACTACCACGACACCTTCCTGGCCGCGGACTACTCCCATCCCGGGGACAACATCCCGCCGATCCTCGCCGTCGCCGAGCACACCGGCCGCTCCGGCCGGGATCTGATCCGCGGCATCGCCACCGGCTACGAGCTGCAGGTGGATCTGGTGCGTGCGATCTGCCTGCACGAGCACAAGATCGACCACGTCGCCCACCTCGGCCCGTCGGCCGCCGCCGGGATCGGCACCCTGCTGGGTCTGGACACCGAGACGGTGTTCCAGGCGATCGGCCAGGCGCTGCACACCACCACCGCCACCCGCCAGTCCCGCAAGGGCGAGATCTCCACCTGGAAGGCCCACGCCCCCGCCTTCGCCGGGAAGCTCGCCGTCGAGGCGGCGGACCGCGCCATGCGCGGCCAGACCTCCCCGGTCCCGATCTACGAGGGCGAGGACGGCGTGATCGCCTGGCTGCTGGACGGCCCGGGCGCTCGCTACACGGTGCCGCTGCCGGAGTCCGGGGAGCCCAAGCGCTCCATCCTGGACACCTACACCAAGGAGCACTCCGCGGAGTACCAGGCCCAGGCCTGGATCGATCTGGCCCGCAGGCTCCACGCCGAGCACCCCGAGGCGACCGATCCCGCCCGCGTCGCCTCGATCCTGATCCGCACCTCCCATCACACCCACCACGTGATCGGCTCGGGTGCGAACGATCCGCAGAAGTACGAGCCGACCGCCTCACGGGAGACCCTCGACCACTCGATCCCGTACATCTTCACCGTCGCCCTCCAGGACGGGTCCTGGCACCACGTCGACTCCTACGCCCCCGAGCGGGCCGCCCGGCCCGACACCGTGGCGCTGTGGCACAAGGTCACCACCGAGGAGGATCAGGAGTGGACCCGCCGCTACCACTCCCTGGACCTGTCCGAGAAGGCCTTCGGCGGCGCCGTGGTCATCACTCTCACCGACGGCACCGTCATCGAGGACAGCATCGCGGTCGCCGACGCCCACCCTCAGGGCGCGCGCCCCTTCGCCCGCGAGCAGTACGTGCACAAGTTCCGCACCCTCGCCGAGGGGCTGGTCGAGGAGGCCGAGATCGCCCGCTTCCTCGAGACCGCCGCGCAGCTCGCGACGCTGCCCGCCGGTGAGCTCGGCAGGCTGACCCTCCAGGCCGCCCCCGGAGTTCTCGACCCGTCGGCCGCTCCGAAGGGACTGTTCTGATGCTGTCCAGCACGAGGACCCCCGCCCAGAAGCGCCAGCACCTGCGCACCCTGCTCACCCCGGGGGCGGCGCAGCCCTTCCCCGGCGCCTTCACCCCGCTGTCGGCGACGCTCATCGAGGAGAAGGGCTTCCCCGGGGTGTACATCTCCGGCGCGGTGATCGCGAACGAGCTCGGCCTGCCGGACATCGGCCTGACCACCCTCTCGGAGGTCGCGACGCGCGGCGCCCAGATCGCCCGCTCCACCGACCTGCCCTGCCTGATCGATGCGGACACCGGCTTCGGCGAACCGATGAACGTGGCCCGCACGGTCCAGGAGCTCGAGGACGCGGGCCTGGCCGGCTGCCACATCGAGGACCAGGTCAACCCCAAGCGCTGCGGCCACCTCGACGGCAAGACGATGGTGGACCTGCCCACCGCCACCCAGCGCATCCGCGCCGCGGCCGACGGCCGGCGTGACCCGGGCTTCCTCGTCATGGCCCGCACCGATCTGCGCGCCACCGACGGGCTCGACGCCGCGATCGACCGGATGAAGGCGCTGGTCGACGCCGGGGCCGACGCGATCTTCCCCGAGGCTCTGAAGGACCTCGGCGAGTTCGAGCAGGTGTGCGCGGCGCTCGACGTGCCGGTGCTGGCGAATATGACCGAGTTCGGGAAGTCCGCGCTGTTCACGCGCGAGCAGCTCGCCGCGGCCGGGGTGGCGATGGTGATCTACCCGGTCACGCTGCTGCGCGCCGCGATGGGCGCGGCCGAGCGGGTGCTGGAGACGATCCTGGAGGAGGGGACCCAGGAATCCCGGGTCCCGGAGATGCTCACCCGTGCGCGACTGTACGAACTGGTGGACTATGAGTCCTACAACCGCTTCGACACCTCGGTGTTCGACGTCGAGGTCCCCGGCGCCCGACCCAGCTCACCCGGCGCGCACGCCACCCCGGACACCCACACCACCACCACCGACACCGCCGTCGATCCCAGGAGCGAGACATGAGCGAGAACGAGATCCGCAAGGGCCTGAACGGCGTCATCGCCGACGTCACCGCCATCTCCAAGGTCAATCCCGAGACCAACTCGCTGCTCTACCGCGGCTACCCCGTCCCCGAGCTCGCCGCGACCCAGCCCTTCGAGGCCGTGGCGCACCTGCTGTGGACCGGGGAGCTGCCGGAGGCGCAGGAGCTGGCTGCCGCCACCGCGCACGAGCGCGCCCATCGCGAGCTCGCCCCGGAGGTCCGGGCTGCGCTCGACTCGCTGCCGCCGACCTGCCATCCGATGGACGCCGTGCGCACCGCCGTCTCCGTGCTCGGAGGCCTGGACCCGGCCGCCGAGGACTCCTCCCCCGAGGCCGAGCTCGAGAAGGCACGGCGCCTCTTCGCCCAGCTGCCGGCCGTGATCGCCTACGAGCAGCGGCGGCGGCGCGCCGGGGGGCCGACGGAGCCGATCGCCCCGCGCGAGGATCTGGACTACGCACAGAACTTCCTGTGGATGACCTTCGGCGAGGAGGCCGCCCCCGAGGTGGTCGATGCCTTCCGCGTCTCGATGGTGCTCTACGCCGAGCACTCCTTCAACGCCTCCACCTTCACCGCCCGAGTCATCACCTCCACCCTCTCGGACCTCCACTCCGCGGTCACCGGGGCGATCGGCGCGCTCAAGGGCTCCCTGCACGGCGGCGCCAACGAAGCGGTCATGCACACCTTCGACGAGCTCGGCATCCGACCCGAGGAGTCCGAGGCCGAGGCCAAGGAACGGGCCACGGCCTGGATGGAGGACGCCCTCGCGCAGAAGAAGAAGGTGATGGGCTTCGGCCACCGCGTCTACACGCACGGCGACTCCCGTGTGCCCACCATGAAGCAGGCGATGGACGCGATGATCGCGCACTACGAGCGGCCAGAGATCCTGGGGCTCTACAACGGGCTCGAGCAGGCGATGGACGAGGCCAAGGGCATCAAGCCCAACCTCGACTACCCGGCCGGTCCCACGTATCACCTGATGGGCTTCGACACCGAGCTGTTCACTCCGCTGTTCATCGCGGCTCGCGTGACGGGCTGGACCGCGCACGTCATGGAGCAGCGGGCGTCCAACGCCCTGATCCGGCCGCTGTCGGAGTACAGCGGGCCCGACGAGCGGCCCGTCCCCGGCGCCTGAGCGAGCGCGCCGTCCTCAGCCCCTGCTGGGGGCGGCGCCGACCGCGGGCACGGACCGTGCCCGGCGTGCCTCGATCACCAGGGCGATGATCAGCAGCACCTCGACGGCCTTGGTGAGCAGTCCGAGCGTGTCGAACGGCGGGCCGGCCAGGAAGTACAGCGCCACGGTCAGAGCGGTGTAGCCCACCAGCACCCAGCGGACGATCGGCTGGATCGGGCGCAGAGGCGCGAACGGGGCGTACAGCAGCACCAGCAGTCCGAGATAACCGAGGCCGTTCAGCACGAACAGCGGCACACCGATGGACAGATGGATGACCGCGGTGATCACGGTCAGCAGGGAGATGACGATCTTCAGGGCGAGTCCGGCGGGGGCGTTCGTGGTCGACATGCGCATCCTCCTCACCGCGGGCGCCGCCCGCCGCCCGACGGACGGGCAGGTTCGCGGGCGATCCTCGGGCACCGTCAGCGTAGCAATCGGCCCTCAGCCGCTCCCGGGGCCGGGCCGCTCAGTCGCCGGGTCCTCCGGGCTGCGCCGCTGCGCCCGCCAATCCGGGCAGCGCCTCGCCCGCGGCGCCGATGTGGGCGGCGACCAGCTCCGCCGCTGCGGCGTCGTCCCCCCGGAGGATCGCCTCGAGGATCTCGTGGTGCTGACGGCGCAGCATCGCGGCGAAGCCGTCCCAGTCCTCGACCTTCGTGAAGGCCTCGAGGATCGGTCGCCGCAGCGAAGCGCGGATCGCGCCGGTCATGTCGGAGAACAGGGCGTTCCCCCCGGCTTCCGCGATCGCGACGTGGAAGGCGGTGTCGGCGTCGTTGAAGTCCTCGCGGCTGAGCTCCGGGTCGTCCATCCGTGCCACCAGTCGCTCGAGCTCGGCCGTCGCCTCCTCGCCCGCGCGCCGGGCGGCGAGGGAGGCGCTGGCCCGTTCGAGCAGCACCCTCGCCTCGATCACCTCCTCGAGGCGGAAGTTCGACAGCGCGACATGGAGGCGGAGGAATCGCTCGAGGGCGGCGCTCGGCAGGGAGGCGACGAAGGTGCCGGCGCCGCGCCCCGAGCCGACGTCGGAGCGCAGCACCCCGTGGCCCTCGAGGACGCGGATCGCCTCGCGCACCCCCGCCCGGCTGACCTGGAGACGCGCGGCGAGCTCACGTTCAGGGGGCAGCAGATCGCCGACGGCGAGGGTGCCGTGCATGATCTGGTCCTCGATCGCGTTGAGGACGAGCTCGTGAGTGCTGGCCCGCGCGACCGGTCGCCAGCTCGCTTCGGCCACCCGGGGGCGTGCGCGCTGCGGTCCGACCTCATCGTCCTTCGTCGCCTCGACCATAGCTCTGTTTGTAGCACAGCCTTCCGGCAGAACCCCGGGCGGGTCCGCGCGAGCGCAGGGCTCACTGCCCCGCGCCGCGCGACCGGGCTGCTCGCAGTCGCACTGCGTGCGCTCGGACAGCGTGCGGCCGACGGGGTTCCGGGGCGACGGTGGATCTCCGGCGGCCGTCCCCTTGTCGTCGACGACCGCACCCCGTACCATCCCTTAGTGGTCAGACCACAGGACGGTCTGCCGCTCGACTCCTCATCGACACACGAGGCACGACATCGACGGTGATGCAGTGCAGCACCGCCGCTGATTCGTGTCGGAGGTCCCCATGTACACACCGGATCTCGCTCCCCTGGCAGACAGCCTGGCGCTGTCCTCGCTGGTCGCGGTCCTCCCTCTGCTGACGATCTTCCTCACCCTCGGCGTGCTGCGCTGGAAGGCCCACTGGGCGGGCCTGACCTCGCTGGGCGTCGCGATCCTGGTCGCCGTGGCCGTCTACGGCATGCCGGTGGGCCTCGTCGGCCTCTCGGCGACCCAGGGCTTCGCCTTCGGGCTCTTCCCGATCATGTGGATCGTGCTGAACGCGATCTGGCTCTACGAGCTCACCGTGCGCAGCGGCCGCTTCGAGGACCTGCGCCGGGTGATCGATGCGATCTCCGACGACCCGCGCGTCCAGGCGATCATCATCGCCTTCTGCTTCGGCGGGCTGCTCGAGGCGCTGGCCGGCTTCGGTGCGCCCGTCGCGATCACCGGCGTGATGCTGATGGCGATCGGTTTCACCGCGATGCGTGCCGCGACCGTCGTGCTCATCGCCAACACCGCTCCGGTCGCCTTCGGCGCGATCGCCATCCCGATCATCACCGCCGGGAACCTCACCGGCATCGACTACGAGCACATCGGCGCGATCATCGGCCACCAGACCCCGTTCCTCGCGGCGCTGGTGCCGATGTTCCTGGTCTTCCTGGTGGACGGCCGTCGCGGTCTGCGGCAGCTGTGGCCGCTCGCCCTGGTGGTGGGCCTCGTCTTCGCGATCAGCCAGTACGTCTCCGCGAACGTCCTCTCGGTCGAGCTCACCGACATCATCGCCTCGCTCGCCGGCCTCGCCGCCGCCGTGCTCATGCTCCAGGTGTGGAAGCCCGTGGGCGGCCAGGACGCGCTGGAGAACATGGAGCGCGAGCGCGAGAGCGAGGGGGCCGACGCCCCCGATCCCGGCCCCGGCGGCACGGCCCTGGCCACCGAGACCCGCACCGAGGTGCGCCTGACCCCGAGCCGGGTGTTCATGGCCCTGTTCCCCTATCTGCTGGTGATCGCGATCTTCTCGGCCTCGAAGCTGTGGATGCCGCTGAGCTCCCTGCTGGAGTCCACCGACCTGATGATCCCCTGGCCGGGACTGGACGGGAACATCCACGACGCCGCGGGCGAGCTCTCGACCAGCACCGTCTTCTCCTTCCAGTGGCTCTCCTCCCCCGGCACCCTGCTGCTGCTGACCGGCGTGATCGTCGCCGTGGTCTACCGCCTGCCGCTGCGCGATGCCGCGGACGTCTACGTGAAGACCGTGGTCACGATGCGCTACTCGATCCTCACCGTCGCCTCCGTGCTCGCCCTCGCCTACGTCATGAACCAGTCCGGACAGACGATCACCATCGGCACCTGGATCGCCGGCGCCGGCGCGGCCTTCGCCTTCCTCTCCCCGATCCTGGGCTGGCTCGGCACCGCCGTGACGGGCTCCGACACCAGTGCCAACGCCCTGTTCGCCACGCTCCAGCAGACCGCCGCGGAGAAGGCCGGGCTGGATCCCGCGCTGCTGGTCGCGGCCAACACCTCTGGTGGCGTGGTGGGCAAGATGATCAGCCCTCAGAACCTCACCATCGCCGCCACCGCGGTGGGACTGGTGGGCAAGGAGTCCGCCATCTTCCGCACGGTGATCTGGTGGAGCCTCGGCATGCTGGTGGCCCTGTGCCTGCTGGTCGGGCTGCAATCCACCGTGCTCTCGTGGATGATCCCGGTCCAATGATCTGACCCCGCCGCACCCGCCCGATCCGGACACCTCCCACCTCCGAACCCCGATACGCCGATACGCCGATACCCCGATGCCCCGATACGCCGCCCCGAAGGAGAACCCCCATGGTCCAGCGACAGGTCCCCCGCCCCGCCGAGCTCCTCGAGCTCATGCAGTTCAAGAAGGTCGAGCTCAACGGCAAGCGTCGACGCCTCTCCTCGGCGCTGACGATCGACGACCTGCGGACGATCGCGAAGCGCCGCACCCCCGCCGCCGCCTTCGACTACACCGACGGCGCGGCCGAGCGCGAGATCTCGATGGACCGCTCCGTCGAGGCCTTCGAGGACATCGAGTTCCATCCCTCGATCCTGAACGACGTCTCCTCGGTGGACACCACCACCCAGATCCTCGGCGGCAGCTCCGCCCGGCCCTTCGGCATCGCCCCCACCGGTTTCACCCGGCTGATGCAGACCGAGGGCGAGATCGCCGGTGCCACGGCGGCCGGTGAGGCCGGGATCCCCTTCACCCTCTCGACCCTCGGCACCACCTCGATCGAGCACGTCAAAGAGGCGAACCCGCTGGGCCGCAACTGGTTCCAGCTCTACGTGATGCGCCAGCGCGAGATCTCCTACGGCCTGGTCGCGCGGGCGGCCGCGGCCGGTTTCGACACGCTCTTCTTCACGGTGGACACCCCCGTTGCCGGTGCCCGTCTGCGCGACTCCCGCAACGGCTTCTCCATCCCGCCGCAGCTGAGCCTCAGCACCATCGTCAACGCGATCCCGCGTCCCTGGTGGTGGTGGGACTTCCTGACCACCGCGAAGCTCGAGTTCGCCTCGCTCTCGGAGACCGGCGGCACCGTCGGCGAGCTGCTGAACTCCGCGATGGACCCGTCGATCGACTTCGAGGACCTCGCCGAGATCCGGACGATGTGGCCGGGCAGGTTCGCGGTCAAGGGGGTCCAGACCCTCGAGGACGCGAAGAAGCTCGCGGACCTCGGCGTCGACGCCGTGGTGCTCTCCAACCACGGCGGCCGCCAGCTCGACCGCGCCCCCGTGCCCTTCCACCTGCTGCCGGAGGTGTCCCGCGAGGTCGGCAAGGACATGGAGATCATCCTGGACACCGGCATCCGCAGCGGGGCCGACATCGTCGCCGCGATCGCGCTCGGCGCCGACTTCACGATGATCGGCCGCGCCTACCTCTACGGCCTCATGGCCGGCGGCAAGGAGGGCGTGGACCGCACCATCGAGATCCTCGCGAGCCAGGTCGAGCAGACCATGAAGCTGCTGCAGGTCCCCACCCTGGCCGATCTCGGCCCGCAGCACGTCACCCAGCTCAGCCGCCTCGCCCGGCTCGGCGAGGAGGAGCGGAGCCGCCCGCGGGCGCTCTGAACGCCCGGTCGGCGGGCACGCCGGCGGGGCCGACGCGCCCCGTCGGCCGTGTACATCGGCGGCGCGGGGTCCTAGGGTCGGCACATGAACGCTGAGGAGACCGCGGGCACTGCCCGCGACGCAACGGCCACCACCCCCGACATCAAGCCCCGCAGCCGCCAGGTCACCGACGGACTCGGCGCGACCGTCTCGCGCGGCATGCTCCGCGCGGTGGGGATGGGCGATGCCGACTGGGACAAGCCACAGATCGGCATCGCGAGCTCCTGGAACGAGATCACCCCCTGCAACCTGTCGCTGGATCGGCTCGCCCAGGCCGCGAAGGAGGGCGTGCACTCCGGCGGCGGGTACCCCTTGCAGTTCGGCACCATCTCCGTCTCCGACGGCATCTCGATGGGGCACGACGGCATGCACTACTCGCTCGTCTCCCGCGATCTGATCGCCGACAGCGTCGAGACCGTGATGAGCGCCGAGCGGCTGGACGGCTCGGTGCTGCTGGCCGGCTGCGACAAGTCCCTGCCGGGCATGCTGATGGCCGCCGCCCGTCTGGATCTGGCCAGCGTCTTCGTCTACGCGGGCACGATCATGCCCGGCCGGGTCAGCCTCTCCACCGGCGAGGAGAAGGAGGTCACCATCATCGACGGCTTCGAGGCCGTCGGCGCCTGCGCGCGCGGGCTGATGAGCCGCGAGGACGTCGGCCGCATCGAACGCTCGATCTGTCCCGGCGAGGGCGCCTGCGGCGGCTTCTACACCGCCAACACCATGGCCAGCGTCGCCGAGGCGATCGGCATGTCGATCCCCGGATCGGCCACTCCCCCGTCGGCCGACCGTCGCCGCGATGCGGATTCTCGCCGCGCGGGCGAGGCCGTGGTGGGGATGCTCCGCCAGGGCATCACCAGCCACGACATCATGACCAAGGCCGCCTTCGAGAACGCGATCGCGGTGGTGCAGGCCTTCGGCGGCTCCACCAACGCGGTCCTGCATCTGCTGGCGATCGCGCACGAGGCGGACGTGGACCTGACCCTCGAGGACTTCGCCCGCATCGGCGCGAAGGTCCCCCATCTCGTGGATCTCAAGCCGTACGGGCGCTACGTGATGAACGACGTCGACCACGTCGGCGGCATCCAGGTGGTGATGAAGACCCTGCTGGATGAGGGGCTGCTGGACGGCGACTGTCTCACCGTCACCGGGTCCACGATCGCCGAGAACCTCGAGGTGCTCGCCCCGCGCCCGGCCGACGGGAAGGTGCTGCGCCCGGCCTCCGCGCCCATCGCCCCCACCGGAGGGATCACGATCCTGCACGGATCGCTCGCCCCCGAGGGCGCGGTCGTGAAGTCCGCCGGCTTCGAGGAGGACGCCTTCGAAGGCACTGCGAGGGTGTTCGAGCGGGAGCAGCAGGCGCTGGACGCCCTGAACGACGGCACCATCACCCACGGCGATGTGGTCGTGATCCGCTATGAGGGCCCCAAGGGCGGGCCCGGCATGCGCGAGATGCTCGCGATCACCGGCGCGATCAAAGGCGCGGGCCTGGGCAAGGACGTGCTGCTGATGACCGACGGCCGCTTCTCCGGCGGCACCACCGGACTGTGCGTCGGGCACATCGCCCCCGAGGCGGTCGACGCCGGACCGATCGCCTTCGTGCGGGACGGGGACCGGATCCGGTTGGACGTGAGCACCGGTGCGCTGGACCTGCTGGTCGACGAGGCGGAGCTGGCGGGCCGGCGCGAGGGCTGGGAGCCGCTGCCGCCCAAGTTCACCAAGGGCGTGCTGGGCAAGTACGTGAAACTCGTGAAGTCCGCCTCGAGGGGCGCGATCCTCGGGGACTGAGCGGGCGGGCGGAGATTGAGCGGGCGGGCGGGGACTGCGCGACGCTCAGCGCTCCGCAGGAGATCGCCGCCGTGCCGCCGCGCCCGGTGCCGTGACTTCTGCGCGCAGGCGCGCTGCGAGGAGCAGTCCGGCCGGCACCAGGACGACCAGGAACCCGCTGGGGCCGATCACCCAGAGGCAGGCCAGGGCCCAGACGGCGAGCACCCCGCCGACGTAGGCGGGAAGGCGGAGACCCTGACGACCGCGCTCGAGGATCTGCAGCCCGAGGAGCGCTCCCGGGACGACGAACCCTCCCGGCAGGCCCCAGAACTGGATCGACTCGTCGGCGACGGCGGTGGTGTCGCGGAAGGGCCCGGCGAGCCAGTCCGCCCAGTACGGGTGCATCGAGAAGGCGAGCGTATGCAGCAGGCAGATCGCCAGGAGCGACCAGCCGGCGGCGAGGGTCAGGCGGGATGCGGCGGGCGCGGGATGGGCGGGTCGTGGTGCGGCGGGTCGTGGTGAGGACATGCCCTGACTCTTCCGCGACGGATCCCGTACCGGCTCCTCCCCCAGGGTGGACCGGCTCCCCCGCGAGGGGGATCCTCGAACGGGCCCTTCAGACGGGTGTCGCCGCCACCTTGACCAGTCCTGCATCGCCGTCGACGGTGACGAGGGCGCCGTCCGGGATCTCGGCCAACGCCGAGGGGACTGCGAGGACGGCCGGGATGCCGAGCTCCCGTGCCACGATCGCGGCATGGGAGAGCACTCCCCCGGTCTCCGTGACCACTGCTCCCGCGACCGTGAACAGCGGGGTCCAGGCAGGGTCCGTGGCATGGCAGACGAGCACCTCGCCCGGCTGCACCCGTCGGAAGTCCTGCGGGCCGCGTACGCACCGGGCCGTGCCGCGCGCAACGCCTCCGCTCGCGGGAGTGCCTCGCAGCGCCCCGGCGTCCCGAGGTCCGGCCTTCGGGGTGCGGGGCACGGCCACGGTGATCGGCCGTGCCTGGAGCACGTGGAGGCGCTGGTCCAGGAGAGCCCATTCGACATCGGCCTCGGTGCCCAGCACGGTGACGACCTCCTCCCCGAGGGTCACCAGGGCGTGCACCTGCGCATCGCTCAGGCAGGGCGCCCGCTGAGCCCTGTCCCCGAGACGCCGCTCGAGGTTCCTCGCCGCCCCGACCCTCCAGGCGTCCGGTGTGACCGCGCCGCCGACCAGCTGCTCGCCGCGACCGCGGACCGCCTCCACGGTGCTCTCCTCGCCGGTGAACAGGACTCCGGAGACGTCCGCCTCGATGAAGCGCTGCACGATCACCGCCATCTCCGGCGGTGCCGCATCCCTCGGAGGGCGCGCCTGCCGGTAGCAGACCGCGTGGTGCGACCACAGGGAGGCCCAGCACTGCAGGACCGCCGCCGCGACGGACTCGCTCCCTCGCACCGCGAGGATGCTCTTGTGCTGGCCGGCGGCCGAGGCCCCGGCGGTGTCCTCGTGCGTGGCGGAGGAGCGGACCGCCACCTGGGGCCCGAGCGCCCCCTGTGCCCGGGGCCGCAGCGCGCGCGCGAG
>NZ_DASVGJ010000043.1:0-31876 GCF_036379615.1 Brachybacterium sp.
GCCTACACCGAGAACGCCGACCTCGTCGCCGCCTTCCGCCCCGAGCACCGCGAGTTCCTCACCGCGCTGCACGCGCAGGGCACGCTGCTGCTGTCGGGCCCGCTGGGCGGCGCCCCGGGCGGCCTGCTCGTGGTCTCGGCGGAGACCGTCGAGGACGCCCTCGCGGCGCTCGACGCCGACCCGTTCCGACGCGAGGGCGTGATCATCGACCGCGTGGCCCGCGAGTGGACCGTGGTCATCGGCGAGCTGCCCGGGGCCTGAGCCAAGGGTCGGACGCGTCGTGACGCCGGGAGCGAGCGGATACGGTGTGGGCAGCCTCAGCATCGACACCTCCCAGGGGGTCCCATGACCCGGCGACGTCCCGGCACCGCGGCACTCGCCGCCCTGACCGGCGCACTCCTCCTGCTCGGAGCCGCGGCCTGCGCCGACCCTGACGAGGGAGGCGGTGACGATGCCCTCCCGATCGAGGTCGTCTCGCAGCCGGACCACGAGGGGGAGCCGATCTCCCTGGACCTCCCCGTGCACTCCTCCGGAGCTTTCGAGTTCGATCAGTGGCCCTCGGCCTGCGACCTCGTCGACCAGGAGACGATCCAGGCGGTGCTGCCCGGAGCGACCGAGGTCGCGCAGGAGGCCGAGCCCATGGAGCTCACGCTCCTCGGCCTCGGGACGGGCGCGCAGGACACCCACACGGTCCCCGAGGCCCGCTGCTCGATGAGCGCCGGCTTCGACGCGGACGGACTGCGGCTCGAGGATGGCAACGTGGTCATGAACGTCATCGTCGAGGTGCATCAGGCAGGGGACGCCGAGTTCGTCGAGCGCAACCACCAGCAGCCCGGCGGCGAGCAGGTCGAGATCGGCGACGCGACCTGCACGCCTCAGGACGGGATGGCCTACACCTGCGCGATGGAGAACATCTCCTTCAGCGTGATGATCGACGCCCGGCCCTACGCCCAGTACACCGGCTCCGACGTCAGCGTGTACTCCGTGGACGGCGAGGAGGTCGACTACTCCGAGGACACCGAGGCGTTCCTGACGATGTCCCAGGAGAAGATCCTGCGGCCGATGGTGGAGATCGCCGTCGAGCGGTTGTCCGCCTGAGGCCGGCCCGCCCGGTCAGCCCGCAGGGCGCTCCCCGCGCCGCTCCGCCTCCTGCAGCTCCATCAGCTCGCCCGCGCTCGCACGGGGCAGCGCCGTCTCGCCGACCATCGCCAGCGGGAGCACCTCGGCTCCGCCATGCGCGGCCAGCAGCTCCTGGGCGTGCGGGTCGCGGTGCACGTTCACCCACACCACGTCCTCCCGCGGGTTGCGGAAGGCGACCTGCAACCGGGAGGACAGCGGATCCCCGGGTGCCCACAGCACGATCGCGGTGCCGGGGGATCGGCCCGCTCGGGCGGTGGCCAGCGGCGTGTGCTCGCCCGCTCGCAGCGGGCTGGTCCAGTACGCCATGAACACCGAGAACAGCGCGAGCGCGACGGCGGCGATCCACTGCTCGGCCAGCACCATCAGCACCGTGAGCAGCAGCCCGCCCACCAGCAGCAGGGCCGGCCGGAGCCAGGCGCGGGAGGGACTACGAGCGGGCTGCGGGTTCGAGGGACCCGTGCCGTCGGCGCTCAGATCATCACCGCCGTGTCCAGACGCTCGGTGGTCTCGGCCACCAGCGCGTCCCGCAGCGCCCCGACGGCCGGGATCGCGAGCGCGCCGCGCCGGTTCAGGAGGCCGATCATGCGGTTGTCCAGGCCCGGGATCGCCCGCACCACGAGGTCAGCGGTCGGAGCGGCCTGAAGAGCGGTCTCGGGCATGAGCGCGACTCCGCCGCCGTGCATGATCAGCTGCTGGACCACGATCGTGTCGTCGGTGGAATGGCGCACCTGCGGGGAGAAGCCTGCCCGGCGCGCGCTGGAGATCAGGTTCGCCCGGCAGCGCTCGCACCCCGCGATCCACGGATCCTGCGCGAGATCGGCGAGTGCGAGGTCAGGATCCTCGGCCCGCGGATGGTCGCGCGGCATCACGAGCATCACGCGGTCCTCCATCAGCGGCGCCCACTCCAGCGTGCCCTCGTCACCGATGTCGCTGCAGGGGTAGCGGAACACCAGCGCAAGATCGAGCTCGCCCTCGCGCAGTGCGACGACGGCATCCGGCGGTTCGAGCTCGGAGAAGGTCACATCAAGATCCGGGGCGGTCGCGGAGAGCCGGTTCAGCACCGGGGGCAGCACCATCGCGGCGGCCGACGGGAAGGTTCCGAACTTCACCGATCCGCGCCGCAGCGCGGTGATGTCCGCGAGCTCCTCCTCGGCCGCGTGCAGCTGCGCCGCGATCGCCTCGGCGTGCGCGGCCAGGCGACCGCCCGCCTCCGTCGGCGTGATCCCGGAGGAGGAGCGCAGCAGCAGCTGGGTGCCCACCTCCTTCTCGAGCGCGGCGAGGTGCTGGGAGACGGCGGGCTGGGTCCAGCCCAGCTCGCGGGCGCCGGCCCCGATGGAGCCGTTGCGCACCACGGTGCGGAAGATGAGGAGGCGACGAGGATCCATGCCTCCATGGTAGGCGCAGGTGGCAAGCCTGGCTTATGGGTTGAGGTACATCGCCCAGGTTCGTCTTGCGGGCGGGGGCGGGCGCCCGTCCTGCTCAGTCGAGGATCGCGTACGCCTCGACCTCGACCATCACATCGGGCTCGAAGAGGTAGTCGACCCCGATCACTGACAGGGGTGGCAGCGGCTGCGGGATCCCGAGCTCATTGATGACGCTGTTCAGGCCGGCCATAAACGGTTCCATCATCTCTGGCTGCCAGCGGGCCACGAAGAAACGTAGTCGCACGACGTCAGAGAAGGTGGCTTCGGCCCCGGCGAGGCCCCGAGCAGTGTTGCGCAGGGCGTGGGCGAGCTGACGCGCGAGGTCGCCAGGGGCCACCACTGTCGCGAGTTCGTCGCGATTGATCTGGCCCGCGACGTGGACGTGACGGGACCCTGTGGCGATGGAGACGTGGTGGTACGGGACGGGCTGGAACATGCCCTCGGGAGTGAGCAGCTGGACGGTCATGCGGGGTACCTCCGGTCGGTCGATTAGGTATCCGATGTCTACCTGGTGTTCGAACGGCACTTCAACGAGACTAGGTGTCATGACCGATACCACTCAGATCACGCCTGAACAGCGGGAGCTGCTGGACCAGGTGCTCGACAAATGGTCGCTGCACGTGCTCGACCGGCTCTGCGAACACCCTCACCGCTTCAACGAGCTGCGGCGGTCGATCCCTTCCCTGACCCAGAAGTCCCTCACGACCACCCTGCGCAGGCTCGAGCGAAACGGGATGATCGAGCGGGAGATGCTGAACACTCGGCCGATCGCCGTCGAGTACCGGCTCGCGGCGCTCGGATCCACGTTGCAGACGCTGATCGACGCCCTGCTCGACTGGTCCGCAGAGAACCTTCCGGCCGTCCGACAGGCTCGGGAGCAGTATGAGAGTGCCCGCGACCTGGAGGGACAGGCTGGTCAGGGTGCCGGTATCTCCCGCACCTAGGTGCTCACCCGGTGGACCGGGTCGAGCAGGCTGGGCGGGGATGGGGGTCGAGACGCAGGAGACGTTCCAGCAGGCGAGCCCTGAAACGCATTCCCAGCGGCTTAATGGGGCGCGGGCTCAGGGTCTCCCTGAGCATCGCCCTGACATGTGCGGTGAGGCGCGCTACGTGGTCAGATCGTCCGTCGAATGCGCGGCAGCAGGCTCGTCACTCGCCTCGGAGTCCTCGCGACGGACGGCCTCACGGAACGCGCGGGCACCGTCCGAGAGGCGACCTGCCCCGGAGCGGACGCGACCAGCAGTGTCGCCGCCGAACTGAATCGCCGCACCGGCACCATCGACGCCCGTCCTGACTACCTTGTCACGCATCTCCCCGGCCGCCGCACGCCAGCGCTTCGCCTCCGTGGAGTCGTGACCGTCCTCGATCTCCAGTGCCGTCTGGAACTCGAGCACCCGGCCCACGACGAGGTTGCTGGAGCTGACGGCGGCGCGTGCGAGTCGCGGGGACAGGAGGACTTTGGCATTGGCGCGACGGATGGTGGTGTTCATGCGTTCGAGCAGCTGCTCCGTCGTGCGATGGATCATCGAAAGCCGCTTCTCCCGCGCGGTGCGGAGCCCGAGGCGATGGCGGTCGAGCTCCTCCGGAGAGCTGTCGAGGACTCGGTCCAGCTCGAGGACGGCCAGCGCATCCTGCAGCTGGACGCAGCGTGCGAGCACGGCGAGCCACTCGCGCACCGTGGAATCTGCCGCTTTCGCCTTGGCGGCGAGATCCGGGACGCTCGCCTCCTCGACCTTCTCCGCCTGGGCGTCGATCTGCCGCAGTGCGTAGGCCTCGGTAGTGGCGAGGGTCAGCGCCGAGTTCTGGATCTTGGACCACGTCACCTCCGAGACGCGACCGACCTCGTCGCGGACCACCATGGCCTCTTCGATCATGAGGTCCGCGCCGATCATGTCGGCGAACACCGAGTCCTTCTGCGCGCGCAGGACGTCGCCGACCTTCTCATCGATGACGGCGAGGTATTCGCCGATCTCCTCGATCGCCTCCTGCATCGCCATCTGCGACATAATCGCTCCGGCTGCGGCGAGGGCCGCTGGATTGAGCAGAGCCACCGGCCCCGTGACGAACTGCAGATTCTTGGCGAACTGGCCGTTCGAGGCGCGAAGTGTGGCGTGGAGGTTCCCGCTGGAGACGTTCTTGACCAGCGGCAGAGCCTTCGTGGCGGCGAGCGACTCCGGGGTGAGCTTCATCCAGCGGCCCGAGTTCGCCACGGCCCCGGCGCCGGCGTTCAACGCGCCTGCCACCGTCTTGTACGACGGACCTAGCCGATGGAGCTCGAGCTCCCGGGCCTCGAAGCCGAACGATGTCAGGAACGCGTCGACATCTCCGGGCGCGCCGATCACCGCGAGCCCATCACCGTCTCTGATCACTTCGATCTCGTTCGTCATTCGGCACTCCGGTAAGTCGGGGGCAGCGTCGAGCGGCCGCATCGTCTTGAGTGTCTCTCGCCGATGCGACAGAACGTGCACGAAAGGTCCGAAGACAGTCGACGGAAGAGAAGCGTGATCAATTCGTTGCGGAGCTCGACGTGATGCGGCATCGCGGAGCCCGAGCGGTGGGTCTTCTGATGGCTGAACTACTCATGCTCAGGCCGGCATAGGTCACGGGGGGCAGCAGGAGCGGGTGGAGGAGTGCCGGATCGGGGCACGCGGTCCGGCCGCTCGCCACCCGCCTCACACAGCCGGCAGCCCCAGGTTCTCCCGCAGGGTCGTCCCTGCGTAATCGGCCGGGTACACCCCGCGTTCCTGCAGGCGCGGGATCAGGTGGTCCACGATGTCGTCCAGCCCGGAGGGGATCAGCCACGGGGTGATGTTCAGTCCGTCGATCGCGCCGAGGCGGGCGAACTCCACGAGGCGGTCGGTGACCGCGTCGTAGCTGCCGGTGAAGGTGCCGCGCCTGGCCCCGGCCTTGTTCCGGGCGAACTCGAGGATCGACTGGCCCTTCTCGGCGGCCTCCTCCCGCCAGGCCCGGGTGAGCTCCTCCGCCTTCGCGAACTGGAAGCCGGCGCCGCGGGTCACCCCGGACTCCACCACCTCGGGGGCGACGTCCGGCAGCGGCCCGTCGGGGTCGAAGGTCGAGAGGTCTCGGCCCCAGTACTGCTCGAGCAGGGCGATCGCCTGCTCGGGTCCGATCTGATGGTCGCGCACCCAGCGCACCTTCTCCTCGGCCTCCGTCTCGGTGGGGGCAAGGATGATCTCGGCGCCCGGCAGGATCTTCACGCTGGCCGGGTCGCGGCCCGCCGCGACGGTGCGCTCCACGATTGAGCGTCGGAAGTCGACGGCGGCCTCGAGCGCGCCGTGCGGGGAGAAGACGACGTCCGCCGCGCGGGCGGCGAAGTCCTGCCCGGTCGGGGAGGCCCCGGCTTGGAAGAGCACCGGCCGGCCCTGCGCGGAGCGGGGCAGCTCCCCCTGGGCGCGCACGGAGTAGTGGGCGCCGTCGTGACTGATCTGCTCTCCGGCCCAATACTGCTGGGCGAGCTGCACGAACGCCTCGGCGTGCACGTACCGGTCCGCGTGGTCGAGGTAGCCGCCGCGGCGGAAGTTCTCTCCGGTCCAGGCGTTGTCGGTGGTGACGATGTTCCAGCCGGCGCGTCCGCCCGAGAGCAGGTCGAGGGTCTGCAGGCGTCGCGCCAGATCCACCGGATCGTTGTAGGTGGTGTTCTGCGTGGCGACCAGGCCGATCTTCTCGGTGACCCCGGCCAGTGCCGCGAGCAGGGTCTGCGCATCGGGCCGCCCGGCCACGTCGAGCTCGAAGGGGACCCCGCGGTGCTCCCGCAGCCGCAGACCCTCCCCGAGGAAGAAGGCCGCGAACTTCCCGCGTTCGGCGGCGCGCACCAGCGACTCGAAGGACTCCCACGCCACCTGGTCGCCGCTCTCGGGCAGGCGCCAGATGGTCGAGGAGTTCACCCCCTGGAAGAACGCGCCGAAGGCGAGCTGACCGGTGGGGGTGTGGTCGGGGTGGAGCGGATGCTCGGCCGGGCCGGTGGCGAGCGCGGCGGCCTCTGCGGAGAGCGGTGCATCGGCGAGGGCGGGGGAGGGGGCGGTGCTCATGCGGACTCCTCGCGGGTCTGGTCGGTGAGGTCCGTGCGGCGCGCACGGTCGGCGCGGCGCTCGGGATCGGGGGCGTGCTGGGCGGGGGAGAGTCCCAGGCGCTCGCGCAGGCTCGGGACGCTCGCGCCCGGCGCGCGCCCTCCAGCCGACAGCGCATCGCCGGACACTCCGGCCGACGTCGCACCTCCGGGCTGTCCGGCCGACTTCGCGCCTCCGGGCTGTCCGGCCGATGGCGCGTCACCGGGTGCTATGGCCGACGGCGCACCATCCGCACCTCGCTCGCCCCGGCCCTCCGGAGCAGGGGCGATGAGGTGCCGCTCCCGCAGCGTGGTGATCAGCGCCCCGACGGTGCCCAGCGGGTCGGCCTCGAGGTCGAGACCCACGAGCCGCACCAGGCGCACGGCAGGCCCGTCGACACCGGCCAGCGCTGCCTCGACGACCTCGGCGATCCGCGCGGGGTGGGCTCCGCCGGAGACGTCGATGTCGAGTGCCCGGCCGTCGGCCAGCTCGGTCGCGACGCGCTCGCCGACAGCGCGGCGGTCGGTGTCCGCGACCAGCACGGGCAGCAGCCCCTGCGGGGAGCGGGGCGTGATCGACGGACCGCGCAGCGAGAAGGTCTCGGCCTCGACGTCGGCGTACTGCAGTCGGGAGGCGTCGACATACACGCCGCGCGCCGCGTCTCGCACCACGGCGTCCGGCGCCCACGAGTCCCACACCAGGCGTGCGGCCTCGAGCACGTCGGCCGCCTCGCGGGCGGTCGCCTCGAGCCCCAGCACGGTACGGCCGACGGCGGCGGCCGCCGCAGGATCGGTCTCCGCGGCGAGCAGCCAGCCGGCCCGACCGTGGCTGACATGGTCCAGGCTCATCAGCTGGGTCGCCAGATGGAACGGTTCGACATAGACCGCGTCGGTGCGCGGCAGCAGGCCGAGGGTGCGGGTGAGCGGCGCCAGGAACGAGGCGACGTGGACGGGGTGCAGCCCCCCGTCGCTGATAGTGACCGCGCCGAGGCCCGCCCGTTCGAGATCGGGGGCGAGCTCTGCGAGACGGCCCAGCAGGCCGGGGTCGGCGACGAGGTCCACGGCGAGGACGGGCAGGCCGGGGGGCGGGCCCGCGGCCGCGGGGGTGGCGGCGGACTCCGCGTCGGGGTGGAGGGCGGTGTCGGTCACGGGTGCTCCTTCGTGTGGGCGCGGGACTCGGTGAGGGCCTCTTCGCTGAGCTGCCAGCGGTCCAGGACCTGGGCATAGGTGCCGTCGGCGATCAGTGCGTTCAGCGCCGCCGCATAGGGGTCCACGAGTCCGCTGCCGCCGGCGAAGGTCGCGGCGACCAGGGTCTCGTCGGGCCAGCCGGCGTTGATCCGTCCCTGCAGCTCGAAGTCGTCGCGGCGCGCGGAGATGAAGCTCAGCGAGGCGAAGGGGGAGATGTAGCCGTCCACGCGACCCGAGCCGAGGGCGAGCAGGGTGTCGGCGTCGGAGGAGTAGTGCTTGAGCTCGGCGGGCTCCTTGCCGGCGGCCTCGAGCTCGGCGTTCCAGTCGGTGAGGATCCGCTCCTGGTTGGTGGCGGCGCCGACGGCGATGATCCTCCCGCTGAGGGAGTCGGCATCCTCCAGCCAGTAGTCCGCGCCCTTCTTCACCAGGAACGACATGTACGCCGCGCGGTAGGAGGCGAAGTCGAACTTCTCCAGCCGCTCGGGGTTGACGCCGATGTTCGCGTGGACCACGTCGAACTCCCCGGCCTCGAGCTTCAGCGGCCAGTTCTCCCAGGTGGTGAGCTTCAGCTCGAACTCGAGCCCCAGCTTGTCGGCGACGATCCGGGCGATGTCGACCTCGGAGCCGATATAGGTCTCGTTGTCGTCGGCCAGGAAGGACAGCGGGGCGGAGCCGGTGCCGTTGATCCCCACGCGCAGCACGCCGGAGTCGGCGACCTCGGGCGGCAGCAGTGCGACGACCTCCTCGTCGGCGGTGGCACGGATAAGCTCCTGAGCGCCGGAGGTGTCGATGCCGCCGGCGCTCGCGCCGCCGCCGTCGGAGGCGCCGGTGCCGCCTGGGTCCGCACCTGCGGTCGCGGCGGGCGCGGGGTCGGAGCAGGCTGCGAGCAGGGCGGCGGGCAGCAGCAGGCCGGAGGCGGTGAGGCTGCGACGGGTCAGCTGACGCCGGGCCGATGGGAACCCTGGTGGGGCGGCCGACGGGCCTGGGAGCGTGGAGCCGGCGAGCGTGCTGTCCGCGTGAGGGGAACGAGCAGGGAGGGAACGACGAGTCATGAGCGGTCCTCGGGGAGGTGGAGGGGAAGGTCGGACGGGGAGTCGGGGATGGCGGAGGTGGTCTCCTCACCGGTGCGCACGCGCTGCAGGAAGGCGCGGGTGCGTTCGTGGCGGGGTTGCTCGAGCACCTGCCCGGGAGGTCCCTGCTCGACGATCCGGCCGCGGTCCATGAAGACCACGGTGTCGGCGACGTCGCGGGCGAAGGAGATCTCGTGGGTGACGATCACCAAGGTGGTGCCGGCCCGGGCGAGCGAGCGGATCACCGCCAGCACCTCCTCGACCAGCTCCGGGTCCAGTGCGCTGGTCGGTTCGTCGAAGAGCAGCACCTTGGGCTCGAGCGCGAGGGCCCGGGCGATCGCGACCCTCTGCTGCTGGCCGCCCGAGAGCTGACGCGGATAGACGGCCGCCTTCTCGGAGAGCCCCACGAGCGCGAGCAGCTCCCGAGCCCGGTCCTCGGCGTTCCGCTTCGGCACGCCGAGGGCGCGTCGGGGTGCCTCGGCGACGTTCGCGAGCGCGGTCATGTGGGCGAAGAGGTTGAAACTCTGGAACACCATCCCGATCGCGGTGCGCTGGCGCAGCACCTCGCGCTCGTGCAGCTCGTGCAGCAGGTCCCCCTCGCGGCGGTACCCGATCACCTCGCCGTCCACGCTGATCAGCCCCTGGGTGACGGGTTCGAGGTGGTTGATGGCCCGCAGCAGGGTGGACTTCCCCGAGCCCGAGGGGCCCAGGATCGCCGTGACGGAACCGGGCTCGATGCGCAGGTCGATGCCGCGCAGCACCTCGAGATCCCCGAAGGACTTGTGCACGCCGCGGATCTCGACCTGGCCGCCCCGCGGCGCGGCGGCGCCGTCCGCGGTGTCACCGGCTGCGTCCGGTCCTGCCGCCGGGGTGCGGCGCAGCAGTGTCGTCAGGTTCATGCGGGAGCTCCTGTCGGGGTGGGGCGGCGGCGCAGGCGCGCGCGCAGGGACTGCAGGGGGGTGGGAGGCAGGGTGCGCACCGCGCCCTTGGAGTAGTGGCGTTCGATGTAGAACTGCCCGACGGACAGCGCCGAGGTGATGACCACGTACCAGAGCGTCGCGACCAGCAGCATCGGCAGCACCTGCTGGGTGCGGCCGTAGACCAGCTGGATCGTGAAGAACAGTTCCGCATGGGCCAGCACGTAGACGATCGAGGTGCCCTTGACCAGGCCGATGACCTCGTTGAACGCGGGCGGGAGGATCGCCCGCATCGCCTGGGGAAGCACGATCCGCAGCGAGCGGTCGCGGGCGGGGATGCCGAGCGCGCTGGCGGCCTCGAGCTGCCCCTGGTCCACCGAGAGGATGCCGCCGCGGATCATCTCCGCCGCATAGGCCGCCTGGTGCAGACCCAGGCCCAGCACCGCCGCCAGCATCGGGGTCATCAGGTCGCTGGTGCGGGCGTCGAAGAAGGTCGCGTCGGTGAAGGGGACCCTCAGCGTGACGCGCTCGTAGAGGTAGCCGAGGTTGTACCAGAGCAGCAGCTGCACCAGCAGCGGCGTGGAGCGGAAGATCCAGGAGAACGTCCAGCTCACGCCTGAGATCAGCGGCGACTTCGACAGTCTCATCAGGGCCAGGAGCAGGCCCAGGCCGAAGCCGACCGCGCCGGCCATGACGGTCAGCTTCAGGGTCTCCAGCAGCCCGCGGATGATCGATTCTGCGAAGAACCACTGGGCCACGACGCCCCACTCCCAGCGGGGATTGGTGGCGAAGGAGTAGAGCACGAGGGCGACCACCAGGGCGACGACCACGGCCAGCGCTGCCCGCCCCGGATGACGAGCAGGCACCACGCGCAGGTGCGAGAGGTCCTCGGCAGGGGCGGTGCCCTCCGGGCGCGACATCCCCTCCGCGGCCCTCTCCGGGGTGGACGCGGCGGCCGGGGAGGCCGAGGTCGTGCGGCGCGCGGTCTTGGGGGAGACGACGGAGGAGGTCATGGGGTGCCTTCCGTGACGGGACATGAACCGAGATGCGTTCGGGGTTGCAGGAGCCGACGCTATAAGCGAATCTAATGGACATGCAAGGTGGTAGCTATGGGCCGTCATCATGCGACACAGAAGCACTCCCGCACTGCCCGCACAGCGCCTCAGAAACCCCAGCAGTGCTCAGAAGCGCCCCAGCAGCACCCCAGAAGGGACCTCGACGGATGAACATCCCCGGCACGGCAGCGACCAGCTCGGTCGCGAGCACCCGTCTCGTCCTCGTCGGCGGCGGGCCGCGGGCGATCGGCGTGCTCGAGCGGCTGAGCGCGAATGCCGCCCTGCCCGCACAGGCCGAACTGCTCGAGCGCACGCCGCTGCACGTGGACATCGTGGACCCGCACATGCCCGGTGCCGGACGGATCTGGCGGGCCGAGGAGAGTCCGCTGCTGCTGATGAACTCGCGTGCGGCGGACGTCTCGATCTTCACCGACGAGACCGTGGACTGCGCAGGTCCGATCGTCGCCGGACCGTCCCTGGCCGAATGGGCCGCCGGGATCCGTGAGGGCAGGATCGCGGCCCCCACGGCCGGCACCGAGCGCCTCGCCGAGATCACCGCGCTGCAGGAGACGGACTTCGCGAGCCGCCGCGTGCAGGCGCTCTACCTCGAGTGGTTCTTCGGGCAGGTGCTCTCAGCACTGCCGGAGACGGTCACCGTCACCGTTCATCGCACCACCGCGACCGCGGTGTCACCGGCCGCGCCCGGCGACGGCGCGCGCTGGATCGTCCACCTCGAGGACCGCGCCCCGCTCGCCGCGGACCTGCTGCTGCTCGCCGCCGGGCACACCGACTCGCGCCCGTCGGCCACCCGCCATCATCTGGCGGCCTTCGCCCGCCGCCACGGCGGCGCCTACCTCCCGCCCTCACAGGCGGCCGACGCCCCGCTCGACCAGCTCGCACCGGGCCACGACGTGATCGTGCGCGGCATGGGTCTGGCCTTCGTGGACCTGATGGCCCTGCTCACCGAAGGCCGTGGCGGGCGGTTCGAGCCCGATCCGCTGCCGGGGGAGCCCGGCCGTCTGGCCTACCGCGCCTCGGGGCGGGAGCCCCGGCTGTGGGTGGGGTCGCGCCGTGGCGTGCCCTACCACTCGAAGGTGCGCGGGGAGGGCGAGCCCGCCGGCCCCGGGGACCTCGTGCACGTCACCGCCGAGAACCTCGCAGCCCGCGAGGACGCCGAGGGGCGCCTCGGGTTCCGTCGCGACGTGCTGCCGCTGATCGCCGCCGAGGTCGCGCGCTGGGTGCCCGACGCCCCGCGCGCCGCGGACACCGCTGCAGGCGCCGGGGACGATTCTCCGCTCGCCTGGCTCGACGATCCGCTGTCCTGGCTGCACGGGGACGCGCATCCGCAGGTCACGCGCGACGCGGTGGTGCGGCACATCGAGCACGACCTGCGCGCGCGCACCCAGGGGGACACCAGCTCCGCCCGCGCCCTGTTCCAGCTGCTGCTGCGCCTGCACGGCGTGCTCGTGGACCAGCTGCCCGCCTCCCGGCTGCGCGATGGCGCGGAGGGCGCCTACCCCCGCTGGTGGCACTCGCTGTTCAGCTTCGTCGACTCGGGTCCGCCCCCGCACCGCCTCCACCAGCTGCTCGCCCTCGAACGGGCCGGGGTGGTGCACTTCCTGGGACCCCGCATCGCGGTGACGGCCGAGGAGTCCACCGGGCGCTTCGTCGCCCGCGGCGCGGCCGGGGCGCGAGTGAGCGCGGCGGCTCTGGTCGACGCCTTCCTGCCCGAGACCTCGCTGAGCAGCTCGACCAACCCGCTGCTGCGCGCCCTGGTCACCGGCGGTGCGGCGGCCGTCGGGCGGGACTCCGAGACCTCCCCGGGCACGCTCGAGGTGGACCACGCGCTGCGGGTGATCGGCCCTGACGGCGCCCCGCAGGAGGGGCTGTGGGCGATCGGCTCCTGGACCTCCGAGCTCCCCATCGGCGCCTTCGCCCGGCCTCGCACCAACGCCCCCTGCCACCGTCGCAACGACGCCCTGGCCCGTGAGCTGCTCGCCGCGGCGCAGGACGTCGGTCCCCGTGCGCGCCGCCGGGACGCGTCGGCGCCGCGCCCCGCCGTCGTGGTCCCGGAGCCGACGGCGGAGACGGTCGAGCAGCCGTCCCGGGCGCTGCACAGCCCTCGGCTCGGGGTGCTCGGCCCCGGGAAGATCGGCAGCGCCCTGGCCCGCACCGCCCTGCGCGGTGGCCTCGAGGTGCAGGTCACCGGCCGACGGGAGGCGACCGCGCTCGCCGCGAGGCTGCCCGGTGCGAGGGCTGTAGGCCTCGGGGAGCTGGCCACGAGCTGCGACATCGTGGTGCTCGCCGTCCCGTTGCACGTGGCCCTCTCCCTCCACCCCGATGCCCTCGGGGACGCCGTCGTCATCGACGCCACCAACCCCTGGGGCGAGGCGGACGCCGCCGCCGTCGCCGCGGCGCGGAGCGCACTGGGGGACCAGGAGGAGGTGCTGTCCACGAGCGAGCTGCTCGCGGCCCGGCTGCCCCGGGCGCGGGTGGTGAAGTCGCTCAACCACATCGGCTATCACGACGTCGAGGACCACGGCCGCGAGGACGGTCACCCGGAGCGGCGGGCGATCGCCGTCGCGGCGGATGATCCCCGCGCTGCCGATGTGGCCGGTGCTCTGCTGCAACGGCTCGGCTACGAACCCGTGAGCGTGGGGACCCTCGCCGACGGGCGGGAGCTCGAACCCGGGGCCGCGCTGTTCGGCACCTGGAGCACTGCGGAGGAGCTGACCCGGCGTCGACAGGAGCAGATCCCCGCGGTGTGAGAACCGGGCAGGCGAGGCGCCGGGGACGTGCTCATCGGTGACACATCATCGGCGAGCATCTCGGCGGGGCGCGCACGAGGGTGAGCACGCTGATGACAGCATGCCGGCATGAGTGCTTCCGTCGTCGGCCGGCTCCTCTCCGGCCTGGCGGAGAACGCAGTGCTGGGGCTCGGGGAGCCGACGCACGGGACCGCTGAGGCGTTCGCGGTGAAGCTCGAGGTGATCCACGAGCTCGCACGCTCCGGTCGCCTCGCGATGATGGCGGTCGAGGAGTCCTTCACCGTGGGGCTCGGCGTCGACGCCGCGCTGCGCGGGGAAGGGGATCTCGACGCCGCGTGGGACCGGGGCAGCTCGCTCTGGGACACCGTCACGATCCGCGAAGGCCTGCGCACGCTCCGGACGATCACCGAGACGTTCCCGCGGGAACGCCGTCCGCGGTTCCTCGGCGTTGATATCTCCAAGCCCTATCGCACCGCTCGCGCCCTGCAGGATCGTGGAGCCCGGTCACCAGTGCTCGACGCCGTCGCCTCCCGCGCTGACCTCCCCGCCGACGCGGTCACCGAGCTGATCAGCCTCTGTCGGACCTTCGAGTCCGTCGAGGACTCCGTGACAGCAGGGCTGGCACGGAACCTCCGACGCCACGCCGACGCCTACCTCCTCGCGCCGCACCTCTCACGGCTGCACCGCCGCGACACCCACATGGCCGACACCCTGCTCGAGAACCTGCCTCGCCGCGGGATCACCGTGCTCTGGGCGCACAACGAGCACCTCGCCCGGAACCCCGAGGGCTGGGGCGACGGGCCGACGATGGGTCACCTGCTCGACCGGGCGCTCGGGGAGCGGTACGTGTCCGTGGGGATGCTGTGCGGCCAGGGGGAATGCCGGGCGGTGGACCCCTCGACCGGCAGCGACGACTATGCGGCCGTGCCGCTGCCGCCACTGCACGCGGACACCACCGACCACGCGCTCGCACAGCTCGGCACACCCTTCGTGACCGGCGAGGAGTTCACTCATCCCGGTCCACGTCGATTCATCGGCTGGCAGGTGGACACGTCCCTGTTCGACGACGCCCGGGACGTGCGGGACACCTTCGAGATGCGGCGTCCCTCCACCGACTTCTGGGCCCTGGTGCACCTTCCGCGCAGCACGGCGGACGTCACGGCGGCGCGCGCAGAGCCGCAGTAGACGCGCCGGGCTCGGCTGCCGCTCAGGCGTGCCGGTGGCGCTCGTCGCGGCGGGCGTGACCTCGCTCGACAGGAACGACAGGCCGATCATCACGACCGCTATGTCGAGGTACGCCCAGCCGTCGGCCGCGTTCAGGGGCAGGAAGTTCGCCGTCGAGGCCGGGGCGACGAGCAGGCCGAAGATCCACAGCACGGCGGCGAGGCCTCCGGCGATCCGCAGGTAGCGTCGTGCCGAGTACGAGAACCGCGACTGCGCGATCCCGGCGGCGCCGAGGAGCAGATGGACGATGTTGTGCAGGAAGGACACCTCGACGCTGTGGATCTCAGGCTACGTCCGCCCCGAGCCGATCGGAAGGGGGCGGTGGCCTGGACGGACGACCCCGTCGTACGGCGCTCGGGGATCAGCGCAGGTCCTTCTCCATCCGTTCATCGGTCTCCGTGGCCGAGCGGCGCACGTCCTCGTCGTCCACGGCGACCTCGGGGCTGCGCCTACCATGGGCGCATGATGAATCGATGGGGGAACGACGATCACGGGCCGGGTGGGGACCCGTCCTGGCTGGGTGGCAAGGACCGCGGGAGCGGTGGTGCTCCTGAGAGCGACGGTGGTGGGTGGTCATCGGGCTTCTCCTCCGACGTCGCCTCCGAGAGCTCGGGCTCGGACTTCGCGCACCGGGGGTCCGACTCCGCCGCCCGCTGGCAGGCGCAGGAAGCGGAACAGATGGCGCCGCGCTTCGGGGAACGCGCCGACGGCGATGCCCGCACGTCGAGCGGGGGAGAGGACTCCCCGTGGATGGCGGGCTTCGCCGGTCAGGAGAGCGCCGGGTCCGGCAGTCAGAAGTCCGGGCTCTCCAAGCTGCTCGGTGCGGTGGTCCCAATCTTCGCTCTCGTGATCTTCGGAATCGTCGCCGTGAACATCTTCGGAGGCTTCAGCGGCGGGTTCGGCTTCTGGTGGATGTTCCTGTTCATCGGCATCCCCCTCCTCAGCAAGGTGGTCCGCGCGCTCCGCAAGCACCTCGACGGCTGACCCGGGTCAGCCCGTCGCCAGGCGGTACACCGCCCCGTCCGGAGACCGGGTCAGCACGCCGGCATCCACCGCATCCCGTCGCACCAGTGCGACATCCTGCGCGAACATCGCGATCGAGGCATTCAACTCCGCCTCGGACAGTGAGCGCTCCGTTCCGATGCGCTCGAACACGAGTCGCGCGATCCTCCCGCTGACCTCCCGGGACTCCTCGGTCTTCACCGGGATTCCGTTGAGCCTGCCCACGTCGAGGATCGCCTGGTCGGAGCGCAGCAGGGCGAGAGCCGCGGTGGTCTCGCGCAGCGCGTCCACATCGACCCCGCCGTCAGCGCCCAGCCAGTCGAGCCGGGAGAGCGGGCCGCGCACCTCCTGCGCGTCGGCCGCTGCCTCCCCGGCGAGGAGCCGTCCGATCTCCGGCCGCAGCGTCGGCGAGGACAGCATCGAGAACAGCATCCGTGCCCGCCCCAGGGGTGTCGCGAGATCGTGGTCGGTGGCCATGGTGGTGCCTGCTTTCGCCGTCGGGAGCAGCACTCAGGATGTCACGGGTGACGGCACCGCCCAGCTGCCTCCGCAGCATGAGAGGGGTACCGGCAGGCCCTCCCTGTTCGCGGTGCGCGGTGCCAGTATGAGATGACCGAGCGGGCACCGCTCGGGATACCGAGGACGAGGAGGACCGCATGGAGTACGTGAAGCTGGGCAGCACCGGTCTGGACGTGTCACGACTGTGCATGGGCACGATGGGGTTCGGCGACCCTGAGCGGTGGATCCACTCGTGGGTGCTCGAGGAGGAGGCGGCCCGCCCTGTCATCACGCACGCCCTCGACGCCGGCATCAACTTCTTCGACACCGCGAACGTCTACTCGATCGGTCGCAGCGAGGAGATCCTCGGCAAGGCGCTGGTCGACTACGCGAAGCGGGATGAGGTCGTGCTGGCCACCAAGGTGCATGGCCGCATGCACGAGGGTCCCAACGGCGGGGGCCTCTCCCGCAAGGCGATCCTCTCCGAGGTCGAGAACAGCCTGCGGCGCCTCGGCACCGACTACATCGACCTGTACATCATCCACCGCTGGGACTACACCGTCCCGATCGAGGAGACGATGCGGGCGCTGGACGATGTGGTGCGCTCCGGGAAGGTCCGCTATATCGGCGCCTCCGCCATGTTCGCCTGGCAGTTCCTGCAGGCGCAGCACGTCGCCGAGGTGAACGGCTGGACGAAGTTCATCTCGATGCAGAACCACTACAACCTCCTGTACCGCGAGGAGGAGCGCGAGATGATGCCGCTGCTGCGTGAGCTCGGTGTCGCCTCCACTCCGTACAGCCCGCTCGCCGCCGGGCGGCTGACCCGCGACTGGGACGCGGACACCGACCGTGCGCGCACGGATACGACCGCGAAGGCGAAGTACGACTCCACCGAGAGCACCGACCGCGTGATCGTGGAACAGGTCGCGAGGATCGCAGAGCAGCGTGGCGTGCCGCGCGTGCATGTGGCGCTGGCCTGGCTGCTCGCGAAGGATCCGGTGGTCTCCCCGATCATCGGAGCGACGAAGAACAGCCACATCGACGGTGCGCTCGGCGCCCTCGAGCTCGAGCTGACCACGGAGGAGATCGCGTCGCTCGAGGCGCCCTATGCCCCGCACGAGGTCGTCGGCGCGCAGTGATCTCCGGCGCAGTGATCCCCGGGTGAGCAGAGACGTTCTCGCGGGAACGTCTCTGCTCAGGAGAGGTGCGGTGAGCTGCGCCGTGCCCGGACCAGGTGCCTCGTCGAATGGGCGACGAAGGAGCCCTCGCGGCGGATCATCCGGTCCATCTCCCGCAGCTGTTCGCGGTATCGGTCCACGTCGAAGTCCGGCACCCACCACACGCACTTGCGCAGGATCCACACCACCGCACCGACGTCGAAGAACTCCATGCGGAGCCGCGCGGTGTGCAGTGCGGTGACCTCGAGACCGGCGGACTCCGCCGCGGCCGCCTCGTCCCCCGGGTGGCGGCCGCGGCGCTGAGCCTCGGTGGTGGGGCCGACGAAGTGCTCGATGAGCTCGAACGCGGAGCCGGGGCCGACGTGCTGGGCGAGGTACTCACCGCCCGGGGAGAGCACTCGCGCGATCTCCTGCCAGTGCGGGGCGACTGGATGGCGGGAGGTGACCAGATCCGCAGCGCCATCGGGCATCGGGATCGGTGCTCCGGGCGCGGTCTGGTGCACGCGGACCCCGCGGGGTCCCAGCAGCTGCCTGGCCTTCTGTGCGTTCGGTGCCCAGGACTCGGTGACGTGCTGCTGTGCGGCGAGGCGGGGGCACTGCCCGAGCACCTCCCCGCCGCCGGTGTCGAGATCGATCGCGAGCTCGGCGCCCGCGACGGCGCCGGCGAGCAGACCCGCATACCCCCACGGTGGGCGCTCCTCGGTGGCGCGCCCGTCGAGCCAGTCGAATCCCCAGCCGTCCACGTCGGCGACCGCCGCCTCGGCGATCAGCCGGTCGGCAGCGCCATGTGTCGCCTCGGACCCGGCCATGTCGGGTCCGCTCCTGGGGGAGGGCCCCGCGCCGCTGGAGCTCGCGTCGGGGCCTTCGTCGTCGAACCGGTCGGCGTGCGTCAGTCCGGCCGTGAGTCGTTCGTCGGCCTGGCGCAGAGACTCGCGCAGCGCCTCCCGTTCCGCCTCCGGCCAGGGGCCGGACCAGGACAGCGGGATCTCGGTGAGGTGCCTGCGCTCTGTCGCGGGGATCGTGGTGACGAAGCGATCCGGCTCCTGCGCCGCCTGCGCGTACAGACGGGGACCATCGGCGTAGTAGGGATCGATCATCACCAGGTGCCCGTCGGCCGCCTGCATGATGTTCGAAGGGTTGGTGTCCAGCGGACCGCACCACGGCAGCTCACGCCGTGCGTCGGCATGGACGCGGTGCACGATCTCGGCCAGCGGGGTCAGCGCAGTGCGCGCGGAGGCGGCCTGGGCGAACCGCTCCAGGAATTCCTGGGCCACCGACTCCTCGACGGGGGTGAGACGCTCCATGACCAGCAGGTCCGCGCCTCCTGCCAGTCGGTGGTGTGCGTGCAGTCGGGGGACGAGACCGGTGCCGGCCGCCTGCTGGTAGAGCCGCGCGGTGTACGGGCCGACGGGGTCGAAGGGGCTGATCCGCGCCACGGTCTCCCCGTCGGGAGAAGCGAGCGCGAACGCCCAGTCGCCGGCCCCGCACGGGAGCCATCCCGCCGCCCGCAGCTTCGCCTCGACGTCGCGGTATCCGGTGGATCGGCCGACGTGCGCGAACGGGGCGAGGATCTGGGGCGCGGACATGGACGGGACGGTACAAGGGATCCAGAGGTCCGGCGAGAAGATAACCTCCCGTGTGCAGGCTCCGGCCGCCGGGCGAGGCCGGCTCCGGCCACCCGTGCGATGCGCGGTTCCCGGCGTCAGGACCAGGCACCGTGAGCGGGCCCGAGCGCCACCGCTGCGAGACCGACGTGGTCGGCGCGGGCCGTGCTCACGAAGTATCCTGTTCTGCACCGACGTCGATCGGTGCAGGGCCGAGGCGCCCTGCGGCGGACTGATTCCCCGGCCCCCCATCCAGCCGATGCCCGCCGCCGTCGCGGGCACCGACCGAGAGTGAGATGTCAGCATGCTGTCCGCACCGACCGGCCCGGGCGAACGAACCGTCAGCGGTGAACGATGAGCACCGTCAGCGTCGTCCTGATCGTCCTCGCCGCCGTGCTCGGTGTCGCGTCCGTCTCCGGCATCTACATCACCAACGTGACGGCGAAGCCCGGCGGGATTCCGCGCTGGGTGGTGCACCTGTTCCTGGCCACCCTGGTGGTGGGGCTGGCGGCGGTGCTGACCCTGGTCTGACGGTCGGCGCTGCGTCCGCCCGCTGGTCTCCTCAGCCGGTCGCACGGTCTGCGAGCGCGGAGCGGAGCCGCCGCACGCTTCCGGCGAGGGACACCTCGCCGGTGTCGAGGACCAGATCAGCGGGGATGTGCGGCAGCTCCCGAGCCCAGTCGGCGTGGACCCGGCGGAGGAAATCCTCCTGACGGGAGAGACCGCGGGTGGAATCGGACAGGGCTCGCTCGAGCGCGATGTCGGCACCGCAGGTGAGCACCACCGTGACCAGAGGCGTTCCCGCGGGAACGGTGTCGAGCAGAAGGTCGAGCTCGCGACGGGTGCTCACGGACTCCGCGATCACCAGGTCCAGACCCGCCTCGAGCCACTGCGCGGTGACCGAGGCGAAGATGCGGTGGGCATCCGTCCAGTCCGGAAGCGTGGGCCGTGCCATGTCGGCGATCTGATCGAGCTCCACCAGGGCCAGGCGCGTGCCCTCTGACCGGAGATCCGCCGCCAGCGCACGGGAGACCGCGCTCTTGCCCGCGGCGATCGGGCCGGCGACGAGCACCAGTGGGGTGAGATCCGGGCCTGTGGACATCGTGGGCAGCCTTCCTCGTCGGAACGAGCCCTCGACAGGCTCGTCCTGGGGTCGTGGCGGGCGAGGGGTCGGGGTGCGGTCAGTATGCCGGGTTGCTCGGGGCGGTGTGCTGCGCGGAGGATGGGGATCCTCCCCGAGCCGAGGAGGCGTGGGCTCGAGGGGCTGAGCTGGGCGGCCGAGTGCCTGCCCCGGGTCACGTTCACCGGTCACGTCCGCGCCTGCGCGCACGTCGACGAGGCAGGAGCCGAGGACCGTCCGGGCCGTCGGCGCTCAGGGAAGGACGATCCCATGACCAAGGACGAGCCCATGACAGAGCACGCACTTCATGATGCGCCGGGCGAGGAACCGCATCGCGCGCTGCGCGCCGAGCAGCTCGAGCAGGAGAGGCCGCGCCTGGTCGCGCTCGCCTCGAAGATGCTGGGCGATCCCACCGAGGCGCAGGACATCGTCCAGCAGGCCTGGTTCCGGCTGGAAGGGACCGATCAGGAGATCGAGAACCTCCCCGCCTGGCTCACCACCGTCACCACCCGGCTGTGCCTGGACCGGCTGCGCCGTCGCACCCCGGTCCCCGAGGCGGAGGTCGACGTGCCCGAGACCGCCCCCGATCCTGCGGAGGACGTCGCCCTTGCCGACACCGTCGGCGTCGCCCTGCGGCGGGTGCTGGACCGGCTGAGCCCGAACGAGCGCGTCGCCTTCGTGATGCATGACAGCTTCGGCTTCGAGTTCAGCACTATCGCCGCCGCTCTGGACACCACCCCGCAGGCCGCGAGGAAGCTCGCCTCCCGAGCCCGGGCGAAGGTCTCTCAGCCCCGGGCGGAGGACGCGCTCGCCGACTGGGAGGTGGTCGATGCGTTCATGACCGCAGCCCGGGAGGGTGATTTCACCCGCCTCGTCGAGCTGCTCGCGCCCGACGCCGTGGTCCGCGCGGACGCGCAGGCGATCGCCACAGGCGCCCCCGGTGCGATCGACGGCCGTGAGGACGTGGCGAGCTTCTTCAACGGTGCCGCGCACGCCGCTCTGCCGGTCGGGATCGACGGGCGCGCCGGCTCCGCCTGGTACGACCGCGGCATCGCGAGGGTCCTGTTCGACCTCACCGTCGTGGACGGGCGGGTCACCCGGATCGACTTCCGCGCAGACCCCGAGGTGATCGCCCGAGTGGTGCGCCGCGACGGCGGTGTCCCGCGCACGGCACCCCGAGCATCCACGGCACCCTGAGCATCCGCGGAGCCCGGAGCATCCGCCGAGCGGCGGACCTCTGCCGAGCGGTGAACTGGGCCGACGTCGGTGCGGAGCCCGGCTGTCACACTTCCGGCACGGCGCGCGTCGACCCAGTACCACCATCCCCACCACGGAAAGACTCCCCGATGAAGACCATGACCTGCCAGCAGCTCGGCGGCCCCTGCGACCTCGGACACCGCGGCGAGACCGCGGACGAGGTCATCCAGGCCCAGGACAAGCACCTCAAGGAGGCCGTCAAAGCCGGTGACGAGACCCACCGCGAGGCGCGCCAGGAGATGAAGTTCCGCTGGCTCCACCCCAAGCAGTCCCTCGGCTGGTACAACGACTCGAAGGCCGCCTTCGCGGCGCTGCCGGAGGACTGAGGACCGACGGGCGGGGCTCCGCCGGACTGGCCAGCCAGTTCAGCCAGCGTGCTCGGCCGCCCAGCTCAGCCGCACCGGCCAGCCAGTTCGGCCGCCCGGATCAGCCGCCCAGCTCGAGCACCCGGATCGCGAGATGCACCCGATTGGTGACCTGCAGCTTGTGGTAGAGCCTGCCCAGGTGGGTCTTGACGGTCGCGACGGACATGAACAGGGTCCCGCCGATCTCCTGGTTCGCGAGGCCGCGTGCGACCAGCTGGGCCACCTCCCATTCGCGCTCGGTGATGCCCGACGGGGCCGGAGGCCCTGCCGGGGATCCGGCCCCGTCGCCGTCGGCCGCACCACCGGCCCCCGTGCCGATCGCTTCGTCGGGGGTGCTCTGCGAGGCGAGGCGCACCAGGCGGGAGAGCACGTCGCGGGAGAACCGCGGACGGTCGGCGGCGGCGTCGAGCACCGCCTCCACGACCTCCTCGGGCGGGGAATCCTTGAGCAGGAAGGACACCGCTCCGGAGCGCAGCGCCTCGAGCAGGAACCCGTCGGTGTCGAAGGCGGTCAGCATCACCACCCGGGCCCCGGCGCCCATGGTGCGCAGCTCCCGCTGCGCCTCGAGGCCGGTCATGTGCGGCATGCGGATGTCCATCAGCACCACGTCAGGGTCCAGAGCGCGGACCTGCTCGAGCGCCGCGGCGCCGTCGGCCGCCTCGCCGATCACCTCGATGCCGTGGGCACCGTCGATCATCAGCCGCAGACCGGCGCGCATCAGCGCCTCGTCGTCCACCAGCAGCACACGCACCCTCTGCTGTCCGTCGGGCTCCGCGCCTTGCGCACTGTTCACCATGGCATCCATGCTTCCACCTCGTAGCCTCCGTCGACCGCACCGTGGCGGGCGTCCCCGCCCAGCAGCCGGGCCCGCTCCTGCACCCCGAGCAGCCCGTGACCGGTCGAAGGAGGCGAGGCCGGGGTTGCCGGGAACGGGTTCCGCGCTCGCAGGTGCACCTGGTCCTCCCGCCCGGAGAGCGTGATGCGCAGCGGCGCGCCCGGAGCGTGCTTGGCCGCGTTCAGCGTCACCTCGGAGAGGATCCGGGCCAGGGCCACCACTGCGCTGCGATCATGCGCGGTGAGGTCCTGCTCGCTCATGCCGTCCCACACCAGCTCGATCTCCTGCCCCTCCTCCCGGCAGTGCTCGACGATGCCGGTCAGGGTGGGGGCGGTCGCCAGCGGTGCATCATCGCCGAAGGTGCGCAGTCCGGTCAGCACCGTGCGCAGCTCGCGGTTGGCCTGCTGCGCGGCGTCCCGCACCGTGCTCGCGGTGCGTCTCATCGCCTCCGGTGAGAGGTCCTCGCGGTAGGACATCGCCCCGGCATGCAGGGAGATCGCGGCCAGGTGGTGGGAGATGCTGTCGTGCATGTCGCGGGCCAGAGCGGTGCGCTCCTCGGCGCGCACTCGGGCGTCGTCGGCCTCCCGCTCCCGTATCAGCGCCGCCGCCTCGCGCTCGGCGGCGGCCTGCTCGCGCTGGGCGGTCTCGCGCTCCCGTTCCGCAGAAGCGGCCCGCTCCCGCAGTGAGGTCATCAGCTCGTGGCGGGTGCCGACCACATGCCCGATCAGCAGCGGGATCAGCGCGAGCACCACCATCACGCCCACCGCGGCGAGCACCGCTGACTCCGGCTCCTCGCCGCGGAACCGGGTCTCGACGCTCAGGGCCGTCATCGACGTGCCGGTGACCAGCAGGGCGGCGCCCACGTCGAGCACGGTGCGGCCCCGCAGCCCGATCCGATACAGGGCGATCGCCGCCGCCGGCGCCGCCCACACGCTGAGACCGGCGGCCGCGGCCAGCAGCAGGTGCGCTGCGCTGTGCAGCCGCCCCGGTCGCAGGGAGCGCAGCGGCCCGATCACGAGGGTCGCGGCGAGGCCCAGCAGCAGGTCCAGGGCGTACATCGCCACCAGCCCGTCGGGAGGCTGGTCGGAGAACTCTTCGAGCAGCGCACCGAAGCTGATCAGGATCAGCAGCAGTCCCAGCGCCGTGGCCAGCACGCTCTGCGCGAGAGCGATCGCCCACTGGCGCGCACTGCGCACGGAGGGCATCGCCGGGATGCGGGGCGCGGGGACGGTCATGGGATCAGCGTAGAGAGCGGCGGCGGCCGATGGATCAGCCGCTCGGCCGATGCTCCGAGGCGCAGGGTCGGCTGCTCGGCCGGGACGGGTCTCGACGAGGGACGGATGTCGCGGCGCAGACGGGACAGGGAGGATCGGGGCATGTCAGAGCACGCTGAGCATCACCCGCAGCCGTACCACCGACTCGCGCGGGCCCTCCCGCACCGCAGCTGGTGGTGGCGCCCCCTGGTCACCCTGGTCGTCGCCGCCTTCGTGTTCGTGGTGATGAACCTCCAGGTGATGGTGCCGCTGCTCATTCTCGGAGAGCTCTGGCCGCCCGCCGCGACCAGCTCCTCCCTCGCGGACCCGCTGAACCCCGCGGATCAGTTCCTCGGACTCGGCATGCTGGCGCTGCTGATCCCGGCGGTGCTGGTGGGGACCCTCGCCGGTTACGGCCGGGCCGGCATCGCTCTGTCCGTGACGGGCAGGTTCCGCTGGGGTCTGCTGGGACGCGCCGCGCTCGTGGTGGTCCCGGTGTACGTGCTGGTCAACCTGGTGCTGAACCTGGTCCTGGAGCGGGAGGCGATCGTGCCGCCGCCGCTCGAGGCCGGGGTGGTGGTGGCCTGGCTGCTGGCGCTCGTGCTCGCCCCGCTGCAGAGCGCGGGGGAGGAGTTCGCCTTCCGAGCCCTGCCGATGCAGGTGCTGGGGACCTGGCTGCGCTGGCCGCTGATCGGGATCCTGGTCCCGGTGCCGCTGTTCGTGCTGGGCCACGGCTACAACTGGCTGGGCCAGATCGACATCGCCGTCTTCGCGATCGTGATGGGCCTGCTGGCCTGGAAGACCGGAGGCCTGGAGATCCCGATCCTGCTGCACGCCGCGAACAACACGACCCTGTTCGCGATCGCTCCGCTGATCCCCGGCTTCACCGAGCAGGGCGAGGTCACGATGCTGGGGTTCGTGCTCGCGATGTCCCCGATGCTGCTGCTCTCGGCCGGGATCTGGTGGTGGTACTCGCGCCGCGCGGGCCTGGGCGTGTGGGAGCCGCAGCGGGGCCCCGGTCAGACCCTCTCGTCGACCAGACCGTCGAGCTCCGGTGCGGTGTGCGCGCCGAGCGCCGCCATCACCTCGCGGCCCCGCTCCGTCTGAGGGAAGCGGTCCACGATCTCCTGCAGGGCGGTGGCCTCCGCGCTGCTGCCGAATGCCTCGGCGTAGGGCTGCAGGCGCACGCCCTCGGAGAGGCCTCCGATGAGCAGCGGATCGAAACCCAGCTCGTCCACCAGCTCGGCCACGATCTCCGCGTGCGGGGACGGGCCGGCGATCGCGATCGCCGCGCGCGCAGGGGTGGTGCGCGGGTTGGCAGCAGCGGCCGACGGGTCGGTGCGGGGTCGGGCGAGGTCCTCGAGGTCGTGGTAACCCATGTGGTTGAACGCCTTCACCACGGTCGACCCCGGCAGCTGTTCCTGCACGAACTCGCTGGTGGAGGCTCCGGGATGGGAGAACTGCTCGAGGATCCCGTCGGTCTCCCACCAGTAGTTCATCGCATCGATCACGAGCTTCCCTGCGAGGGCGTCGGTCGGGAGGGAGGCATGCTTGCCCAGGGGCAGCGCGAGGACCACCAGATCGGCCCGTTCGGCGACCTCGGCGCTGGTGGCAGGCTGCGCTCCCGGAGCGAGGATCTGCGTGATCAGCTCGATCCGTGAAGGATCCCCGGAGCCGGAGATCAGCACGTCGTGACCGGCGGCGATCGCGAGGCGGGCCAGGACCGTGCCGACCTTGCCGGCGCCGAGGATCCCGAGGGTGCGAGTCCCCGGGGAATGAGGGTGTGATGTGCTCATGTCCGAGGCAACGTCGCCGGCGGGGGCGCGATTCCGGAACGTGACCGGTCCCGCGCTCGCCGCCGGCCCGGAGCTCAGGACGCGGAGACGTTCACCTGCCACAGCACACCGAAACGGTCCGCGACCTGGCCGAAGTGGTCGCCCCAGGGAGCCTGCTCGAAGGGCATCTCGAGGCTGCCGCCGTCGGCGACGATCCTCTCGACGAGCACCTTCCCGTCCTCGACGGAGGCAGGCATCACCAGCATCGAGTACGCGGAACCGGCCAGCGGCTGCGGGTTCTCGTCGATGTCGTCGGCGCCGGAGAGCGTGACCAGGCCACCGTGCAGCTGAGCGTGCGCGACCACTCCCGGCGGCGGATCGAAGGGCAGGCCCTCCATGCCCTCGTAGGTCATGACGTCGAGGGTGCCGCCGAAGACGTCGGCGTAGTACTCGAGGGCCTCGCGGGCGTTGCCGGGGAAGGAGATGTAGGGCGTGGAGCTGAACATGGGACCTCCAAGGTGGAGGGGCCTCGTGCGAGGCCCGCCTGTGACACATCCTGGCACCGGGGCCCGACAGAGGGAACGGGCCCGACGGGAACGGCGGCGGCAGGAACGGGGCCGGCAGGAACAGAGCCGGCGGGAACAGAGCCGACGGGAACGGTGCCGACGGGACCGGACCCTCGACCACCCGACCCGCGCATTCAGGTTCACGTCGGTCGTGCAGGCAGGCGCAATACAGTGGGGCCGATATGTCTGCAGATTCCTCCCTCCGCGTCGCCGTTCCCTTCCACCGGATGGCGACCCTGCGCCCCGCCTGGGCCGGTCGGCTCCGCCCGCTGCTCACCCTGGCCGCCGCGTTCGTCGCCTACGTCGTGCTGATCTCCGTGGTGCTGGTGCTGACGATCCTGGTGCTCGCGCTGGTTCCGGGTGTGAACGTCGCCCTCGAGGTGACCAGCGGTGATCCCACCAGCGCGCTCGACGTCACCCTGGCCCTCGCCATGGGCGTGATGTGGCTGCCCGCCGGGATCATCGGTGTGCGCTTCGGCGGGTGGCGCCCCCTCGGCACCGCCTGGTCGGTCGCCGCCCGGCCACGGCGCGAGCTGCTGCGCGCGTATGGACCGTGGGTCGGTGCGATGGGGGTGCTCGTGGTGATCCTCGCGGCAGCCGCCGGTGCGATCGTCGGGGCTGACGGTTCCGGGCAGGACACCACCGCCTCCGGGCTGCAGCTGCTGGCGGTGACGGTGGTCGTGCTGGTCCTGGCCCCGCTGCAGGCGGTCGGGCTGGAGCTGGCCCTGCGCGGAACGGTGATGCAGGCGCTCGGCTCCTGGCTGCGCAGCCCCCTGCTGCCGCTGCTCGCCGCGAGCGCCGTGATGCTCATCGGGCGCGAGCTGACCGCCGCGGTGGTGCTGCCGGCGCTCGCCCTGGGACTGGCCGCCGGGATCCTCGCCTGGAAGAGCGGCGGCCTCGAGCTGTCGATCATGCTCACGGCGACGATCACCGTCGCCTCCCACCTGGTCTCCGCCTTCGGTGCGGGCAGCGGGATCGGGGCGGGAGCGGCTGCGCTGAACGCCGCCGCCGCAGCCCCGGGCACGTCCGCGGCCGCGCTCGCCGCCACGGCAAGTGGGTCCGGGAGCGCAGCCCTGGCCGGGGGGATCGCCGCGGCCATCGCGCTGCTGCTGGTCACCGCGATGCTGATGGCGCGGATCAGCGCCCGTGAGGGCGTGCGCCTGCGGGAACCGGTCGTCCGCCCCGCCGACGAGCCCGTTCCGGACGTCGTGCCGTACTGAGCCTGGTCCGGCTCTGATGCTTCCCACGTGGGATGAGGTGGGAGGTGCCGGGCGGGCATCGTCGCCTCAGTCGGGGGCCGGACCGGTGGAGCCACGCCAGAGCACGGTGGAGAGCACCTCTTCCTCGGGCAGCGGCTCGTCCCGCAGCACGGCCAGCAGACGACTCATCGCATTCCGTCCGAGCTGACGCCGGTCGTCCTTCACCGTGGTCAGCGAGGGCTGCAGGAACGCGCCGAGGTAGTGAGCGTCCCAGCCGCTCACGCTGAGGTCCTCGGGGACGCTCCACCCCAGCTCCCGGGCGCCGTTGATGACTCCCACGGCGATGAGATCGCTCGCCGCGACGACCGCCGTCGGGCGCTCGCCGCGAGGCATCTCGGCGATCATGCGGACCGCCTCGTGGCCCGCGGCCTCGGACCAGAGCGCGACGTGCACCAGCGCTGATTCGACGTCCAGGCGCTGCGTCGCCTCGACGTACGCGGTGCGTCGATTGCGGGCCGAGGCGAACTCCAGATCGCCGGTGACGTGCAGGAATCGCCGATGGCCCGCAGCGTGCAACCCCTCGACGATCTCGCCGATCGGAGTCCCGTCCGCCATCGCACCCATGCTCCGCGTGCGCTCGTCGTAGTCGGCGGAGGCGACGATCGCCGCCCGTCCCGGATAGCTGTGCTCGGTGTCCGGCGGCAGCGGGGCGAGCGCGAGGATCCCGTCGACCTGCCCCGAGTCCGCGATCTGCAGGACACGGTCGAAGGCCGCGCGCGCGTCGCCCTCGACCGCGAACACCTCGATGGCGTATCCCTCGGCGGTCGCGATGTCGATCGCGCCGCTCAGGGCAGAGGCGCGGAACATGCTGTCGGAGGGCAGCAGCACGCCGATGCGATTGCTCCGACGCGTGCGCATGGAGCGGGCCGAGAGGTTCGGTCTGTATCCGAGCTCGTCGATCGCAGCGCGCACCTTCTCCCGCGTCTGGGGCTTCATCCCGGGATCCGCCCGGAGGTACCTCGAGACCGTCTGGTGCGAGACCCCGGCGGCCTCCGCCACCTGCCAGATCGTCGCCCGGCGGCCCGAGCCCGCGACTCCTTCCGCCATCTGTCCACTCCTGTGCTGGTCCCCGTCGGGACGCTGCCGTCCGACCGCCCTGCCGGAGGCGGGCTCGTTCGTGATCCTGACACACGCGCATGGGATCCGCGGCCTCCGCCAGGCAGTGACCTCTTGCATAGTGATCGATCACCCTCTAACGTGAGAATCCTAAGTGATCGATCACTATTGCGATGGAGCAGATCGTGGCGAGGCAACACATCAGGCAAGACTGCGCACGCTGGGAGAACGCTTCCCACCGAGCTCCGGTGGATGACTCCCCGAGGGGGCGTGATGACGACAGCCGTTGAGGACAGCACCACCCGCCGAGAGGACGAGGAGCCCACCGGCGCTCCGACACCTCGGAAGCCCGGGCCTGCGAAGACCCGCGCCCCGTGGTGGAAGAGGATGTGGCGCGATCGCACCGTGCTCCTGTTCGCGCTGCCCGGCATCTCCGTGATCGTCGTCTTCCAGTACCTCGCACTGGGCGGCAACGTGATCGCCTTCCAGGACTTCCAGCCGTACCTGGGCATCTCCAAGAGCCTGTGGGTCGGATTCGAGAACTTCCAGATCCTCGTCAACGGCGATCCCGAGTTCCTCGGTGCGCTGCGGAACACGCTGATCATCACGGCGCTGCAGACGGTCTTCGTCTTCCCCGCCCCGATCATCCTGGCGCTGATCCTGCACAGTCTGGTGTCGAACCGGGTCCGCCAGCTCGTCCAGTCGGTCCTGTACCTGCCGCACTTCCTGTCCTGGGTGATCGTGGTGGCGCTCTTCCAGCAGGTGCTCGGCGGGGCAGGACTGCTCAACAACTTCCTGCGCGCCAACGGGTGGGAGCCGATCGACATCATCGGGAACGCCGACGTCTTCTACGCCCTGATCACCTCCCAGGTGATCTGGAAGGACACCGGCTGGGCGACGATCCTCTTCCTCGCTGTCCTCGCCGGGATCGACAAGTCGCTCTACGAGGCTGCGGCCGTGGACGGGGCAACCCGCTTGCGCCAGATGTGGCACGTGACGCTGCCCGGCATGCGACCGATCATCATCATGCTGTTCATCCTGAAGCTCGGAGACTCCCTCTCCGTCGGGTTCGAACAGCTGGTCCTGCAGCAGGACGCCGTGGGGATCGGGGTGTCGCAGGTGCTGGACACCTACGTCTACAACAACGGCGTCGTCGGCGGCTACTGGGGTGTCTCCGCGGCTGTGGGGCTGGTGAAGGGCCTGGTCGGGCTGGTCCTGGTGCTGATGGCCAACAAGGTCGCGCACATGTTCGGCGAAGAAGGGGTGTACAAGGCATGACCGCGACAAGGAACTCCACCTCCCGCACCGGCCCCGAGACAGGATCCCGCCGGACCCCGCGACGGGGGCGGCCCCGAGTGATCGACGGCGTGGCGACGCCGGGCCCGACCGAGTCGGTGATCAAGGGGATCATCCTCACGATCGCCTGCGCCCTGGTGGTGCTGCCGTTCATCGGCGTCTTCTCCACGAGCGTCGCCTCGCCCGAACAGGTGATCAAGGCCGGCGGGTTCGTCCTGTTCCCCACCAGCATCGACTTCACGTCATACCAGATGATCTTCGCCGGCGGCGTGGTGACCCGGGCTCTGGGGGTGACTGCCTTCGTCACGGTGGTCGGGACCTCGCTCAGCCTCGCGCTCACGGCGACGCTGGGATGGGCGCTCAGCCGCCGCGGCAGCTTCGCCAACCGGCCCCTGCTCCTGCTGGTGCTGATCAGCCTGCTGTTCGGTCCCGGCATCATCCCCAGCTACCTGGTGGTGGAGCAGCTCGGCCTGCTCGACACGCTGTGGGCACTGATCATCCCGACCAGCGTCTCGGCGTTCAACGTCGTCGTGGTCCGTGCCTTCTTCGTCCAGCTCCCCCAGGAGATCCTCGACTCCGCGAAGGTCGACGGTGCCGGAGAGCTCCAGCTCTTCCTGCGCATCGCACTGCCGCTGTCGAAGCCGGTCTTCGCCGTGATCGGACTGTTCTACGGGGTGGGCTACTGGAACGCGTTCTTCAACGCCCTCCTCTACCTGAGCGACGCCAGCAAGTGGCCGCTCCAGATGGTCCTGCGCACCTACGTGGTGCAGGGCACCCAGCTCGGCGGCCAGGACCTCGGGATCGACACCTCGTCCCTGCCGCCCCAGACCTCGCTGCAGATGGCGATCCTCGTCGTCTCCATCGTGCCGGTGCTGATCATCTACCCGTTCCTGCAGCGGCACTTCGCCAAGGGAATGCTCACCGGCGCCGTCAAGGGCTGACGGCGCCCCGCGACCACCCAGGCCGGCAGCGCATGCCGTCCTCCATGCCGGCCACCCATGCAGTCCCACTCCGACCCACCCTTCCCACCCTGCCCCACCCCTCGATGAAGAGAGAAAGAGAGCAGTCACCATGACCACTCGGAGCACCACCAGCATCACCCGGCGCGGGATCGTCCGCGGCGGGCTCGGTCTCGGCGCCGTCGCAGCCCTCGGCCCGCTGGGCCTGGCGGCCTGCAGCAACGAAGGCCGCGGAGGGGCCGAGCTGGGCGACAACTCCGATGTCACCCGGCCCGAGTACATCCCCTTCGAGGGCGTCACCCTCGACCTCCCGGCCGACGATGAGGCCGGCATCAGCGGCGCGATGCTGAACTACCCGGGGAACCCGAAGGCCGTCACGGACGGAGCCCCGGGGGACGGGAAGGAGATCGGCTTCTTCGTCCCCACCAACACCCCGGCACCTCCGGGGCGGGACTCGAATGCGTTCTGGCAGGGCCTGGACGAGCGTCTGGGATCCCCGACGAAGATCTCCGTGGTGCCGACGGGGGACTTCGCCGATCGGTTCAACACGACGATCGCGGGGGACCGGCTGCCGGACATCTTCTCGTTCTTCCCGGGGGATGTGCCGAGCCTGCCCTCGATGCTGGCCGAGCGGGCCGCGGATCTCACCGACCTGCTCGCGGGCAGCGCGGCGGCGGATTACCCGTTCCTGGCCAACGTGCCCCCGAAGGCCTGGGACGCCTGCATCTACGGGGGCCGCATCTACAGCGTCCCCGTGCCGCGCGGAGTGGTGCAGACCTCGGTGCTGTTCGTGCGTCAGGACCTGATGGAGGACGAGGGGCTGACGATTGACGTGAGCTCGCTGGAGAGCTTCATCGACTCCTGCCGGGAGCTGACCGGCGGGAACCGGTGGGCGCTGCCGCAGGCGCCCACCGGGTTCATCCGTCAGATGTTCGAGATCCCCAACGGCTGGGCCGGTGACGCCAACGGCCTCACCAGCGCCAACGAGCACGAGAGCCAGG